>JBGSSJ010000004.1:0-30521 GCA_041737125.1 Minisyncoccia bacterium
GCAAAACCGAGTCCACATTTTAGAGAATTAATACATTAGTAGAGCGTAGTAGAGAGATTAAAATTAATAATAAAAGTCGAGTGTAAGATTAGCTTTCATTTTGTTCGAAATAAGTTCGTGCAAAGGATAGTAATTCACCACAGAAACATACGTCGTCAGAAAAATGGGTCGCGCGCTTGCGCGCGATAATCTGGCGGGGGTTAATAAAATCCGAATTAGGCTTTTGGGTTAATGCGAATTCGGTGGGTGGGCATTGGGTGCATAAATGAGATGAGATATGGATTCTTCTTTTTTAATATCTAAAAACTAATTATGATTAAACCAAAATATTTTCTATACGCGCGAAAATCAACCGAGGATGACGACCATCAGATTATGAGTATCGAAGCTCAACTTTTCGAATTACGTGAATTCGCGCGTAAAGAAAATCTTGAAATTCTTGAGGAATTTCAAGAGTCGAAAAGTGCAAAAAAACCGGGTCGTGAGAAATTCGGCGAGATGATGTCCCGCATTGAGTCGATGGACGGCGTTGGTATCTTAGCGTGGCATCCTGATAGACTAGCGAGAAATAGTATTGACGGAGGTCGCATCATTTACGCCGTAGACACGACCAAGATAGTTTCTTTACGCTTTCCGACATTTTGGTTTGAACCCACCCCGCAAGGTCTCTTTATGCTTCAAGTGGCGTTCGGACAAAGTAAATATTATTCCGATAATCTTAAACAAAACGTTGAACGAGGTTTCCGCCAAAAAGTACGACGAGGCGAGTGGCTTACCAAAGCGCCCCGTGGCTATACAAATAATCCACGAACGAGAAATATTGAACCCGATCCTATTCTTGCGAGAATAATTGTCAAAACATTTGAGGAATATGCCACGGGTAAGCACACTCTCCCGTCTCTATCGAATTTTTTGGCGGAACATAGCGTCGTGACGAGAAACGGAACGCCACTTGGCAAAGCTTCTACCTTCGAAATGCTCACGAATAAAGTATATATCGGTTTACTTAAACATAAGGGTGAGTTTTACCAAGGAAGCTTTGCGCCAATTATTTCTCCTCAATTATTTGAAGCCGTTCAAATGCGATTGAAAGAACATTCACGACCCCGCAAAACAAAAGTTGGTCACAATTTTCCTTTTACAGGATTATTTCGTTGTGGCGAGTGTGGAAGTATGATAACCGCACAATGGGTAAAAGGTAACGGCGGACGGTATCGTTATTATCGTTGCACAAAGAAAAAAGGAAATTGTTCTCAACAATATTTGCGGGAAGATTTATTGGTCTTTCAACTAAGAGAACGACTTCAAGGAATTACGCTTCCCGACGACTGCATAAAGTATATGGAAGAAAAAACGAACGAATGGGAAAAAGAAGCGAAAGTGTCGTCGGGAAGCTATGTCGGGCGGATTAAAGATAATGAGCGAGAGATACAGAAGAAGCTCGATAATTTAATCACGATATATCTAGACGGCGACATCCCAAAAGAAAATTATCTCGCCAAGAAAAACGAATTATTAAAACAAAAAGTATCTCTCGCACAGAAAATTGACTCCGCCCGAACGGAGAGAAATAATTGGGTCGAACCATTGCGGGAATGGATTTTAGATATAAAAAAAGCCACGCAATTGGTTTCTAGTGACAATTTTTTTGAAATTCGTGACTATTTCAAAAAAATTGGAACGAACCAACAATTGCGTGACAAATTCATCTCCATCTCATTTTGCCCACCCACCGAATTCGCATTAACCCAAAAGCCTAATTCGGATTTTATTAACCCCCGCCATTTTATCGCGCGATCGGGCGCGACCCATTTTTCTGACGACGTATGTTTCTGTGGACCGTACAGGACTCGAACCTGCCACCCCCTCATTGCAAATGAGGTGCTCTACCAGATGAGCTAACGGCCCATATAAACTTATAAATAAACAATGTAACTTGTATTTGCCATGGAAGGCGCTACATATGAGCTAACGGCCCAATTCATCTATCTTACCGTATTTTTATATTTTTGCAAATATGATAAATAGACAACCAAGCGAGGGTAGAGCAAAATTTAAATACTATTGAACTATTAGTTATCCACTTGACTTTAAGACCCATACCCTATACCATAGGGTATATGGTAAAACAAAATCACAATCATGTTCACAAATACGGTGAGCCGAATACAAAGGCTCGCAAAGTTATTAATATGGCAATAGGAAGTATAGCGAAGATTCCTCAAATGGTCGACGACGGTAGGTACTGCCCAGAAGTTATCCAACAAATAGATAGCGTTATAGGGCTGCTTCATAGTGCACGCACGGAATTATTAAAAGGGCATTTAGAGTCTTGCCTTGTAGAGCAAATAAAGGCAGACAAAGATGGTGCAGTAAAGGAATTATTAAAGATTTATAACATGCAGTAAATTATCTTTTTTATTATTAAATTTAAATAAATATATGTCAAAAATTTCAACAACACTCGCAATTTCACTTATGGTAGTCACCGGTGTGCTCGGACTCGTAGTTGGGTATGCTAGTACCCCAGAGTATAAAGGAAGTATGTATGATAAAAGTGCAATGGACCTCGGTCGTCCGGATAAGACTTTTGACCTTCGTTACCTTAATGCAATGATTGCACACCACAGAGGAGCGATGCTTTTGGCGACGCAAGCATCAGCACAAACACAAAGACAAGAGATGAAAGACTTAGCGACTATGATTCTAAATGATGAACCGAAAGCAATTGCAGAACTGTATGCATGGAAAAAGGATTGGTATAGCGACACTAAAGAAGTGAAGGATCCAATAGTTGCCAATCTAGGAAGTTACGATGATAAATTCGATCTAAGATTCCTAAATGCACTCATTGCTCACCACGAGGAAGGGTTAGTAATGACCAATGAAGTAAAAATGAAATCAAGCAGAACAGAAATACTCAACAATGTAGACGCAGTCGATACATTCCTCACTACCACACTTAAACTCTTTAAAGATTGGAGGATGGAATGGTATAAGATTTAATCTTGCATATACAATATGACTAACAAAACACTACAAGTTAAAGGTATGCATTGTGCGAGCTGTTCGGCAATTATTACGAAGAAGGTTTCTACTCTTCCGGGTGTGGATGCTATTAATGTGAATGTTGCAACAGAGAAAGCAACAATCTCTTTTGACGAACATGAAATTACAGTTGATCATATGAATAATGAGATTGAGAAGTTGGGTTATAGTTTTATTGACGAAGAATCTAAAAATAAAGGTGAGGACCATAGTATGCACATGGGTTTAAACACACCTGCCAGCCCTCACAATCATTTGGGAGCAGGCGGGTCTAAAGAAGACAAAGTAAAGGAATTAATGGTAATGAAGAGTAAGACACAATTTGTCTTACCTATTGCTCTTCTAGTATTTGGCCTAATGATGTGGGACATTACAGCACAGCTATTCTCAGGTGTGCCGAACTTTCCTTTGCCGATGTCGCTTTTCAATACTATTTCTATGATATTTGCGAGTATTGTTCTCTTTTGGATTGGGCAACCATTCTTGCAAGGAGTAGTGAGGTTTTTACGTTACCGCGTGGCGAACATGGATACGCTTATCGGTATCGGGACGTCTGTGGCGTACCTATATAGTTTAGGGATTACACTCTTCCCAAATATAAGGACAAACCTGGGTCTTCCTGAAACGACGTATTTTGATGTGACGATTGTGGTTATTGGTTTTGTGATGTTGGGGAAATACCTCGAAGCACGCTCAAAGCTTCGCACGGGCGAGGCAATAGAGAAGTTAATAGGCCTCCAAGCGAAGACCGCATTAGTATGGCGTGATGATACCGAAGTGGAAGTACCTATAGACGAAGTACAAATAGGGGATATCCTTATCGTAAAACCAGGATCGAAAATCCCTGTTGACGGGGTTATAGTAGAAGGTTATTCATCTATTGATGAGTCAATGATAACAGGCGAACCAATTCCTGTCGATAAAAAGGTAGGGGACTTCGTCGTAGGTGCCACTATAAATAAACAAGGCAACTTCAAATTCAAAGCAACGAAGATTGGTTCTGACACAATGCTTGCACAAATTATTAAAATGGTTGAAGATGCGCAGGGCTCACGTGCACCAATACAAGCTCTTGCAGATAGAATTTCAAGTGTCTTTGTTCCAGTCGTTCTTGGTATTGCTGTATTTACAATCATTCTATGGCTTACTATTGGTACGCAAGCTTTTGGATTCTCGACTGCACTTTCTTACGGTATCTATTCTTTTGTTAGTGTGCTCGTTATCGCATGTCCATGTGCTTTAGGCCTTGCTACTCCGACTGCTATTATTGTAGGCGTGGGCAAGGGCGCTGAGCACGGTATTCTTATCCGTAATGCTGAAGCGCTCGAGAAGCTTAGCCATGTAGATACTGTCGTCCTTGATAAGACAGGCACAATTACCAAAGGTAAACCAGAAGTAACTGATATTATTGCACTTGATAGTGTGTGGACCGTGAAAGATATACTTCGTATCAGTGCAAGTATAGAGAAGCTCTCTGAGCACCCACTTGCCGATGCAGTTGTGGCTAAAGCAAATAGTGAGAAAGTAACACTCGAGAGTGTGACGAACTTCCAATCACTAGAAGGTGTGGGAGTAGTGGGATCTATCGGTGGTAAACATATATCAATCCACAAACCAACCAAAGATGACATGGAAGAAACTAAAATCCAAGAGCTCCAAGCACAAGGTAAAACTGTGGTCATCATGGAAGTTGATAAGAAGAAAGTAGGACTCATTGCGCTATCAGACACAGTCAAAGAAGAATCGAAAGACATGATAACTAAGCTCCATTCTCGCAATATTAAAGTTATAATGCTTACAGGTGACAATCCTGTTGCAGCACGCTACATAGCAGACCTTGTAGGTATCGATGAAGTGATGGCTGAAGTGTTACCGCAAGAGAAGAGAGGTAAGATACAAGACTTGCAAAATAGTGGAGCAGTTGTGGCGATGGTGGGGGACGGCATTAATGACGCCCCAGCACTCGTTCAAGCAGATGTCGGTATTGCGATGGGTACCGGTACTGATGTGGCCATAGAGTCTGCAGGGATTACATTGCTCGGTGGGGACGTTGCGAAGATTGCTCAAGCGATAAAGCTTTCGAATATGACGATGCGAGGAATAAAACAGAATCTCTTCTGGGCATTCATATTTAATGTGGTGGGGATACCTCTGGCTGCAGGACTATTCTACCCAGTATTCGGATGGTTACTGAATCCAGCATTTGCAGGATTTGCTATGGCAATGTCATCAGTAACAGTCGTCGGCAACTCGCTTCGTATTAAAAGTAAAAAATTATAATTATGAGTAAATATACATTTCATGTGACGGGGACTCATTGTGCATCATGCAAAATCTTGATTGAGGATATTTTGGGTGATCAGGGTGGAGTAAAAAGTGTCGAAGTAAATCTGAAAAAACAAATTGTTGAACTAGAAGATGATACTGATCAAAGTGCAGAAGATTTGGCAAAGGTACTTACAACAAAAATTATCGGCAATGGCTATACACTCTCAGTCGATAAAAAAGAAAAAGAAAAGAATTCAGATAACATCATCTGGACAGCAATACCGATTGGGCTTGTATTCCTCGTTCTATTCTTTCTTCTCCAGAAGTCTGGAATTTTGAATTTTGGTATTGGGGGTAAGGTGACACCTGCAACGAGCTTCATTATCGGACTCATTGCTTCAGTCTCTAGTTGCTTGGCTGTTGTAGGTGGCTTGGTACTCTCATTATCTGCAAAAATTTCCCAAGATGATAAAAGTGACACGAAGACAATCGTACTTTTTCATACAGGGAGGCTTGTGAGCTTCGCACTCTTGGGTGGAGTGCTTGGTATTGTAGGGGAAGCCGTAGGAGTTAATTTTACATTCGCGACTATTTTAGGCATCATTGCATCAGTTGTGATGTTGCTCCTCGGACTTAATTTGGCTGGTGTTTTTGCGAAGAGCGCTGTGGCATTTGATTCTGGAATTTTCAAATTCTTTAGGAAAGTAGAACACAAGAACTTCGCGCCACTCTTGGTAGGGTTTGGAACATTCTTCCTCCCTTGTGGGTTCACACAGTCAATGCAGGTGACCGCACTCTCAAGTGGATCATTTACTTCAGGGTTCCTTATTATGTTTGCTTTTGCACTTGGTACACTGCCGATGCTTGCACTCCTATCTTTCGGTTCGGCTTCATTTGCACAAAGTAAACATGCGCCACTATTCTTTAAGTCTGCAGGTGTTGTCGTGATAGGACTCGGAATATTCGCTCTTTTGTCAGGGCTTGCAGGTTTGGGTATTATTAATCCAATATTTAATATATAATAATATTCTATGAATAAAACAGCTTCAATTATTATAGCTATCGGACTTGTCATAGGTATAGGATTTATTCTAAGTAATAAGAAAAATGTGGAAGAAGTAACGAAAGCTCCACAGATAGAACAAAGCTATATCAAAGATGGAGTTCAATATATACCGATAATAGCCAAAGGCGGTTACTTGCCTCGAACTTCAATTGCACAGTCTGATATACCGACTAAGCTTGTTGTGAAAACGAATGGAACTTACGACTGTTCGTCATCACTTGTAATCCGCTCTCTTAACTATCAAAAAATCCTCCCAAATACAGGGGAGACTATTATTGACGTCGGTACTCCAAAAGATGGAGAGAAGTTACTAGGGTTATGCAGTATGGGAATGTATTCTTTCGAAGTTGCTTTTAAGGTTTAAATCAAAGAATATATCGCGGCGATAGCGGTTATACTCATAAGGACTATTAGTATCCAACCCATTATGTTTACGAAACGGGAGTTTTTATAATGTCCCATTATTTTGTGGCTTCCACTTATGTGGACTATGAATACTAGAATAATAGGGGAGATAATACCGTTTGCAATTGCAGAATAGATTAGCGCTTTGATTGGGTCTATGCCGATGAAGTTGATGGCTATGCCTATGAGTATTGAGACTACAATAACTCCATAGAAAGATCGAGCTTCTCTGACTTTGCGATGCAGTCCTTCTTTCCAGCCGAAGCTTTCGGCTATAGCATACGATGTGCTACCTGCAAGCACAGGTATAGCAAGCATTCCAGTACCTAGAATTCCTACAGCAAATAATATTGAGGCCCAAGGACCGACAAGTGGTGAGAGGGCCATAGCTGCATCACTTGCTGTATCAATATTTGTCACACCATTAACGAAAAGAGTATTTGCACATACAGCAATGATGAAGAACATGACCATGTTCGAGAGTAGCATTCCCACCCATACATCGACGCGCATATTCTTTATCTCTTTTTCATTATCTTTCGTATCTCTACGCATTTTAACGGTAGTTTTACCACCTTCAATCTGTTCCTCTATTTCTTGTGAAGTTTGCCAGAAGAATAAGTAAGGGGATATAGTTGTACCTAGAATACCGGTGATGAGTAGTATTTGCGTTTTCGTAAATGTTATGTGAGGAATGAGGCCATCATGTAAAAGTGCACCCCAATCCATGTGGATGATGAGCCCTGTTGCTACATAAGAGAAGAGTGTTATCACTAGCCACTTAAGATAACGGGAATATTTCTTATAAGGAACGATAACTTCAAGCGATAAAGAGAGTACTCCGATAAATATAATTGCGAAAATAAAAGATACATCGGGGTGTATAAGCTGGACAGCTTTCGCCATGGCACCCAGGTCTGCACCAATATTGAGAGTATTTGCAATAAAAAGTAGAAAAGTACAAGCATATAATATGGTCCTTGGATATGTGCGCTTGATGTTAGAAGCAAGCCCTCTACCGGTAACTATAGCTATGCGGGCACACATTTCCTGCACCATAGCAACGAAAGGGAAAGTCCAGACAGCAAGCCAGAGTAGGTTGGTACCATATTTGGCACCAGCTTGTGAGTAAGTCGCTATGCCTGAAGGGTCATCGTCAGCAGCACCAGTCACAAGTCCTGGGCCTAGCTTCTTTATATACTCTTCTGCTTTTTGTTCTAGATTCTTTTGATTCTTTTTCTCAGGCAGAGGTTCTTCTGTATTCATATGAATTATTATACTATTTTATTGGAATTTGTTACAATCTGTATATCAATATCATAAGTTCTATATGGCACTAAACAAACCGAACAAAATTCAGATAATTAAATACGCTCCACCACCACCAGACTTACCGACACTCGGGCAGTCTGATCCTTCGGAAGTCTCTTTCATTGGACGTACGAACTACGTGGCATCACTTGAAGAGAAGAAATTCGTCTTCGGTATTAAGCGTGTGGACCGCAGACGCCATCTTTATATTATCGGTAAATCTGGAGTAGGTAAGTCCAAGCTCCAAGAGCTTATGGTGCGCCAAGACATAGCTTATGGACATGGTGTATGTATTATTGACCCGCACGGTGAATTCATTGACGATATTTTGGACTTTGTCCCAGAAGAACGTATCGAAGATGTATGTATTATCGACCCAGGTGATATAGAATTCCCATCATCTTTCAATCCACTTGCGAATGTTGATCCTACATTCAAGCACCAACTCACTCAAGGCTTAATCGAGGTGCTTCGTAAGCAGTTCGGTGCGAACTGGACTCCTAGACTTGAGCACGTCTTCCGCTTCACAACACTTGCGCTACTTGACTATCCTCATGCGACAATGCGCGGAATGATAAGTATGCTTACAGACCGTAACTATCGTCAGAAAGTGGTGGAGTATATCGAGGATGACATGGTGAAGAGATTCTGGGCTATAGAATTCGCCGACTGGTCCGAGAAGTTCGATACTGATGCTATTATTCCGCTTGTTAACAAGCTTGGACAATTCCTCTCTGATCCAATGCTTCGCAACATTTTTGGACAGAAAGAAAATAAGATAGATATAGAGAAGCTTATGAATGACCAGAAGATACTACTGATCAATCTCTCAAAAGGTAAAATCGGAGAAGAGAACTCTTCATTCTTCGGAGCGATGTTCCTGACGAAGATTAAGCAAGCCGGCATGGCACGCGCGAAGATGGAGGCTCATTTAAGAAAAGATTTCTACTTATATGTGGACGAGTTCCAGAACGTCGTGACTGATACATTTGAGAACCTTCTTTCAGAGGCGCGTAAATACGCTATAAACCTGACCATGGCGCACCAATACGTCGGGCAGATTCCTGTGAAAGTCGAAGCTACCGTACTCGGTAACGTCGGATCTATTATTTCTTTCCGTGTCG
This sequence comes from Minisyncoccia bacterium, assembly GCA_041737125.1. Taxonomy (GTDB): domain Bacteria; phylum Patescibacteriota; class Minisyncoccia; order Phycocordibacterales; family UBA9973; genus UBA8515. Next base: position 9,223 of record JBGSSJ010000004.1, read on the forward strand.
GAGGTGACGATGCAGTGAAATTAAAACCTGAGTTCTCTCCGATATTCGATGTCAAAGACATGATAAACCTAGGAGTGGGGGAATTCTATGTGAAGATGACTATTGATGGAGAGTCTTACGACCCATTCTCAGCCGAGACACTTCGTGTTCTTCCTGCGACTCATCCGTCTTATAGAGAACGCATAGTAGAAGCATCACGCAGACAATATGCTATTCCAGCTGGTGATGCGCAAAGATTGATTGCCGAAGAAGAAGCAACAATTATCCGCTCAGCCCAAGAGAAAGCAGCTATTACAGGAGGTAAGAATTCAGCTTATGGAGATAAAGATGATAAACCTGCAGTAGAAGAGAAAGCAAGCGAGCCATTGATATAAAATTAGAGCGTGATACACTTAATATGTAAAGGTCTAAAGTAAGAAAATCCTTATATTTATGATATTTATATATACAACTTGTGAGAATATGGAGGAAGCCGAGAAGCTCGGAGCTCTTATAATACAGTCGAAAACTGCTGCATGTGTGGATTTCTGGCCTATAAAGTCTTGTTACAATTGGGAGGGAGGAATGAAATGCGTAACGCAAGCTATGTTGCTAGTGACTACACTTGAGGCAAAGCTTGACCCAGTAACACAACTTATAAATGATAACCATACATATAGTGTACCCCTGATTGCTGGAGTAGATATTCGTCGTATGAATCATGATTATAAAGAATGGATGGCACAAGAAATACAATAATAATGAATGCGAAAACTGTTACAATTTTTGGGGTATTCGATGGACTACATGATGGGCATAGAGCCTTCATAAGTGAGGCAAGAAAGCATGGCGACAAGCTCGTGGCTATTGTCGCTCGTGATTCAGAAGTAGAAAAATTTAAAAATAAATTACCAGTAATGAATGAAGTAGATCGAATCAAAAGCTTGCTCGAAGTACCCGATATCGACCAAGTTTTCTTGGGCGATGCAAATACGGGGACGTACCATGTACTTAAAGAAATAAAGCCCGATGTCATATTGCTGGGCTATGACCAACAAGCCCTTTTTGATAATTTGAAAGAGGCAATAGCAAGTGGTACTTTGCCAGACGTGGAGCTCATATATGGACAGCCTCATGAGCCAGAAGTTTTCAAATCTTCAATTTTAAATAATAAAAAAAATGAATCCGGAAACTAAAACCTGCCAAAACTGCAAGAATCAATTCACTATTGAGTCAGATGACTTTTCTTTCTACGAGAAGATGCAAGTTCCTGCACCGACATTTTGTCCACAATGCAGATTACAGCGTCGCATGATGTTCCGTAATGAAAGAGTCCTATATAAAAGGAATTGTGACTTATGTCATGAATCTGCTATCTCTGTTTTGTCTACAGATAAACCTTACAAAGTTTATTGTAGTAAATGCTGGTGGGGCGAAGGTTGGGATTGTGGTGATTACTACTTAGACTACGATCCGAATATCAACTTTTTTGAACAAATAAAAGAACTCCAAAAGAGAACACCTTGTATGGATAAAGTTGTCAGCTATACTAAGCTCGTGAATAGTGACTATATTAATCATGCCTCTACATGCAAGAATTGTTATCTTATATTCGATGCTGATGATTGCGAGAACGTTTACTACAGTACTACGGCAGTGAATCTGAAGGATTGTTCTGACTGTCTTATGATGTTAAATTCTGAGCTTTCTTATGGTTGTATTGGTGGTAATGGTTCTGGCCTATACTTTTCTGACAATTGTATAGAGTGTATTGATATGTGGTATTCAAAGGCATGCCTAGGTTGCCATGACTGCTTTGGTTGTGTGAACTTACAAAAGAAAAGTTACCATATCTTTAACGAGCCTTATACGAAGGAAGAATATCATAAAAAGATAAAGGAAATGAATTTGGATACATATGAAGCTCATAGCGAAATCCAAAAAACTATATATTCATTTTGGGAGAAGTTCCCCCGTAAGTATATGTATAGCCGGATGAATGTGAATTCAACAGGTAACTATATGCGAAATTGTAAAAATGCAAAGGAATGCTATCAGGCTGTTCATGTAGAGGATAGTGCTTACTGTCAATTTATCACTATGGCCCCGTTCCGTGATTGCTATGATATCTCTGAGTGGGGTCATGGGGCAGAGATGTGTATAGAAGCTGTTACAACAGGAGAGGGTGTAAGCCATGTGAAGTACTGTTATGCTATATGGAATAATTGCCAGAATATTGAATACTCAATGTTCCTTATAAACTGCAAGAATTGTTTTGGTTGTATGAACTTAAGGAATAAAGAGTATTGTATCTTGAATAAGCAATACACGGAAGAGGAATATGAAGTTCTGCGTGAGCAAATAATACAGGGTATGACAGAAAATCCATACGTAGATGGTATGGGTAGGGTGTTCTATTATGGAGAATTCTTCCCTTATGATTTATCTATTTTTGCATATAATGAATCATACGCTCCTCAATATTTCCCTTTAGACAAAACACAGATTGAATCAAAAGGTTTCAAGTATTTAGAACCGAAGAGGCCAGATTATAAACAAACAATAGAGTTAGGAGATATACCGAATAGTATTCATGATGTACCAGACGATTTTATTAAAGAAGTACTTAATTGTAAGTGTGGTAAATTCTATAAAATTGTAGTAGGGGAATTACAATTACTAAAAAGGTTCGGAATACCAGTTCCTCGATCCTGCTCGGACTGTCGTCATATGAGTCGTTTAAATAGGATGAATATGCCGAAACTCTATGATAGAAATTGTGATAGTTGTGGTGTAGCATTTAAAACAGGATTTAGTCCGAGCAGACCAGAGAAGATTCTGTGTGAGAGCTGTTATCAGAAAGAAGTTATGTAAGAAAATTACGAATGGAACACGAAATAGAAAAAAGAATATGCCAAAATTGTAAAAATGATTTTATAATAGAATCTGATGACTTTTCTTTCTATGAGAAGATGAAAGTTCCTGCGCCAACATTTTGTCCGGAGTGTCGAAACCAGAGGCGTCTTTCTTGGCGTAATGATACTTTTCTATATAGTAGAAATTGTGGCCTATGTCAGAAGTCAGTTGTGACTATTTATTCTAAAGAATCTAATATAAATGTTTATTGTAATAAATGCTGGTGGGGAGATAATTGGGACCCGATGCAATACGGACAAGATTATGATTTCGATAGACCTTTCTTTGAACAGTTTAAAGAATTCATAACGAAAGTTCCACATTTAGCTTTAGTAAATGATAATGGTACAGGTAGTGTGAATTGCGAATATACTCAAGACTTTTCTTTTGCAAAGAATTGTTACATGGTATTTATCGCTTGGAAAATTGAAAATGTAATGTACAGTTACTATCTTATAGCAGGGAAGGATTTAATGGATTGTATGAATATTATGTCTAGTTCACAGTGGTTATATGAATGTATTCAATCTGAAGAATGCTATAAAGTGAAGTATTCACAATTCGCAGTGTCTTGCATGGACTCAGAATTCCTTTACGACTGTAGGAATTGCTCGAATAGTTTTATGTGCAGTGGATTAAGGAACAAGAAATATTGTTTCAAGAATGTGCAATATTCACCCGAAGATTATAAGAAGATATTGGAAGAATATAGACTAGATACTTTCTCTGGAGCAGAGAGAGCCCAACAGGAATTCGATCAATTCATACTTAAAACTCCAAGACGATTCGCAAATATAATTCATTCTTTTAATTCCACTGGTGATTCGTTAATGGATGCAAAAAATTCTCAATATTGTTTTAATGTTCAAGCTCCAGAGAATTGTAAATGGATCGATAATGCTGACTCGCCAAAAGATAGTTATGATCTAGCCACTGGAGGGGAGACAAGTGAGTGTTATGAAGGTATTACGTGTGATCATTCAAGTCACAATTTGTTCGGTGTTTATTCTTGGAAGAATCAAGACGTCGCATATACACACCACTGCCACTCTTCCAAATCTCTTTTTGGATGTGTTGCATTACGTACTAAAAATTATTGCATTTTTAATAAACAGTACACAAAAGAAGAATATGAAAAGATTGTTTTTCAAATAAAAGAGCAAATGAATAATGTCCCTTATGTAGATAAAAATGGATATGAATATAGATATGGAGAATTTTATCCAAGTGAATTATCACATTTCGGATATAACGAGACAATAGCGAATGAAAGGTACCCATTATTAAAAAATGAGATTTTAGATAAAAATTTTAAATGGCAAGAGAACATACAGAGGACTATAGGTAAAGAAACCCTTCTTTCAGAAAGTATTCCTGATTCTATCCACGACATAGATTCTTCTATTGTGAATGAAGTACTTTGTTGTATTGGCTGCCAAAGGAATTATAAAATTGTTAAAGATGAGTTAGACTTTTATAAAAGAATGGTTATCCCAATTCCTAGAAGGTGTTTCTATTGTCGCCATCAAGCACGCCTAGATAAAAGAAACCCATATAAGCTCTGGCATCGTTCTTGCATGAAAGAAGGTTGTAATAATGAATTTGAGACGAGTTACGCACCAGATAGACCCGAAATAATCTACTGTGAAAGCTGTTATCAGCAAGAGGTGAATTAATATGGAATTTATGTATAATATAAGTATATGGGAAATACAATAGAATTTTTTGGTGAATATAAGCAAGTGTCGGTAGCTATCCATGTGCTATCGGTTGTTGTTGGTATGGGGACAGCTCTCGTTTCCGACATATTATTTAATTCATTTATTAAAGATAAGAAGATAGATAAAACAGAGATTCATACACTCGATATACTGTCTACTGTAGTGTGGATTAGTTTGCTTTTTATTGTACTTAGCGGACTTACTATATTCCTATCTGATCCGGCCAGTTATAGTGAATCAGTGAAGTTCTTGGTGAAGATGACTATTGTCGCCGGTGTTATCATAAATGGATATGTATTTCGTATGATGATAAATCCACATTTGAAAGATATTAATTTCAATGATGATGATATGGATCATAAATATGTCAGACTACGCAAGATGTCTTTTGCCTTCGGAGCTATATCTGTCGTATCATGGCTCTCTGCCTTTGCCCTTGGAATGCTTAGCGATATTCCATTCTCCTATAAAGAAGCAATCATGTGGTACCTCATACTCTGCTTCGGTGGTATAGTTATTAGCCAGATTATCGATAAGAAGATAGTAAAATCATAATTTATGTTCGAGAAATCTTGCAAAAAGTGTACATCAAGTTTTACCATAGAAGAGGACGATGTATCTTTTTATGAGAAGATGAAAGTGCCATTACCTACATGGTGCCCAGATTGCCGTATGGTGCGCAGGCTTATTTGGCGTAATGAACGTAATTTATTCCGTAGGAAAGATGCACATACGGGCAACGATTCCTTTTCAGGTATTCCAGTTGAAGCACCTATTCAAACATACGAAACGATTTATTGGTATGGTGATGAATGGGATGCTATAGATTATGGTGTGGAATATGACTTCTCAGTACCATTCTTTCAGCAGTTTCAAGAATTGTTCCATCGTGTACCTATTATGGCGAAGTCTTCTGCTGGGTTTATGATCAATTCAGATTACTGCAATGAAGCAGGAAGACTTAAAAATGCATATCTGTGTTTCGATGCTGATTTCGTGGAAGATTCTGCGTATTTAGTCAAAGTTACAAATGTGAAAAATTCGTTTGACTCTCATGAAATGATAGATGATGAACTGTGCTATGAATGTGTCATGGTCTATAAGTCATACAGAACTCTCTTCTCTGTAGATTGTGAAAGTTGTGTCGATGTATGGTTTTCTAAAGGTCTCCGTGGATGTACAAATTGCTTTGGTTGTGTAAATCTTCGTGGTAAATCATATTATTTTTTCAATGAACCGCTTTCAAAGGAAGAATATGAAAAAAGATTAATTGAACTAAACTTATCATCACATGAATCTATTGTAACTATTCGTGAAAAAGTTTTAGATTATTGGCAAAAATTCCCAGTCAAATATTATCACGGTACAAGAAATCTTAATTGTACAGGTGACAGAGTGAGTAATTCTAAAAATGCACGTGATTGTTTCTCTGTAGAAGATGTCGAGAACTTACGCTATGTACAAATAAGCGTGTTGAAGGCAGCTAATTCTTATGATTCCTGCCAACTTTTTATGGGAGTTGAGAATGCTTATGAGTGTATGACCTGTGGAGATGGAGCTTATGGATTAAAATACTGTTTCAATTGTTTCGGTAATGTAAGAGATTTAGAATATTGTGGTTATTGTTTTGGCTCATCAAACTGTTTCGGCTGTATTAGTCTAAAGAAAAAAGAGTATTGCATTTTGAACAAACAATACACCAAAGAAGAATATTTCAAATTACGCGATGAAATTATAAAGTACATGAAAGAAATGCCATATATTGATTCGCTCGGTAGGGAATATAAATACGGTGAATTCTTTCCATCTGAGTTCTCTCCACTTGCATATAACGAAAGCTTGGCCCAAGACTATGTTCCACTCGACTCAATCCGAGCAAAAGAAGATGGATTTGTCTGGCGTGAACCGAATGCTCGTGAATTCCAAACTACTATAAAAGGTGTGGATTTACCAGATTCAATTTCTGAAGTATCAGAAGATATTATAAAAGAAATAATTGCATGTGATAATTGCAAAAAAGCTTATAGAATAGTCCCTATTGAATTACAGTTTTATAAGAGAATCGGTTTACCTCTACCACAGAGCTGTCATAATTGTAGATTCCTAGAAAGATTCAAGTTCATCAATCCACCGAAACTCTGGCACAGAGCTTGTATGAAAGAAGGCTGTACGAATGAATTCGAGACTTCATACGCCCCAGAACGCCCTGAGATAGTTTATTGCGAAACTTGCTACCAACAAGAAGTAGTTTAGGGTATAATAGAACTAATCTATTATGAATAATGAAATTCCACACAATCGAGATATTACTTATTTTGGTAAAACTAATTTTCGTAGTACCAATAATGTTTTCGGTATCAAGCGTAAAGACCGACGCCAGCATATGTACATACTAGGTAAGTCAGGTACTGGTAAGTCTGTCCTCCTATCAAATCTTATAGTTCAGAATATTAATAATGGCGAAGGTGTCTGTGTGGTGGACCCTCACGGTGAGCTAGTAGAAGAAATACTTCACCTTATCCCAGATCACCGCATGAAAGACGTGATCTACTTCAACCCAGCGGATGTGGACTTCAACGTCGGATTTAATGTTATCGCACTTGAAGATCCAAAGTATAAGCACTTGGTCGCTTCCGGACTCATGGGAATATTCACGAAGATTTGGGCGAATGCTTGGAGTTCTCGTATGGAATACATTCTCAACAATGCTATATTAGCACTGCTTGATACTCCGGGTACTACACTACTCGGTATTCCACGCCTTCTTGTGGACAAAGATTATCGTCAGATGATTATCGGCAACTTGAAGGACCCAGTGGTGAAAGCTTTCTGGGTGCATGAATACGAACAGTGGCGTGAGCAGTTCCGTAATGAAGCTATTGCGCCGATTCAGAACAAAGTAGGGCAATTCTTATCTACTTCTATTATTCGTAATGTCGTTGGTCAGTCAAAGTCTACTATCGATATCTTCAACATCATGAATGAAGGTAAAATTTTCCTCGTGAACGTATCGAAAGGACGCGTAGGTGAGGACAACTCTGCATTGCTCGGAGGTATGATCATTACGAAGATCCAGCTTGCAGCCATGGAGCGTGTACGTATACCCGAGAATGATCGCCGTGATTTCTATCTATATGTCGACGAATTCCAGAACTTTGCGACAGATTCATTTGCGAACATTCTTTCTGAGGCTCGTAAATACCGCCTGAATCTTATTATTGCCCACCAGTATACTGCTCAGCTTTCCAATGAGAATGGTACAGCAGTTCGTGATGCAGTATTCGGTAACGTCGGTACGATGATTATATTTCGTGTGGGTGCCGATGATGCAGAGTTCATAGAGAAGGAATTTGAGCCAGAATTCATGGCGCAAGACCTCGTGAACTTGCCGAACTATCACGTGTATTTGAAGCTCATGATAGACGGAGTCACAAGTCGCCCATTTTCTGCTACGACACTTCCACCAATGCAGATAGATCCAACTGCAGGAGTGAAAGAGAAGATTATCGCATCATCTCGTGCACTCTATGCTCGCCCTCGTGAAGAAGTCGAAGCTGAAATTTCTCGCTGGAGTGGTATGCTCCAAACAGGTGAAGGTGAAGCGAAGTATAAAGCTGATTGTTCGAACTGTGGCAAGGTGACTATGGTGCCTTTCGAGCCGAAGGAAGGCCGCCCTGTCTACTGTAAAGACTGTATGACGAAGATTAAAGCAGGGGAATTGAAACCTCAGACGGGCTTTGTGGCTCTCCGTTCAGCTCGTCAAGATGAGCGTGTATCTACTGCACCACTTGCATCTCTTGGTATAGAGTTCACTGGTGGAGCAGTCAATCAAGTCGGACAAAATATACCTAAAGCTGGTGCGACTAGTGCTCCTTTTAAAAAGGATTACACTCCTACTTTTACGCCGAAGAATCCGAATAATAATACAAATACACACAACAATATTAATAATAAAGTAAATCATAATCCACAAAGCCCATCAAGTAATCATACTCCAAGTAGAGTAGTAGAGAGGAGACCTCCATCTGGTCCATCACCACTCTTGAAAGGTTTACTTCAAAAAATAGGAGAAGATAAGAATAATCAAGATAAAATACAACCAAAAGGGACAGATAAGATCCCAGAGCAAGTCACAGAAGTGAAGAAGCCTACGCCGACACCTATATCATTAAACACACTGAAAAATAATGATGTAAAAGTAAATACCGATGCAAGTAAGGTGATGCCTACGAAAGAAGCATCCGAAGAGAAGAAAGCATCACTTAAAGACTTGCTGGCCAAAATAGCTACATCGAATGTTCAAAGGACAGAAGAAATGGTGAAAAAAGTTGAACTACCGAAAAATGAAGAAGTAAAATCTGAACCTATAAAAACACCGGAAATTAAAATACCAGAAGTGAAGAAAGAAGAAGTAAAAGCAGAGCCTGTTATAGTACAGCCCATAGCTGAACCCAAAATAGAAGTTAAAGAAATTGCAAAAGAGATAGAATTAAAAAAAGAAAATACAACAGAAATAAAAGCCGAAGTAAAAGAAGTAGTAAAAGACTTAGAGTCTAAAATAGAACAAAATAGAGTAGATATAGAGAAAATAGTCGAGGCCAAGAAAGAAGAGCCAAAAGTTGTAGACGCAATAATTCCTATTAAGCCCGCAATAAAGCAAGTAAATCAAGAACAATACAAAGAAGAAGTAAAGCACGAAGTGAAGAGGGAAACTACTACATCAGTCTATGGTAGTGTTCCTACTCCTGATCCTACTAATACATCACACAATCCAGTGCCTATGCCACCAGTACCAAGCAAGTCAGACGTCTGGCAAAAGGGCCAACCGACAAAGGAAGTTCCTGAAGAGGTACTTCGGAAAGTATTAGAAGAATAAATTACTTCCATGAAAAAGATTAGATATTATATTGTTCTCATCATTATATTATTTCTTCAAGCAGGGATTGCTCATGCAAGCTTTGAGATAACAGAGATAATGTACGATATTGAAGGTACAGATACTAATCGTGAGTGGATAGAGGTACAAAATACAAGCAGTGAAGCACAAGACTTATCAAAGTGGTATTTCTTCTCTGATAATACAAAACATTCACTAGTGCCCCAAGGTGACTCTGTTATACCTCCGGGTGGCTATGCAGTGATAGTACAGAATTACCAAAAGTTCATTGTGGACTGGCCGAATATATCGAACTTCGTTTTCGATAGTAGCTGGACTGGGTTTAGCAATGAAGGTGAAACTATTGCGATGAAAGACCCGGGCCAGAATACAGTAGGTGCTGTTACTTTCTCGTCTAGTATGGGTGCAAGTGGTGATGGGAATTCTCTTCAGAATATTAATGGATCTTGGAGTGGTAATAGACCAACACCCGGACAAGAGAATAAATCTTCTGGTAGTAACGGTGGAGGTGGCAGTGGGGGTAGTAGCACGTCTACTTCTAATAAATCTCCTACGACTATCTTACTTGAGAAAGCAAAAGAAGTAGAAGTCCCGAAAGTTACTACTAGTATAGTAGCGAAGAATATTGTCGTCGCAGGACTTCCTTTCTCTATTAGTGAAGTGACAAATGGCAAAAGAAAAGAATTATTAAAAGCCGGGAAATTTGTCTGGAACTTCGGTGATGGTATGGCTCGCATTGATAAAAATTCAGAAGACTTCAATTATACTTACGAGTATCCTGGCGAGTATGTTATCACTCTACATTTTTATGAGAATCAGACTAATACAAAACCAGACGCTACGAGTAGACTGATAGTGAAAGTCATACCATCAGAAGTGAGCATTATTAGTGTGGGCAATTATACTGATCCATATATAGAGCTCGAGAATAAGTCCACTATGGAAGTTGATCTTTCCAAATGGTATATAGTATCTGGTGTGAAAATATTCTATATACCAGAGGGCACAATAATGCTACCAACGAAAAAGCTTAGATTCTCACCTCGAGTGACTATGTTCACCGGTGAAGATGTGAAAAATATATCTCTCTATAATCCTGGCGGGGAAGTCATGGTGACATTTCCAATGGTAAAAAATACACAAGTTTATAATAGTCAGAATAGAAAAGCACAAAGTATAGTACCTATTGAGAGTATAAATATTGATAATATTATGGATAGTAATACTAATCCAGCCGGAGTTATAGATTTGGATACTTTGAGTGCAAGTGCGGGTGACAGTACAAGAGGTGTATCTCAGTCCACTCTTGCATATTTGGGTCTTGCCCTCCTCATACTTATAGCTTCCGCAATTATTGTCCTCCTCCGTAAGAAGAATCATAATGGTGAGAAAGAAGATGGTGAGGAGGGTTATACTGCAGATGATATAAAGATTATGGAATAACTTTCTTTTAAGGTACTTCTTTGCTAGTATGGACTCATGAATAATAAACCTAATCAAAAGAAGCCGACCGATACTTCTTGGAACAAAGTAGCTACTTGGTATGATGATATGCTAAAGAATGATAAAGATAGCTATCAGTCGAACGTAATAGCTCCGAATTTATTGCGCGTACTTGGTCTTAAAAAGGGGGAAGAAGTTTATGACCTTGCTTGTGGGCAAGGTTACTTTGCAGATATTTTCTATAAGAATGGTGCGAAAGTTACAGGCTCTGATATGTCAAAGAGGCTAATAGAGAATGCTACCAAGAATTGTAATAAAGATATAAAGTTCTATGTATCACCGGCAGACAAAGCACAATTCCTGAAAGATGAGTCCGTTGATACAGTAGTCATAGTTCTTGCAATACAGAATATAGAGAATGTCGCGGGAGTACTGTCCGTATGTTCAAGAGTACTACGTAAAGGTGGTCGTATAGTCATGGTGCTCAACCATCCGACTTTCCGTGTGCCACAAGCAAGTGATTGGTATTTTGCCGATGGAGTGCAGTCAAGAATTATAAGTAAGTACCTATCTGAATCAAAATTATCTATTGATATGACTCCAGGTGAGAAAGATGTGAAGAAGAAAGTTAAGACTATATCTTTCCACAGGTCACTTCAGTACTATGTGAAATTATTCGCAAAGCATAACTTTGCTATTACTCGCCTCGAAGAGTGGATTTCTCACAAGCAATCCCAAACTGGCCCTCGCCAAAAGGCTGAAGACAATGCCCGCAAAGAAATCCCATTATTTATGTGCTTGGAAGTGAGGAAATTTTAATTTTTTATTTCAATATAGTAATATCTGCTCCAATGGAGTTTAGTCTCTCGGCGATTTCTTCATATCCGCGACTGATCATATATACATTGCGTAGTATGGATGTTCCTTCTGCACCTAGCATACCTATAAGTATTATCATCGCAGGGCGAAGAGCAGGAGGGCAGACTACCTGAGCAGGTTTTAGCTCAGTGCCACCTTGGATGTAGACACGATGAGGATCAGCAAGTGTTACATTTGCTCCTAGACGATTTAGCTCGGTGAAATATATAGCACGATTCTCGTATACCCAGTCATGGATCATAGTTTGACCTTTTGCTTTTATGGCGATAGGTACGAAGAATGGTAGATTGTCCATGTTGAGTCCTGGATAAGGGTTTGCGTGAATCTTATCAGATAATGCAATTAGCTTCGATGGCATAATCTTTATATCCACTAAGTTTGTTCTATTATTATAAGATTTGTATTCTTTAAGTATCTTGTACTTCAGATTCATTCTTCTCAGCTTTTCTAATTCGAGTGAAAGGAAGTCGATAGGGCAGCGAGTTATAGTAAGCTCAGAGTCTGTCGCAATAGCTGCAGAGATGAACATCATAGACTCTATCGGGTCTTCGCTGTTTGTGTATTCTACATCCATATCTATATCTTTCACTCCATCTATAATTAAATTACTTGTACCAATACCTCCTATTTTCACTCCTAATTTCTCAAGGAAAAAGCAGACTTCCTGTACCATGTAGTTACCACTAGCGAAAGATATATTTGTCTTACCTGGGATTTTAGATACAGCCATAAGTACATTCTCACACGCAGTGTCCCCAGCTTCGTACATGACTATACTTGCAGGCTTGAGCTTTGCACTAGATATTTCGTAGCTTTTATTTGTAGTTTTTATCTTTACTCCTAGGTCTTCAAGTGCGTAAGTGTGAGCGCTGATTGTTCTCTTTCCTAAGTTGCACCCCTGCGCATGAGGGATAGAGAATGATGGGAGTAAGTGTATAAGTGGACCTATCATCATAATAATAGAGCGAGTACGAATAGCGGACTCTACATTTATTTTATCCAAGGATAATTTCTTCGGCGGTGTTATCTGCAGTGAGTTCTTATCTATCCATTTGACTTGGACGCCTATACTCTCGAGTATCTCTATGACTCGATATACTTCTTCGATACGAGCTATACCGTGTAGAGTAGTTTTGCCGCGATTTAATAGGGAAGCACATAGGAGTCCAACTGAGCCATTCTTCGAAAAGTTCGTGGCTATACTACCGCTAAGTTTCTTGCCCCCTACTATCTGGAAGTCTATGGAATTATTGATAGATACTATCTGATGCTCTAGTATTTGGCTTATTTTTGATAATAATTCTGTGGAGAAGTTCTGATCACCTTTCTCCATACGCGCAACTGCGGACTGTGAAGTACCTAGTTCCTTGGCGAATGCTCCTTGGGTAAGACCTTTACGCTCACGTAATTCCTTAATAAAAAATCCTATTTTCTCCTGTTCTTTTACTTTTTTCATATAAATTTACTTATTAGTATTTGCTAATTATATATCATATATGATATAATTGCAATATATGGAGATACAAGAATATGTGGATATTAGTAAATATACAACATTCAAGGTGGGCGGACAGTTCCGATACTTTGTAAACTTGAACAATAAAGCAGAGCTTCCAGAATTATTTGCTTTCGCAAAAGAGAAAAATCTCCCGGTCCATATTATAGGTGGAGGATCAAATATGGTTTTCCCTGATGGAGTTTTCAACTTTGTTGTTGCTCATATACAGTTCCTTGGCTTTGAAATAATTAATGAAACTGAAAGCTATGCTGATATGAAGATGGGTGCCGGCGAGTCTTGGGACTTCGTAGTACAGTCTGCTTGTGTTTCAGACCTATCAGGTATTGAAGCTATGTCTGCCATTCCTGGCACATGTGGTGCCACTCCTGTGCAGAATGTTGGTGCCTACGGCCAAGAGATAAAGGATACTCTTATATCTGTCGAAGTTTATGATAAAGAAAATGGGCAGATGAAGACTCTTTCAAACGCAGATTGTAAATTCGCTTATCGAGATAGTATCTTCAAGCATAATCCACCAGCTGGTATGAAAGGACGATATATCATAACGGCTATTACTCTACGACTTTGGAAAAATAGGCAAGTAACTATTCCAAATTATCCAGGGGTGAAAAGATACTTTTTAGATAATAATATAAATAATCCGAAACTACAGGAGATTCGTGATGCTATTATCAATATCAGAAGTAGTAAACTTCCTGATCCGAAAGATATTCCAAGTGTTGGATCTTTCTTTAAAAATACTATTGTATCTAAAGATAAAGCAGATAGTTTAAAAAAAGATTATCCTGATATAGTTTTATTTCAAGTAGATGAAAATCATGTGAAAGTCCCATCAGGATTCCTGATTGAAAAAGCAGGACTCAAAGGTATGAATTTCGGTACAATATCTTCGTATGCTAATAATGCTATGGTTTTAGTGAACAACGGTGGAGCAACAAGGGAAGATGTGATAAAAGTAAAAGACGAAATAATAAAAATAGTTTTCGGCAAATTTGGCATCACCCTCGAACCCGAACCCGAGTTCGTATAATATTTTTATTTTACTTTATACTTGGCTGCTAATTTCCGCATATGCGGGAATTAGCAGCCGTTTAAAAACTTTAGCTATTAAGTTAATTAAATGTGCCGGAGAGAGGACTTGAACCTCCATCCCTTGCGAGACGCGATTTTGAGTCGCGCGCGTATACCAATTCCGCCACTCCGGCAATTACTCGGTCAGTATACCAAAATATACATAAAATGCTAGAATAGGCATTATGAAAAGTTTACCGTTATCGTATATAGAATTAAGTAAGAAAAATTTGATATACAATGTCACTCAATTTCGACGTGTGGTAAAGCGGGGTACAAAGATAGCTGCAGTGGTAAAGGCAAATGCTTATGGTCATGGTGATGTAGAAGTAGCGAAAGTTTTAGCAAGCCTAGTCGATTACTTTCAGGTGAATAGTATAGAGGAGCTTGAAAGAGTACGCACAGTTACGAAGAAGCCAGTTCTCGTCCTTGGCTATGTCGGGAAGAATGATATAGATAAAGTTATAAAGCTCGGCTCCATCCTATCTGTGTTTGATTTACATCATGCCCTACTTATCAATGAGCAAGCACGACTTCTGAGTAAGAGGCAGAAAGTCCATGTAGCTATCGATTCGCATTTAGGTCGCGAAGGTTTGCTTCCATCACAAGTGGCTATATTCCTCACAGAAGTAAAGAAGATGAAGCATATAGTTATCGACGGTGTATATGCTCACTTTGCAAACATTGAAGATACCGATGACTTTTCCCATGCAGAAAAGCAGATTAAAGATTATGAAAATGTAATTAAACTTTTTAAAGATGCTGGATACAAATCTATCCACACTCACATCTCTGCTACTTCAGGTATTCTTGCTTATGAGAAGTGGAAAGGAATACATACTATTGTACGTGTGGGTATTGGTCTTTATGGCATGTGGCCTAGTGTAGATTTAGAGAGAATATGGAAGAATAAAATAAAATTATTGCCTGTTATGAAGTGGGTCACTCACGTGGCTCAAGTGAAAGTAATATCAAAAGGTGAGCCTATTGGGTATGGGCTATCCTTCCGAACGTTAGAAGACATGAAGATCGCAGTAATTCCACAAGGATATTCGAATGGAATGAATAGACTTGATTCTAATAATGGCGAAGTCCTCATAGGAGGCAAGAGGGCGCGGATATTGGGCAGGGTCGCTATGAATATGTTCGTAGTTGATGTAAATAATATCAAGAATGTGTCTACGGGCGATGAAGTGGTCATACTGGGAGCCCAGAAAAATGACTCTATAACAGCCGAGGAAATAGCAGAAAGGAGAGGGACCATAAACTATGAGGTGACTACCAGTGTAAACCCTTTATTAATTAAGGTTATGAAATAGTTGCAATTTATGGGCTTATATAGTATTCTATACCCACTATGTCACAAGATAGATTGTTAAAACTTAAATGTGCGACTTGCAAAAACGGTAATTACTTTACTAGTAAGAACAAGAAGCTCGTCACCAAAAAGCTTGAAATGAAGAAGTTCTGCAAGACTTGCAAGAAGAACACTAAGCATAAAGAAGCTAAAATTACTGGATAATTAAAAAACCTCGACAAAAGCGAGGTTTTTTAATTGAAAAATAAGCCGAAAAGTGTATACTGTTATTTGTTTGGGCGATTAGTATAGTGGTAGTACAACGGTCTCCAAAACCGTTGGCGGGGGTCCGATTCCTCCATCGCCCGCTATGAAAGTAATTCTATTTATATGTATTGGGATAATAATAATTGAGATTTTCAGGTATTATTTCGGTTTTCAGAGTTTTTTAAAAAGACAAAAAGTTAGTTGGATTGGTTTTGATTTAGATGGGACTCTTGCCACAAAAGATAAGCGACCATTTAATCCTAGAATAATTGGAGAACCTGTATCATCTACAATTTCTCTCATAAAGGAATATATAGATAAAGGTGAGAATGTAAAAATACTTACAGCTAGAGTGTCTACAGATGGAACAATAGGTTCTATTTATAATGCAATAGTTGGCCAATATGTTATTCGATCATGGTGCAAAAAACATATTGGACATAATATTGATATAGTGAGTGTAAAAGATTTTAAGATGAAATTATTATATGATGATTCTGTGATTCAAGTAAAATCTAATACTGGGGAATTAGTTCAATAAAAACTTTTTAATATCAATTAGTATTTTTTTATTACTTTTTCTTGGATCTATCCACACAGTTTCTATGTCTCTTTTGAACCACGTCTTTTGGCGCTTGGCATAGTGCCATATTTCAGTGTTTAATTTCTCGATCATTTCTTCTTTAGTTAGTTTGCCTTGCAGGTAAAGGGCACCGTATCTATATTCCAGTCCAAGCTCATTCATGCGCTTCCAAGATAGACCTCTATCATGTAGATTTTTTATTTCTCTTAACATTCCTTTTTTGATTCGAGAGAGTAGACGAGTTCTTATCTTCTCTTTAAGTATTTCATCTGGCAACATAAGCCCAATTTTCAGAACATCATATTTTATCAAAGGAATTTCCTTTGGAAGGGAAGGGACGTGGCCCAGAGCTTTGGCTATTTCTATCGCACGGATGAGGCGGACTTTGTTATGCCTATCGATGGTGCTTGCACGAGTACTATCTAGCTTTGATAACATTTTCCATAATTGATCGGCAGATTTATCGGCAAGTTCTCTTCGCAACTTTTTATTGGCCGGAACTTCTGGTAGGACAATATCGTTTAGAACTGTATCTATATAGAACCCAGTTCCACCACAAATTATCGGTATTTTATTTTTGGATATAATTTCTTCTATTTTTTTGTCAGCAAGTCTTTTGTAATCACTCACAGAGAAAACCCCGCCTCCCGGATGTGCAGGTCTCTTCGGGGATACTACATCAAGCAAATGATGTGGCACACCCCTCATTTCTCTTCTCGTAATTTTACCGGTACCAAGATCCATCCCTTTGTATACCTGACGTGAATCAGCGGATATTATTTCACCATTTATTCCCCGAGCTATATCTACAGCAAAGTCACTTTTACCTGTGGATGTCTGACCCAGTATGACAATGATTTTAGGTTTGTTTTTGTTCATATAAGTTATTCTTTCAAAATGCACACATAATTCATGGCTCGAAATTTGCTCTGCTCGGCCCGCCCGCCTCCGTAAGGCATTTTTCAAGAACTAATTTATATTCGCACATAATTAGACTTTTTGCTATAATGGCCCTATATGAGTATAAAAAGTTACATAACAGAGAAATTAATACGTGCGAAAATGAAGCATTTGCCAAAGGCTCAGCAAGACATGTTCATCAAGCTTATAAACGAAAATCCAGAACTCTTCAAAAAAATAGGCGATGAAGTAAAGACTCTAACCAACGGTGGTATGAGTGAAATGACTGCTACAATGCAAGTAATGCGCAAGCATCAAGCCGAGATACAGCGCGCAATGATGAGTTAATTTCTAGTTTTATTTCTAAGGTTCCATAAATATATGCAAGAATTATTTCACCAAAAAATAGAAAGTGAAGAGGCTAAAAGAGCACGCATGAATATGTTGTGGCGTGATGAAAGCAAGAAATTCAATGTAAGCGGTCAGGAACTTTCATTAAAAGATTGCTATGCCAAATCTATATATGAATCCCATCAAACCTTCGAGCAGACAAGGGAAGTAGCCCGTGAGAATATTCTAGAGGGGAAATACATTCTCTATGTAAATTCTACAGCCTCAAGTATTGCCTCCAACGAAAACATAAAATACATAGACAAAGATAGATTAGAGATGTTCTATGAAGCAGAGACAGGTAGTGGAGAGATTGATCCAGATAATTTCCAAGCAAATAACATGCGCCATTGCTTGGGTATAGAAAAAGGAGATCCTAGATTTAGATCAGTTAACTTAACGACAGAAGAAATTCCAGAAGACTTATCAAATTGTGTTGGTATTGTTTTCTCTGGGTCAGAGGTAAATGTAAAAGGTGAAGACATTCAAGAAAGAATAGAAATACTTAAAAAAGCAGAAAAAATAGCAAATAAAGCTATAGAACAAGGTATAATTAGTTTTGGAATATGTTTCGGAGGGCAGTTATTGGCTAAACAAGCAGGAGCTGAAATCGACTGGATAGAAAAAAATGGTGAAAGAAAAAGTGTGACAGGTATTAATCCTGTTATCTTAGAAAATTCTTTCTTATTTTCAGCCGAGAATCACAAGCAAGAAATTAAGAAAAATACTTTACCAGATGGTGCTCAAGTTATAGCATATAGTGTTAATGGAGGTATTGAGATAATACGTTTTCCTGATAAAGGGATTTTTAGTGTTCAATTTCATCCAGAAGTTGACCCTACTAGACTTGATCTTATGGCAAGCATGAAGGACACAGATCAGTATAGAGGGGAGTTCTTCTCTAAAGATTTGAATAAAGTCAGAAGCATAGTTTTTCCAGATTTCTTAAACGCAGTAGGATATAATGCAAAAAGATTACAAAATTAAAGCGGGTATTTGGCGATGGCCCGGGGATTTGGGTTGGCTTTTTGTGACTCTCGACCAGCAACTTTCAGAAAAAATTAGGAATTTTTATAAAAAAGGTTTTATAAAAGCAGAAGCAAAAATAGGGAAGACATTGTGGCAGACTTCACTATTCCCGCACATGCTAGATAAAAAAGGTAAGAAGGTAGAGTACCTATTATGTATAAATAAGAAAGTCCAGAAAGCAGAAGGGCTATATGAAGGTGACATAGTGAATATCAAGATATCATTAAAGTAATTTCTTTAATTTAGACATTTTGTTATACTTATATATATGAAAAAAATAACAATTATAACTGTAGCAATTATTATACTTATTGGTATGGGTATTTTGTCGAGCAAAATGGGTTACAAGAATGTCTCTTTGATGAAAAAGAGTGGAGGGCTCGAAGTTACTACTAGATCAGATGTCGAATACTATACAGGAGCAAAGGGTTACTTCGTAGAGCCCATAGAGGAAGGATCATATCCTGGTATTATTATGATTCACGAGAATCGTGGACTTCGCCCAGAGATTAAGCAAGCCGCAGAAGAATTAGCCAAAGAAGGCTATATAGTGCTCGCTGTAGATTTGCTCGGTGGTGTGGCAGAGGACCAGACAGGTGCGAAGGAGCTTACTGCCAAATTTGTCCAAGAGAAGGGCACAGCGAATATGAAGGCAGCAGCCTCCTATCTACGCTTAGAAGGAGCGACAAAGATTGCTTCACTTGGTTGGTGCTTCGGTGGAAAGCAATCATTAGAGCTTGCCATCTCAGGCGAGAAGCTTGATGCAACAATTGTTTACTATGGTGGAGGAATGGCTTCAACAGAGGAAGCTCTAAGGCCTATCGCGTGGCCAGTGCTCGGTGTATTCGGGGACCAAGATCAAGTTCTACCTATGGAGAAAGTTTCCGAATTTGAAAGTTCACTAAATAAATTAGCTATTATAAATGAAGTTTACGTTTATCCTGGAGTGGGTCATGCTTTTGCAAACCCCTCAGGACAAAACTATGCCCCTGAAGAAACGAAAGATGCATGGGGAAAAACGTTAGTATTCCTAGAGAAATATTTAAAGAATTAATATGAAAGTTTTCAAAAATTTTTTATTAGTAATATTTTTAATTTTAGTAATTTTGATAGTGTGGCAAGGGCTAAAGAGACCACCGACTGAAGGTGACTGGCAAGAGCAACTAGCGATACTTTCTACAGCGGAATTTAATGGGGATTTCGTGACTGTTAAGAACGTCAGAAACTTTAGATACAACCCTACGGAAGATGATATGCAAGCAGGCTATTACGATAAGACTTATGATCTAAGTAAGATAAAGCGAGTCTGGTATACAAGCGAACCATTTAATGAGAACGATCTGGCTGCTCATACGTACATGTCATTTGAATTTGAAAATGGAGATTTCTTGGGTATTAGTATAGAGGCTCGTAAAACTAAAATACAATCTTGGAATATGTGGGAGGGGATGATACGCACATACCCGCTAGTATATATTGCAGCCGATGAGAGAGACCTCACAATGTTGCGCGCGAATATCCGTAAAGACAAAGTATATGTGTACCCAGTAAGATTACAGAAAAAGGAGAATGGAAGACTTTTGCTAGTAGATATGCTTACAGAGATGAACGAACTTGTGGTTAATCCGAAGTGGTATAACAGTCTTTTTGCCAACTGTACTTCTGCTATCGTAAAACATGTGAATACCCTCACTCCGGGGCGCATCTCACCATTCTCCTGGCAATTATGGCTGACTGGTTCTGCCGACGAGCTCGCTTTGAAGAAAGGATTACTCGATACAGATTTGTCTATAGAACAAGCACGAGAGAAGTTTTATATAACTGACATTTCACAAGAAATAGGTGATGTAGAAAATTACTCGAAATTAATTCGAGGTGTTAAAGATTAATTAAATATTTTATTTATACACGGCTCAACCTCCTCCTTTTTTTCATCTTGTATATCTTTATAGAAAAGTAAATAATACCAAGGAGTAGAAGAACTGCGGATATTTCTTTGTAGTACATTTGTAGTAATTCTTGATTCGATCCTATGAAGTAGCCGAGTAGTGCGAGTATACTAACCCATATGAATGATCCAATTGTTGTATAGAGCATAAAGCTCCAGAAATTCATTCTACAGAATCCAGCAGGTAGGGATATGAGCTGTCTTATGACAGGGATAAGTCGTCCTATAAACGTAGCTGCGTTCGCATTCCGAAGGAAATAACTCTCGGCTTTTTCTAATTTGTATTTATTTACAAGGAAGAACTTTGCAAATCTATGTTCTGATAGCTTATATATAACAGGCCTGCCAAGATAGTACCCTATAATATAATTGAAAATCGCACCTATTAGACTGCCTAGTGTACCCATGAGGACTACGATATAAATGTTCATTTTGCCAAGGCTCGCTAGATAAGCGGCCG
>JBGSSJ010000006.1:0-6667 GCA_041737125.1 Minisyncoccia bacterium
TGGCAAAATGGAGAAAGTCCCAGAAGTAGATGGAGATGGTAAGCCTGTATATAGGGGTATGAACGGTAATATTGTACCTTCAAGTATAGAAGGTGAGCAGAGACTAGTAAGTGCCATAGCCAGACCCTGCGACTTCAACTATCTAATGGAGCTCGCTAACAATGTTATTAACTTCCTCCTCTTTGTAATAGCAACACCACTTGTTGCTATTATTATCTGCTATGCAGGGTTCTTGATGATTACATCAGGTGGTAGTTCCGAGAGGGCAACGAAAGCCAAGAGTATCATGGGGAAGATATTATTCGGTTATATCATCGCTCTTGTGGCGTGGCTGGTTGTGAACAGTATACTCGCTGCACTCGGATTTAATGGCCCGTCTTTTCTTAAATAGTTATTATTAATGTATAATAAAAATATGCAAATTTCGAAGAAGAATAATTTAATAGCAAAAGTTTTAAAATTTAGTTTTGTTTTACTTATAGGTTTTGTACTTGTTAATGGTAGTCCAGTTTTAGCAGCAGGAGGACCTTGTACTGGTGTCGATACTATTACAAAGAAACCTATTCCTGAAGGTTGCGACCCAAGTTTAAAACCGGACTATATAACCGATGGCAATGTTCAAGGCAATTTAAATATTAATACAGGTATCAAAAATCCCTTAAACTCAAGCCTAGATACTATACCGAAGTTCATAAAAGCGATCCTCGATATTGTACTTATGATAGGTGTGCCTATTGTCACTCTTGCTATCATATATGCTGGTTTCTTATTCGTCACAGCTGCGGGTAGTAGTGAGAAGCTCAAGACAGCGAAGAAGACACTACTATATACCATAATAGGTGCAGCACTGTTGCTCGGCTCGTATATTATATCGGAAGCTATATCTGCCACAGTCAAAGAGATAAGCACAGTGAATGAGAATAAAATTAATAATCAATAATAATCTATGAATAAAATAATTACATTAGTTACTACATTAAGCTTTATTCCATTCCGTGCATTTGCTATAGACACGAATGCGCCTGCAGTCAATCTATGCCAAAGCATAAGCATGCGCACACTTACTGGTATTATAAACTGGGCAAGCTGTACTCTTATAAACTCAGTTATCCCACTACTATTCACCCTGGCTAGTGTAGGCTTCATGTGGGGCGTAATAAAATACTTCATCAACCCCGACAATGAAGAGGCGAGGAAGAAAGGCAAGACTTACATGCTGTGGGGTATCATAGCGCTCTTTGTGATGATTAGTATGTGGGGGCTAGTCGGAGTGCTTACCAGGACCTTCGGTATACAGACGCTTATTCCACAGTTATCCCAGTAGGGCATTGCGTATATTGCACATTGGTATGGTATAATAAGTAGGTAAATTTAGTATAAAGTATATTCTCTGTGGTCACAGGAATTACATATTATTATAAGAATTATTATTTAATTAGTTTTATATGAAGAAAATTATTTTCCTTGGTGCAGTTATCGGTGCGTTCCCTATGTTTGCTCATGCAGCAGATGCGTTTAGTATCCTCACTGTTATAAACAGAATCCTAGCGACACTCATTCCTATAATGATTACTCTCGCTGTGGTCTACTTTATATGGGGAGTTATACAATATACTCTTACTACAGACGAAGAAGCGAAGAAGAAAGCTCGTTCAAAGATCATCTACGGTCTTATTGGTCTATTCTTGATAGTTGCTTTCTGGGGAGTTGTCAGACTTATTACTACTACTTTCGGAGTAGGCCCTGAACAAATCCAAGAAGGTGTTCTACCTTGTATCCCTGGTCCTGGAGTACGCTGCTAATAGTAAATATGAGCTTCACTATAATACCAGTTGCAGAAGCTAGTGTGAAAACACTCATACAGAGTATAGATAAGGTTATTATAAACCCAATTATAATCTTTATGTTCGCTTGTGCCATAGTTTACTTCCTGTATGGTGTAGCTCAATATTTCCTATCCCCTGATAGTGAAGAAGTTAGAAAGTCCAGCAAATCCCACATGATGTGGGGTATTGTTGGACTTTTTATTATGGTGTCAGTATTCGGAATTATGCGACTTATACTAGATACTGTCGGAGAGAAGAACATTCAGGTAGCAAATACCGGTGACTTCGAAGTGAATAGTAGTACGGATCTCAAAGACGAGAAAGTTACAGAATCTGAAAAGACAGGTAGTGATCTATTCAAGCCAGAAAAGGAAGTATTTAACCCAGACAAGAAGGATATAAGCACACCGAAAGAGTCGAGCTTAGCTCCGGGAGCTTCCTATACGAAGAGTCCTTTCACGAAAGTCTATGAGCCGAACCCTCTTTGCTGGAGGAATGCGACTGACGTATACGTCAAAGCATCGACAGAGTATGAAGCACTCCAAGCTATAGCTCCTTTTGCTCGTAATAAATTCCTCACGAGTAATGGCTTCTCAAATGACGAAGTGGATGAAGATTACCCGACATCTTATAACTCAGTGATTCTATATGATAAAGTTACGAAGTCATACTATGTATGGTGGGATGCTCGTGGTCCTATGGATGGAGGTAAGGACTCATCTGTATGTAATCTGAAAGAAATATTACCTGTACAAGCTATGGAGCCCCGGTATCGTAGTAAGAAGCCGAATCCACTTAGTACGAATTATGTCTCAGATGATAAATACTACAGAGTCATGGATTCCGGTGCGAACCCTACGTATGTAGGCGCACGCAGTATAGCCATCACAAATGCGCTTATAGAAATAGCGAAGCTAAAAGGGAAGGTTGTCACACTATCTGGCTCAAGTCCTGTGCCCACAGTCGACTTCCCTTATCAGATATTACCGGAGGAGAAGTACTACGATATAGATCCTATAACAGGGGATTATGATTACTGGGTTGCAGTACAAGCGTTGAAATAATAAAAAATGGCTCCGGATTAAAATCCGGGGCCATTGGTTTTTTTAGGTGAACTTTGATTACGGTGTTACTAAAGAGTTTTTATGCTTATAGTAATACCATATTCTGGTCGAATTAGTACTGTCTGTACCGCTCAGCCACGTTCTTTGTATTTTTGGAGCATGGAAATCTTCATTCCCATTCCCAAATATTCTCCACTCTCCATTATCTCCTTCCTTTACTCTGTAAGGAATGGGATTTTCTGCTGTTCCACCTGTAAGCACACATAGCCTATAATCATCATGATGCCATAATCCAATGGAATCAGTAATTTTCAGATAGACTGTGTACACTTTGTCTGGTGTGAAGGGTAGGGACTCTTCTTCGTGTTCCACAACATTTTCTGTTGTTGTTTTGTTGCTTTCAAATAACTTATTTATTTTTTGTTGAAAAGTAAAATAAGCCACTACTAAGATTGCAAATAGGAATCCCCAAAACAATAATTTTGGTTTAGATATGAAGGGAGATGTTCTAGTTGCAGGTGTGACTGCTGGCGTTCCTCCAGTTGTTGGAGGAGTTGTTGCTGTTGTACTCATTTTATCCTCCTTTTAAAGATTTCCCGATTATTGAGGCAATATTGCCAAGGCTCGTTGATTTAATATCTGCTGCCTTAAATTTCCATCCCATAACAATTTCTAAACACTCTTCAATTGACTTATTTACTCCTTTGTCGTTGAAATCCTTTTGAAGTGCTAATGCTTTTTGGAAATCACCTCTAACCTCAAGTGTTTCACCTCTTCTCTCATTTTCTTCTGTTTTAATGAGAAGGGCTGACTCATAAAGTTCTCCAAACGGTTTTAGCTTCTCAATGTTTACTTTTGTGAGAGTTGTGCCGAACTCTGGCATAGGCCAGTTACCGTTGCCAGATTTGATCTTCTTAAAGTCCCCTGGGTCAAGAGGTCTGTCTTCAGAAATTTCGCCAATCAAAAGTTTGATTGCTTGATCTCCTGATCTTTGCAAAACTTCATAATACATCTCATTCTCTGCTGGTCTCGCTAATCCATTTATTGCCCATTCACGAAGTCTGTCTAACGATACACTCTCTAACATGTTTTCGAATACTTGGAAGGGATCGTCCGTTCCAAGGTTTAATAGGTTGATTGTTGATTCTTTTTGGGGTTTGTATGATATCGCGAATCTTACACCTGTCGTAATCTGATCAGGGGTAGTTAACACAATGTCTTCTTCTCCCTTACGAGGAAATTCAATCTCCCTTTTTGACATATTTAAGGGTATTATTTTATGCATAAGACCTTTTAAAAATAGCCAATTCCAACCTTCTTCAATGTAACAGATTATCTCTTCGCCGTGCTCATTCGTTTTCCAAAGTTTTTCGTCCCATTTGGTTACTATTCCAATATGTGATGGGTTATTTTGTATAATTTCTATGCCTTGCAATAGAAGGCCTACTATTAATACAAAAATACCAAACACCCAATAATTTTCCGTCTTCCCACTTAGGAAGGCGAACACGATTGTAAGGGCAAGCATAATGTATAGCCCAGTTTTTTTTGCTTTCATCTTTTTTTAAATTTGATTGTTTTTGAAAATGTTTGTTTGAAAAACAAGTCTAACCTAGGTGGATGGGTAGGGGAAGACGAGAATTGTTTTTCAAACAACCATAAAACAATATTTGTCGAAGAACTAGATTTATAAGCGTATAATAGCATGAATACACACAAAAGTCAAGCATAAAAAAGATTGCTTATCCTTGTGAAATAAGCTTTAAATCCTTCCTCTGGTTGCCTTTTTGGTTTAAAATGCTATACTCACTTACATGTTTTATTTGGCCTTATCGTCTAACGGTTAGGACATCGGCTTTTCAAGCCGGTAATCCGGGTTCGATTCCCGGTAGGGTCACAATTCGAAACTGCCTCGGCAGAAAGCGCAAAATCTGGGCGCGCCGAAGGCGCGCTGTATGGAGAGATCAGCAATTCTGCATTGCGGGCGCGGGCGAATTCGGTGGGCGGGCAAAATGAGACAGAGACGGACTTGTCCCGCAATTGCGAGTTCGTTCCAATTTTTTTGAAATAGTCACGAATTTCAAAAAAATTATCTGTGTTTCGCAATTGCGTGGCTTTTTTCATATCTAAAATCCATTCCCGCAAGGGTTCGACCCAATTCTTTTTCTCTGCTCGGGCGGAGTCCATTTTTTGAGCGAGAGAGATTTTTTGTTTCAAAAGCTCATTTTTCTTAATCAAATAGTTTTCCTTCGGTATGTCGCCATCTAAATACAAACTCACCAACTCATCGAGCTTTTGTTCTGTCTCTCGCTCATTGTCTTTCATCCGCCCGAGCAAACTTCCCGACGAGGATTTTTCACTTTTGTCCCATTCGTCAATTTTAGATAACATATAATCTGTCCACTCGTCGGGAAGTGCGATTTGTTGAAGCCGTTCTTTTAATTGCAAGACGACTACATCCTCTCGCAAATATTTTTGGTCACAATTTCCTTTCTTTTTCGTACAACGATAATAGCGATATCGAACACCCGTTTTTCCTGTTGTCCATTGAGCAGTTATCATGCTGTCACATTCCCCACAACGAAAAAGTCCTGTGAAAGGAAAATTGTGACTTTTCTTTGATTTGCGAGGATGAGATCGTTCTTGCAATCTTTTCTGTACGGCTTCGAATAAATCGTGAGAAAGAATTGGCGCAAAGCTTCCGGGGAAATACTCGTTGTAATGTTTCGTTAAACCTAAATATGCTTTGTTGGATAAAATACGAGAAACGGAAGCTTTGCTAAGTGGCGTTCCATTTTTCTGACATACGCCATGATCCGCCAAAAACTTGGACATAGATTCAAAACCGTGGTGACCTTTTACATATTCTTCAAAAGCGCGGACGATAATTTTAGATTTTACAATATCAGGTTCAATATTTCTCGTTTTCGGATTATTGAAATACCCAAACGGCGCTTTTGTCAGCCATTCACCACGGCGAAGTTTTTGGCGGATTCCACGCTCAACATTTTGCTTTAAATTGTCAGAATAATATTTACTCTGTCCGAACGCCACTTGTAACATAAAGAGACCTTGCGGGGTTGGTTCAAACCAAAAAGTCGGAAATCGCAAAGAAATGATTTTGGTCGTGTCCACGGCGTAGATGATGCGCCCGCCGTCAATACTGTTGCGAGCAAGTCTATCGGGATGCCATGCGAGAATACCTACGCCGTCCATAGAATCAATGCGGGACATCATCTCGCCGAATTTCTCACGACCAGGTTTCTTTGCGCTTTTCGACTCTGTAAATTCCCCAAGAATTTGCAGATTTTCTTTACGCGCGAATTCCCGCAATTCAAAAAGCTGTGCCTCTATAGACATGATTTGCTTGTCATCATCTTCGGTACTTTTTCGCGCGTATAGAAAATATTTTGGTTTGATCATATATGTTTTTGGATTATGAAAAAAGAGTTCGTGTCTTGTCTCATTTCTTGCTTCCCGCCCGCCCACCGAATTCGCCCGCGCCCGCAATGCAGAATTGCTGATCTCTCCATACAGCGCGCCTTCGGCGCGCCCAGATTTTGCGCTTTCTGCCGAGGCAGTTTCGAATTGTGATGTAATTGTATCATTTGCGCGAACTTTTTTCAAAGAAAATACCTAGCGTTCCCCGCGCGCTGAAGCGCCTCTGTGCGAAGCACAGAGCTTCTGCAAAAGCAGAAGTGCGGGAAAACGCTAAATACACAGCGGACGAGCAAAAGCAAAGCAAATATGCGGGAGGAGGATTTGCTTTTGCTCGGC
>JBGSSJ010000009.1:0-20318 GCA_041737125.1 Minisyncoccia bacterium
AGGTTAGAAATCATACTGCACGCTCTGTGAAAGCAGAGAAGCCTTAGAGGGTGTATGACAGGTGATGCATGGCCGTCGTCAGTTCGTGGCTTGAGCTGTTCCCTTAAGTGGGGAAACGAACGCAACCCTCGTTGTGTGTTATAAGTATCACACGAGACTGCTCCCTCACGGGAGAGGAAGGTGAGGATGACGCCAGGTCAGCATGTCCCTTGATACCTTGGGCTACACACATAATACAATCGCAATTACAACGGGCAGCGACGAGGTAACTCTGAGCGAATCCTATAAAAATTGCGCCAGTTCGGATAGGGGGCTGCAACTCGACCCCTTGAAGTTGGAATTACTAGTAATCGCGGGTCAGATATACCGCGGTGAATACGTTCTCAAGTCTTGTACTCACCGCCCGTCAATTCAAGGGAGCCGGGAGTACTCGAAATCTCTCCATACGGAGGGCCTACAGTAAGCTCGGTGACAGGGAATAAGTCGTAACAAGGCACGGCTAGCGGAAGCTGGTCGTGGAATAATTCAATTTGAAATCGATCTCTTATCTAAATTTATTTAGTAAGTCGATCTTATTGAGTCGATATTATGTGCCTCAATTGAGCACATAATGGACATTGATTTCACGTCCTAAAAGAAATCTGACAAGGAGGGAAAGACCCCTAGAACGGAACAAAAGAAAAGATATTTTATTCTGACATTTAATTATGATTGTTTATCCCGCCATGGCGGGACGAGCCTATTTTTTTATTAAAACAAAAAGCACCCTATAGGGTGCTTTTTGTTTGCGAAGTGGTATAATAATAAGACTTATTAATAATAAACTAGTAGTCTATAAATTTATGGTCACACCAGAATTACTAACATTTATAAAAGCAGAATTAGCAAAAGGGGTTTCAAGGGATACAATAATAACTTTACTAAAGCAGAATAGGTGGATGGATGTAGATATTAATGAAGCTTTTAATAATATATCATCTCCAAGTAGGCCTGTTTATACTCCTCCAGTACAGCAGCCTGTCCAACCAGCCCAGCCTGTAAAGCAAGTAGAGCAAACAGTTACACAAACTCAAGTTTCAGAGCCTGTTATTAGACCCATTATACAACAACAGCCTACCAGGCAGATGGAATCTACTTCATCATTTACCACAACTACGAAAACCACAAATCCTTCTATGACTATGCCTCATACAGAGGAAGTAGTCCATACTGAAAGTATGTACAAGCCTGTAAGTTCTCTTCCGATGAGAGAGCCTGCATTTACTCCTACGACTAGTGTTTTTGAGCAACCTCACTCTAATAAAATGAAGTGGATAATAGGTTCTATTGTTCTAGTTATTCTTTTGTTACTAGGTGGAGCTTTTGCTTATGCAGCAGGTTATATTATTCCATATGAGAAAATGCTATTTAACTCTGTTGATACTACAGAGAATTTCACAACAGGTAAAATTGATATGTCTATGAAAATAGATCTCTCTGAAATGGAACAATTCAAAGACATGGAAGATGCCCCAATCCCTGGCCTTGCGAATGTTGTGGATATAAATCTTAACGGTTCTATAGATATGTCTGATAAAGAGAAAAATAGATCAGATATGAATATGAGTATAAAGTCTGGAACTTTTGAAATGGGTATGAATGTCAGAGAGCTCGATGAAGTTCTGTATATGAACCTAACGAAAGCTCCTAATATTGGTATGATAACTCTTCAACCATTTGAGAATAAGTGGGCATACTTTGATTACTCAAAAGAAGCGCTAGAGAGTAACCCAGTGTTTGGAGCAAGTGCACTTCCTTTAAATGCTCTTTCAGATAAAAAGCTTACAGATGAGCAGGTCAAAAAGGTAGATGAGATTGTAGCTAAACACGACAAAGTATTTACAATTACGAAGAGTCACTTACCAAAGATAATCGATGGTCAAGTGGTAGCACACTTTGACTTTGGTTTAGATGTACCGGAGACTGTGTCGCTTGTGAAGGAGTTGCTAGAATACATGAAAACTATTGATCCAGATAATGAATACGGCTTCTCTGAAGTAACAGAGGAGAATATCGAAGAACTTGAGAAATTTATGAATGAAGGTTTTACTAATTTCCGTGGTGAAGCCTGGGTTGGAGTTCTTAATCAGATGCCGTACAAGTTTGTAGTCAACTTCAATGTACAAGATCCAGAGGACATAGAAGCTGGTACAGCAAAAGTAATGATGAGTGTGGCTTATAGTGATATCGGTGAACCAGTAGTGATAGAGAAACCAACAGATGCTAAAAAGATAGAAGATTTAGTGCAGGAAGTAATGGAGCAGGTCATGGGTGGCATGTTTGGAGGAGAGGGGAATGTCGATACGATTATCCCACCACCAGAGAGTGGGCCTGCTAATCCAGAGGATGCACAGAAAATGTCCATACATTCTACCATGAGAGCACAAGCAGAAATTTTTTATGAGGCTAGTAATTCTTATAAAGGATTCTGTGGTTCAAAGGGACAATACGGAGCATATGTGATGGCTATAACATTACCAAAAGGGACTGAATACAAGTGTATGGATTCTGCTACTGCGTGGGCATCATGGTCCAAGCTTAGCGACGGCAAATATGTTTGTGTAGATAGTACAGGAGCTATTAATTCAAAAGCCTCCCTTCCCAAAGGTACATTTTGCCCTGCACAATAACGAATATAGTAATATGAATTAAATAGGAACTAAAAAACATCTCATTACTGAGATGTTTTTTAGTTATGTGCTCAAGTCAGCGGGTGCTAAACTCCAACACAATTGCCTATGTGAGTGCAGCCGCTGACTAGAACACGTAAGCGGCTACAGTATTATTATAACTTATATCTATAATAATACAAAACCCTCCCGATTGCTCGGGAGGGTTTTGCTAGGCAATTGTCAATAAATAATTTTTATTTATCGGAATCTTTTACTCACCCAAAGAGTATATCAGAATAAGGTACGCTTGTCAAGCTACTATTTGTCTGGTATAATTTATGAAGGTTTGTATTAGTTAGATGCGCTCCGATTTTGGTCGGAGTGAGGAAAGTCCGAACACATACTCCGACCTTGTGTCGGAGAAGCGTAGCAGGTAATACCTGTCGTTGGCAACAATAGAGGTGCGAGCAGTGACGTCTAAATCCTGAAAAGGAAAGACTCCTTTATGTAAATAAAGGATGAATCCTGTGGGTAACCACAGGGGTGAAACGGCTAAATCCTTACGTGTGTGCAAGATCGTACTCTCCTCGACTTCGGTCGGGGAGTTTGAATTGCTCGAGCTTATTGGCGACAATAAGCCTAGATAAATATCTAACATTCCGACCTTGTGTCGGAAACAGAATTCGGCTTATAGATACAAATCAATATATGAAAAACACTTTGTCCAAAGCAAAGTGTTTTTCATTTCTATGTTCCTTATTTTATAAAAAATTATTTTAAAAATATATTTTCTTCGGGTCCAGAAATTTCTTGCTAGAAATTTCTTCATTGCTTATGTCGACACATTGCGCGAGCCCCTACGAAAATATATTTTTAAAATAATTTTTTTATTTTTGAAAAATAAAAGTTATCCACACTTTTTTGTAAAAATCTATTGCAGTAAGTTCATATATGTAAGATAATAGAAGCATGAGTGTGATAAATTTTTTTACAAAATTTTAATTTAAAAATTTGTAAGGTCGTGAAGTCACACATCTTTTAAAAATAATTAATTTTTTAAATATATGGCAGCAAAAAAGAAAGCTAAGAAAGCAGTTAAAAAGACTGTTAAGAAAGTAGCTAAGAAAAAGAAAGCAACAAAGAAAAAGAAGTAATTCCTTTTCTAACAAAAAGAAAATCCCCTCTCTATCGGGGATTTTCTTTTTGTGCTAAAATACATAAACTATGTCTATATTACAAAGCATATTCGGATCTGAAAATGATCGACAAATTAAGAAATGGAAGCCTTTAGTTGATAAGATAAACGCGCTAGAGACTGACATAAAAGAGCTTGCAAATGAAGATTTCTTGCTAAAAACAAACAGCCTTAAAGAAAGGCTTGAAAAAGGGGAGTCATTAGATAGCTTGTTGCCTGAAGCCTTTGCATTGGTACGCGAAGCTGCTTTCCGTATACAAGGCACTCGCCATTATGATGTCCAGCTTATCGGAGGTATATCTCTTCACATGGGTAACATCGCAGAGATGCGTACAGGTGAAGGTAAGACTCTAATGGCTACATCACCTGCATATTTAAATGCTCTTACAGGTAAGGGTGTACACATTGTCACAGTGAATGATTACCTTTCACGTCGTGACGCTGTATGGATGGGTCCAATATTTTCTTTACTCGGTTTATCTGTTGGTGTAGTGAATTCTCAGAACACTTCATATGTATTTGACCCTAGTCATAAGAATGAAGAAGGGGAGACGGATGATATAAGTTCATTCAAAGTTATATATGAATTTCTTCGTCCTTGTACTAGGAAGGAAGCTTACAATTGTGATATTACTTACGGTACTAATAATGAATTCGGATTCGACTTCCTTCGCGACAATCTAGCTAATAATATAAATGATATAGTTCAAAGAGGTCATCACTATGGTATTGTCGATGAAGTAGACTCTATTCTTATAGATGAGTCTCGTACTCCTCTTATTATATCTTCCCAAGCAGAGGATTCTGAAGATCTGTATTATACTTTCGCAGAAATATCTAAAAAGTTAAAAGTCGAAGAAGATTATACTGTAGATGAGAAGCTAAAAGCTATATCTTTAACTGACGTGGGCATCACTCGAGCTGAAGAACTACTAGGTATTTCTAATATTTATACCGAAAAAGGAATTAAGTATGTTCATCATCTGGAGACTGCAGTACGTGCTCGAGCACTCTATGAGCAGAATAAAGATTATGTGGTCAAAGACGGGGAAGTTATTATTGTTGATTCTTTTACTGGTCGTATGCAACCAGGCCGTAGATGGAGTGAAGGTTTGCACCAAGCTATTGAAGCCAAAGAAGGCGTGAAGATAGAGAAGGAGACTCGCGCGGTGGCAAGCATTACTTTCCAAAATTACTTTAGGTTTTACGAAAAGCTATCTGGAATGACAGGTACAGCCGAGACTTCTAAAGAAGAATTTCTTAAGGTTTATGGCTTAGATGTTATAGTTGTTCCGACTCATAAAGAGATAAATCGCAAAGACCACAATGACCTGATTTATCAGACAGAGAAAGGCAAGCTTGAAGCAGTAGCTAAAAAAGTGAAAGAATTAAATGTTAAGGGTCAGCCTGTACTCATAGGTACAGTCTCTATAGAGAAGAATGAACTCTTGTCTGCTTATCTAACTTCGGCGGGTGTCCCACATACAGTACTAAATGCGAAGAACCACGAAAGAGAAGGTGAGATTATAGCGAATGCCGGGCGTCTAGGTGCAGTAACTGTAGCTACGAACATGGCTGGCCGCGGAGTGGATATTAAGCTAGGCGGAGTGCCATTTGATACAGAACATTCTGAAGAAGTTAAAAATTTAGGCGGTCTCTTTGTTCTAGGTACTGAGCGTCATGAAGCTCGTCGTATAGACAATCAGCTTCGTGGTCGTGCAGGACGTCAAGGTGATCCAGGAGAAACACAGTTTTACGTATCACTTGAGGATGACTTAATGCGCATATTCGGGTCAGATAGAATAAAGAAAATGATGGGCCACTTCGGTCTCCCTGAAGATCAACCTATAGATAATAAATTTATTTCTAATACTTTGGAAGGCGCTCAGGCAAAGATAGAAGGATTCCACTTCGATTCTCGTAAACATACATTAGAATATGATAATGTCATGAATCATCAGCGTAAAGTAGTCTATGAGCGTAGGCGTCTTATGCTCACTGGCACTCACGAAGATATAGAAAAGTTTCTTTCAGATTTATCCAGTACATACCCAGAACTGACAGAGATAATCATAGAAAAGAGGGCTGCAGTAGGGGATAGTGCGTTCTTTGAGACTGTTCGCCGGATAGCTCTATATACTACTGATTCTCTATGGGTAGAACACTTGGAAACGATGGAATACACCAGGAGCTCAGTAAACTTGCGTGCTTATGGTCAAAGAGAGCCCTTAATTGAATACAAGAAGGAAGGACTACATCTATTCAAAGAAATGGAGCTCTTGCTCAAAGAACAAGTCGCTTCCTTGATAAAAACCATGAATATTGATGTAACTAACAGGCCTACAGAAGAAGTTGAAGAGAAACCAGCCCTTATACTCAATGGAGGTGAGGCGTCGGGTAGTATATCTAGTCCAAAATCTAACTCAGTAGGGGACAAAAAGGTAGGTAGGAATGACCCATGTTATTGTGGTTCTGGCAAGAAGTTTAAGAATTGTCATGGTAAATAAAAAGGGTTATAACCTTATAAAATATAGCTTTTTATAAAGCATAATACTCCTTTTGTCAAAATTTCCCTAATATCCTTGTTTTATAAGCTTATTTAACAATAAAAGGATATATCTTGTCAAGCATTAAAACATAAAATACCCTTATTATATAAGGGTATTTTATGTTTGACGATGGTAAAAATCATGGTATAACTATTGACTTTTCCTGACCTTTGTGATATTATCTTCGCAGGTCCAAATATGTTGTCATCAGATGATATATAAGGGCATTTTATTTTGAGGTAATGCTTCTATTACTTCAATGTAAAGTTAATACTACTGACATACGTTTGGTGGAGCAAAACCACCGATTATGCATAAACAAAAAATAAATAGGTTCCTACGGTCGCTTGTTACTGTTCCAATGTTTGCAATAGTAATGCCGGTATATGGAGTTATGCCTCTATCTATCCCGACTGTCGCACCTATACAGACTATATCTGCAGTTGAAGTTCCTGTGATAACCACACAAGAAATTGAGACTCGCAAAAAACGTGCTGAAGCTATAGATGCATTCTTTGCATCAAGAAACGCTCCGCTTGAAGGCTACGGAATGAAATTCGTAGAAGAAGCAGAGAAGAATGATCTCGACTGGAGATTGCTCGCTGCTATATCGGTCATTGAATCCAATGCTGGTAAGCAAGCTTGTAAGAAAGCTGATAACAGTGTTCTAGGTTATGGTTCTTGCAAAATGGACTTTACTTCTATTGATCACTCAATTGAACTAGTTTCAAGAAGGATTGGTGGAGATTCAAAGTATTATCATAAAGATATGACTATACCAGAGATACTAAGAAAGTATAACTCAGTTATCCCTACTTATGTACAAAAGGTTACAGGAGTAATGAAAATGATAGACGCAAGTGAACCAATAATTTAATATTAAGAAAATCCCCCATATGGGGGATTTTCTATTGTAATTTCTTTAAACTTTCAATTACTATACTTTTTTCATTATTGCGTTCACTGACTTTGCCTTGGATAGCAAGGATAGTGTCGGGTACGAGTAATTCTTTATTTGCTTCAAATAATTTGGAGAATACTACACAGTCGATAGATCCTGAGAAATCTGAGATTTTCATAAATGCCATTCGGTCATTCTTCTTTGTTGTGACAATACGCACATCATTTATAATAGCGGCTACTGTCACAGGCATACCTACTTTGATTTCTTCTTTTATCTTACTTATCAAGGTGCCGAACTTCTCGATCTTTTCTTTATAAGCATTTAGCGGATGACCTGAGATATATAAACCAAGTAAATCTCTCTCCCAAGTAAGCTTCTCATTCATGGTGGCTTCGATTTGAGGTTTTAAATTTAGTTTCGCGCTGACCCCACCAATACTACCAAACAGAGAGTCTTGGGAAGCTACATTTCTAAACTCTTTATTAAACAGAAGAAGAGTCTCTAAGTTTCCTATTATCATATTCCTTTCACCGAATTCATCCATAGCACCAGACTTAGCAAGTGCTTCTACAGATTTCTTGTTGAGATTTTTATGATTAATACGTTCGAAGAAGTCAGCCAGTGACTTGAATGGGCCACCAATCTTACGATTCTCGATAATAGAATCTGCTATATCTATTCCTAGATTCTTTATAGTATATAAGCCGAATCTGATTGTTTTACCAGTTTCTTTATCCGATCCGACAATCACAGTAAATCCACCAAAACTCTCATTTATGTTCGGAGGTAACACGTCTATCTTCATTTGTTTACATTCATTTACTATTTCTGCAATTTTATCTACATCTCCTGATTCAGCCGTCATAATGGCGCTCATGTATTCGACAGGGAAGTTCGCTTTCATATAAGCAGTCTGGTATGCGACACGGCCATAACTAGCAGAGTGAGCTTTGTTGAACCCATAGGCTGCGAATGGCTCGATCTGATTCCAGAGCTCAGTTGCTTTCTTCAGTGGCCACTTACTGTGCTCTACGCAACCACTTATGAAGTGGTCCTTTTGTTTCGCCATTTCTTCAGGAATCTTTTTACCCACAGCTTTACGGAATTTATCGGCCTCACCCCAGCTATAACCAGCAATATTAATAGCAATCATGAGCAAGTCGTCTTGGTATACGAGCACCCCATAAGTCTGTTTTAATATTGGCTCAAGTGCCGGGTCAAGATATTTAATTAATTTAGGATTATGTTTGCGTTCGATATAGAGTGGAATGAATTGTATAGGCCCAGGACGATAGAGAGCTACCATGGCATTGATATCGTGTATAGTGTTCGGTTCAAGCTCCTTTAAATAATGTGTCATTCCTGAACCGTTTAGCTGGAAGAGGCCCATAGTTTCCCCTCGGGCTAGCATTTCGAAGGTCTTCTTGTCATCTATGATAACATTATCTAAATCCACTTCTATATTATGTAGTGTTTTTACTAATCTGACTGCATCTGCAAGTATAGCCAAGTTCCTAATACCTAGGAAATCGAATTTAGGTAAACCTGCATCCTCGATGCTATACATGTCGTATTGAGTAATAATATTTCCACCCTTTGGATCAAATTGAATAGGAGAGAATTCATAAAGAGGCCGAGGAGCGATAACTACACCCGCAGCGTGGACTGATATGTGCCTAACGCAACCTTCCATCTTCTTTGCTAAATCTATTATCTTTTTAGTATCAGGTTCCTTGTCATATATTTCTTTGAGCTCAGGTACTATTTCAAATGCATGCTTGATAGTCATAGGCATACCTTGAGAGCCCATAGGAATAAGGCTAGATATGCGATCACCCACCGTATATGGGTAGCCTAAAGCACGAGCCACATCGCGCACAGAACCTTTCGCCATCATTGTTCCGAATGTTCCTATTTGAGCGACTTTATCTTCGCCATATTTCTGTTTCGCATAGGCTATTATCTCGTCTCGTCGATTATCAGCATAGTCCATATCTATATCAGGTAATGATGGGCGCTCAGGATTAAGGAAGCGCTCGAATGGTAGCTTGTATTCAAGTGGGTCTACATTCGTAATACCAAGTAGGTAAGTAGTCAGAGACCCAGCCACAGATCCTCTGATGTTCGTGAGTATTCCATTTAAACGCGCATATCGAAGTAAGTCTCCAACGACTAGGAAGTATGTAGGGTAGCCTTTCTGTTTGATAATTTTTAATTCATATTCTAGTCTATCTATATAATCAGGAGTTTGTTCAAGTTTCCTAAAAGCAAAACCTTCGTACGCAAGACCTCGTAATACATCATCAGCAGTTTTACCTTCTTCGATAGGGAAGTCAGGGAAGTAAGCACGACCAAGCTCAAGGTCATACTCTTCGCACATATCTGCAACAAATTTAGTATTATCTATAGATTCAGGTATATCTATGAAAAATTCACGAGCTTTCTCTTCATCAATAAGAGAGAAGTCATCATCGGAGAATTCAAATTTACCATTACTACCATCGGACCCTGTGTTTACTTGTAGAAGAGTATGGTGGGCTTCATGATCATCTGCACATGGATAGTGTGCGTCTTGAGCAGCAACAACTTTAATATCAAATTTCTTACCCAAAGCAACTATCCCATCACGTAGCTTCTTATCACCTTCTACGTGTGGGTGTGAATGTGCCTCTAGAAAGTAATTTTCCTTACCGAATATTTCTTGATGCTCTTTTACAAGCATCTCCGCCTTCTCATCATTGCCAGCAAGGATGGCTTGTGAAAGTTGGCTACCCATACAACCAGAAAGACATATGATACCCTCATGGAATTCACGCAAGATTTCTTTGTCCATGCGTGGCTTGTAATAGTAACCTTCAAGGTTCGCGATGGTGACGAGCCTCATAAGATTCTTGTATCCTTGTTTATTCTTGGCAAGTAGGGTGAGGTGGTAACGACGATTATCTACTCCGGGTTCTTTATCTTTCCTACCTCGCTCTGCTATATAGGCTTCTACGCCTATAATAGGCTTTATACCAGCCTTTTGGCACTCTTTATAGAACTCTATAGCTCCATACATATTGCCATGGTCTGTGACGGCTATAGCCCCCATTTTGTGTTTCTTGGCTATCTTTACTATATCCTCAATTTTCGACAATCCATCAAGCAGGGAATAGTGAGAATGGGTGTGAAGGTGTATGAATTTTGAGCTCATTGTATGTTGATTATAGCAGTACAAGCGTTTTATTGACAAATAGTGCTATATGTTATAGATTTTGAACAATTATGCACTTTTAAATAATGACTTTATGGGTTATTTAGATTGGTCTTCTTAGTATCTTTATAGGTATTAAGGCAACCAATTTAATTAATTCACTAAAATAAATATTATGAAAAAAATAAGAATTAAAACAAGTATCTATGCTGTAACATTAAAAGAACTTTCTCCTGATGAGCAGAAAATGGTTATAATAGCTAGGATAGCTACTATAAATTCCCACTCACCTTATTCTACTTTTAAAGTTGGATGTGCCGTTAAACTTAAACAAGGAGGCATAGTTTCAGGTGCAAACCAGGAGAATGCTGCTTACCCAAGTGGTTTATGTGCAGAGAGAACAACAATTTTTTCTGTTATGAATAGCGGAAATAAAAAGGACATAGAAAAAATCGCTGTTACAGGCAAGCCAGGTGATGTTGAAAACTATGTCGGTGATGAACCGGTTGGTTCTTGCGGTGCTTGTCGTCAGGTGATGAAAGAATCAGAAGATCTTGCGGGAAAACCGATAATCATAATTTTTGACTGCTTTAATGATTCAAAGATTATTCGTATTGTAGGCATGGATTCAATTCTCCCACTTTCTTTCGGACCCAGCAATCTTGGTATTAATTTTTAATTTAAAAAATTTCATTCAAATTTAAAAACAGAGGAGGTAAATTATGAGTACACACATTGGAGCCAAAAAAGGCGAGATTGCAAAAAAAGTATTATTACCCGGTGATCCACTCAGGGCAAAATGGATAGCAGAGAGCTATCTGAAAGATGTCACCTGCTATTCTACAGTCAGGAATATGTTTGGCTTTACTGGGATAGCTCCAAATGGAGAAATCATTTCAGTTCAAGGTGCTGGTATTGGCCAGCCATCAATGGCTATATATGTAAATGAACTGGTGCGAGACTATGGTGTTAGTAAAATCATCCGTATCGGGACCGCGGGCTCATTACAAGAGAGCATTGATCTACGGAGTACAATACTGGCTCAGGGTGCCTCCACTGACTCTGCTATGATTCTCAACAGATTCTATACTGCTGGACCTTG
This sequence comes from Minisyncoccia bacterium, assembly GCA_041737125.1. Taxonomy (GTDB): domain Bacteria; phylum Patescibacteriota; class Minisyncoccia; order Phycocordibacterales; family UBA9973; genus UBA8515. The sequence goes on from JBGSSJ010000009.1 coordinate 11,595, forward strand.
CATGACGTATGCATGTATACCGAGTTGGAATTTACTGAAAAAAGCAGATCAGGTTGCGGAAAAGTTGGGCATAGAAGTAAGTGTAGGTGGTGTAGTTTCTTCAGATTATTTCTACGAGTTTGTGTATAAGGATAAGAAGAATGTTCCTTTATCATGGCAAGTTTTTGCCGAATATGGTGCACTGGCCATTGAAATGGAATCTGCAGAGCTGTTTGCATTAGGGGCTCAATATAAAATTGAAACGATGGCTATACTGATGATAAGCGATCATCTTGTGTCAAAGGTCGAACCTCTTTCTTCAGAAGAAAGAGAAACAGGCCTTGATAAGGTAGTACGTATAGCATGGGAGTTATAGTATTAATTGAATTAATTATAAATGGATAACTTTCTCTGAGAGTTATCCATTTTTTATTTACCTCTTTTTAATATGCTAAGATGAATAGTATGAAAGCTAGGTGTTTAATTGGAATCGATGGCTCGATTATAGCAGAATTTGATATAATCAGGCTATATGAATTTTTCATTTAATAAATTGAAGCATTGGGTAGTAGATTATGTACACTGGGCGAAAGGAGCGACTGTTATGTACCTCAAGCATACTCCACCTAAGCATTATTTGGACTATATAGTCGAAGGTAAATCACCCGTAATTATAATACCGGGAGTTTTCGAGAGGTGGGCATTTCTCAATCCCATTTCAGATTATTTGTCTTTACAAGGGCATCCAGTTTATATTGTACCGAAGCTCGGTAACAATATTGCCGATATTCCTTTATCATCTAAAAAAGTAAAAGAAATTATCATAGAAAATAAATTAAAAGATGTAATAATTGTGGCTCATAGTAAAGGCGGACTCATTGCTAAGTATTTATTAATTCACGATAATGAAGAACAGAGGGTGAGTGGTGTTGTGGCTATAGCTACTCCTTTTTCTGGTTCGGCTATTGTAAAGTTTCTAATTCATCCTATTTATCAAGAACTTGGAGTGGAAAGTGAAGTAATTAAAAACCTTGATCAGCATAAAGGAATAAATAATAAAATAGTATCTATTTTCCCAAAATATGATAATCATATATGGCACGAGAAGGGTAGCTTCCTTGAAGGAGCACTTTCTAACATAGAAGTACCAGTTTGGGGTCACCATAAGATAATAAATGACAAGAAAGTCTGGCTTGAGGTTGAAAATGCAATAAATAAAATAATTTACCTAAAATAGTTTATATGAATAAGTATATTGTAGGTATAGATGAGGTGGGTCGCGGTCCGATAGCGGGACCAGTAGCATTATGCGCATTTTTATGCGCAATAACTAATTATGACTTACTAATTAAGAATGGAATACAGGAAACAAAAACAAAACTCAAAGATTCCAAGAAACTGTCGAAAATACAAAGAGAAAAGTGGTTCGATTATTTAAAAAAAGAAAAACAGAATGGCAATTGTGACTTTGCTGTATCATATGTCTCACCTGAGAACATAGATAAATTTGGTATTGTTAAATCTATACAGAAAGCTCTCGATAGTTCTCTAGAAAAGCTAAATGCAAATAGCCAATTGCTAAATGCTCAGATTTATCTCGATGGTGGACTGAAAGCTCCCACAGAGTTTGTAAACCAAGAGACAATAATAAAAGGAGATGAACTACACCCTGTCATATCATGCGCTTCTATTGTTGCAAAAGTATCCCGGGATAAAGTCATGGCAAATTATGCCAAAGAGTATCCAGACTACGGATTCGAAAAACACTCAGGCTATGGCACAAAAGCCCATTATGATGCAATTAAAAAACACGGACTAATACCATTACATCGAAAAAGTTTTATCAATTAGAAAAACAGTTTATATACAAAGCTAACAATAGGGTCTACATCAGGTCCGTAAACTATAGCTCCACCGAGGGCTCCTGTAATAGTTATAGAGATAAGCCCAACGAAAGCAAGGATTATAGTTAAGTAACTATTTATTACCTTATTCGCTATATTTACTTTGATGTTCCAAATTTTTGCAAATTTACTAGATAGTAAATAATTATTTAATGTTGATTTATTAACCCAGGATACTAAATAAATTGCAGCTAGAAATACAAATATCCAAGTAGATATGTTTGCAAAAGTAGCATGAGTTTCTATTAAAGGTTCCAATGTTTCTGGTTGTAGGTGTTCTGCTTGTTCACCTGTACTTAGTGCTAGGAACGAAGAAAGCACACCTACAATAACTAAAATAGCTTTTACATAGAACCAGTATGTTAGACTTTTTATTTTTTCAAACCTAATTAATTCCGCTACTGCATATATTGTAAGTAATGCGATAGGGAAGTGAACAAAAATAGGATGTATATTCATATATTTACTATATTATTTTTTATAATTTTTCTCTAACCACTTTTTAATTTTATTTTTATCAGCTTTGAGCCAGGCCACATTGCTATGGATTCTTTCTAAGGATTGCTCAAGCGTTCTTGTTGCTCCAGGTGCATCATGAGTCTTGAAGAATTTCTCTGTATCTTTTGCATCTTTTACTTTAATATGACCACCGAGTGGTGCAAGTATTCTACCCAAGAAGTGCCCACCTTCACCATAGCGTTTCGATATTGTATCCCAATTATGTTGCACGAACTTCCAAGCTAAATCACGTCCACTTGGGTTCTGCCACACAGTACCTATCATAAATGGTGCATCTTGCATTCTTACTTTATCTGACATTGCATAAGTTAATGTTTTTGAGAGCAGTGTTTTATCACGGAACCCACCGAGAGCTCTGCCTACTCTATCTCTTTCTTCATCGAGTTTTGCATTTTTATACATAGATTCAAATTTTTTCCATTCAGTATTGCCACCCGTGCGTGCAACTATGCCGTATACGACAGAGCGCAGGTCAGCTGGTATATTACCTTTCTTCCATAATGCGTGCGCGTGCTTTATAATTTCTTTATCTCCATAGAAAGCAGCATTTGATAATGCTAAATTACGCAAAAATGTATGTGAAGCATCTTCAGCAATCTTCTTCTCCCAACCCATTTTTTGGGCTAGTGGACTCCATATTTCATTAGCATACTTATAATAAATATCTTTAAAATTCTCATCGTGTATTATATGAGCTACTTTATTTATACCAGAGGATATTTCTGACCAGACTATATACTCTGTCTCATTTTTGTATTTTAGTGCCAAGTCTAGTGCTTCAGTTGTGTCTATGTATCCACCTTCAGCTAGGGCAAACATATCGCGAATAATACCAAGTCTGTCATGTGTAGACACAGTACCTTGTTCTATTTCATTTATTATTTTATCTAGTGTGATTTTATCGTATTTTACTCGGGCAACCGTATTTTCGCCAGTATTTACTTTACCCACAGACGAAATAGGGAGAGTAGAAGATTTTTTTGTTAAGAGTATCTTCCCAGTAGTTTTATTATCGATATATTTAAGTGGTATTTGCCAGAGAGTTTTCTCTTTTGTTTGTGCTCTCGATACTCGGCTAGAGTAGAATCTTTCTTGATTTATTGTTAGGTTTTTATTCTTTTCTGTGACTGATAAGACAGGATAGCCCGTTTTACTCGTCCAATTATTCATAATTGCTTTTACTTTCTTACCACTTACTTTTTCAAATGCATTCCATAAGTCAACAGTATTTGTATTACCATGACTATGCTTCTTCATATAGTATTGTAATCCCTTTTTGAATATATCAGCACCCAAATAGTCTGCAAGCATTCGTATAACAGCAGATCCTTTCGCATATGACACAGCATCAAATATTTCATTTATTTCATTTGGGTGATGAACTGGCACTTCGATAGGGTGGCTACCTACAAGTGCATCAAGTCGTAGTGCAATAGAGTACCTTTCTGTTAGATATAAATCCCACACTTTCCACTCTGGAAAGATATGGTCGATTGTTAAGTATTCCATATATGAAGCAAAGCCTTCATTAAGCCATAGGTCGGTCCACCATTCCATGGTGACAAGATTACCGAACCATTGGTGTGCAAGCTCATGAGCAATGACTATAGCGACCCACTGTTTGTTCGCAAAAGATGTATGCTCTTCATCTACAAGTAGTGCAGTCTCCCTAAATGTAACTGCTCCCCAGTTCTCCATAGCTGCACTTTCAAAGTCTGGTATGGCTATAAGGTCAAGCACAGGAAGAGGGTAATGAACTCCAAAATAATCATTATAGAACTCTAGTGATTTAATGGCCACATCAAGAGCAAATTTTGCTTGGTGCTTCTTTCCTTTCGTAGTGAACACTCTTACTTGAACATTATCTTTCGTATATCCTTCTATGAATTCAAATTCCCCAATGATAAATGCAAGTAAGTATGTAGACATGCGCGGAGTCGAAGCAAATTCTATAACTTTGTATCCACCTTCATGTTCTCCGACGTTTGTTGGTAGTGTATTTGAAATAGCTGTGTGACTACCTGGAATTATAAGTGATACATCAAATACCGCTTTATGTGCTGGTTCATCAAAGCAAGGGAATGCGCGTCTAGCATCTGTTGCTTCAAATTGTGTAGTGGCTATATGCTTTGTTACTCCGTCTATACTGTAGCGACTACGATAAAATCCACGAAGGTGATCATTAATAATACCTTCAAATACGATAGATAGCTTCGCTTTACCTTTTTTGATTACATCTTTAAATTTAAAACTAACAGTCTCGGCTTCTGTGTTGTAAGAAATTTTAGAAGAGAATTGTTTATCTTTATTTTGAATTATTTCCGCTGTAATTATCTTTATATCTTTTGAGTGGAGGGTTAACTCTTTTATATCTTTATCTATAATTATATTAATAGTTTCCTTTCCAGAGAAAATAAAAGCTTCTAAGTCGGGTTTTAACACCAAATTATATTTTTCTGGTTTTATATGAGAAGATAGACGAACTTTTTTATTTTTTGCTTTAATTATTTTTTTCATAATTTTAATGTTTAAAATGTCTAAACCCTGTCATGACCATTGCCATACCAAGCTCATCTGCTTTGTCGATGGATAGTTGATCTTTCTTGGATCCTCCAGGTTGTACAACAGCAGTGATACCCACACTACCGCCTATCTCTACACAATCAGGGAAGGGAAGGAATGCTTCTGAGGCAAGCACACCACCACGGACATCAAGGTTGAAACCTTTTGCTTTCTCTATTGCATTCTTCAGTGCATCTACGCGTGATACTTGCCCAGCACCCATGGTGACCATCGATCCATCTTTTACGATTACCACACAGTTGGACTTCAGGTGTTTGGCGATAATTGCACCTATCACCATATCTTTGTATTCAGTATCTGTAGGAGTGCGTTTTGTGACAATCGTAAAATTATCTTTACTGTCTATCTGTGTATCGCGGTCTTGTAGGAGTACACCTGTTAGACATGTGCGAATTTCTTCTTTAGGTAATTCGAAATTATTTAGTTTAAGAACTCGGACATCCTCTTTTTTGTGTAATATCATAAGTGCTTTTTCGGTAAATGATGGAGCGATAAGTATTTCGAAAAATAATTTTATCTCTTCTACTAAGTACCGAGCTACTTGTTCGTCAACTTCTTGGTTGGTAACTAGTATGCCGCCGAAAGCTGATACTGGGTCAGTAGAATATGCTTTCTTTAATAAATTAAGGGGACTTATATCACCTGTCGCACAGCCACAAGCATTGGTGTGCTTGAGAATAGCAAAAGCAGGCATAGTGAAATCTTTTATAAGTCTTACTGCTGCATCCGTATCGAGTAAGTTATTATATGAAAGCTCTTTCCCTTGTAATATATGGAATGCCTTGCTCATGTCACCAACAAAACTCCCACTTTGGTGAGGATTTTCGCCATACCGTAGTGTGCTACCTTGGAAGTATCCACGAATAGCAGTATCGTAGAGGCTTGTTACTTCAAATGCAGAGCCTGCTAATATTTTTCGTTCCTCTATAGAAGTATTACTTCCACGCTTTAGAATTTCTAGAAGTTGAGTATATTGATTTTTCGATGGCACGATTACAACATCATTAAAGTTTTTGGCAGCAGCTCGTATAAGAGCTACTCCGCCGATATCAATCTTCTCTATAATTTCTTCACTTGTTGCGCCTGATCGCATTGTCTCTTCGAAGGGGTATAAGTCCACGATAACTAGATCAATCTCAGGTATGTTGTGTTTTACTGCTTCTTCTTCATGAATAATGTTACCACGGATTTTTAGTATCCCTCCGGCAATTGCAGGGTGTAATGTTTTGACTCTTCCGTCAAAAATAGCAGGGAAACCAGTAAGTTCCTCAACTTCAATAACAGGGATACCTAGCTCACGAATGAACTTTGAAGTCCCACCTGTAGAATAAATTTTTACCTTATTGCTATATAGAAGCTTAACTATGTCACCCAAACCATCTTTGTGATATACAGAGATTAATGCTGTTTTTATTTGTTTCTCCATATTATTTTGTTTCTTTCTCTATTCTTTCTAATGCTACTACAAAGGCAGTTCGGCGCATATCAGTTTTAAGTTCTCGAGATCGATTCCATATAACATCTGTTTCCTCATCCATAATTTTCTTTAACTTAACGAATACTTCTTCTTCGGTCCAATGTTCACCGGCTAGATTTTGTTCCCATTCGAATGTTGATACTGTTACTCCACCAGCATTCGCTAGTATGTCGGGAATTACTATAATATTTTTCTCATATAGGATATCATCGGCTTCTGGCGTAGTAGGACCATTCGCAAGTTCTACTATCAATTTTGCTTTAATGTTATTAGCATTTTTCTCAGTTATTTGATTTTCCAGTGCCGCTGGAATGAGTACATCACATTCTAAAATTAATAGTTCTTCATTTGTGATCATTGTAGATCCCGGGAATCCGGAAATTTGCCCATTTTCTCTTTTGTATTCATTTAATAGTTTTATATCTATGCCATCTTGTTTTAAAATTGCCCCTTTTGAATCCGAAATAGCAATTATTTTATGGCCATGGTCGGATAGTATTTGTGCTGCATTGCCACCCACATTACCAAAGCCTTGTATCACTATATTGCAAGATTGGGGCATAGCCATCTTCTTTTTAATAGAATCAAAAACATAAAATCCTCCAAGCCCCGTCGCTTGCCCTCTGCCTTCTGACCCACCCATCTCTATGGGTTTTCCTGTGATAACTGCATTTGTTTTGTCACCAGTAATTTTAGAATATTCATCTACCATATAAGACATGATTTGCGGAGTTGTGTTTACATCAGGAGCCGGGACATCAATGTGTGGACCTATAACTGGTGTCATCATTTTTATCCACCCACGAGATAGGCGCTCTATCTCACCTAGAGATAATTTCTTCGGATCGACAGTTATGCCACCCTTTCCACCTCCCATAGGAATATTTACAACTGCACATTTGAGGGCCATCCAGAATGCTAGAGCTTTCACTTCATTTATATCCGTATCTTGGTGGTATCGAATTCCTCCTTTATATGGACCACGAGCATTATTATATTGAACTCTGTATCCTTCAAATATAGACAAATTTCCATCATCCATTGTTACAGGAATTGAAACTCTAATCTCACGATTCGGCTGATGCAATCTAGATATAAATTCTTTGCTAAATTGCTTTACTTTATTTGCTCTTTCTAACTGTAATAGTGCATTTTGGAATGGATTATTCATGTAATATTTTTATTAATTATAATATTTTTCATTATACTCTCTTTAGACAATAATCTAAAGAGCCTTATTATTCAAGCCAAAAGAGATGTAAAAAGGGGATAATAGAGGGCTTGACAAATGATATGTATATATGCTATAATACTCGTATGAAAAATATAACAAAAAAAGGAATATTATTTATAGCGGTTGCACTATTTTCAGTGAACTCTACAAATGCTTTTGCTTATGTTCCAGGGGTGTGGGATCCACAACCTCGTGTTATTACTAATGAGACTGGTTTTTATAAAGTCCCTATGCCTGTTGACGCTCCTTTAGTTCCTCAGACAAACACAACTACAAATACTATAAATAATCAAAGAGTTGTTACTACAAATCAGTCTAATACTACGACAAGCACAGTAAGGACTGCTACTCCAACTCGCGTCGTTAACAATACATCAGTAACAAACAGGAGTAATGCTATTACTACTCCAGCTGATGTAAGACAGCTTCCTGCTGTTGTAACAATCGATCAAGGTAATACTACGAATGATTTAGCTGCACTGTCACTTGCTGGTTCTGGAGGATTTATGCCTAGTTCTGTCTGGCAATGGCTGTTCGTGATACTATTGATACTTGCAGTTATAATTCTATTTAGAATGTTAACTAGAGCGAATCATCATGAATCACATGTAGTGAATCACTAATAAATAAAAATCCCCTTGGGTATAGCCTAAGGGGATTTTTATTATATTTTACTTGAAATAAAGGAAACTAGTATAAATAAATTACCCCACCAAAGTATGAATGAAATTATGAAAGATATTGTTATCTTTATTTGCCAAGATTTTGGTAGTAGTTCAGCTGATCTGTTTTCTTTCTCTCTATTGACTAGGAATGGGCTTACAGAGAATGATAGAAATAAACCATTTACAATCATTACTAATACTGAAAATAGATGTACAATTATCGTATCTTGTGCTCCGTAATCTCTATAAAACATTAACCCTCCGATTATAGTTAATACTATACCTATCCAGATTAGTGGTTTTGTGACCTTATGGGTGCGCGTCGTAGCTTCTGTCCAGTAGGCAGACCTTCTCCCGAGGAAA
>JBGSSJ010000013.1:0-73038 GCA_041737125.1 Minisyncoccia bacterium
TTGAGCAATGAAACCTACTTGTGGAGTGTTTTCATTATCAGAATTCCAAGAGTATGTTACTGGTCGTAGTGTAGTGATTAATGCGAGTGATGAATCTAGATTATTAATATTTGATTTTAATCTTTCGTCTGATGAACATACTAGTGATGTAGTGGTAGGATTGATATCACAGGTGCCGGTGGAGTTAGTGAAGCGTGATACTATTCCTGCCACAGAACTGTTACCTACTTCAAGTGTATAGGTGGTAGGGATAGTGGCGATACCGATGCGGCCGTTGGTTTGTGGGGTAATCGAGGGCGAACCAAACTCCGAACCATAGATATTAAAACCAAATAAAATATTTCCAATATTCATAGAGTTTGAAGTACCATTGGGTAACGAAATATTTGTTCCTATTATTATATTATTTGAGCCCAAATTATTACCAGGAAATGATGCCCCTGCATTAAAGCCGATAAAGTTTGAAAGTGACGCATTTGTAGCATCTTGCCCTGCATTAGAACCAATAAAGTTAGAGTAAGATGCATTTGTAGAAAAATAGCCAGAAAAAGCACCAATAAAGTTACTTGAGTTAGAATTTGCAGCATTTTGACCTGCGGCGTATCCAAAAAAGTTTGCATTATAAGCATTAGTCGAATAATATCCAGTATTTCTACCTAAAAAGTTTGAATTAGATGCGGACGTTGCTCCTATCCCTGATTCAGTGCCTATAAAATTTGAATTTGAAGCATTTCCTGCATCTACTCCTATACTTAATCTATCACTATAAAATCTCGCAATCTGTACATTATTTCTCTTAATCACGACATCTTGTGCATCCGTCGTCCCTATAAAATTCGTCCCTGCAGTTGTCCCAGCGTTACCTGTAAGTCCCCAGCCAGAACCTCCTCCAAACGTAGTCCAGCTCCCTGCATCATTTTTCCACTCTAAAGTTCCTGCATTATCTCTAAACCCGTAACCTGATGTTCCATTTGTTGTCCCGAAGTTCAAGTACCTACTTGAACCTGAAATGATAGTGTCTCCATTTACATCAAGTGTAGCGACTGGTGAGACGACACCGATACCGATGCGGCCACCGGAGATTGGGATGATGGAGGGGTCACCACTTGTAGTAGCATATGTCCCTGTACCAAAAAGGACAGCTCCAAGATTTATACTGTTTGCAGTTGCGTTAGGGAGAGAAATATTGGTACCAATGATGATGTTGTTGGAGCCGATGTTGTTGCCGGGAAAGGTGAGTCCCACAGTTCTCCCAAAGAGATTTGAATTAGACGCATTCGTTGCACCACCACCTGCCGATGCACCAATAAAGTTTGAATTTGAGGCACTAGTTGCTCCTTCTCCAGAACTATTTCCAATAAAGTTTGAATTTGTAGCGTTTATGGCATTAAGACCTGTCTGCGCCCCAATAAAATTAGACCCGAGTGCGTCTATTGCTCCTTTTCCTGCATTCCAACCTAAAAAGTTTGAGTATTGCGCATTTGTTGCACTCGACCCAGCTTCATATCCAAAGAAGTTTGAGTAATATGCGTCTGTTGCATTAAGACCTGCACTTGGACCAATAAAGTTTGAGTAAAATGTATTTCCTGCATTTATTCCAATACTTAACCTATCACTATAGAATCTCGCAATTTGTGTACTATTCCTCTTGATCACCACATCTTGCGCGTCCGTCGTCCCAATAAAATTCGTCCCTGCAGTAGTTCCTGCATTTCCTGTGACCCACCACCCCGCTGCAGGTGCTGCCCAAGTTCCATCACCTCTCCAGAAGGTTGATGCTGATGCACCTGTACCAGATGCTAGATTTGCTACACCAAGGTTCCCTGTTACATTTGTAGCAAGGTCTATGTCTGATGCAGTTATTTCTTGACCTGTAATAGAGAGGTAGTTCTCACCTGATAGAGTTACTTCTGAAATAGTGACATAACAATTAGAATCAGTTGGTCCACAACCACCCCATGCTGTACCTGGGTCCCCCGGGTCTTGAATGTTATCATCGGGGCTTATAGGAGAGACGGGATTAGCAGCATTCGTAGCATTGAATGAAAAGAAGATTACAAATATTATTATCGCTTTTGAAATGTTTTTAAAACTTAGTATCACGTTGATATTATATCACTTATATTAGTATCAGCAATAGTATATTCAGTAAAATAATACTCATTTTATATTCTATCTCTAGATCCTAGATAACAGGCAGATTGTGCTCTTGTGGTTAAAGAGTATAATATAAACAAGTTTATTTATGTCTTTTTAGAAACATACGGACTGGAGTTGGTGACAGTCTGTATTTCGTTAGTGGGCGAATTTTTCATCGCCAAGGAGAAGGAGTTTGGCTGAATTACTGCCATAGTTGCTTCCTTAATTGCCGGTATTTTTTTTCTAAACAATGGATTCCTATCTTTGGCGTTTGTCGAAGTCCTAGGCATCCCTTTTGCCATTTATGGTATCTATAAATGGCGACGTGGAGTAGAAAAAATAACAAGAACAGACAATGTTATGGTCTTCTCGGCTATAATTTCTGTTATTGTAATATTTTTTATATTACACGAAGAAATGTTTGAGGTAGTTTTGTCGGAAATGTTCTTAATTGCCGACCTACTTTTAATTAGGAAAAAAATTATTGGTTGGTACATTAGTGCTTTTGCAAATATTGCATTAATGTACGTATTATTTGATGATGGCAATTACATATTTGCCACTTTTCAAGTAGTATCCATAGGAATAGTAATTAAAAAAATATTCTCCTAGCCAACAAAATCATTGGTTCACGTTCAATTATATAAGTAATTATATAAACGTGAACCATTTTATTTTATTTCCCAATATACTCAAACCTTGGACCGTTATAGCCATCACGCTCTACGTTCTCGAGGAACATTGCTTTTGGGCGGATCCACATCTGGTCATGTCCTTCATGTGGATGCATATACACTACAAATTCTTCCTCATAATTCTCTGAATTCTTGGCCACACCAATTACTTCTACTGTGTGTCTCTTGAAATGTTTATATATACCTAATTTTAATTCCATATATTAAATCAACTCTTTTAATAACTTTTGTACTAGTGCAGGATTTGCGGAGCCTTTTGTTTCTTTCATAATCTGACCGACAAGTGACATGAGTGCATTCTCCTTGCCTCCTTTATAAGTAGCGACAACTTCAGGGTTCGCATTAATAATTCTCTGTACTATTTCTTTGAGTGCACCTTCATCATTCTTCTGTATTAAATCTTTTTCAATTGCAATTTTCATTGGTGATTCATCGTTTATAACTATCAATGCAAGTATGTCTTTCGCTACACGTGAAGATATTTGTCCTTCTGTTACCATATTTATAAGCTCTGCGAAATTTTCAGTCTTTGGGAGCTTTACTTCATTATTTGCTTTCGCGAGTCCCAAGTAATCAGAAGTAATATAATTTGAGGCTATCTTAATCTTGTCTTTACTATTTAGAATTTTCGCTACATCTTCAAACCATAGACCAAGATTTATATCTGTAACATAACTTTCTATGTCCTCATCTTTAATACCATAATCATTCTTATAACGATTACGCTTGGCAACTGGTAGCTCTGGTAGCTCAGATTTAAGCTTCTCTATATCAAACATCTTGTTTAAGTATAGCTTTGGTAAATCTGGATCTGGGAAGTATCGATAGTCATTCGCATTTTCTTTTGATCTCTGAGAAAATGTTGACTGCTTTGCCTCATCCCAGCCACGAGTCTCTTGAACTATTTGGTCACCTTTTCCTTCATCCAGAAGTTGTGACATGCGTTTTATCTCATATTCGGCAGCACGCTCCACAGCACGGAATGAATTTATATTCTTCACTTCACACTTTGTACCAAGAGTATCGGGATTATCAGAAATAGAAATATTGAGCTCTACGCGCATTTGACCTTTCTCCATATTTGCTTCACTGACTCCGAGGGTGCGTAAGAGTAATTGTAATTCACGACCGAAGTCGCCCGCTTCTTTCGCAGAGTGGATGACGGGCTCAGTCACAAGTTCCATAAGTGGCACACCTGCACGATTAAAATCTATAAGTGAATAATCACCTCTATCGTGTTTGTTGTTGGCTGTGTCTTCCTCTAGATGTATACGAGTAATCTTCACATCATTGAGCTCCCCGCCTTGTACTATTGGGTACTTGTATTGTGATATCTGGTAAGCCTTCGGTATGTCTGGGTAGAAATAATTCTTCCTATCAAATTCTGTAAAGTCGGCAATTTCCGAATTAAGAGCAAGTCCTACCTTTATCACACTCTCTACTGCCTTCTTGTTTATCACAGGCAGTGTCCCTGGGTGAGCCATACATACTGGGCAGATATTTGTATTCGGCTTCTCTTCGTCGGGGTTATTCAAACACCCACAAAACATCTTTGACTGAGTATTTAATTCAGCATGAATTTCTAGCCCTATAGTTGTGTAGTATTGTTTGGACATAAAAATATAAGTTTATATTAACAAATTAAGGGGTTTTTTCAAAATAATGATTAAATATTCCTGTTTTCTAATTCTTCTTTTAATAAAGGGATAATTTGTTTTCTCATAATTAAACCTGGTCTATTTGCAACTACATCATTAAATTTAATATTAAAAATTTTTTCTAGGAGTTTCTGTGTTTCTATATCACTAGTAACAAAATAATTATTATTATATTCTAGCTCTATGGTATTTTGAAAAATATAATCGATATTCATTTCCTTCTTAATTTTTTCTAATACTTTAATAATCTCTAGACCCCGCTCTTCAATAAGTTTTTTAGCCCCAATTATCTCAATTTGAATAATATTAATTTTTTTATTTCCAAGAACAAACCATGCTAATTCACTCTGCATTCTTTCTTCGAGCTTATTACCAGATAAATCTGATTTTGCCATAAATAAATCCTTCCAAAAATTTTCTGGTAAGTTTAAAATTTCATTTAACCATTTAGCTGCTACGATATCACGATTTGTAGTAACACTGGCTTTAAAATTAAGAGTATTTGAAATAATAGCCCCGTAGAGGAGCAAAGCTGATTTATTGGAAATATTAATATTATTATCTATAAATTTTTCTGCTACTAAGGTGGCAGCTGCTCCAACAAATTCAATTTGTGCTTTAGCATTAAGGAATTCACTTGCCCCATTAATTTTTCTGTGATCAATAATCTCTATTACTTTTTCAACTTCTATTTTTCCATTAAGTCCACTTACATCACTTGCATCTACAAGAATAACTTCACTGAAATTACTTGAATCTTCAATAATTAATGGATATTCTAAAGAAAAGCGATCGAATATGTATTTTGCTTCATCGTGTATGCTACCGATAAAGCCAATAGTAACTTTTTTATTAATCGTTTTTTCTAGAAATTCTCCATAAGCAATTGCACCTGCAGTTCCATCTAAATCGGGTTTAACATAACTAGTTACAAGAGTAGATTTTATTAGATTATTCATTTTTTTTATTATCTTTTTGTACATGCGAGGTAGGATATCTTTCCTTACAGGAACAGTATACCTTTTCCATGAGCTATGCTCACAAGGAAAAGCTTTTCGATTCCCACACCCACGTAAAGCAGTTTACGTGCTCTCGTGTAAGCTTTGCTTACTGGTGCCCGAGGTGGGAATCGAACCCACATCCCTTACGAGACACGATTTTAAGTCGTGCGCGTATACCAGTTCCGCCACTCGGGCAAACAAAGAAATATACTGCCGTATTTCTTTTATAGTTTGCCCTCGCGTCGGTCCACAGAGCTGTGGCTCTGGTAAAGAGTAAAGCAGTTCACTCTTTACCCACTCGGGCAAACAAAGAAATATATAATATTTCTAGTATTATAATTACATATTTTAAAGACTTTTACAACTTCCCTATTTTAGCTTTTAGGCAATTTAGGAAGGTAAAGCATAGGGTCAAGATATGCATTTAATGCTGCTATAGGCTGAGTGAAAATTTTCCCATTGCAGCTCTTACTTGGTACGTTCTGTACATTCACTCCACTTGAAGCATATACATTCACATGTAAGTGTGGGCCTGTAGATGAACCAGTATTACCAGACATAGCGACTATGTCACCAGCTTTCACTTTCTGACCTACCTTAGAGGATATTGCAGAGAGGTGCCCATAAGTACTTGAGAGTCCATTATCATACTTTATGAAGACCCATTTGCCGAATGAAGCACCTTTACAAGATAGATCAGTATCACCTGTGCCAAGAACAGTACCAGATGCCATAGCTGTGACTGGTGTGCCTACCGGTGCTCTAAAGTCCGTCCCATAGTGGAACCTGCCCCACCTAGGACCAAAAGGTGATGTCATAAAAGGAGTTTTTACTGGAAAAGAAAGTACACCAGAGCCTGCTTTGGGTAAGCTATTTGGATCTAGTATAAATTGAAGTTTTGCTTCGTAATCGTCTAGCTCTTTCTCGAAAGTATCCTTAAGTTTTTGGCGTTCAGCTAGAAGCTTCTTATACTCGGATTCTTTATTCTTGGTTTGTGATAGTAATGTATCCTTCTCTTTTTTAGTTACATCGATTACAACTTTCTTACCAGTTAGTGTTTGCTTTAATTCTGATAAATTCTTATACTCAACTTCCTTCTTATCTTTTGTAATATCTAATTCAACTTTCTGTTTATTTATCTCTCTTATATTCACACGCACTTGTTCATTCAAAGCAATGATATTATTATACTCCCTCGTCATTTCACTTATGTCTTCTTCTGCGAGTATGCGCTCTAGTGGTGTGATATTGTCATAAGTATCTAAAGTGCGGAACATTTTTCCTAACAGTAAACGTGATTGTTGTATAGTTCTTTCTTTATCTGTTATATCTTCATCTATATTTTTAATAACCAGATTTGTTGCTGTAATCTTCTTCTGTGTTTGTTCTAATTCTTTGGTCAGTTTAGTACGAGTAAGATTAAGTTCAGCTACAATCTTTGCCAGGCTGTTTGCTTCGCCACTTGTAGTAGTTATCTTGTCTTGATACTGTTTTATTTCACGATCGAGGGCCTCTATCTGTGAATTTATGTCATTTATCTGCCTCTTCACACTCTCTGCAGTATCAGCAAATAAACTATGTGAAGTAAATCCACATAATATAATAAAAATTACAATAATTATTTTCTTCGAATGCATTAGCTCTAGTATACTACATTATTTACCAAGTAACGAAATAGCATTACGAAGTCTATCTATACTTTCTTCCTTACCGAAAATTTCAAGCAAAGTAAATGGATCAGGTGATTTATCAAGCCCAGAGAGAGCGTATCTGATCGGCCAGAGTATGTCACCACGACCTACTTCCTCGGCATATGGCCAGAGCTTTTCTTTAATTTTATCTTTCATAAAGTCGCTATCTGTTATATCTGTAAGTAAAGATACTGCATGCACAAGGTAGTTTGCCAATAATTCATATTTGTTGTCCTCCGGAATTTTTGAATTTTTGAAAAATAATGCATCCTTATCATAAACAGGCTTACCAAAGAAGTATGTAAGCTCACCATCTTCTGCCATCTTCACTATGTCGCTACCTTTCGCAATTCTTTCCATTATTACAGGAGTAATATTATGAATTATTGTATTCGTATAGGTCGGCAATTTCTTCAAACTATCAGGTATAAATTTACTTATGTACTCCTCTTGTTCCTCATAAGAAAGCTTCTTTAAATGCTCACGATTTATCCAATCAAGCTTCTCTACATTAAATCCGCCGCCTGAGTGATGTATGCGTGATATATCGAAACTTTGGATAAATTCTTCTGATGTAAATATTTCTCGTTCGTCACCTGGATTCCATCCTATAAATACAAGAAAGTTAAGCATAGCTTCTGGGAGGTATCCTTCGGCTTTATAATCGAGTATGTCTTTTGCCCCATCACGCTTACCGAGCTTCTTCTTACCATCCGGAGCCATAATTGGTGGAAGTGTTACGAATACTGGAGGAGTGATTTCTAGAGCTTCGTATAAAGCAAGAAATTTCGGTGTAGAAGCGATGAATTCATCTGCTCGCATTATATGAGTCACCCCCATTTCTAAGTCATCAATCATATGAGATAGATTATAGGTAGGATATCCATCGCTCTTTATAAGTATAAAGTCATCAAGTGCTTCAGTACCTGCAGAAAGTGATCCATAAACAACATCATTCCATTGATATGATTTAATATTAGTTACTTTAAATCGCAGTGGTTGTGTCCCATCCCACTTCGGAGGATTTTCTGGTCTATGATCTCTGAATAGGAACGGTCGCTTTTCCTCTTGTGCTTTTTGCCTAAATGCTTCGACTTCTTCTGTGGTATATGGATCAGCATAAGCCAAACCTTTATCTACTAAAATCTGAGCGTATTTTCTGTATGAAGCAAGCCTTTTAGACTGTAGATAAGGTCCATTTGGCCCGCCGATATCGACTCCTTCATTCCAAGTCACACCCACCCATTTTAATGATTCAATGATATGGTCAATTGAGCCCTCTACTTCACGAGCTTTATCTGTATCTTCTATACGTAAAATAAAAGTACCATTATGTTTACGTGCATATGCCCAAGCATAAAGAGCAGTACGAACACCACCAATATGTAGGTACCCTGTGGGGCTCGGAGCGAAACGTGTTACAATTTTTTTATTTTCTGTATTCATATATATTATGATTCATGAGAAAGTACTATATCCATAGCAGCCCTTGCAATCTTATAGCTTGCATCAGGTGAAGAGAAGGCGATAGCATTATTCTTCATCTTGGCTAATCGTTCTTTGTCATTAATTAATTTATCAATTTCTGCTATAAGTACATGATCTGTTAGATTATTCTCTTCTATTACTTCTGCGGCACCAGCGCGAGCGTAGGAGAAAGCATTCTTCATCTGATGATTACCATTGGAATTCGTAATAGGAATAATAATAGAAGGCACACCCCAGGATGCGATTTCAAATATCGATGATCCTGCACGACCAATAATAATAGTTGCTATACCCGAAGCCATACGGATGTTTATATTATTAAGGTACGGCATAGGTTTATATCTAGAAATATTTTTATTATTCTCGAGGATTAATTTTGATCGAGATACGACATCTTCATATTGTTTAGGGCCAGTCTGATGTATTATCTGATACTTTGAGAGTAGATTAGGAAGAGTGTTTATAATTGCATCATTAATAATTTCTGCTCCTTGTGAGCCACAATAAATAAAAATTACCGGTAAACTCGGAATAAATTGAAATGCTTCATAAGCTCCGTTTGGATCACCGTGCATTATCGCCTTCCTTATTGGCTGACCTGTCACTGCGACTTTATCTTGTGGTAATAATTCCCCTGCTTCTGGCCAAGACACTGCAACTTTTTTTGCGAACTTAGCTGTCCATGCATTCAGTCTACCTGGGAATGAATCTGACTCATGAACAATCACAGGTATGCGTAGCAACTTTGCCGCAAATACTGCTGGGAATGCGGCATATCCACCCTTTGATACAACAACATCAGGATAAATGAAGAACATGGTTAGTAATCCAAAGAATGCTCCAGTAGCTGTTTTAAATAAATCAAAAAAGTTTCTTATAGAGAAGTATAGGCGCATTTTCCCTGTCGGTATCTGTACAAAGTTTATCCTATTCTCAAAAAGCATCCTTTTATCATAGGGATCATCTGACATATAGTAAAGTTTAAAATCAACGATCTTCTCTTTGTGAGCGATTTCATTCAACTCCTCTGCTATAGCAATTATGGGGTAGAAATGTCCACCTGTTCCTCCTCCTGTAAGTAATACTTTCATATTTTATATTGTAGCTTATTTTTTATTACTTTTCTAGTTTACTTTTTGGAATCCTCTATCTTCTTCGTAGAACTAGAGATATTAAGAATAATACCAATAATCCCAAGTGACAATAGTAATGCTGTTCCTCCATGGCTTATAAAGACAAGCGGTACACCCGTCAACGGAAAAACTCCTATGATGGATGCGATATTCATAAAGGATTGCAAAGTTACCATAGTGATAAACCCGATAACAAGTAATTTAGAGAACGAATCTGGTGCAAAATATGCAATCTTGTAGCCTCTAAGTGCAAAAGCAACATAGAATAATATAATAATCATAGCTCCGACAAACCCAAGCTCCTCGCCTATAACTGCGAATATTGAGTCACCTTGTGGTTCGGGCAAATAATTAAATTTCTGAATACTTTGCCCCAAGCCTCGGCCGAATACTCCACCAGAACCTATAGCAATTAATGATTGCTGAAGTTGGTATGAAGTAGTACTCCCATTTTGGCTAGGATTTATGAAAGTATTTATTCTATCCATCAGGTATGGCTTAAACGAAACTAATATAGCGAAACCTATGACACCAACTACAAGTATGCCGAATATATATCTATATGGAAGTCCTGAAACGAAAAGCATAGTCACCCCGGTGAGCAATATAAGTATAATACTCTTTGTATCAGGTTGATTTACTAATACTACAGTAATGATGCCGAGGAGTATCAATAGCGGTATAATACTAAATCTAATATCCGCAATTCTGTTCTTTGCCCACGATAACCACGCAGCAAAATATATAATGAATCCAATTTTCAGGAATTCAACAGGCTGGAATGATACACCAAGTACGTTAATCCATCTACGAGCACCTCCGTGCATAGAACCAAGTCCAGGCACAAATACTAGGCAAGTAAGTATTATAGAAATTATAAAAAGAGGCAAAGAATAATCTCTCCAGAATTTATATGGAATCTTCATACCGAAATATAATGCCACGAGCCCTCCTCCCAAGCCTAGGATGAATTGAGCAAATATTACGCTGTAGAACTTGGCTTCATTCTTGGCCAAGATACCGAGAGATGCCGACGTAAACATAACCGCACCTGTAACTACAAGTGCGATAACAATACCAAAAAATACTTTATCTATGCTTTTCTTTTTCATTAACTAATTATAGATAAGATAACTCCCATCATTGAAGTAATAACTCCGACAATCCAGTATCGCATAGTCACTTTATATTTCGGCCAACCTAGTGCTTCAAAGTGGTGGTGAAGCGGAGCAAAAAGGAAAACTTTCTTCCCATTACGGAATCTTCTTGATGCCATTTGTATAATATCTGAAACTGCAGTTATAAATAGTGGGAATGCGATTATAGGTAGGAGTAGAACTGTATCAGTAAGGAATGCAATTACTGCAAGTGTCACAGTGAGTCCGATCATACCAGTCTCACCCATGTAGAAGCGTGCAGGTGGAATATTAAACCAAAGGAATGCGAGTATACCTCCAGTGATAACAGCACAAAATGCGGCGATATTTATCTGATTGCCGAATAATGCAATAAGAGTATAGCTCCCGAATATAGGTGCCAATACTCCACCCGCTAATCCATCTAGGCCGTCGATGACACTAGTAGACCATACACCGAACATGATTAGAATAAAAAAAGGAATAAATAAAAGTCCCAAGTGCACAAATCCAAGCCAAGGTATATATATCTCAGCTATGCCTAGTTTAAAGTAGAACCATAAAGCAATAACGAGCCCGAGTAGTAAAATAATTCCTACTTTAATATAGCGAAGTAGTATCGGATCTGATGTCCACTTACCTGTACCGAATATCTGCAAGAAATCATCCCATAGTCCCACAAGTGAAGCGAGTATTAAAGTAAACAAAGGTAGAACTGTCTGACTGCGACTAATGAAGTAAAGTTTATTTGTTAAGCTATTATTAAATAGAAAATCAATAACACCTAGTAAGAAAATAGTTATAATAACCGAAATCCATATAATCATCCCACCTGTGCGTGGAGTGGAAGTCTCGGCAACGCCATCATTTATCTCACCGAATTTACCGACGGCTACATTGCTGACTCGAGAAACTTTGCGCCACATTTTATATTTATAGAAATAGTGTGTAGCAATAGGTGTCAGGACAATACCCACAATGAAGCTAATAGTTGCCGGAAGTAATATTTTTACAGCATTAATCATGGTTTTCTTCGTTTTGATTTATAACTTTTTCTAATTCTGTTATGGTCACTTCATAATTCGGAAGTTCAGAGATGTGTGCTACACCCATAAATGACAAAGTCTCAAAAGTAGGTCTGTATAGTATTTTCCTACTATCTTTTGTATCTGTTACTTTCTCTACAAGTCCGCGGACAAGTAAGTTCCTGAGTATAAAACTAGAGTTTACTCCACGGATATAATCTATCTCACTTCGGGATACTCCATTCTTGTATAAAACAATAGACAAAGTTTCAAGTGAAGCTTTCGATAGCTCACGAGTGACTTCATCTTTCCTTATGGACTCTATAATAGGACTAAGCTCTCTTGATATACCGAGCACTACGGAATCATCCTTCTCTACGAGGACGAGTCCTCTGCCGGCGAGAGACAATTTAAGCTTATCTATACCCTCTTTGATTTCCACTTCGCTTACTTTCAAAAGTTCTGCAAGTTTCCCCACAGTTACATCCTCACCTTTATAAAAAAGTAGTCCTTCAATTTTGGATTCTAGTGGCATCATAATTTATATTGCTAAATCTTGGTTAGTAGTATCCGGCTTAGTAATTTTAATATCCTCAAATCGTGCTTCTTGCATCACATCTATAATACCCTCACGTACCAATTCTAGCATAGCTAAAAATGAAACGATAATATGCACTCGTGCTTCGGTGACATTCGTCGCATTATGACTCTTTGCAAAATCACGGAATGATATATTGATTGCACTCTGTATTCTATCAGTTAAGCTATTTATAACTTCATCTATGCTTATTATTTTCTTCACTTCTATCTCTGTTAGCTTCTCTTCTTTCTTTGGTAAATTTGAAAGCACACTTGCAATAGACAGACCCATTGATTCACTAGTAATAAGTGGATCTGGCGAAAATATGGGCTCACTCCATACACGCTCAAGTGGAGAAAAGATAATTTGTGCACCGAAATTAGTTTTAATATCTACACTCGCATTCTTTATAATCTGGTAAAGCTTGAGCCTCTTCTCGAGGTCTGTAATCTTCTCCGTCTCATCTTCAGTCAAAGTTAGATTCGGTAAGAGAGATTTAGATTTGATAAGTATCAAAGTTGCAGCAACAAGTATGAAATAAGATACATCGGCAATACGCTTCTCTGTCGGAATATCTGAAAGAGATTTAATATAGGCTATATAGTCATCGGTCACTTGAGCAAGCGATATCTCATTCACAAAAAGCTTCCTACTCTCTATGAGTGAAAGTAAAAGCTCGAGTGGACCTTCGAAGCTCCCGGTGCGAACCTTATATACAGATGTAGTATTTTCATCTTGCATATTATTCTTTAATTTTATCTGCTATTTTTTTAAGCCCTTCATCATCTGCTCGCTCATAATCATGACTAGATATATATCCTTCATATTCATTAAAGAATTTAATTGGTTTACCAATTCTCTGTCTCCATTCTTCACCTTTTGTCCCATGCATTGGGAAAAGCTTCGCATGAATATGATTTACTCCGAAACCTTCAAAAATCATTCCTGTACGCCCCACATCGTCCAACTTATCATCTAATAATTTACCCACTTTTTTTGTGGCTAAAACCAATTCACTTAATACATTGTCTGGTAAATCAAATGCGTAGCTATCGTAATGTTCTTTTGTAACAACGACAGAAAAACCTTCAGTATTAGGGAAAATAGAGAGGAATGCTAAATGCTTCTCATCTTCCCAAATTTTGTAACTTGGCGCCTCACCTTTTACGATTTTACAAAAAATACAGTCATCCATAAATTAATATCCTTCGTCTGTTAATCTTTCATCAATTCTATTCATGTCTCTTGGGAACATACATGCTTCGCGGATGTTCTTTAGTCCCAATATTTGCATTGTTATGCGTTCAGCACCGAAAGCAAATCCACCTTCAGGAGGAACTCCATACTTGAAAGCTTCCAAGAACATTTTAATTTTATTTGGATCCATATTCCATATCTTTACATGCTCCATAAGCTGATCATATTCATTAATTCTGCGTCCACCAGAGAGCCACTCTACTCCGCGGCATATGAGGTCCATGCCTTCATTAACATCTGGATTTTCTTTATTTGGATATATATAGAAAGGTTTCTGACGAGTAGGATAGCCATAGATGAATACGAAATCAGAACCAGTTTCTTCTTTAATGATTTCACATATTTCTCTCTCATCTTGGGGATTAGTATCTTTGTCTCCTCGTACATCACGACCAGTTTTCTCGAAAATTTTCTGTTGGACTTCCGCAAGCGTGAGTGTGGGAGTCTTCTCTATCATCACAGGGAGAGTTGCCCCGAGCAATTTTAGGTGCTCAGCATTCTTTGTTTCAATTTGTTTTAGAATATACTTCACTGTATTCTCTGCCATATCTCGGACATCTGTCCATGAATCTATGAATGCCATCTCAGCGTCGAGTGACACTATCTCTGTCAGGTGCCTTGTAGTAGATGAAGGTTCAGCACGGAAAACTTTATTCACAGAGAAGCATCTCTCAAATGCAGACATTACAATTTGTTTGTATAGTTGTGGAGATTGAGTAAGGAATGCTTTCTTGTCGAAATAATTTACTTGGAAAACTTCAGCTCCTCCTTCAGCTGTAGCTGGAGTAATAGAAGGTGCTTGGAATTCATAGAAGTTATTCTGCTTCATGAACTCACGGAATGAGTCAATGACTGTCTCTTGAACTTTGAATACTGCTTGAACTTTCGGCTGTCTTAAGACAAGTGCTCTATTATCAAGTTCTGTTGTAAGCTCTAGGTTGTATCCATCAAGTGACATGTCGAAAGGAAGTGGTGCTGCTTGTGCTAGTATTTCTATATTTGTTATCTCAAGCTCTATGTCACCGTTTAGTACTCCTTCTTTTATATTCTTCTCTGGTCTTTTATTGACCATACCTGTCACTTTCAGTACCCACTCTGTGCGGACTTCTTTCACTTGCTCCATTGCTTCCGTATGACTAGGAAGTACTACGCCTTGAACCTTGCCTGTCATATCACGCATATCCATGAATACAAGCTTACCTTGATCACGACGCACATCTACCCAGCCAGCAATAACAACTTCTTGCCCAACATAACTACTCAATTCTTTTATATAAATACGTTTTGTCATATTAAAATACTGTATCACAAAAGTGACAATTTAATTATTAATGTATATCCATTGCTATTAAGAACTCATAAGGAACAGACACAATGAAAGTAATAAACACAAGTATCCAGTAGAATGGAGTAAAAAGATAGAATACTACCTTATCCTCTTTCTTTATCCTAAAATACCATTTCTGCACAGCTGTATTGAAATTATTAAGTGGCATATAAATAACCCCTACAACAAGCGTAAGAATAATGCGAACAATCTTCACTGTCTTAATTACAATATAGATTCCTATTATTATAAGTATTGTTGTAATTATATTCATAAATTAAAAGTCTACACCCACACGCATGCGTACAAATTTCATTTTAGCTTCTGCTATTTCTTTTGCTTTCAAACCACCATTTTTCAATATTTCTTTTACTTTATACAAATCTTGTTCGAGTTCTCGTCTCTTTTCTCGCATAGGACTTATAAAATTTATTATTTCTTCATATAGCATATCTTTCGATTCTTTATATCCTAGTCCACCTTTTTTATATCTATTACTGAGTTCCTCAAGTGGTGCACCTTGCAGGAATAATTTATGAAGAGCGAATATGTTACAGGCATTGGGATCTTTCGGCTCGTCTGGGGCTTTCGAATCGGTGACTATACTCATGATTGCTTTCCTAATCTCTTCATCTGTGCCAAATAGTGGAATCGTATTACCGTAACTTTTACTCATCTTGCGTCCATCAGTGCCTGGAACAACAGCGACATTATCTAAAATCATTGGTTCAGGTAATTTGAAAGTCTCACCAAATGTGTTGTTGAACTTCTGAGCTGTGTCGCGAGCGTATTCTACGTGCTGTTTCTGATCCGCTCCTACTGGTACTACATCTGCATCTTGTATTAAAATATCCGCAGACATAAGCATTGGATAATCAAATAATCCCACTGTCACTTCTTTAGCTTTCTGATTCGCATCTTTATATGCTGTCGCTCTTTCAAGATATGCCATGGTAGTAATACAATTAAAATACCAAGCAAGCTCTGTAACTTCTGGAGCATCAGACTGTTTGAATATAATAACTTTTTCTGGATCAAGACCTACTGCAAGATAATCCATGGCTATATTCAATATACCTGAGGACAATTTCGCTTTGTCTTGAACAGTGGTCATTGCGTGTAAATCCACTATTATGACACGAGTTTCGTATTCATCCTGCATTTCAACAAACTGCTTAAGAGCACCGAAATAGTTCCCAATATGCATAGTGCCTGAAGGTTGGATACCTGAAAGTAATATCTTTTTCATATAAGCCCATAATACCAAAAAACGACGAGTTTTGCACCCGCCTATGCCAAAGCTCCGGACGGGCAGGCATTTATCCAGATTTTCTCCACATAGTTATGCAAAATGTACAGTTTTTTAAAATTGACACTGTGATACAATACTTCCTATGGCAGACAAAAATAAATCAAATTTAAGAGTTCCTCCTCAGAGTACGGATTCAGAGCGTGCAGTCCTCGGTTCTATAATGCTTCGCCAAGGAGCTATACATGAAGTAAGTGATATCATTGGCATTGATTCCTTCTATGTGTCGAAGCATGGCGATATCTACAAGATAATGCTAGAGCTTTCCAGCAAAGGTGAACCTATCGATATCATATCCTTATCTCATAGATTAGAAGAAAAAGGAATACTAGATAAAGTTGGCGGCAGTAGCTACATCAGTGACCTTGCGAATTCTGTTCCCTCTTCTACGAATATTAAACATTATGCTGAAATAGTATCAAAGAAGCATATCCTAAGAAAGATAATAGACGCAGGATCCGATATATCTGAACTTGGCTTCAAAGAAGAAGTTGAGAACGTGTATGAAATACTTGATCAAGCCGAGAAGCGCATGATGGGTATCGATAATAATACTAGTGGACACGCTTTCTCATCTTTGAAGGAAAGTTTACCTGAAGCGTGGAATCGTCTAGAGAAGTTGCACGAGAATAAAGGTGAGATTCGTGGAGTGCCTACTGGCTTTCATGATCTTGATCAGTATCTATCTGGGCTTCAGAAGTCCGACCTTATCATACTTGCTGCTCGTCCTTCTATGGGTAAGACTACTCTCGCACTCGACATCGCTCGCCAAGCAGCCACAAAAAGTAGCATACCTACTGTTATATTCTCCCTCGAAATGAGTACACAGCAACTAGTAGACAGATTACTTGCCGCAGAGTCTCGTGTAAATGCATGGAATCTCCGTACTGGTAACTTATCTGCAGAAAGTGAATTCTCCAAGATTCGTGATTCACTAGACTTACTTTCCAAAGCTCCTATATTCATTGACGATATGGCTGGTAACTCTATCGTGCGTATGCGCTCAGTCTGCCGTCGTATTCGTGCAGAGAATGGCATAGGGCTTATTATTGTCGATTACTTACAGCTAATGTCTGCTTCGAAGAATTATGACAATATGGTGAACCAAGTTACTGAAATATCTCGCTCACTAAAAGCTCTCGCAAAAGAGTTTGA
Organism: Minisyncoccia bacterium; assembly: GCA_041737125.1. Lineage (GTDB taxonomy): Bacteria > Patescibacteriota > Minisyncoccia > Phycocordibacterales > UBA9973 > UBA8515. The sequence continues at coordinate 17,595 of JBGSSJ010000013.1, forward strand.
TGTACCAGTACTCGCACTCTCACAGCTTTCTCGTGCGGTGGAAAGCCGTGGTGGACGACCTCGCCTATCTGACCTCCGTGACTCTGGATCTATCGAGCAGGATGCCGATGTGGTCATGTTCATACACCGTGATGATAAAGGAAAAGACGAATCTGAGAAGACAAACATAGCAGAGATACTTATAGAGAAGCACAGAAATGGTCCTGTCGGTAAAGTCGACCTATACTTCGATGAGAAGTCTACAACATTCATGAGTATGGAGAAGAGTAATCTCAATAGCTTCGCAACTTCTAGTAACTTGAACGATTTCTAAAAAATAAAATGAATCCGATAGAAAATTTAGCACAATACTTCAAAGAATTCCCTGGTATCGGTGAGCGCCAAGCAAAGCGCTTTGTATACTTCCTATTACACAAGCATCCGAACTATGCAGAAGACTTGGGTAAAGCTATTCAAGGTATTAAAAAGCTTATTCACCAGTGTCCTTCATGCTTCCTATTCTTCCAATCAGAGAGGAATACACTTTGCGAGAATTGTAGTAATCCGAAAGTTGATCGTACCTCCCTACTGATAATTGAGAAAGATGCTGATTATGAGAGCATCAAGAGAAGTAGAAATTATAGTGGTATGTACTTCATACTCGGTGGACTTGTGCCTATAGTCACGAAAGACACACCTAACTTCGTCCGCACAAAGGAATTACTGAAAACTATAGAAGAACGTGCAAAGAATGATGACTTGAAAGAAGTAATCATAGCACTGTCACTTAATCCTCAAGGTGAGCACACCGATAGCTACCTGCGTGAAATACTGGTAAACTTGAAGGATAAATATAACTTCAACATAGTATCCCTCGGTCGTGGACTCTCCACCGGCACCGAGCTTGAATACTCTGATAGTGAGACTATAAAAAACGCACTAAAGAATAGAGCATAAAAAAAATAAAACTCCTCAATTGAGGAGTTTTATTTTTTAATATTATTTAATTGCTGAGATTTTTACTTCGATGAAAGGTTGGCGGTGGCCGTTGCGCTTGATGTAGCGAGACTTCTGTTTGTACTTTACCACTTTAACTGTTTTACCGCGGCCTGCCTTTTGGAATATTGATTCAACTTGCGCTTTAGCAATATAAGGTGATCCGATAGTAGTATCTATGCCATTATCTACAAGTAATACCTTATCGAATACGATTTTGTCTCCGGCTGTGAATTCGCCGTCTAATTTCTCTATTTTGAGGACGTCACCTACAGCCACTTTGTACTGCTTGCCGCCTGTTTCTATTACAGCAAATTCTGTATTTTCTGCGTCTTGCTTTTTAGTTGTCTTTGTTGTATTTGCCATAAATTTGTTATTAGTAGATAAGCCTTATTTAATAAGATTTCTACAGGACATATAATACACAAAAGTTTCAAAAATTGCAAGCGGGGTGTTATAATGCAAAACATGATATCAAAGTACACTTATAAGGGCCTGACTTGGGTCGACCTCGAAGCCCCTACCCGGGAGGAACTATCGCATGTACTTGAAAGTAAGTCCGAGAATGCGCTCCACTTCATAGTCGGCGATAACACACTTATAACAAGCCGTAAATACACCACTCCCGAAATCAAAAACTTCGCTAAAAATTTCGAAATGAATCTAGCCCTTGAGCGACCTGTTCAGATAGATAATATTGACTTACTATTTCTTGAAATTATTAACTTCTTCCGTACGCATGCTGAAAATAGCAAATATAGTGAGCAACTCGCGCAGAAGCATGATGAAGTGTCGTACTTACTAGAAGAGAATGATAGACTAGTGAGAAGGTACAATAAGAAAATATTTTATTTGAAGATTATTATACTTGTAGCTATTATTACAATAATTTATATACTATGGCGTTAAAACTTTACAACTCATTATCACGCGAATTAGAAGACTTCGAGCCTATAAACCCTGGTGAAGCGAGCTTATATACCTGTGGACCTACAGTTTATAACTATCCTCATATTGGGAACTACCGCGCTTATATTTTCGGCGATATTTTAAAGAGATATCTAAAATACAGCGGATACGAGGTCAAACATATTATGAATATTACAGACATAGATGACAAAACTATTCGTGATTCTATAGCCCAAGGTAAAAATTTGAAAGAATTTACAGAATTCTATACTGAAGAATTTTATAAGGATAGAGATGCTCTCCATATAATTCCCGCAGATAAGTACACAAAGGCTACAGATTATGTAAAAGAAATGCTTGAACTTACAGAGAAGTTAGTAGAGAAAGGCTATGCATATATGACAGATGATGGATCTGCTTATTTCTCTATAGAGAAAGATAAAGAATATGGTAAGCTTTCACATTTTACCCTCTCTGACCTGAAAGAAAACGCCAAAGGACGAATGAAGAAGGATGAGTACGATAAAGAAAGTGCTCAAGACTTCGCATTATGGAAAGCATGGGATGCCAACGATGGTGATGTGTTCTGGAATCCGAGTGAACTACTTGGCACAGAGACGGAGCTTGCAAAGGGTCGCCCAGGCTGGCACATAGAATGCTCAGCCATGAGTATAGCCGAGCTTGGCGAAAGTTTTGATTTACATACTGGTGGAGTAGACAATATGTTCCCCCATCACGAGAACGAGATAGCTCAATCCGAATGTGCTACAGGTAAAGAGTTCGTAAAGTATTGGATGCACAACGAGCACCTCATGGTAGATGGCAAGAAGATGGCAAAGTCCGCAGGTAACTTCTATACACTTCGTGACCTTATAGATAAAAGCATTGAGCCACTAGCATTCCGTTTATGGCTCTATACTGCCCACTATCGAACGAAAACAAATTTCACACTGGATGCTGTCACTGGCAGTGGAAGTGCTCTTAGGCGTATATATGAATCATATAAAGCACTTGGTGATGCAGTAGGTAAAGTATCAACTGAATATAAAGAGAAACTGATAGAGATAATGGATAATGACTTAGATACTCCGAAGGCTCTTGCACTGCTTTTCGACTTAGTAAAAGATAGCTCTGTGTCAGATAATGACAAGAAGGCTACGATGCTCGACTTCGATCAAGTATTCGGCTTCGGATTAATTGAACTCAAAGAAGATGTTATTCCTGAAGAAGTAATGGCTCTTGCGGATAATCGCGAGAATGCTCGCCAAAATAAAGATTGGGCAAAGAGTGATGAACTCCGCATGCAAATCAAATCACTCGGCTATGAAATAAAAGACGAAGAAGGAGGGTATAAAATTTCAAAGATGTAATAAAAAACTGTAGGAGTGATTCCTACAGTTTTTTATTATTTCATTAATTTAAGTTCGAAGTAGAAAGTGGAGCCTTTGCCCATGCCTTCTGAGTCTACACCTATAGTACCTTTGTGGGCTTCTATAATTTCCTTTGCTAAGTAGAGTCCAAGTCCTGATCCGCCAGTATTCATACGAGCGCCATCACCACGAGCGAATTTCTGGAATAGTGTTACCTTTGTTTCTGGAGTCATACCCATACCTGTATCCTTCACAGAAAATACGACTTTCGTTCCCTTCTTCTCTACAGATACATGTATAGTACCTACCTTTGTATATTTTATAGAGTTATCAATGAGGTTCAACACAACTTGGCGAATCTTCTCTTTGTCACCATTTACCATATACTCCTTATCTCCTGCTTCAAAAGTAAGTTCTACTCCTTTATCCTTTGCAGTTATAGATAGATCGTTTGCCATGCTTTCAGATATTTCTACAAGGTTGAATGGTTCCATCACGAACTTGAGTCCTCCTTGCTCAATCTTTGATACATTTAATAAATCTTCCACAATCTTTGTGAGATTTATACTAGATTGGAAAACTTTGCTCATGGCCTCCTTTGCTTCATCATTTATAGTCCCATAGTCCCCGTCTACAATCATAGAAATATAACCTTTAATAGCAGTTAGTGGACTACGAAGCTGATGAGATGCAAGGCCCAGGAACTCTGTTTTTAATTTATCCAAATCTTTAAGCTTGTCATTTGCATGCTCAAGTTTAATATTTGATTCTTCAAGCCTAGACTTTGAAGCTTCAAGTTGGACAGACAATTGTTCAATCTTTACACGCTGATCACTTTCTCTTTTTAAATTACGATATAGGATCACACTTAGTATAAGAGTGAATAAAACAGTAATAGATGTAAGTAGGACATCAACTCCTCCATCCACAAAGAATAATTGACCTCCCATCAGAATCACTAGTCCTCCCACAAGATAGTGAGTTCCCAATATGTGGAATTTAAATATATCTAATTCAAATACTGCATAAATAATGGCAACTAGGAATACCGGTAGAATAAAGAGACTATAAAGATTGTATTCGTAGATACCAGTAACTGAAGCATAATATTCAGTTCCACCAAATATGGAAAAGAATAGTAAAATGGAGCCCAACACTATTAAATCCGCTTTTCTGTGGCCAGGAGCTTGTTTAATAAAAAACGTACGAATCATATAACCAAGTATGACCAAGCCAATAATGCTCTCAATTATTAGTTTATAATTATCCAAGAAGACATTATTATATGCTTCACATACAGACTGATCAAATCCAACAACTGAACCTTGAGTTATAGTAATCAGAAAAGGTACAACTAAGACTAAAGAAAATATTATTTTTAAATACCATTTTACATCTCTTTCGCGAACGAAAGCTAAAATAAAATATAAACCCAATATATAAAATGTTAATTCAATATAAACTAAAGATGACCATACAGCATATACAAGATAATAATTGTTAGAACTCCAAATGATAACATCTCCTAGTAACCATAAACAGAACATTGCTACAAAGGATAAAAATATTTTAGAAAAAGTATTAAACTTCGCTTTAAAAGATACAAACAAGGCAAGAGAAAGAGACAATATCATTGGAATAATATGGGAGTAATTGGCAATCACTCTTAGGTCGCTTGTAGTTGCGTAGCAAGTATTAATAATCGTAGCTAAATTTTCCATTTTATTTTTTGGGGATTAAATTTTTAACCAATTCATTATAGCAAATCCAATGCGAATCTGTCTCTATCTCAAGTGGACCTATTGGTACTATCAATGGCTTATGCCCAGTAGTTTTCGTGACATAATCAATAGCTGGGAGCACCACCTCGCGACTAAACTCACCGTCCTCATCATCTAGTAAGAAATTCTCAAATAGTATTCCATGGCAAAGAAATAATAAAAAGAAATTTTTATAATATATTTTCGCTCCTCCTCCATTATTTTTAAACCAACTTGATGCTTCGTAGAAATTTAATTTTGAAATCTCATAATTATGAAAAAGTTTTCTATGGAAATCTTGAAGCGGCTCACCCCATAAAGTCTTTACATCTTTCAATTTTTCTCCATCATATTCATTAAAATCAACAATAGTAAATTTTTCTATTGGATAAATATCATTTTTATTAGCATCCCCATGTACTCGGAGTTGACCAAGTGAGTGCTTAAATTCATTATTGGAAGTAAATTTATCATCTAAATATTCAAAAAATACAGTTTTTAAATTATGATCATTCGTAATAGATATGAAATGCCTTGCATCATGGTTAGGTGTCGCAATCTGGCGAAACTGTACTCCACATGGTCCATTCTGTTTAAGTACTTCTGGTATATCGCCTTTTAGCAATTCTTCAATTTTGATCATTAAAGATGGATCTTTTTTTCTATCCTCTAGGATTTTAAGTGCTGCTGATAAGGGAGTATAAACGAAATCGTTAAAAAGACTTCGATTAGACATGATCTTGTTATAGTCAGTTTCTTGATCCATATTATTGATTTTCGTCTTCTCTTATAGTTTCTGAATCTACTATTGTAGACTCTTCTTCATTTAATACAGATTCAGGGAAAAGACATAGCTCACCTTCTATATCTTCTTCTGTACATTCAGTTTTCACACATGAATCGGCGTTTTCCTTACAGAAATTTGTACAATCTTCATTTTCACACATAGCAAAGTCGTTTGCATTTATGGTGTATTTACTATAATAAGAAAGATTATTTGGAGGACATTCATCAGCAATACTACAGTCTCGATAAAAACAAGTCTCACTTGTACTATCACAATTAGTTTCCACAATGAAATAATAGTCCTTTTTCAAATAGAAATTATAAAAAGAAACAGCCACTACAACAAAGCAACTAAATAGTAATATATAGATAAATGTATTGTGACTTTTAATATCTTCTTCTGGCATATATATATTTTACCACAGTATTAGCTAAATAAGAATATACTTCCGACAATCATAACTCCGATTGCAATTATTTTTGGTACCAGGACTTTCTTTGAAAGATTTTCCTTGACGATATGAGGAAGGAACTTTGTTCCGAGTACAGTGAGAATCAGTACTATCGCTGGCTGGAATGTGCCCACGAGGTAAACCATAGTTACTGGAGCAAGAAGTAAAGCAAAGTTCGTCAGTAGATTACCAGAGACAGTAGCAAGCTCACTTATAGTATTGACTATGAATATTTTCACCCCGCCTTTATGGTTCATATTCATAAATTCACGCCTATACTTCGGCACGAATAAGTATATGATTATCCCTGTAATACCAAGCCCAACATATTCCCAGAAAGAAGAAACCCAGAAATCCCCTTCTATGGTAACGTATTTAAATATTATTCCAGATAATGCTACAAGTATGCACGCAAGTAACATATAGAAAACGGGCTTCCTTTTTATCTGCCTCTTCTCTGCACTAAAATCAATAGAAAGTAATACTAAGCCCAAGAGCATAATAATAGTTCCTAGTATCTGATTGCTGGTCAAAACCTCGTCCAAGAATATATATCCAAATATATATCCAAACATTGGCACAGTTAGGAACCACGGCACAATGTTTGAAACTTCTTCTACCTCAAGTGCATACAAATAAAGCACGACCCATATAATAGTAAGAAGTCCAGTGAAAAGTAATAGAAAGATATCGGAACTTGGTATATCAAATAATCCTCTTACAAATATTGCAATGAGTATGGCGATGACTATACCAATAAGACTAGAGAATAACACTAAACCACCAGAACTATGTTCCTTTTCTTTATCTGAATATTTAGAGATAAGGTATTGATCAGCAATATTCACCAATGCCCACAAGAATGTGGCTCCAAGTGCAATGAAAAACCAGTTCATATTGCATAATAATAACATTTTTTGTAGTATTAGACCATTAGTATAAATATAAAATTATTATGGTAGATTCAATAATCAGTGCAAAGAAAGTAGATGATGCAGATGTAGTAATACTATCAGCAGCATACGAGAAAACAGCATCAAGTCGGAAAGGCACAGCCAGTGGACCAAAGGCTGTTATTAAGATGCTTGATAGTAAGCTTGAACTTTTCGATAGAACTTATAAGAAAAATGTTTGCGACTTTGTAAAAATAGCCCATAAAGATGTGGGTTCTATTAATAATATATCTCCACAAAAAGCACTAGATAGAATAGTAAATGAATCAACTAAAATTCTAGATAAGAATAAGTTTGTATTTCTCCTCGGTGGTGAGCACTCTGTGTCATTAGGATTACTTACAGCATTATCTAGAAAGTTTGATCCCAAAGATGTCACAGTATTACAGATAGATGCGCATTGTGATCTTCGTAATGATGATAGTGATTACAGTGATAACCCTACGAACCTTGCTCACTCTTGTGTGCTTCGCAGAGTAAATGAACTAGGCTATCCTTTAGTTCAAGTAGGTATCCGTACATACTATAAAGGCGAATATGAGTACTTTTCTAATCCCAAAAATAATATAACGACTTTTGAATGGGGTAATAAAAATAAAATACCAAGTATAGACGATGTATTAAAATCAATTAAAACTAAATATGTATATATTACAATCGATGTCGATGGATTCGACCCTAGCGTGATGCCTGGTACTGGTACTGCAGTCCAAGGAGGACTCGAGTGGTTGTATGGAGTAGAATTACTAGAACAAATTATTAAGTCTAAAGAATTAATAGGAGCAGATATAGTAGAAGTATCCCCTATGAAAGATTCCATCCTCACAGAGTATGGAGCAGCTCAGTTATTATATGGAATGATTGCTCACAAATACAGAAATAAATTAATATAAAATAAAATCCCATTAAATTTACTTAATGGGATTTTATTTTATATTTTCGTTCCTACTTCTAAGTTAAGAATTTTCGATGCAGGTTGCCTCTGGACTACGATCTCTACAAATCTCTTATCTTTATAACCGGAGCTCCCTTTCGTAAAGTAGCCTTTGCCATCTTTGGGCACATCCGTCAGTCTTTCTATAAATTCATAAGGCAATGTTGTATGATTTGTAAATTCTGAGCCTTCTTCGCATACGATAGTAGTTTTACAATTACCAAAGCAATCCACATACCAGACATAGTTCTCATCACCGAAGTCATAAACTTCACCATTCTTCGCATTAATTTCTTTGCCTTGATAAATCCAATTCGTAAGGTGGGGCAAATATTCGAAGCTTCGGAATTGTGATAACGATATCCTCTTTGCTTCTGCTTCAGGCAAGAATTGTACACATACAGTATAAACATCTGTTTCGGATATTTCGGATATAAGTCCTAGCTTCTTGGCTAGTGTAAAACAATTCGGTGTACCAATAACTGTAATTTTTCCAATTTTACCAAAGCAAAATGGTATGCCATTGGGATATCTTTCCTTCGCACCCCTAGGTGCTACATTGACCACAATAATACCCTCTGTGTCATTATATGCATCTAGTGCATCAATAAAACAACCAGAAGCTTCAAGCTCCCCTTTAGCACCAAGATCATTGTTAATACCTATAAATGTTATATTTGTAGTATTACCCAAAAGAGCTTTGTATCTTATTTCTTGGCGACTACGAGCATTCGCATCCGCACAATCTGAAATGATAGTTATCTGCATATATTACGCTGTATACTTTTCTATAAGTTTATTAGCTTCTTCAGGATTTGCTTTACATTCAAGTAGAGCTGTGAGCATAAGCGGAGCTACGATTGTGGCATCGGATTCTATGACATACATCGGTGTGTCTTTGGTAAGTTTGTCCCATGTAATCTTCTCATTTGGGGTAGCACCGGAGTATGAACCATATGAAGTCGTAGAGTCAGATATCTGGCAGAAGTAAGCCCAAGGCTTTGCCTCTTGCTCCATATCGTACTTGAGTGACGGTACTACGCATATTGGGAAGTCACCAGCAATACCTCCGCCTATTTGGAAGAAACCTATTCCCTCACCTTTTGATAGTTCTTGATACTGATCATAAAATGCACCCATGTACTCAATACCTGACTTTGCAATAGACGCACTTGCATCACCATGCTTCACATGTGAAGCAAATATATTCCCAAAAGTAGAGTCTTCATATCCTGGCACAACTATCGGCAAGTTTTTCTCTGCAGCTGCAAGTAGCCAGCATTCATCAGCATTACCTTCATGCTTCTCTTTATCGAGCGCCTGTATCAAATCATAGAAGTATTCATGCCAGAATTTGCGTATACCTTCCTTCGTAGCATTCTCCCACATAGGCACAATGTGCTTCTCCACTGCGCGGAAAGCTTCGTCCTCGGGGATACTAGTGTCTGTAACTCGGCGCATTCTATTATCAAGTATTGCAGTGTCATCTTCTTTAGTGAAATACCTGTAATCAGGGAAATCTTTGTAGCTATTATGAGCAACTAGACGGAATAGTGATTCCTCAAGGTTCGCACCTGTAACAGACATACCGTGTATAAGTCCTGCACGAATAGCAGGAGCAAGCACGATACCAAGCTGAGCAGATGACATCGCACCAGCGACAGCCCAGAACATCTTTCCACCTTTCTCTGCATGACGCCAGTAAGCTATAAGTGCATCACGAGTAGCACGAGCATTAAAGTTCTTGTAATTCTTAAGCACGAATTCTAGTGTAGGGAGATTACTTTGCATATATAGAAAGCGAAGTAAATTATTTTATGAAAAAATGTCTGGCCGAGCTCATTCAATTAATAAATTATGTTGAGCGAGGAGAACAGAGGACTTTTTTCAGAATATAATTTACGTAGTTTAATTAAAATTAATAATAATTACCATCCGAAATTTTTACCAACATCATCTGGTGACTCTCTTTTGCGAGCGACCACGATATGACCATTCTCTATTATAAGCTTTAATGGCGAAGAAAGCATGCAGTGGTGCGCAGCTAGTGGATCCTGATATGCACCAGTGTCGTGAACTACGACATACATAGCCTCACCACTAGAACTATCAAAGTCCGGAAGTGTGACTGTACCATGAACTCCTGTGTATATGTCATCAGAGTCACAGCTTGATCCTGCAAGCCATACTTCATTCAGATTATTGTCACCCTTATTATTCGCTGGTGATATAGCCCACTTCTGACCAATAGCCCAAGTATCGAGCAAGTCATTCATAAAGCTTCCATCTATGACGTACCACTTCTTCGCAGGACTCTTCTTATTCGTAATAGCTTTCGTATCAATAATCTTAAACACAGTTATCTGTGCAGGAGCCACGATATAGCGACCCCATTCACAAATCAGGTTCGGGTGTGGAAGTCCGCGCTTCTCTGATTCAGACTTCACAAGCTTGAACATCCTCTCCATCAGCTTTTCTATTGGATAACTTTTATTACGAGTGTACGGTATCGGCATACCACCTCCTATATCTATAGTATCGAGCATTGGATTCTTCTCTTTGAGTTGGAAGTACACATCTAGTGCATATTTGACTGGACCTAGTACGTCGGAGAGCTTCTCAATCTGTGAACCTATATGATAGTGTAGAATTTTCAAATTCTTAAATGATCCCATCTCAAGTATTTCTTTTGCAGAAAATCCGAAGCGATCTATCGGCTTATTCCAGTAGGAATTTGCTTTGATCGGCATGTCTAGGCGGATACCTACATCGTACTTCGAATACTGTAAGAATTTCAATTCATTCGGTCCTTCAATAAGCGGGAAAATTTTCACCCCTTTATGCTGCATGTCATCGATAAGTGATATATATTTGTCCGTCTTCGGGCCAGAGCAAAGTATGCGGATATTCGGATTAAATGTCTCTTGCTCGAGCATCTTCTTGATAAGCCAGAGGTCGTTGTATGATGAAGTCTCAAGGTGAGCGCCTTCACCGACGAGTGCCATAACTACCTCTTTGTTCTGATTTACTTTCATCGGATAGTGGTAGAAGAATTTGCCTAAGTAGCCTGTCTTCTTCGACAAGTCTTTCACTAAGTCTAGGAAGTCCTCAAGCCTCTCTTCAATAACAAAAGGCATCAATATCTCAAGTGATGTTCCGAACTTCTCCGCCATATAGCGGACGTTATATATGTTGTGACCTTCTTTAACAATTAAATCTCCGTCTTTGTTGTAATCGAAATATTGAGTGTTAAATTCTTTCACACCAATCTTCCAAAGCTTCTTTGAAGCTATAGAGCGTTTAGTCATTTCTTTTTACCAAGCAGTCTGCCTGCAATAAAATAATAATATGAATATCATAGCAGATTTGTGGTAGATGTAAATAGAGACAATTTATAATTAAAGGGCTTACCTGCATAATACAGATAAGCCCTTATACAACCTTACGTCATCACCCAAATACTTTTTTTAAGTAAAGGACAAGTAGAACATCTACTGCCAAAAAATTCTTTGTTTTTCTGAGCATTTTCACACTCACAAAAGCGTATTTTTTCTTTGACTGTTTTGTATTCTGGCAACTTATCAATGTCCTGCCAACCCAATTTTTCAAAGAATGAAATTATTGTGTCTTCCTTGGTTACGCTCGTACCAACAAAGCCATTGTCATCAACATATCCCATTCTTATTTTAAGAAACTCCATTCCAATCCCACTTTTTCTAAAATCAAGATCTACGCAGTTTGAACACAATTCAACTACAGACTTTTTTTTGAAAATAATGGGGGAATGTGTCCTTTCATCTTTGGACGCAATTATACCAGCAGCCCCTACTATTTTTTCTCCATAGAAGGCAAAAACTGCAAATAATAAATTGTTTCTAAAAAAGGCGGGTGTCCTAGTTAGAGTGAAGTCACTCTTGCGAGTTTCTTCTGACCACCATTCCAACCATTTTTCAATTTTATTGGTTTTAAAATTGGTAATGGTAACATAACTGACCGGATTGTTTTTTCTTTTCATATACAGAAGTTAGTAAGTTTTACAAAAAAAATTTTAAACAAAGAATAACACATCTGGAAAATAATGCAATAGCTCAAGCAAAAAGCACCCACATATGGGTACTTTTTGCTTTGTTTAAATCCCCTCTTCTTTTAACTTTTCTATGATTTCTTTTGATTTGCGAGAGAGCTTCTTTGGCATATCTATCTTGATTCGGATTATTATGTCGCCTCGGCCACGGCTAGATGGCACACCTTTACCCTTCACTCGTAATAGCTCACCATGGTTTATCCCTTCTGGGATTGTCACTTCTACTGTATTCCCTTCCAAAGTCTTCAAATCATATTCCATACCAAGCAGTGCATCGGAGAGTTTGATAGGTAGATCCATATGCAAGTTCAGTCCATCGCGCTTAAATGTTGAGTGGGAGCGGATATTCACCTTGATATACAAGTCCCCAGCAGTGCCTCCTTGGATAGCTTCGCCCATGCCTGTCATGCGCACCATCTCGCCAGGATTGATGCCAGCAGGAACTTTGAGTTCGATCTCCTCTTGCTTGTTACGGACTCCTTTGCCACTACACTCACTACACTTCTCGCTCGGAGTCTTGCCTTGGCCATGACACACGTCGCAAGTCTTCCTCGTCTCGAATGTTCCTAGTATAGAGCGCTTCATCTCGCGGACTTGGCCATTACCGTTACAAGTTTTACAAGTATCCATCTTCGTCCCTGGCTTACCACCAGAGCCTTTACAGATGTCACAGACGGATTGCTTTGACAACAGAATCTTGCGAGTAACACCGAAGATAGATTCTTCGAAAGATAAATCTATCTCTGTAGAAATATCGCGCCCTCTCTTCGCTCGGCCACCTCCACGACCTCCTCCACCGAAAAAGTCTCCGAAGATATCTCCCAAGTCTCCCATGTCGAATTCTACTCCATTACCATTCTGGAATCCTGAAAAGTCGAAACCACCGAATCCACCTTGGCCTCCTCCTCCCGGATTGAAGCCTTGAGGACCATCTGCACCAAAGCGATCATACTGAGCGCGCTTACTATCATCGGAGAGTGTCTGGTAAGCTTGGTTTACTTCCTTGAACTTCGAATCATCTCCCTTATTCTTGTCTGGGTGATGCTTATGAGCAAGCTTATGGAAAGCCTTTTTAATCTCGTCCTTCGACGCACTTTTATTTACCCCCAATATTTCGTAATAATCCTTAGACATGAATTTATTCTAATTCATTGCGTAATTCTTCTTCCGCTTCATTAATTTCAGTAAAAATTTTACTAGGATCATTATTTTTTGAAGCTTCTGAAATTTTTTCAATAATATTGTTTATTTTTGATAATTTTAAATTTAATTCCGTTTCTTTTTTTGACAACTCTAAAAATTCTTCATCAGACACATTTTCATTATCTAATGCATTATTAAATTTTTCCAAAATTTCATAATATTTTTTATTAACAATATCTTGTAATTCCCAAAATTTTTGAAATCTATTGTCCAATTGTTTATCTCTAATTAATGCCTCATTTAGTTTTTTATAAAGCTCGTTATATTTTTTAGACCATTCATTAAATTCGCCTTGATGATTTTTATTTAGATTTCCACCACCATTTTCAATATCTGGAGCCCTATATATTTCATTTTTCATATATTTTAAGCCACGAGGGCATTATTTTATAATGAGTTAATTATACTATATTATTTCCCTTCCGGCTCCTCTTTTACTTCTGCGTCTTTGATTTCTTCTGATTGAGGTTCGGCTGTAGTGCCACCTTCTGGAGCTGCGCCTGCTTTCGCCATAGCTTCACCAATCTTTGAGACTTCAGCCGTAAGTTCTTCTAGAGACTTCTTGATAGCTTCTATATCTGTGCCTTCTTTTGCAGTTTTTACATTTGCAATCTTCTCTTCGACTGAAGTCTTCAGAGTTGCATCCACTTTATCACCATATTCTTTCAAAGATTTCTCAGCAGAGAATATCATCATTTCTGCTGTATTCTTCTCATCTACAAGTTCCTTCTTCTTCATATCTTCCTCGGCATGAGTTTCTGCTTCATCTTGCATGCGCTTGATATCGGCATCTGTAAGACCTGAGGATGCTTCGATACGAATAGAAGATTCCTTGCCACTTGCTTTGTCTTTCGCTTTCACATTTAGTATACCGTTCGCATCTACATCGAAAGTCACTTCGATCTGTGGCATACCGCGTGGTGCTGGTGGTATATCACCTAGAATAAATCTTCCGAGAGATTTGTTATCACTTGCCATTGGGCGCTCGCCTTGAGTGATATGTATCTCTACAGAAGTCTGATTATCAGCTGCAGTAGAGAAGACTTGGCTCTTTGAGCTTGGAATAGTTGTATTACGCTCTACAAGCTTCGTAGCGACTCCTCCTAGAGTCTCTATGCCGAGAGATAGTGGTATCACATCAAGGAGCAATACGTCCTTCACATCGCCTTGTAGCACTCCAGCTTGGACTGCAGCACCGAGGGCCACTACTTCATCTGGGTTGATAGAGCGATTTGGTTCCTTACCGAATAATGCCTTCACTGCTTCTACTATTGCTGGCATCCGTGTCTGACCTCCGACCATTATAATCTCGTTGATTTCGGACATCTTGAATGGTGATGCTTCCATAGCACGCTTTGTAATCTCGATAGAGCGATCGATATACTCTTTAGAAAGTTCTATAAGCTTCGCTTGATTCATCTTCAGTAGTAAGTGCTGAGGACCTGCATCTGTAGAAGTTATGAATGGGATATTTATTTCTGTTTCTGGAGTTGTAGAAAGTTCTATCTTTGCTTTCTCTGCGGCTTCATCGAGGCGCTGTAATGCAAGTGGATCTTTCGTAATATCTACACCTGAAGTTTTCTTAAATTCTTCTGCGATCCAACTTATAATCTTCTGATCTATATCACGGCCTCCCATGTGTGAGTCGCCATCTGTAGACTTCACTTCTATCACATCGTTTGAGACTTCAAGTACTGACACGTCGAATGTTCCTCCTCCGAAGTCGTAGACCACAATCTTCTCATCTTTCTTTGTATTGAATCCATATGCAAGAGCTGCAGCTGTCGGCTCGTTGATAATACGCTTCACATCAAGCCCTGCGATAGCACCTGCGTCCTTTGTAGCTTTTCTTTGTGCATCGTTGAAGTAAGCAGGGACTGTAATAATAGCCTCTGTTATCTTCTCGCCTAGCTTCGCTTCTACGTCTGCTTTAATTTTCGCAAGTATCATCGCAGATATTTCTTCTGGGCGATTCCACTTGTCACCAATGTTTACTTCTACTCCTCCATCTTTACCTTTCTGAATTTTAAATGGAGCAGTCTTCTGTGACTTCTGGATTTCAGGATCTTCAAACATGTGGCCCATATACCTCTTGATACCGTATATTGTATTCTGTGGATTCGTCACTGCTTGGCGCTTCGCAAGAAGACCGACAAGCCTGTCACCAGTCTTACCGATCGCTACGATTGACGGTGTAGTTCTTGCTCCTTCAACGTTCTCGATAATCTTCGGCTGACCGCCTTCAATAATCGCTACTGCACTATTTGTTGTACCCAAATCTATTCCTATTATTTTTGACATATATATTTTTATAATTAATTATTAATAATTTTAATTTTGTAATTTGATTATATACTTATCATTTATTTTTGACAAGTATTTAGCGACCACTGAAACTATGTTGATATTATATTTATATGTGATAAAATGTCAACAGAGTAGTAGAATTTGGCCATGCTCATAGAGCGTTGAAAACTTGGCCAAAACTCACTACTCTGTCAAATATATGAAAGATGAGTCCAAAAAACCAAAGAAATCAATACAAAAGGCTATTCTGAAGAATATCGCCCGTAAGAAGACAGCTTCCCTAGAAACAGTGAAGAAAGACCTAGAAGAGGCTATTCTATGCGAATACGAGCCACAGAAAGGCTCTTATGCTATCGCCCGCTCTATAAGGAACCTACTGTCTGACGGATTAATAGAAGCATTTAATTCAGAACACAAGCAATACTTCAGGCTGACAAGTGAAGGCAAACAAAAGCTCAACAATATCGCACTCGAATCCGAAGGTGGACTAGTCTCTACTCACTGGGATGGGTATTGGCGGATCATACTTCTCGACTTACCAGAAGATCGTAAGAGTGAGCGCGAAGCACTGCGCTACCTACTGAAGAAAGCTTCTTTTGTATGCATCAAGAATTCAGTCTGGATATCTATGTACCCATACGAGCATCTATTCACAAATATAAAAAAGGATCTCGGTCTGACAACAGAGATGATGATAATAGTTACAGATAAGATAGATGAAGAGACAGAGAATTCTTTCTTTAAATTAATTAAATAAAATAAATGGCTGCTAATTCCCGCATATGCGGGAATTAGCAGCCATTCTCTAATGATTTATAATTCTAATAAATCAAAATAAACTATTCCTTAAATTCGTAAATATTTACACGAGCGGGGCGGATAACACGGTCACCTATCTTGTACCCTGCTTGAGTGACTTTCTCTATCATGTGGTCTTTACTTTGATCGTCTGTCGGTACACTTTCTATGGATTCATGTAAAGTTGGATCAAATTTAATATTTACTTTATCTATAATTTCTACTCCAGTGCTCGCAAGTCCACCAATAATTTGCTGGTATATATATTCTACCCCAGTGCGCCAGTTCTGATCTACTTTCTCCCATGCTTCTTTATTACTCATCGCCATATCAAAGCTATCGATAGCAGGAAGTAAGCTCTCTACAATTTTCTCTTTTGTAAGTAGTGAAGTATTCGCGCGAACTTGATCCATTTCTTTCTGGAGGTTCACATAGTCAGCTTTCGCCCTCTGCCAACCTGTTAAGTATTCTTCCTTATCAGCACGAGCCTGCTTCAAATCTGCACGCAACTTCCCTACTACATCTTTGGCGGGTAATTCCTCTCCGTCTTCAGTACTAGGTAGGAATTCCACATCTTTAAAATCCGACTCAATAGAATCTTTTAGAACATCATCTTGTGGTATATCTTTTATTTCTTTTTCATCATTATTCATAGTATTTGGATTATAGCAATAAATTTACTTTTTTCAAGTTTTATAAAAAAAATATTTATATACTATATTTTCGCCATCACTTCTTCTGCTTTAGCTTTCGTCTTCGGTCCAAAGATACCATCGGGTACTAGATTACTCGCTTTCTGGAAAAGGATAACTGCTTCTTTTGTTTTCAAGCCAAATATTCCATCAGCTGTAGGTAATTTGTAAGTTTGTTGATTTAGTGTAGGTATCAATTGATAACCTTCAACATTTAAGAATTCTTGAAGATACATTACATCAGCTCCGACTAGTCTTGGTGTCTGGAACTTAAGAGTTCTAGTGAATATATTAGGTTTCTTTATCAGGTAGCCATATTGTCCTGTATATATATTTGGGTCGATTGTCGGTGTAGACATAAACACTGGTGGTTTGATGTATGACCCTGAAGATGAACGACAAGATTCTGTAGTGAATGTCATATCAGAGCCATAGCTTGTACCTATAGTGTTGGTAGCATAAGAACGATAATGGTATGTAGTATTGCAGTCTAAGTCTTCTATACTGCTACTGTATGCACCTGTAGAGAATGATCCATTTTCAATAGTGTTTGTACCGTAGTTTGTATCAAGACCATAGTTGAATCCACGTATTGTAGGGTTCGCTCCTCCGGTTGATGTGATATTACCATTTAGAGTGGTGGATGATCGTTCGGTATTAGTAGCAGGGGTCGTATTAAGTGATGGAGAGAAAGTGAGGGTGGTAGTATAAATATAGCCACTTGAAACTGTAGCTGCTAATTTCATACCATCTGCAGATGAAGTTATATCTGACCAACCAAATCCTCCAGTGTTTGATTGTTGAAGCCAAGTAACACCTGAATTTTCTGATGTATATATATATCCAGAATTTACTACTGCTGCGAGTTTTGTACCATCAGAAGATGAGGTAATAGACCTCCAATTTCTTTGACCTGATGCTGTTTGTTCTGTCCAAGTATTTCCAGAATTCGAAGATGTATATATATATCCACCATAAACAGTAGCTGCTAATTGGACGCCATCCGAAGAGGAAGTTATAGAATTCCATATTCTAGCACCTGAACCTGTCTTTTCAATCCATGTATCACCAGAATCTGTAGAAGTATAAATATAATCTTCTACTCCAAGTACTATTACCGCGAGTTTCATACCATCCGAAGAAGAAGTTACAGAGCCCCAAGCTTTTTCACCTAAAGTTGTATATGGTGTCCAAATAACACCAGAATCTGTAGAAGTATAAATATACTTAGATCCTCCTATATCCACAGTTGCTACCAAATTATTACCGTTAGAAGATGAAGCTATTGAATTCCACACTCTAACACCTGAATCTGCTTGTTCTACCCATGTAACACCAGAATCTGTAGAAGTATAAATATAACCTCCATATACCACCGCTGCGAGCTTCGTGCCATCTGAGGAAGAAGCGACTGAACGCCAGTCTCTTTGTCCTGAAAGTGTTTGTTCTGTCCAAGTATTTCCAGAATTTATTGAAGTATAAATATAACCTCCATCGACAACAGCTACGAGCTTAGTGCCATCAGAAGAGGAAGCTATAGAAGACCAGTTCCTTTGTCCTGAAAGTGTTTGTTCTGTAAAATCTGCATTTGTAAGATACGGAATAAATAAAGTCGTAAATAAAGCAAATAAAAGGATAGTTGAATTTAATTTAAAATTTTTTAACATATAACTATTATATCATATAAAACAACAAAGCCCCGTTGAGGGGCTTTGTTTAACGTTTTGACCATTGTGGAGATTTGCGAGCTTTCTTGAGTCCGAATTTCTTTCTTTCTACTTGGCGAGGATCACGTTTGAGCATTTTTGCTTTCTTGAGAACTCCGCGTAGTTCAGCATCAAATAATACTAGTGCACGAGATATACCATGGCGTACTGCTTCTGCTTGAGCATGAGATCCACCACCCTTTGTTGTGACTACTACCTCGAACTTCTCAGATGGAGTTGCTTGCTCGAATGCACCAGTAACTATCTTGTTGAGCTCAGGAGTCGGGAAATAAACCGCTAGTTCTTTACCGTTTATATCATAAGTTGTCTTGGAAGCTTTGAATAGCTTCACTACTGCTGTAGCAGTCTTCCTGCGGCCGATTGCTCTGTAGTATTCTTTTGTGTTTGTCTTTTTTTCCATAAAAATTTTATTCGGTGATTGTTAAACGCTTCATCATAAGTGGGCGAAGCTTGTTTGCAGGTAGCATACCATAAACAGCAAGTTCATAAAGACCCTTCCATCCTTTGTTCTTTATAATTTTGTCATTTGTAGCAGTTTTAAATCCACCTGGGTACCCTGAATATGTCTCGTGAAGAGTCTCTTTCATTCGGCGCTCTGACATTTTAGTCATCCCAGCGTTTGTAATATAAACCAGGACATCAGCTACCTTGTTCGATACATAGTCCGGTGAATTCTTACCCATAAGAGCCTTCGCAGCTACTGAAGCTACGCGTCCTAAAGTTTTGCCACTTGCATCAATTGTATGTGATTTAGCCATATATTTATATAAATTCTATTACTGCCATCTTACTTGCATCGCCTCCTCGACGAGGGAGCTTGGTAATGCGTGTATAACCACCTGCACGTCCTTTGTATTTTGGAGCTATAACATCTACTAGCTTCTTTGTCTCAGCGTTTAGATTATATAAACGAGACAGAACTATTCTTCGTGAAGCAAGTGTACCTAAATTTGCTTTTGTTACTAGCTTCTCCATTAATGGACGAAGTTCTTTGGCTTTGGCTTCTGTTGTCTCTATTCTCTCGTGAGATATCAATGACAAAACAAGACCTTTCAATAGTGCATGGCGTTGATTCTTGTTTCTTCCAAATTTTCTTACATTGCTGTGGTGTCTCATAAATAATTACAAATTACTAATTACTAATTACGATTTACTTTAGTGTTATACCATATCCGGAAAGTATTTTCTTGATCTCCTGGATACCCTTATCACCTATTCCTTCGATTTCTAATAAATCCTCCTTCTTCTTACGAGCGATGCCTCCTACAGTGCGTATATTTGCACCTGTTAGAGCGTTCAGTGTACGAGTAGAAAGATCTAGGGTATCAATACGAGTCTTTAGGATATCTGTGAATTCACTGCCTTCACCTTCTTTCTTATCTTCTTTACCATCCTTATCTGATTCATCTGTTTCATCTTTACTTACTGACTTAGATGAAATAGTGAAGCCGACGATTGCCTGTAATTGTTCTACCATAATAGTGATAGCATGTTCAAGTGCTTCACGTGAAGAAAGTGTACCGTCAGTCTCGATAGTCATACGTAGGCGGTTGTGGTTTGTCTTGTCACCGACACGCATATTCTCAACTTCGTAAGAAACACGGCGGATAGGAGTGAATATCGCATCTACAGATATTGTACCTACTTCATTCTTTGTCTTCTGGTGAGAATCCTTTGGTACGAAACCAAGGCCTTTCTCTACTGTCATTTCTATAGAAAAGTTTACTTTACCTGTAACTTCTGCGATGTGAAGATCTTTATTTAGAACTTCAACTTGTCCAGATACATCGATGTCACCGGCCGTAACAGTCTTTGGGCCTTTTACAGAAATCTTTACAGTTTGAGGTTCATCTGTTAATAGTCTGAAGCGAACTTGCTTCAAATGTAGAAGAATAGTTATAACATCTTCTTTGACACCTTCTAGAACTGAGAATTCATGGTCTGCACCTTCAATTTTGAGTGATGTAATAGCTGCACCTGTAAGAGAAGATAGGATGATACGACGAAGAGAGTTACCAAGAGTATGTCCGTAACCAGGGTAAAGACCGTCAATTTCATAGACACCTTTAGTGCCTACTTCAGAAACGATAGATAACTTTGATGGTAAGATAATATTTAAATCAGACATATAATATTTGATATTGGAAAGTATAAAACTTTCATTATTATTAAAAGCGAACAATGCGACCGCTATTAACGACTATAAAATTCAAGCACAGTGTTAAGGTCTAAATAACCTTCCACATTTTTTGGTTTACCTTGCATACCACCTGAAAGTGATTCTGCATTAAAAGTAAGCCAGTTTGGTAAAGTATATTCTTTCATTTTCTTCGTCATATCAGCAAATAGTACACTCTTTGAGCTCCCTGCTCGGACAGCTATCACATCTCCAACTTTAACTTTGTGGGAAGCAACAGTTATCTTCTTACCATTTACTGTTATATGTCCGTGAGAAACCATCTGACGAGAAAGGCGGCGAGTATGAGCAAGCCCTAATCTGTAAGTGACATTATCAAGTCTAGTCTCGAGTAATTCGAAAAGGTATTCAGTAGCGGGTGCACCTTTGTGTGCAACTGCTTCGTTGATGTAGTTTGAAAATTGCTTTTCACTGATGCCGTACATGAAACGAACCTTCTGCTTCTCGATAAATTGAAGTCCGTAGTCAGAAAGTGCTTTCGGACGCTTGTTCTTCATATTCTTCGCATGACGAGCTTCAGATTGCACGAATTTAGCTGTTTGACATTTCTCAAACACACCTGGGCCTAGACGTCTACAAATTTTATATTTTTGGGCTGTTTTCATATTTATTTAAATTATACTCTGCGAGGTTTCTTTGGTTTTGGACCATTGTGAGGGACTGGAGTTGTATCACGGACACCTGATATCTCTATATCATAAGCCATGAATGCACGGATAGTAGGCTCACGACCACTACCGACACCTTTCACTTTTACATCTACTTCCTTGATTCCTAGAGCTTTTGCTTTCTCTCCGATAACAGAACCTGCTTTTGAAGCTGCGAATGGTGTACCCTTCTTTGCACCTTTGAATCCTAGAGATCCAGCTGATGTCCAGAATAATGTATTACCTTCTTTGTCTGATAGTACTACCTTTGTATTATTGAAAGTGGCTTCTACATGCAAAGTACCAGAAACAATCTTCTTCTTTGGAACTTTAACAGATGATTTAGGCGCGTCTGCAACTGTAGTATCAACTACATCTTCTTTGCCCTCTTCTTTTTTTACAATTTTTACTTTTCCCATAATTTTTAGTTCTTAAAGTTTATAAAGGTTATAAAGTTGTAAAGTTTATAAAGTAAAAACCTTTAACCTTATAACTTTCTACTTGATTACTTGCCCTATGTCTTACTCTCCTTTCTGCGACCTGATGCCATTGTCTTTCTGACATTGCCACGGACTGTACGGGAATTTGTTTTTGTTCTTTGGCCATTTACTGGAAGCCTCTTCATGTGACGGACTCCTCTGTATGACTTGATGTCTTTCAATCTTTTAATGTTTGCAGATATCTCACGCTTTAGAGCTCCTTCGATAGACATAGTCTCTATAACTTTACGGATGGAATTCTCTTGGTCTACTGTTAGAACGTCACCTTTAAGATTCTTATCTATACCTACTTCTTTGAGTATCATACGAGCGCGTGACAACCCAATACCATAGAGGGATGTAAGGCCTATGTCTAAATGCTTGTTGTTTGGAATGTTTATACCGAGTATTCTCATAAAAATTATTGTTTTTGCTTATGTTTAGGATTATCACAAATAACGCGAAGGTGACCTTGGCGTTTTATCATTTTGCACTTCGCACAGATTTTCTTAACTGCTGATTTGATCTTCATATTATATAAATTGTCTTTACGCGAAATAAAAATATAGGGCTTTTACCCTCTATTTTTAACCAAAGCGTATGTCAGAACATACTACACTATATCTTTTAAAAATGCAAGCGTTATCTCTTAACTTCTCTTTATAATACGGCCTTTGCCTCCATACGGATCAAGCAGTACTTCTACCCTATCCCCGACTAGCACTTTTATGCGATGCATTCGCATCTTCCCAGCCAAATAAGAGATAATGATTTTGTCATTACCTATATCTACTCGAAATAGTGTATTCGGGAGTGCCTCAGTCACAGTACCTATGACTGTATTTGTATCATCTTTTTGATTCATCGATTAGACAATCATAACAATATCTAGATTTATAGTCAATAATTTTATTGAGTCATCATATTCACTTTGATTTTTGAAACATCTTCTGGTAGATATGAATACCAAGGTGGGAAGATTTTTGCAGTAGCAGAGACTATGCCCGGATCAGCTTTGAATATTTCTACTAAGTTATTCTTATGGGCGCCTTTAATCTGCTCTTTGAGTTGTGCGAGGTCTGGTGACCAGACAGCTTCAATACTACCAGTGAGTGTAAACCCTATCGAATTCATATCTTTAGTGATAAGCCTTCCCTCTTCAGTGAAAGCAAACTTCAGCTTCGATACGTCAGTGATACTTATCTCCTTTATTTCCTTCTCAGAAATCTTCGGTAGCAAGTTATTAATTAGAACTTTTGATAAATCTTCCTTGTGTAGGATTATAGAAGACATAGTTCCTTTTATCATAACTCTTGCATTTGGTTGGTTGAACATTTCCTCAGAGTTCGTATCATAAAGGAATTGTGAAGCCTCATTATATAGAACATATCCTGGTGGAACTTCAGCTTCTACTTTCTTCATAAGATTATTGCGGAAAATTGTCTCAGCATTAGTTTTTATTATTTCTTTTTCTCTATCTCCTAGTGTATAGACTACACCTTCTGCTCCGCCTGTTATAGGAGTTTTGAGCTTAGCATACATTTTCGTAGCTTTGGCTGTGCCCTTGTAAGCATTAATTTTATAATCAGTTTCAGTATTATTGTATTGAGATCCAGCCAGGAATGAAGTCACTGTGACAGCCATTTCTCCGGGGACTATCTTACCACCTACTGTTTTATACCCGGGTATGGTTATAGCTTTGTCTGTTAGATATACTTTACCCGCAGCGTCGGATATATAACTATTCTTCGCAATCGTTTGGGCTTTAGTGCTGAATTCGTTGAAGAATGTAACTTCACCTTTTGCTTTATAAGACACATCATCTGTCTCACTTAGAGTTATCTCTTTGTAATCTTCCATCGAGACTATCATAAGCTCGAAATCTACTGATGCATCTGCCCCTTTGGCTGCTATAAATGCTTTCTTATCTAGGTCAAAAGTCTGTCTTTTGTTCACCATATCTATGCTTACATTATGGAGCATATCAGAAATATAGTATCCCCCACCGAAGATGACAGCAATTATGAAGAATACTAGGAATGACTTCCTCATACCACCTGACCTTCTACGACTTTGTGGAGTAGAATATATCTTTTCACTTATTTCGCGTTCATAAGAGCTTTGGTAAGGACGCGCTTGTACAGTAGGCTCACTCTTCTTCTCTACTATCTTTTCGATTTCTACTCTTTGTATAGGCTTCTCTATAATTTTAGGCTCTTGTGGTTTTACAAATTTCTCTTTCACCACCTCATCTACCTCTCTTGTTTGGGCTTCGGTCTCTTTTATATTATTTTTTGAAATCATAGTGATTCGCACTCCCTTTGATTTCATATCCTGCATTATTTTTTTGGGCATATAATTAATTTAATTTTCTCATAAAAGCTATGGCTTCGATCATTAAGAATGGATCACATGTTCCATCTTTGACGCTACACATTGTTAAAAATTCTGGTCCTTCAAGTGTCACTACTGTGGCTTTGTGGTTGGCAACCATAGACTGAATGAAGGGTTCGTTGCGAATCACATCGACAAACCAATCACGGACATCTAAGTTTGCGGTTAGGAATATAGTACTAGGTAATGTCAGAGTATGAGGCAGAGTACTAATAGCTTTACGGAATTCGTCACCCCAAGAATTCTCGATAGATTTGAACAATGGCTCTACTTTCTCTCTTTTACTTTCACTTAGACTATTCGTACTGTAGAGCTTGAAGAGTTCTTCTGCGTCACGTAGCTCAATTTCGAGCTTTGTATACATATATTTAAAAAATGTCTTTCTGCCGAATGGGAAAGATATGGATGCTTTTAGCACTCCTTTCGTAATAATAGCCACATCAGTAATCTCGCCACCGATATCGAGAAGCAAATATGAATCAGGTACTACATACCTGTCTCTTACTGCTATATATGATGACAATACAAATGAAGAGAATGATACAGGTATATGGTGGAAAGTTTTTGAAAGAATTTCTCTTATAGCATCAAGAGCACTTTTGGGTGACATGGATATCGCGATATTCATCTCAGCAGAGCGGCTGTGCATACCTATAGGCTCTTCGACAAGGTATCCATTGAGTGACACTCCCATAACTTGCTGCTCTATAATCTCAGGCTCACTTTTTGTATTGCTGTACTTCTCTTTGTATAAATTTCTGACAGAAGAAAGCTCATTATCTAGCATTTCATCTGCTATTTTGCTTGTGAAAATAAATGGTTTATCTTTTGTCATTTTTATTGTTCTAGTTTCTGATAGATACCATGGCGAAGAAAGAACGCATAGTATCTCGTCTGGTGCTGATATCTTGCTACTGTATAGCTTGTCTGCTGTAGAGTGAAGAGCCTTTAACATATCCTTGAGGAAGATATCGAAATCAAGTTCTTCGTGATAAGTGACTTCGGTGCGGAAAGATTTCAGTATTGTGGGTACTTTGGTTTTATCTGTAGGTATTCGCGTAAGAGCCCCACCGACGCTACCAGAACCAACGTCAAAAATAGCGATAACTTTTTCCTTTTTAGATGATGAAAATAAAAAACTCATAGTACTCATATTATACTACAATTTCGGAAAATATTTACATTAAGACTGCTTTTATACGGCGGACACCTTGGGCTGTGGCTTCCTCTTTCTGTATTTTGAATATTCCAAGCTCGGAAGTATTGCCGACATGTGGTCCTCCACAGAATTCTTTCGATATTGGATTCCCATCTTTGTCTTCTATGAAGTAGACAGATACAACTTCAGGGTACTTTGTACCGAATTCCATCTCAGCGCCTAATTTTTCCGCTTCAGTAAGTGGCATCTCACGACGAACTACATAGAGCCCTTCTGATATTTTCTCATTAACCCAAGCTTCTACCTTTTGCTTTTCTTCATCAGTCAACTTGTGGTCACAGAGGAAGTCCATACGTAAACGCTCTTCGGTAATGTTACTTCCCTTCTGCTTAATATTTTTACTTACTATTTCTTGTAGTCCGGCAAGTAGTAGATGATGTGCAGTATGGAGCTTGATAGTCTGTGGCTCATGATTCGCAAGCCCACCTTTGAACATTCCCGCAGATGCAGTTTGTGAGAGCATAACATGCGCTTTCATTTGCTCATTAAAACTATCTATATCTATGGCAATTCCTTTTTCCTTCGCAAGTTCAAGAGTTAGCTCAATCGGAAAGCCGTATGTAGTAGCAAGAACAAATGGGTCAACATTTTTCTCGAATTCCTTGAGACCTGTTTGTAAAGTGTTTAGAAACTTTTGCTCCTCTAATTTAAATACCGATTCTATGTCTACACTCTTTAACTTTGGATATATAGAAGAATAAAAATCTATATAATATTTTATTATATTTGCAGGCAACACAGCATCGCTATTAATTTGTTTCATTTTCAGAACAGCTCTTCTTATTAACCTGCGGAGTATATATCCTTGGTCTTTATTCCCTGGTATTACTTCGTCTGAAATTAAGAAAGTTGCACTTCTTAGGTGGTCAGCAATAATTCTTGCAGATTTTTCTTCATAATTAGACGAGCTATCTTTTATCATTTCTATGACTGAAGAAAAAATATCTGTCTCATATATACTTTTCTTACCTTGAGCGACAGTTACAACTCTTTCGAGCCCCGAACCAGTGTCCACATTATTCTTCGGAAGTTTACCTACAACCTTACTATTCTCTTGTTTGTAAACCATAAAAACATCATTCCAGATTTCAACCACTTCCTGCTTATCTTCAGCTATTTCAAAACCTTCCTGATTCATATCTCCGAGAGTTCCAGTTAGATCATAGAACATCTCTGTAGAAGGCCCAGCAGGAGAATTCGGTCCGGCACTCCACCAGTTTGATTTAGAACTTTTGAAATATATTCGATGCTCAGGTATTCCCAATGATTTCCATATTTCTACTGCTTCCATATCTCTTTCAACTTCCTCACTACCTCCGAAAACAGTAAAGTATAGACGTGCCGGATCAAGACCCAACCCTTCTTCTTTAGAAGTCAGGAATTCATAACTCCATGTGATAGCTTCTTTTTTAAAATAGTCGCCGAGGGACCAGTTCCCGAGCATCTCAAAAAAAGTAAGGTGTGTATTATCACCTATTTCATCGAAATCAACAGTGCGTAGACACTTTTGATAATTTACAAGTCTAGTGCCCTCTGGATGTTCTTTGCCTAAAAGGTATGGCATTAGTGGTTGCATACCGGCTGTATTAAAAAGCACAGAAGGATCGTTCTCTGGTACAAGCGAAGCTGAAGGTATTATTTTGTGCCCACGTTTTACAAAAAAAGCCAAAAATCTATCCCTTATCTCATTTGATTTCATGTATACATATTATACCAAAACATCTTTTCCGCCAACTGGCGAGAAGTCTCACGTCTATATAATATTGACATTCACCTTAATTTATGTTATTTTATAATTAATTCATGTACTCTACATTTGTTAGTTGGTGACCGTAGAAGATTAACTTTAGTCTCATGGGGTCAACAACTAACAAAAAAATGGAAGAAAAAACAATAGTACTAAGCTTGCTAGTAATAGCTGCTTGTGTTTTCTTTTATTTTATTTTTAAAACCATCTATTATGGTTATAAAAATAGAACTAGAGACGGTTATGCGCGTGCATATGCCCGATACAAGAAAAAAAGCTTAGAGGTAACGATAGCTATAATCCCAATATTTATATTAGGAATATGGTTATTATCCTTAATTAACTAGAACAAAAGGCCAGTGCTCTATAGCACCGGCCTTTTAATATTTTTAATTAATGATCGTCAGGTTTGGATTCAGTAAAGAATTTAGACTTCTTTAATTGCTGTTCTATGAACCAGAGTACAGTGAAGATAAAGACTGTCATGATAGTCGCTATAGTTGCAAGCTTGTATAAGCCGAATCCACATGCCATACCTATACCAGCAGACACCCATAGCCCTGTAGCAGTAGTGAGGCCCATTAGCTTATTGTCTTTCGTAAATATAAGCCCAGTACCGATGAATCCGACACCTACGAGTATCTGTGCTGCTATACGAAGTGGATCGAGGTCTACTCCCGCAGATCCCTGATACATCCGGACTACAATCTCCGAGGTCACAACGAAAAGCGCTGAACCCATAGACACTAGTGCATAAGTCCTCATCCCTGCAGTCTTGTGCGCCCACACTCTCTCCGCACCCATAATCATACCCAAACCTAAAGCCACAAAAAGTCTTGTAATAATATCTATTGTCACCCCATCAAAAAAGTTTTCCATACAATTATTATATCAAATTTATTTTATTTATAATACTTCCTGTTGATAACATGACTCACAGTAGACTACTTCTTGCCTGCTTGCTTGGTATGGTGAGTTTATTTCTTTTTTACAAAAATCACATTTGCTAATATAAAGTTTCCTAGGTAGTAATTGACTTAATCTATCTGTATATCTAGTATTCGGTGCTCTCCTAGGTAGTGCAAGACCAGCTTGTCGATAGAAAGATAGCTCCATAGGAATAATCTTATAAGCTTTACCAGTATCCTCACATTTAAGTATCTTCTCTAAGATATCATCTTCGACATCTTTTATATCATCAGGAATAATATAATTTGAAAATTCGTAATGTATATCTGAAACATAGTCACTCCAAGTAAATCCTTGATCTAGAGCTTTTTCTTTCTTTAAAGGGAATATTTCAGGAGCTGTAGTTTCATTATAACCAAAAGGTG
This sequence comes from Minisyncoccia bacterium, assembly GCA_041737125.1. Lineage (GTDB taxonomy): Bacteria > Patescibacteriota > Minisyncoccia > Phycocordibacterales > UBA9973 > UBA8515. Next base: position 46,562 of record JBGSSJ010000013.1, read on the forward strand.
AAAATTCGCTCGGGAAAAATTCTCCATATTTATAAACTCTGCCTTTATTATCAACATAAGGTATATCATTCATATGCGCTTTAATCTTTGGAAGTAATTCTTCGTATTCTTCTTTGGTATATTTTTTATTTAAAATAACATAATTCCCTCCACGTATACATACACATCCAAAGCAATTCGACGCGCTAGTAGTGAAAGCAGAGTATTCTACATCGTTTATGGTCATCTTTTTAAGTGGATCATTAGAAAGACAGAATAATAGAACTTTCGAATTATAAGCTCCTCCGCTATGAGCACATTCATACACAAGCTCTGCCGCACCGAAACAAGAACAATCATATGAATCCCGAGTCCATCCTGCAATACTCATGTTTTTACAATTCTCAAGTTTTATACTCTCCCAACAATTATGAGCATTTTTACATTCGGAAAGATTGTTACCAGTTGAATTTACTGATTTAAATATTAGATTTTCTCTGTGGGGAGAATTATTCCAAATATTTTTTATTTTTTCTTTCCACCATAGAATACCTGAATGAGACGAAATGGGATGTAACTTTAAAAAATCTTCGTACGATTCTTTACTATGTTGTTCATTAAAAATACAATATTGTTTATTACGAAGGCCAGCACAACCAATAACATTAATACAATTACGACAATCATAGGAGAAGCTTGTATGCAAAGAGTCATAACATTCGTATGAATAATGAGTAAAGTAACAACGCTCACAGTGAATGTTGTGGGCACAATTATCAGAATTTAAAATCCAGTAATTATCGAAACAATTCTTTCCGAATACTTCATAAGCATTATAAGCAGAATCTTCATTAGATAAACCTCCAACATTTAGATAACAATTTTTATCATCTGTTTCTTGATTCACCCAATCACTGTTTATACAATTTGAATTGAAAATAGAAATATGAGGAAGGTTAAAGAATAACTCTTTCCATTGTTCGAAAAAAGGCTTCGAGAAATCATAATCTTTACCATAAGAAGTCGGGTCCCATTTATCACTCCACCAGCACGTAGAACAATACATTTTATACTTCTTATCTGGAGATACACGAGAAACTACACTCTTACCACACATATTGCAATCATTTTTATATAACATTCTTTCATTACGAAAAGAAAGTCTTCTTTGTTCTCTACAATCTGGACAGAATGTCGGAGGAGGTACATTTATCTTCTCATAAAAATCAAAATCTTGTGACTCTATAACGAAGTTATTTTTGCAGTTCTGACATATTTTGTTTTCTATTTGATTTTCCATTTTTTATCCTATTTTACTTAACTAAAGTATTTAGTAAACCTAAACCATTTCTTGTTGATAACATGATTCGCAGTAGATACGATACAGTTGTTGCTTCTCTTTGTCGTACGATGTATTTATTGATTTCTTACAATTTGCGCAAGTTGCTTCATATAGCGTACGTGGTAGTCTGCTAAACATTCGCTTCTGGTGCCTACAGTTGAAGCACTCACTTGGAATTACAATATTCATCCTCTTATAGAAAGCAATCTCACGGGAAATAAGCTTGTAATTCTTCGTACAGCTTGTACAAGTAAATATTTCTTTAGTTAAAGATTCATCATAATCACTCGGGCTTGCTGGTATAGAACTATACTCTATGGTTCCTTGTCCTTGAGTAAAAGGTAAGTCGTACTTCCATTTATATCCTTCTTCAAGCGCATCTTTCTCGTCTTTATTTATATATTCATTTATTATCGATTCGTTATAAGCAAATGGACTCATCCATATAGGGAAGAATGATCCATACTCCCCTTTCTCTTTTAACAAAGAAATTATTCTGTCTCGTAAAATAATATAATCTTCTTTTGTGTATTGTTTATTAAAAATACAGTATGACTTATTCCTAAGTCCTAAGCATCCAAATAAATCGCTTGAGTTATAGCAGAACTCGCTATACATCACATCATGACTCTCGACAACATTATGTGAGAACAGAACATTCTTACCAATACAATTTAGAACTTCATAACAGCTTTCCAATACAGGAGAAAAAGATCCGTCATAAGTATCAATGGCACTTCTAACTGTATAGACGTATTTCGAATTCTCTCCACTTTTTACATCGAAACCGTGGTGTATGTTATGGGAATTATAAATATGATTTCCTGATACATCGTTGTTATGAGAGCCGAAGAACGATATTTGTGGTAAGAACCTTTTTAATTCTTCTACTTTGTCTAGTATCATACTGAGCTTCTCTTGCGACATAGGCATGAGCTCGTTTTTAATCTGTTTATATTCTTATTTGGAAACTGGCTGATTAAAAACATAGTAAGATTTACCATTGAGACCTACACACCCTATGCAATCAGTGCATCCTCTGCAGTCAAAGAGCCCTATGCTATCGGCACAACTTTCGCACTCTTCTGAATAGAAAAGCTTGTTGCAATATAAGCAATCTACGCATTCATAACAAGATTCTGATTTAAAAATATAAAGATTATCAATAGTATCTTTCGAACTCCAAACTATATGTCCATAATCACAATCTTCATTCTCAACACAACCAAAACACAAATAACAATTCTTACTGTTATGAGCCATATTTACGTACTCTGAATTTGTACAATTTGTTTGCCCTAGGGACGCTCTAGGGACTTTCTTAAAAAGAGAATCTAGTTGCTCAAAGAATGGCTTCTTGAAGTCAAAATCTACTCCATAAGACATTGGGTCCCATCCATCACCCCACCATTCACTTACTTCATAAACTGTATAAAGAGAATCCGGAGAATACATCGATATCATTGATTTCCCGGACAAATCGGAATTTCTTTTATACAAAGTTTTAAAATTACGATAAATTAACCTTCTATTATTTCTACAAGCTGAGCAGTAGTTTGGGATCGGTACATCCATTCTTTTATAGAAAGATAAATCATCTATATCTAAATAGAATAATTTTTGGCACTTTTCACAGGTTTTACTTTCTGTTTCCATGTTTATTAATTATACCACCACACCACCCCCGAGGCATATATCCTTGTCATAAACTACGATAGACTGCCCAGCTGATACTAATATGGGCTTATCAAAGATGATTGTTGAGCCTTCTATCCTACATGCTAATTGCTCACCATGATAGCGAATCTGAGCTGTGTACTTCTTGTTGTTTTTTGGTATTTCTGAAATCCAATTTACCTGCTTTAGAGCAAAACAAAATTCTTGGTGGGAAAGGCCTTGCGCAGCGCGACTGGCGCGAGCAGAGGAAATTCCGAGCACGGAATTATCCGTGCCTTTATCGACAAGAATTTTGTTTTGCGAGACTGTTATTGTATTTCTTTCTACATCTTTAGAAACTACATGGAGTGGTTTATTATTCTCGGAATTCTTTGTTATTGTAAATCCATGTCGCTCACCTAGAGTGAAGAATACTGCCCCATCATGGTAGCCTATGACTTCACCGTTATCATCTAGTACATCTCCGTTTTTCTCTTTTATGTAATGCTTTAAGAAATCTTTCATATCAAGCGGTCCCAGGAAGCAGACACCTTGGCTATCCTTCTTCACTGCTGTCGGAAGTTTATATTTAAGAGCAAGCTTCCTGACTTCTTTCTTATTCAAATGCCCCACAGGGAAAAGTGTGTGAGCCAAATCATCTTGATTTAGTGTCCAAAGGAAATAACTTTGGTCTTTACTTTTATCTGGACTTTGCTTCAACTCAAATAGCTTTTCATGAAGTTCCTTATTTTTTGATTTTTCTAATTCGTAATTATTAATTAGTAATTTGTAATTATTTACAGCATAGTGCCCTGTAGCAATAAAGTCCGCACCATGCTTCTTTGCAAAATCCCAAAATATTCCGAACTTTACTTCGCGATTACACATAACATCAGGGTTCGGAGTATTACCTTTCTTGTATTCCTCTATCATGTAGTCTGCTACGCCATTTTTGTATGCCTCTTCCCCATCACATTCGAGGAATGGGATATTGAGGTGAGCGCATACTCGCATGGCATCACGACGCTCATCACGCCAAGTACACTCTATGAAGTCCGGTTGCCAAGTACGAATAAAAACCCCAACAACATTATATCCTTGGTCTTTCAGAAGTGCTGCTGAAACTGAGGAATCAACTCCACCCGAGACTCCTACAAATACGGTTTTATTTAGTTTCTTTCCCATCTCGCAAATATACCACAAGGAAGCAATTTGTCAGCACCAGATTGCTCTATCACAAGCTCACCTATTTCTATCTTACCAGCGTGGTCCTTCATCACGTCTTTGAGATTATTTTCATAAGCTATTGGTGAATAGCCAGCCGTATAACCATTTATCAATACAAATAATGGATCATCAGAGAGTATTTGTTTACACAAATCCATAAGTTCTAGGAAACTGTCTTCTATTTTCCAAAGCTCGTCTTTAGGCCCATGACCGAATGATGGTGGGTCCATGAGTATAGCATCGTACTTGCGACCTCTTTTTATCTCTCTTTTTAGGAACATCAACACGTCGTCTACTATCCAGCGGATAGGTGCATCAGAAAGGTTGGATAATTTCGCATTGTCACGTGCCCAAGCTACAGCAGACTTAGATCCATCCACATGACAGACTTCTGCTCCCGCACGTGCGCATGCAAGTGTCGCTCCACCAGTGTAGGCGAATAAGTTCAGCACATTTACTTTCCTTTCACTATTATTAATTTTCTCCTCCATCCATTGCCAGTTCGGTAATTGCTCAGGGAAAAGGCCCGTGTGCTTGAAAGACGAAGGACGGATAGAAAATGTAAGGTCACCGAATACAATATTCCAGCTGCGTGGCACACCTTCTTTGATAATCCATTTGGTACGTGTTCCTGTGCGCACGAATACTAAATCCGTATTGTCCCATGCATCAGCTCCAAGTGACTTCTGCCAAAGTGCTTCTGGGTCTGGGCGCACCATAGTATATGAGCCATATCTTTCTAGCTTAAAGCCTTGGCCGGCATCAAGTAATTCATATTCTTTTTGTGGTGTTGTTCTTAGTATCATATTATTTTAAATATTTATTTATATTTCTCTTGTGTTCTTCATAAGTCTTGGCGAGGTATATACTACCATCTTTGGCATGCAGATAGTACAGGTAGTCCGTCCTTTCTCCCTTGATTGCAGCTTTTATAGATACAAGTCCTGGATTTGCTATAGGACCACGAGGTAAACCAACTGTTTTATAAGTATCACGGTATGCATCTACTTGAAGTAACATCCCTCTATCTAATCTATTCCATAAGATACCTGCGATTATACTAGCATCCTTTTCACCTTTTGCCTCTTTTTCTATAAGTGATGCCATAATTATTATATCTGATAATTTACGATTACTTTTCTCTATATCATTTGCGAGTTTTTCGATCTTATTTTCAAAATTGAAAGTAAGTTCAGCCAATATCTCATCAACGCTCGTTTGCGGGAAAAAGAAATATGTATCCGGGAAAAGATAGCCCTGCTTAGTGCGCGGGTCTGACATGAATAAATCTCTGCGGAAAGTCGGTAACTTTGTCGAAAGCAAATCTGCCATCTCATTATTGGTCATACCTTCTTTAAAGGTAACTTTTACTTTATCTATATTATGATCACCTTGTGCAAGCATGAATGCCACTCTAAATACTGACATAGGTTTATCGAAAAGGTAATCACCTTTCTCTACTCCATGTGATTCACCAAGAACTGTGACAAAAGCTTTCAATACAAATGCATGGCGGACGACACTTTTAGTTTCTAATTCTTCTGATATAGAGCTCAATGTCTGATTTGGTGCTACATGGATTGTAATGTTTTCTTTATTGAGATAACTTCTATTAATCGAAGGTGAGGAAAATGCATAGTAAGAAATTATAAATAGAAAACAAAATAAGAAAAATATATTTAGTATTTTTCTTATTGGAAAAGGTTTCCTGATTTCTACTATTGGCAACTCATTATCCATAAATTATAAAGGTAGGTTTGCAGGAGGTTTTGCAATTTTAGATTCAAGTCTCTTGAAGCTTGGAGTCTCAGACACCATACCTGGGAAGTGGAATATAGTCGCAAGCTCACGAGAAGACATGACGAATAACTTAGGTGAACCTGATGGGAAAAAAGCACTTAATATCTTCGGATACTCAACTGAATACTGAAGTGGTGGATGGAACATTACTCTCATTCTATAAAAATCGAGGCATCGTTTCTTGAGCTTTGTAAGAGCAAGTCCTGTTGGGTCAGACCATGGTGCGTCGAACTGTGTAGAATTGATACGCCATAATTCATTTATATCTGGCTGAGCATACTGGCGCCATATCAAGCGTGAATTTCTACGAAGATTATTAAATTGCTCATCTGTGCAAAGTCTCTTATCTGATAGCGTGACTACTCTTATACCACAATCAAAGTGAATTAAGCTCGCATTTTCAACCATTACTTTAACCTTACTTTTTAGTGGATCCGGCGTACGCATGTCCATACCGAATGGTTCACCTTTATCATTCTTCTGAATACGGGTATAAGGCATGAGCATCTTTTCAATAAATTCATACGTTGCTTCATAAAAGTTGATATGTTTACCTGTGTGATGACTATGATACTCTTTTATATTTTGTCTAATAATTATTTGTATCCAGACCTGCTGACCACGAGGAAGTGAACCTAGGAATTCTATAACTGGTGTTATAGGGTCAATCTTATACTCTTCCTTCGTACCACTATCCATCTCCTCCATATCTCTATATGTACGAATAGGAAGGAAATCTTCTTTCTTTTTATTATAGTCACAACCCCATACATTCCAATCCCCATTCTTCTTATACTGTGGTACGTGAAGAGTATAATCGTCCACTTCTACGACTTTGGCTTGTGGATACTGAGCATATATCTGAGTTTCTACAAGTTCGCGCATACGAGTGGGAGTACGGATGAAGAAATGCACTTTCCCATCAATTGATGCCATCTCAAGCGAGAACCAGAACCATGGTGCACCTTGTATATACACTTCCCAGAAACCTTTAAGAGTTTTTTGATAAAGAGCATTTGAAAGTATGAGCTCCATAGCAGCCGGAGACTTGATAACATCACGTGGGACATGGATTTCAAGCAGGGCCCACTTGATTCCTGCAATAAAGCGCTCTTGTCTGTAGTGATGCCACAAACGAAGTGCTGCAATTGATAGAGGAATAGGCATGAGGTAGCCAATAGCCACGAGTAGCATCTGTATTAAATTAAAATTATGAGTTGCAAAAAATTCTGAAAGCATACTATAAAATATAATTATTCATAATAAGTGGTAGTGGTTGTTGTAGTGTTAGTGTTTTGTCTGGTATTAGAGAAAGTTAACATACCGATTACTATCGCTATGATCACAAGACCGACAATAATTAAAATTATATCTACAAATCCACGCTGATACATAAAAATATTATATCATAATAAAAGAAATCCCCGTAGGGGGATTTCTTTAGACTGCGCTATATAGACTGTTCTTGCCTTTCTTAAAATATTTTGAATTTTGGAGGTTTACTAAAATAGTATTTTTCTTCAAGTAGCGTTCCTTCATGACTTGCTCTACTATATCTTCCTTGCTCATAGGACCATTCTTCTTCAGTAATTCGCGGATAACATCTCGAACTACTCCAGACTTGTAACCCCATTCAGATAACGCGTATATTCCACGGCCGACAAGAACGAAACGATTATCTTTTATTAGTTCATTATGACAAGTCGCAGTGTGGCACTTCTTATCGAAAGTATTTACTATAGCTTTTGCTACTTCACGGAAATGCATAGGGGAACCATGCTTGCGCATCATAAGGAAAGCATAATCTTTTATCCCACGAGTTTTGATACTAGATGAAGTAGATTTACCCCACTCACCCAGCGGATTCCTATTTATCTTCTTTGACATAGAGAGCCACCTCTTTGCTATCTCTTCATGTTTGTATTGTTCAGATAGAGCTTTGACTTCATCAAGGAAGCGAGCAATTAACTCACTCTCAGGCACTAACTCATCATCTGATAAATTCTCATACAAAGTCTTGAGTGACTTATGAACTTCTTCTGATATATCTCCATCTACACTCCATCGTGTTTTAAAGTGTTCATCTTCTTTGTGCTTGGTAAAATCGTCACCTAAAGTTAGATATAAGTGTATGTGGTTTTGAGTAAGCTTATCCTTAGATATATGGTTAAGTAATTCATGCTCAGAAACGACAGCTCCTAATGTATGCATTAACTTCTTGAGTTCTTCGAATACTGCCTTCTCATCTTTGAAAGTTTGTGATTTGCGTATAAGACCAAGAGCTGCATTTTCAATCTGACGTACACGCTCACGTGTAATGCCATACTTTTTGCCGATAGCTTCTAGTGTTTTCATCTCTGCATCGTCTGTAAGACCGAAGCGATTTGTAACTACTTCGTAAGCTCTATCAGGTAGATGCGATAGCATGCGCTTTGTTACTTGTTTTGGTTTAAATGTTATAGGATTAGCCATTTGATTTGAAATTTCAATACTTTAATTATTTTAGTAATTTCATAATATCATTACTATCATATAAAGTCAACTATTTACTAATACCCTTACTTTATATAGATAAATATTACTTATTCTTAGCACTTTTGTTCTTCGAACGCTCTTGCTCCGTGAGGAATTTCTTGCGTAAACGGACATTCTTTGGTGTAATTTCAAGGTATTCATCGTCAGCCATTATCTCAAGTGCGCGCTCTATTGAAAGTTTATAAGAAGGCTTCACATTCACTGCTTCATCTGTACCAGATGAACGCATGTTGGATAGCTGTTTCCCTTTTGTAGGATTCACTGACATCTCATCACCTTTGGTGACGTTACCCACAACCATACCCTCATATACTTCATCGCCGTGCTCTACATATAGTATACCGCGCTCTTGAAGAGTCCAAAGAGAGAAGGCTACTACTTTACCAGCAACCATGGATGTCATAGATCCAACATCACGCTTCTTAATCTCTCCTGCATAATCTTTGAATCCTACGAAACGTGAAGCAAGTATTCCCTCGCCTTTCGTATCTACTACGAACTGTCCACGGTATCCTAGAAGTCCTCGAGTAGGAAGCTCTATCAATATGCGAGTAATTCCCTCTTTCTCATGCATAGAAGTTATAAGACCCCTACGAGCTGTAAGCTTTTCTATAACTACACCTGCGAACGCACTTGGTACATCAATAGTTGCTTCTTCGTATGGTTCGAGCTTTTGACCATTTTCTTCTTTAATAATTACGTGTGGTTGTGAGACTTGTAATTCATATCCTTCGCGACGCATGTTCTCAAGCAAGACTGCAATGTGTAATTCACCGCGTCCGTAAACCAAATACCCCTCTTGCATTTCTTCTTCATCGGTTCCATCAAAGTTTATTTTAAGTCCTACGTTTATTTCTAGCTCCTTCTCTAGCCTTTCTCTTATCTGGCGAGATGTGACGTACTTACCTTCACGTCCAGCAAAAGGAGAATCGTTCACCAAGAAGTTAAGTGATATAGTCGGCTCATCGATAGCGATAGATGGTAGTGCCTCTGTATCTGTCTGATCTACAATAGTCTCTCCTATAAATACATCTGGAATACCTGCGATAATTGCAATATCACCTGTGTGAAGTACAGAAACTTCTTTACGAGTAATACCTTCGAATGTGAACATCTTTGTGATTTTGGTATTACGAGAATTACCTTTGTCGTCTTTGACTATTATATTTGAGCCTGATTTTATAGATCCAGCATAAGCTCGAGCAATAGCGAGTCTACCTAGGAAGTTATCGTAACCCAAGTTGAAAACTTGAGCTTGGAATGGATTCTCTTTATTTGTGGAAGCTTCTTTGACTTCTTGTAGTATTAGATCGAGTAATGGAGTCAGATCTTTTGATTCATCTTCTAGGTGAAGCTTAGCTATACCTTGGCGGCCGATAGCATACATAGTCTTGAAATCAATTTGTTCATTCGTAGCACCGAGCTCAATAAATAATTCCAGTATTTCATCGTGAACTCGAGCGGGATTAGCAGCCGGCTTGTCTATTTTATTTATTATAACTATTGGTTTAAGTCCAAGCTCAAGTGACTTCTTCAATACGAAGCGAGTCTGTGGCATCGGACCTTCTTGTGCATCTACAAGTAGAAGTACTGAGTCAATAGCACGAAGAACACGTTCAACTTCGGATCCGAAGTCAGCGTGGCCTGGTGTATCTACTATATTTATTTTAGTACCTTTGTAATTTACAGAAGTATTCTTGGAATATATAGTAATTCCGCGTTCAAGCTCAAGAGCATTCGAATCCATAGTCGCCCCATCTTCGTTCATACCGCATTGCTTCATAAGCTCATCAGTAAGAGTAGTTTTACCATGGTCAACGTGAGCAATAATAGCGATATTTCGTATTTCGGTTGGATTCATAAAAAAAATATAAATGAGTTAAATTGAGTAAAAAATAAATCGCCTCCTGGCGAAATGTAATTAAAATATAGCATACATTTTATGAAATGTAAACTAAAACCTATATCCCCATATCCTACCTATTTACAATATAGTCTATATGTGTTAATTTTTAGTAAACAAAAAAACAAGGAGAAAATAATGGAGAGTAATTTTTTTACCGAGGCAATAAAAAACGATTCTAACTCTGTGGTCCATGGATATGTTATTGATATTCTAAATAGCGATTTTTGTAAAAAAGAAATCGAATCTCTAACAATCTCTTATGATGAAACAAAAAGGTTTACAACCAAACTTAATGTTTATTCAGTAAAAAAGATCAAAGATGGAGTTTGCGTTGGATTAGTTAGTTTACCTAATGAAGATATTAGTGTAAAAATTTTTATTAGCACTAAAGATGGAAAAACTACTTTCGATGCCTACAGATTGGATGCCCCCATAGAAATCCAATCGAAAATAACTCAAGCTCATTCTCCTTAAGGAAACTTAGGGAAGAATGAGCTTTTTTATTTACAACAGCTTTACTATATCGTTATAAGTTATGACTACCATGAGAATCATAAGTAGAGAAAATCCTATGATGTTTGCAGTGTTAGCAACTTGAGGTTTGATGCGTGAGCCCTTTATCTTCTCTATTAGTAGGAATAATAATCTTCCACCATCGAGTGCTGGGAATGGTATCAAATTTATCACAGCCAAATTTATAGATATAAGAGCAGTGAAGGAGAGAAGGTATACGAATCCGAATTCTCGAGCATCACCTACTACGCCGACTATACCAATAGGTCCGGTTACTGCAGACATATCACCCTCTCCTCGAATACCCGAAGCTATGAGATTATAGAATCCTTCAACTGTTGCAACAACTAGATTCGAAGAGAGCTTCAATCCTTCCCATAGTGCTTTATGGATTGGCAACCTTAGTGTGCCTATTATGTCCATACTTATACCAATCATCGGGCTGTTTGTTTCTTTATTTATTTCTGGCACTATTGTCACTTCTTGAGGCTCACTTTCACGAGTGAATGATACTTTTATCTCTTCTCCAGCATGCTGTCTGATGAAGTATTGAATACTCTCGGGTGATGGAGTCTCTGTAGTGTATGGACCTGTTTTTAATAATGAAATTCTATCCCCTGTCTTTAGGCCAGCACGCTCTGCGGGAGAATCCTTAACCACACTTGTGACTGTAAGAGCTTGGTTAGATAGAGTGGTGCCTTCTGGTACATTACCAGATGAAGCAGGAAGTCCTGACATAAATCCCACAGAGAGTAGTACCCAAGCCACTAAGAAGTTCATAACAACACCAGCAACTAGTACTAGGGCCTGTATATATTTCGGTTTGTTCACAAAGCTCCTCTTGCTATCAGGACCATTCATCGACTCTTCATCAGGATTCTCTCCGAAAATTTTCACATAACCACCAAAAGGAAGTAAATTGAAATTATAAGTAGTCTCCCCTACTTTCTTCCCGAAAAGTTTCGGTGGGAACCCGAAAGAAAATTCATCTACACGTATTCCACTCTTCTTGGCAACAATAAAGTGCCCAAATTCATGGGACACGACAAGGACCAATAATATTATTATAAATATAATTATGTTCATATATTAATTCATCACCTCTATTTCTTTTTTAGCGAAAATAGCTTCTAGGTTACTGTTTGATTCATCGACAGCTTTCTGTATATCGTCTTTAGCTCTCTTCTCTTCATCTTCTGACATATCAGAGAGTATGTCCATTTCTTCTTGGCGAGCTTTACGGACACTTATACGTGCATCTTCGAGCTTCTCTTTCAAGATCTTAGCGAGCCTTGTTCTATTCTCTGTAGTAAGCATTGGGAATATAACTCGAACACCATCACTATCAGATACTATAGAAAGCCCCAAGTTACTTGCCTGAATTGCGCTCTCTATATCCTTTATCTGATTTTTATCCCATGGAGCAATGCGAAGAGTCTTCGGATCTTCTATCGTAATACCTGCCACATTCTTGATAGGCATTCTACTACCGTAGCTCTCTACACTAATACTATCGAGCACCATCGGAGTCGCACGTCCAGTGTGGACTTGTGAGTACTCTTTAGATAACCAATCTTCTACTTTTTTTAATTCTTGTTTAAAATTATTTGTATTGTAACTCATATAAGTATAATTATAGCACAAGTGCTATATGTTCTAAAATCATTTTCACCGAAGCCCCCGGTAGCGACAGATAATCCCGGGCTTTCGCTATCTCCCCTAAAACAAATTTATTCTCCTCATTATTTACATCTTTTTTGAATTTATTATAAACCATACTTTCCAAACCGTTTACCAGATTTATGGCTTCATAACGTAGTCCTCCACTGCCTTCTGCATCTTTGTATTTCTCTATCATTTTTGCTACGAGCTCAATTCTGTCTTTAGCTTTATTCTTATAGAAAGTTTCTATATCTTTTTTTGATATTAAAGTACTTTCACTATCAAGCTTGACCACATGGGAACGCGAGACAATAGTGTCGAGCAAGAATTGAGAATTTGGTACAACTATAAAGAAGTGTGTATTCTCTTGAGGTTCCTCTAATATCTTGAGCAGAGTTTGCTCAGCATCATGATTAATAAACTTCGCTCCAATGATGCAAATATTTTTATACTCAGTATTATTCTTCCTACTGTGCCATTCTTTTATCATTCGGCCATCTTCAATATTGAAGCCGTCATAAATCTGACATAGTACTCCACTGTTTACAGATTCAATGTCACCTCGCTCTATTAGAAAGTCCCGAATAAGGAAGACAGTATCGCTCGGATCAGCTTCTACTATATAACTATGATATAAATCTTTTGGGAATAAATTAGCGAGTATGCTCATATACTTATTCTACTACGATTGGGAAAATATCTGAAAGTTCCCCAGAGTAATAGAATTCATAAGCAATATCACCGAACACATAGTCGACACCGTTTATAGTAATAGTCGAGCCTCCAGACTTTGGTTCATCTTTAGGTATTGAATAATAGAAGCCTAAGTTATAAAGAGTAGCGAGTACATCAGGTCGATTACCTATATGATATCCTGCTTTTTGCCATTGCTCTTGTACTTGCCTCATGAACAAACCCACATATAGATATGAATAATAAGGATTTTTTGTATCAGTAATGCGAGAGAGTCGCGCTTCGTCTGTCCCTACACCACCTACATAGTCAGCTACGTGCTCCATATCAGGCCCGAGATAGAAAGGTGAATTAGGATCTTTCAAATTATTCTCAATAGTTTGTACTGTTTTAGGCTTGAGTCCAGCAATACCGAAAGATGTATTCGAAAGTGAAGCGAGTATTTTTAGCGGCTCGAAGTATCCTTTGAAAGACTCTCTCCTATTACTGAAGAATCTGAACTGCTCACCTATCACACCACCTAGAATTATGCGAGGCGGTATGCCAGCATCCTCTGCTGCCTTTTTTATAATTTCTTGGTCTCGACTAAAAACTTCCCTCATTAATCTCCATTCATCTGTATCCGCCCAGTGATATGCGGACATAGGTAAATCAATCATTTCTCCAGTCTTCGTATAACAACCATCAATCTCTTTCATATAATTCTTATCATCTTTGAATCGCACGGATGCAACCTTGATCATGTGTACTAGTACATCCTTGTTCGTACCGTTTGAAATAGACTTATATATATTAATAGCAGTAAGTGGCGCATATTTACCAAGGACGTTTACCTGGCAGTTTATAGTCAGGTCATTCGTAGCATTTGCTCTATTAGAAAGGAAGCCTTTTTTGGAATTAAAGAAATACGAATTACGCTCTGAAGCTGAGCCTTTCACATTGAGTAATCCCCACTTCATCGCAAAGTAAACACCAATGAAGATAACTCCAACGATAGCGAATAAGTAAAGAGCAATATTGTATATCTTTTTAAAATGCAACTTTGTTTTGAACATTTTTATCTTTTAGTAAGAATAGTTTTCTTGTAAGTATCTAGGTGATGCAGTGCCTCGCCTGTGCCTTTGGCAACACATAATAGTGACTCATCTGCGACACGAGCTTTCACTCCTGTCTTCCGGTAAACTAAATCTGCTAAATTTCTTAGCTGACTTGAACCTCCTGTCATTATTATACCATCATCTATGATATCTGACGCAAGTTCTGGTGGAGTAAGAGAGAGTACATCTTTGATGGCACTTATCATTGTGCGCAATTCCTTGTCGATCGCGCGTACAACTTCATTCGTAGATATCTGTGCAGTGCGTGGGAGACCTTGGATAAAGTCGCGACCCTTTATAGTAATAGTAAGTTCTTCTTCAAGTGGTACAGCGGCGCCTATCTTTATCTTTATTGCTTCGGCTGTTTTGTCCCCGATAGCTAAGTTAAAAGTTTTCTTTATGTAGTCAGCTATAGCTTGGTCGATCTTATCACCGGCGCATTTCACTGAAGTTGAAGCGACTATCCCACCAAGTGATATAACTGCTATGTCAGTCGTACCTCCACCTATGTCCATAATCATATGACCTTTCGATTCGTGTATAGGAATACCTGCGCCTATAGCTGCTAGTATTGGTTCCTTCACAACATAAGCATTCTTCGCTCCAGCGCGTACCGCTGCCTCTACTACTGCACGACGCTCAGTAGATGTAATACCTGCAGGCACTGACACCATGACGTCGGGCTTGAATAAGTTGTATTTACCGAGAGCTTTACTTATGAAGTAGCGTAGCATAGCCTCAGTCACACGGTAGTCAGCTATAACTCCGTCTTTCATCGGGCGATAGACAATAATACTCTCTGGAGTCTTTCCTATCATTTCTTTGGCTTCTATACCTATAGCCAGTATCGTATTGTCCTGCTCAGAAACAGCGACAACAGAAGGCTCGTTTAACACGATACCCTTACCTGGTAAGTATACAAGGGTATTTGCTGTCCCTAAATCTATGCCTAATTTTTTAGAAAATAATCCCATATATGTATAAAATAGTATGGTCATTCTAACATAAAACCATCAATTACTAAAATTGATGGTTTTATGTTTTGTAATGTTTAAAATATAACTAACTACTTATTTTCTTACTTCTTTCATTATATTCTTCATTTATTCTTGTAACACTAATTTCAGAAGCATTCGTAATTTCATTAACTTTCCATTGAAGATTTTTCTCAAGATTTGTTTTCTCACTTGGTGCTTTATTTATAAGCTCTTGGTAAGTTAAGGTTAAGTCATGTATTTTAACATTTTGTTCTTTTCTTATATCTTCTATCATCTTATCTTTTGCACCTTGAAGTATTCTAAAAAGTTGCTGTTCAGACACATCGTACATCTCTTGGAATTTCTTAGGATCGAAATTCGGAGTGGTCATTGTGCTATACATTTTTGCATTCTCTACAGAAGTAGGAAACATTTGTGAATAATTTTCCATATCTTGTGCAAATTTTGCTTTTACTTCAGGAACACTCGAATTAAGCATGGCGTTTTTAATTTCTTGGCCCACTACACCTTCTTCCATTTTAGCTTTGTCCTCTGGTGCAAGTTGAGAGAATATATCCTTGTATTTTTCTAAATCTTCTTTATTAGTTAGAGAACTTGCGTACATATTCAAAGCACTATCATACCCGCGTCCATACCGCTCCAATTTATCTGAACCACCAGTCATTTCCCTTATCATTTCTGTTGAATTAAAAACTTCCGCACTAGATGGTGTTTCTACTTCTTTAACTTCTTCTGTTTTAGGATTTTCAGCATTCGTCGTTTCAACTTCTTTTATTTCTTCTTCTGCTTTTTTCTCTATTTCTTCTGCTCTTACTTCCACGGATTTAGTTCGGATTTCTGCTTCTTCTTGAGTTCCCCCTTGATTTCCAATCATACTTTTTTCACTTTCACTTACTTCTTCTGCTTGCTTAGTAGCATTTTCTATTTCTAAAATTGCTGCATTCGCAAATTCTTCTATGTCATCTTTACCAGCCTTGAAAGCTTCTACTGCGATTTCCTTAAGTTTGTTTACATTTCCTTCTTGCTTTGCTTGATTTATTATTTCTTCAGTCATAAAATTATAATTAACTTTCTAATATATGCGCACGAATTGCCTCTATCTTCTTTGCTTCTAATTCTTTTACATAATCAAGAATAATCTGATGACGCTCTTCGCCTAGAACACGGAGCTCTGCTAGAGCTCTGTCAGTTATCTCTTTTATCTTTTGCGCTTGTTCTTGTGGTGTCATAATATACGCTAATAATACTACATACATAATTAGTGTCAATAAATTAGCATAAAGAATTATGTAATTCTTTATGCTAGGATATATGTATGTATATCGCTACCGTAATACCCATCAAGAAAGGAATAGAGAAAGAGTATCTTTCTTACTTTTCATCTACGGACATACCACTCGGTAGTATCGTCAGCATTCCTGTCCGACTTAAGACTATCGATGGCATAGTAGTGGGCATTGAGGATGCGCATTCACTGAAGAGTGACATCAAGAACAGGGACTACCAACTGAAGAAAATAATCGAAGTCAAAAGTAGCTCCCCTTTCACGCATGAATTCTTCACCACATGTGCGCGTATGAAAGACTACACACTCAGTCAGACAGGTAGTATTATCCAAGCCATGATGCCTAGTGTATTCCTCGACAACATCGCCTTACTTAAAAATAAAACAAATAACAAAGAAGAGTTACCAAGTGAGAACATCAAGCACGAGAAGCTCATCTTCCAAGCATTGAAGCCTGATCGTATTTCCTTCTATCGCACTCTTATCCGCGAAGCATTTGCGAAGAAGGAATCTATTTATATATGTGTCCCTACCAGATACGATGCGCTAGAGTGGGAGGCTGCACTGACGAAAGGTATAGAGCAGTACGTCTTCACATTCTATGGCGACAAAGGTAAGAAAGCGCTCATCAATAACTATAATGAAGTTGTAAGTACCGAGCACCCTGTACTTATCATCGGTACTGGTATGTTCCTCTCTATACCAAGAGGAGATATTAAGACTGTAATACTTGAACACGAAAGCTCTGACTCATACAAGCATATAGGCAAACCATACCTCGATGTGCGTAGCTTCGTCGAAGTACTCTCTTCACTACAGAGGTCCAAGCTCATCATTGCAGACACACTCATCCGCCCAGACACTCTCTACCGACACGATGAAGGTGAGCTTGGCGAAGTCCACCACCCACATTTCCGGCTCCCTACAACTGAGCGACAAATTATCATAGACATGAAGGAAGAGATGGATGAGAAAGGTTCAAAGAAGTTCAAAGTATTGTCAGATAAAACGGTAGCGATGATAAACCATGCGATACAGCATAATGAATCCGTCTTCTTATTCTCTGTACGGAAAGGTTTGGCTGGAGTGACAGTCTGTCATGATTGCGGACATACACTCCTCTGCCCAAACTGTTCATCACCTGTTGTGCTCTATGGTAGTAAGCAAAGAAATGCGACCAAGGTTCCTGGCAAGGAAGCTACACGTATATTCATGTGTAATAAATGTGGCCACAAGGAGGATACCGAAGTCCGCTGTACAGAGTGCACTAGCTGGAACCTGACTCCACTAGGTATAGGTACTGACCGAGTCTACGCCGAAGTAAAAGAATTATTTAAAAATGTAGACATTATCCAGATAGACAAGGAAGCCACACCCACAGACAAAGAAGCAAAAATTGCAATAAATACTTTTTATAAAAAGAGTGGGTCCATACTTATCGGTACTGAAATGGCATTCTCGTATATTCATACTTCTATCGCTCATAGTGCTATCATATCGCTTGATGGTTTACTTTCTATTCCTTCATTCAACATCACGCAGAAGATTCTACACATCATCGAGAAGTTGCACAGTATGACAGAAAAGAATCTAATCATACAGACAAGGTTACCAGACAACCAAATACTAAGTCATATACTAAGTGGCAATGTATTGCCTCTATATCGTGAAGATTTAAATGAACGCAAAGCTTTCGGCTACCCACCATTCAAGAGGCTAATCAAGATCACATTCACAGGTACAGCAAGTGAGACGGAGAAAGCACGAAGCTACCTCGACCAAGCATTATCCAAATACGAACCACAGATATTCTCGGCTTTCGTAGGTAAAGTAAAAGGCCAGTATATAACGAACACCATAATCAAAATCGATCCGAAAGAATGGCAACTGCCCACAAGAGATAGAACAGCTACCCCATCTCACCTCTCCGAAGTCCTATATACTCTGCCTCCATCATTCTCGATAAACGTAGACCCAGAAGATTTGTTGTAAAATCTTATAAATAAAATGCATAAAATACTTGACAAGTCAAGTATTTTATGCTATTCTTTAGTCAAATTAGTGCGCTAAACCGATGGCACTTAAAAGCTGTTTTTTGACAGATAAGACCCTATTCCAAGGGTTGAAAGAATCGGATTTTATATTTATTAAATTTTTCAAAATGAAAAATCAAACAAATGAATGGTTGAAAAAAATTACCAACCTTTCGAAAAATGTTGCAAATGAGTTAACTTTCTGGTTCCTCGCACCCATTGCGATGGTGCTGGCAGTAGTTATCCCAAAAACATTGGGGCTGGGTACGTCAGTATCAATAACTACTCTAATCGCCGTAATGGTGCTATATATGATCCTAAGAACGGATTATGTAAGAACCAAAAGATTTGACGAATACGAAGAAAATTTTCGTCACACACTCACACTCTCAGTATTTTTCTTTTTTATTTTTTCTTATTTAGAACAAGTAGCACCTCGCAATCCATGGGGGGCTATGGGTTGGATTATTGCATTAACTACTTACTCAATTGTGGTGATTCTGCTACTGTTAAAAAACAAAAAAGGGTTAAAAAGATTCTCTGTTTACAATTGGGGGTTAGTTGCAGTTGCACCAATATTTGTAATTGGTTGTATCGCGGAAATATACCTCCATTGGGCTATGTGGTGGGTATGGGTTCCAATAGGGGCTATATTTTTCTTTGCTTTTACTTCAATCTATTCTAATTTAGATGAATTCTGCAAAGAAGATTTAAAACCTATTCTGATACTTCTTGGAATCGGAGTTGTCAGTATAATCTGGCAATTTTGGACCCTTGAAACATTTTGGAGCCTGAAGCTTTGGGAACTTCTTTGCTGGGTTGTGGGTGTAATCGTTGTAATTTTATTTTTAATTTTTCTTTATGCTACCCTAGAAAAACAAAATGAAGAGAGAAGAGAAAGAGAACTGTATGAAAAAAATAAAACTGAAAACGAGAAACAGGCCATGGAGAATCTAAATAAAGCGATGCAAATGAAGGAAGACCTGCAAAATTCACCTAAAAGTGGAATGATAATGTCTCAAGAAATTATTGAATTTCTTAAGTTTGTATATAAATTCCATCTTTCGAACCGTGTTTGTCTTAAGCCCCAAGTATTGGTTGAACTAAAAATAATTGATTTAATTGAGGTTTCTGAAGTAAAAAAACAGATTCGATTTGAGAACGATGCTGTTCTGGTTGCCTTTTATCATTTCAATAGTTTAGTCAAAGATTGCTTTGACGACGAAATCCTTAATAGTTTGAGAGAGCAGTTGCTCAAACTGGAAATTTTAGAGGATTATAAAGGTTATGATGTCCTCGTTAATTTAAGGGATAAGAACAACTTCCAACATATATTAAAACTGCTTCAGGGCTAAAAAGCTTTGAATCCGAAATAAACTCAATGCCAGTCGTTACCAAACGACTGGCATTTACTATTTTATTTGACAAGTGAACTATTCTATACTATCGTTGAGGGTAATTATAGAACTTTGAAATAGTTTTTAATTATTGAAGTTACAACTTTGTGCTTATTGTTATATGAACATAAAGTTGTAACTTCACTTAATATTTAAAACTTACAAAATGGAAAACAGAAAAACATTCGCACAGCTCGTTTCAGAGAACTCAAATGGTTTGTTCGAGTTAGCCCCTCCTGTCCCCAAATCTGAATATAAAGGCAGAGACTGGGAAAAAGAACTCAAGACAACCACCATTTTGATTCATAAATCACAAGGAGATTGGATTGCCTTTCCCGGAGTTAAGATTCCAGTACTTGTACACACAAGAATAGGTCGGGATGGCGACCCAGAAGTTCTATTCTTACTAGAGATACTTAAGAGTGATGAACTCGTTCATTTTTATCTATTATTGATAGATGAAGTTCTTCTACCTTTATTAAAAGACGAGACACAGCACATTCTTAGTATCCACCAACTATATTGCAATAGCTGGGAACAAACCTTTAAACTCACACAAATGAAGATTTAAAACTTTTTCATTATTAAACAAAAAACGACCTGTTATACCCAGCAAGGCTTAACCGGTTGTTTTCTTTTTATATTAAGATATTTCACCTTGCTTCGAAGTAAACTATATGTTAATATAATTTTTACATATGATAACAGTTATAGAAGTGAAGAAGAATACAAATGAGAGCAACATGAACCTAGTTCGTCGTTTTTCTCGTAAGGTTCAAGAATCTGGCATTATCCAGAAAGTGAAGAGTAAGCGCTACAATGAGCGTGATTTATCAAAACTAAAGACAAAGCAAGCAACTCTCAAGCGCCTTGCTCGTCGCAAGAACCACGAGAAGCTACTAAAGCTTGGTAAGGTGCAAGCAGTAGTGAAGAGAGGTGGTAGACGTTAATCACATGAAGTCTGACTTACTAAATATAAGCAACCAAACAAAAGGCATTCCGACACCAAAAGGAGTGCCTTTTGTCTCTATCAAGGACAAGATGCTAGGCAAGAAGTATGATCTCTCGGTCAGCTTCCTCTCCCCTGCCAATCAAAGGAAGATAAACAGACAGTACAGAGGCAAAGATAAGACGACAAATATTCTATCATTCACCTTGGGTGAGAATTCTGGGGAAATTACTTTTGACCTCGCACAAGTGAAGCGTGATGCACCGAAGTTTTATATGAATTACACCAAATTCTTGAAGTTCCTGTTTATCCACGGATGCCTGCATTTGAAAGGTTGGCAACATAGTAGTACAATGGAGAAAGAGGAACAGAAGTATCTCAAAATTTTTGAGTAATATTTTCATAAACTCTTCATAAATTTTAATGTCAAGAAATAATTATACTTGTGGTATTGATGTCGGTACGCACACAACGAAAGTTGTGGTTATTGGCCATGAGAAAAATAGCGACAGGAATGACAAATCCCCTATCACACTAGCTACAGGTAAAGCCGATACTGAAGGAGTGCGCCTAGGTTATATTACGAATACTGACCAAGTAGCAAAGAGTATCAAGGAAGCAGCCACTCAAGCAGAGAAAGTTCTCGGTTTTAAAATCAAACATGCATATGTATCTATCGGTGGAGTAAACTTATCTTCGATTATATCTACGGGCTCAGTTATCATCTCTCGTGCTGATCAAGAAGTTACGCAACTAGACATAACGAAAGCCATTGCAGATAGCGAAGAAAATCTAGAAATTTTAAATAAGAAAATAATTCATGTCATCCCAGTGTCCTACAAACTAGATGGCAAAGATTTGCATGGCAGGCCTGAAGGTATGCGTGGGGTGAAGCTTGAAGTTCGTACATTATTTGTGACATGTTCGAAGCAGAACATAGAGGACCTAGTCACTGCAGTAGGTCTTGCTGGTATAGACATTGAGGAAATAATAGCATCACCTCTTGCTACTTCAAACATACTACTCAATACGAAGCAAAAAAGGGCCGGCTGTGCCCTACTCGACATAGGCGCAGAGACAGTGTCCATGTCAATATTCGAGAATAACACCCTTATGTCACTCCAATCATTCTCTATAGGTAGTATGGACATAACGAAAGATGTAGCTCTGGGCTTACGTATATCACTCGAAGAAGCAGAGAGTATTAAGCTCGGCAGTGTGATAGGTGGCGACTATCCGAAGAAGAAAGTAGACGAGATTATAGAAGCAAGATTAGGCGACATATTCGAGCTAGCAGGAAACCATCTGAAGCGCCAGCGTCGTAGCGAATTACTTCCAGCAGGAATAATTATAACTGGTGGTGGTGCACATATAAGTAAAATCGAGGAGCTCGCGAAGAATCAACTAAAGCTACCATGTCGAGTCGGCCCGTCTGATATCGGAATAAATAATAAATTAAAAGTAAAAGATCTCTCTTGGTATACAGCTTACGGACTTGCACTATCCTCTGGTGAGAATAATTCAGAGAGTGGTAGTATGGATGGAGCATTCGGTGACAACATAAAACAAGTAAAGGGATTTTTCAAATCTATTCTTTCTCAACTTTTACCCTAAATCGAAATTATATTTCGATCGGGCGTCCCGATGTTATCGGGATTAGCCCATAATTAAGACATAATATCATCTTCTGTCAAATATTTGCTTTTTACAAATATCTGCTATTATGTACATACGTAATTTATTATTAATAAGGATGCTTTTATCTACATAACATATGCCTAAAATAAACCCAGACATCGAATCATTCGCCCGCATTAAAGTAATCGGTATTGGTGGTTCCGGAAAGAACGCTCTTAATCACATGATCAACTCCAAAGTCAAAGGAGTTGAGTTTATCGTAATGAATACAGATACTCAAGATCTGCATAATTCTCTAGCGGAGAAGAAAGTCCACCTCGGTAAGAACCTTACGAAAGGTCTAGGTGCCGGAATGAACCCTGAGATCGGTAGACGCGCAGCCGAAGAAACAAAAGCCGAAATACAAGATGTCATAAAGGGTGCAGATATGGTATTCATCGCTTGTGGTATGGGTGGAGGTACAGGCACAGGAGCAGCCCCTATTGTTGCTCAAGCAGCAAAGGAACAAGGCATACTTACAGTTGCTGTAGTTACAAAGCCGTTCTCATTCGAAGGCAACCAGCGCATGAAGCTCGCCGATGAAGGCCTCTCTCTACTTGAGCAGGAAGTTGATGCGATACTAGTTATACCGAATGACCGTTTAATAATTATATCTGGTAAGGAAGTAGGATTCAGACAAGCTTTCGAAATGTGTGATGAAGTCCTCAAGCAAGCAGTAGAGGGTATTTCTGAACTTATCACTACGCCAGGAATGGTGAACGTGGACTTCGCAGATATACGTGCAGTCATGCATGATGCAGGAAGTGCTCTTATGGGTGTAGGTATAGCTGCCGGTGAAGGACGCGCGGAGAAAGCAGCTCTATCTGCTATTAATTCCCCTCTTCTTGATCTATCTATATCTGGTGCTAAAGGAGTACTCTTCGCTATATCAGGCGGAGACGACCTCACAATACACGAGATAAGCGAAGCCGCGAAAATAATAACTGAATCCATAGACAAAGATGCGAAAGTCATATTCGGTACTATCCGTGATGAGAAGCTAAAGAAAGGCGAAATGAAAGTCACAGTTATAGCTACAGGCTTCCCTACTGATGTTCCTCGTCGCTCACTATTTGCTAGTAGTACACAGAACCGCCTCGGTGGGGATACTATAGGTACAGCAACGAAAGAAGAAATAATCCAAGCTGTGAACAAAGAGGTTCCTAAAACTACTGAATATATAAAGAAGCCTGAGAAAGAAGTAGATAATGATATGTTCATTGATGATACTGATGACTGGAGCACAGTCCCAGCATTTCTAAGAAGAAAAAAGTAATTGTGAAGTTATATAAAAGCTAAAATAGTTCTTGAGAAATGCCTTGCGGAGGCCGACGGGCCGAGCAGAGCAAATTCCTAGCAAGGAATTATGTGTGCATTTCAAGAGAATCTATTTTAGCTTTTTGTCTATTTGGGTAATTTTAATTTATAGTATAAAATACACACTATGTACGATTTAATTATTTTAGGTGGAGGGCCAGCAGGAACGGCTGCTAGTGTCTATGCCTCAAGGAAACAACTTAAAACCGCTATTATCACAGCTGAATTCGGTGGTCAGTCCACTGTGTCAGAACTTATATATAACTGGATAGGCACTCCCGAGATTTCAGGAGCCGACTTGGGTAAAAGCTTGAAAGATCACACCCTTTACTACAAAGGGCCTTTCCTAGATGTCATAGAAGGAGAGAAGATTACAAATGTAAAGAAAGAAGGCAGTGTCATTACAGTCACCTCAGAATCTGGTAAGACTTATGAGACACGTTCCCTCCTTGTAGCCACAGGAAGTGGTAGGAGGAAGCTTCAAGCTATAAATGCAGATACATTTGAGCATAAAGGTATTACCTACTGTGCTTCTTGTGATGGTCCCCTTTTCGCTGACCAGGACGTGCTTGTCATCGGTGGAGGTAATGCAGGATTTGAGTCCGCGGCACAGCTACTCGCCTACTGCAAGAGTGTGACTATGGTCCACCGTAGCACTGACTTCCGCGCAGATGAGATAACAGTACGTAAGATTATGGCAAATCCAAAATTCAAAGCTATAACGAATGCTGATATTATACGAGTCGATGGTGAGCAATTCGTAAGTTCTCTAACTTACAAAGACAAGCTAACTGGCGAAGAACATACCCTGCCTACTACTGGCATATTCGTAGAAATCGGCCAAATACCAAATACAGATTTCATGAAAGATGTTGTAGGTATAGACGAGTTCAATAAGATAATAGTAGACCCTATGACTCAAATGTCCACAGTAGAGGGTATATGGGCCGCTGGGGACTGTACAAACGGCCGCTACCATCAGAACAACATCGCCGCAGGTGATGCAGTAAAAGCTCTCGAGGACGCTTACATCTGGCTACACAAGAATAAATAGAAATCAGAAAAAATAAGAGAAATAAAAAACGGCTGCTAATTCCCGCATATGCGGGAATTAGCAGCCGTTGTTTTATTAAGTAAATCTTAGTCTAGATTTTGTATTAACTCAAGTTGCTCCTTTGTGTTTACACCTAGGGCTTCCTTGGGGTTAATAGATATGGAAGATATTTTCTGCTTTTCCTCGAAAGCCATACTTACTAGATCGGTTAAATAATATTCGCTTTGTGCATTATTATTCTTTAATTTATGAAGATGCTCCCACATCCACCTGGCGTCAAAACACATGTATGCAGGATTCACTTCTTTTATACTAAGTTCGTCCTCATTTGCATCTTTAACCTCTACTATTTTAGTAATTTCACCATTATTATCACGAACAAATTTACCAAAAGATAGAAATGCTTTCCTCCAATCATCGAAGTCTGGCACGGAAACAGTCGCCATTGTTAGAATAGAATTATTCTCTTTGTGTGTGTTTATGATATTTTTTATGGTATCTGAACTAATCAAAGGATGATCTGCATACAAAACCACAATAGTGTCTGCGTCATGCGCCATATCCTCTGCGATCATTACCGCATGACCAGTACCGAGCTGTTCAATCTGAACGGCATATCTATATGAAAGACCTAGTGTCTCCCGGACTTGATCCCCTTTCTGACCTATTACTATGATTGGGTTGTCACATACATTTGATTCTTCTACAGAATTAAGAACGTGTTCGATAAAAGGCTTACCATGAAGTGGAGTCAATGCTTTCGGTAATTCTGATTCCATCCTTTTTCCATGCCCAGCTGCAAGTATTATAATTTGTGTTTTTTTTTGCATGTACTTATTTTAATGTGGTCACTTATAATTTTCTGGTGAAAATTTATGCGACCCCGCCTCAGCCCGTCGGCTTCCGGCTCGCACAAAGTATCCCATACTTTGTGCGCGATAGAGGAGTCGAACCTCTGACCTACCCCACGTCAAGGGGTCGCTCTACCAACTGAGCTAACCGCGCAAGATTGAATTGTGTGGTCACAAGTTACTAAATTTTTTACTTCTTAAAATCATAAAAAATGTAAGTACTCGCGACCCCAGCTCGGCAATTTTTCTACTAAAAAATTATGCCTGCGCTTTCCCAAATCGTTCGCAGATAAAGCAGTTTATCTGCTTTCCACGATTTGTGATGTAATTGTATCATTTGCGCGAACTTTTTTCAAAGCGGAATACTAGCGTTCCCCGCGCGCTGAAGCGCCTCTGTGCGAAGCACAGAGCTTCTGCAAAAGCAGAAGTGCGGGAAAACGCTAAATACACAGCGGACGAGCAAAAGCAAAGCAAATATGCGGGAGGAGGATTTGCTTTTGCTCGGC
>JBGSSJ010000005.1:0-17861 GCA_041737125.1 Minisyncoccia bacterium
TTCCGTGTCTGAGGTGAGAATAAAAATAATCACTGAGCGGTTGGGTCAAGTCTATTTTATATAGGCTTTTGGTTGCTTCTATCTCCAAAAATAAAGCAATTATTAAAATTAACATAAAAAATATGACTCAAAAAGAAATGAGAGAAATGGTTCAAAAGATAATGGCTAAGAGTGAATATCAGATACGTTCTGAACAAATAAGACGAGGTATCAGAGCAAAGAAAGATAGAGAAATGAAACTAATAACTAGGGACAATCCAATTGTGGTTGCGAGAGTAAGTAGAGCCATTAGAAATTAATTGTTATCAGCACTTAATCTTGTTAAAATACAAGAGCTACACCAGGCGGTCATCATAAAAACACAATCAGTCAGTAAAGATTATCAGAAACGTGTTTTTGTGAATAAAAACGAGGTAATGACAACGCTTGGTGTAGCAACTAAAGTAATTGTCGTTACCTCATTTTTGTTAACAATATGAACAATAACTATAACAACCTAGATACAAGTAAGCTTAATTATGTAATTTACTGTCGTAAATCAAGCGAGGGTGAAGATAAACAAGTCCAGTCTCTTGATACTCAAATCAGAGAGCTGAAAGAACACGCAGATAGAAACAAGCTGAATATCGTCAAGGTAATTTCAGAGAGCAAGAGTGCCTTTAAGACTGGTCGAGAGGGCTTTAATGAAATGATGGAGCTACTAAGAACTGGTAAAGCAAATGCAATACTCGTTATTCGTGCTAATCGTATTTCAAGAAACCCTGTTGATGCCGGATACGTAATTTCTATGATGGATGAAAAGAAATTGTTGTATATCAGGACTCCTAACTCAACTTGTTATACCTCATCATCAACTGACAAAATGATGATTGCTCTTGAGCTTATCTTTTCAAAGAAAGATAGTGACGATAAAGGAGATATGGTGAAAGAGGGTCAAAAGACCAAGGCTCTCAAGGGTATTCCTCACGGAGTAGCTACACTTGGTTTTTTGAATGATAAGACTGAAGAAAAAGGAAACCGTAAGTGGTTTGTAGACCAAGAGAGATTTCCAAAGATACAAATACTTCTCAAAATGTTTCTAACCGGCGAATGGTCAGCTGGAAAACTTCACAGGTACGCTGTGAATGAGCTTAAATTGACCACAGTGAAGCATAAGAAGATTGGAGGTCAGCTTATTCAACTATCACGTATTTACGAGATATTAGTAGACCCTATTTATGCTGGGTTCTTCTTCTATGGTGGTGATAGGTATGACTTGGACACAAATCTTCCCCGTATTCTCACTGAAGATGAACACAAGAAGATTAAGATGCTTTTGAACAAACGAAATATTCCAAAAATTCAAAAGCACGAATGTGTATTCGCTGGTTTTATGGAGTCTCCTGAGGGTGACTATATTGGTCCAGATTACAAGTTTCAGCTTATTTGCCAGTGTGGAAAGAAGTTTGCGTATCGAGACAAGACAGAATGTCCTGGTTGCCAAACCTCAATAGAACAAATGGATAATCCCAAGTATCTTAATTACACCTACTACTACAACATTGCCAAGAAGAAGCGTGGTGATGATTACGAGTCAGTCAATGAAAATAAAATTCTCAAACAATTAATACAGGAAGTGGCAGAGTATCTTCCATTGTCCAAAGAACTTGCTGATTGGAGCAAGAGACATATCAAGGAAATGCGTGACAAAGAAATTAACGACAATCTATTCAAAGAAGACATTATCAAAAGTGAAGCCGAAGACTTTATTGCAAAGAAAAAGCGAAGACGAGAAATGCTTGCTGAGGGTCTAATCACTGAAGATGAATACAAGTCTGACTTAGCAGACCTCGAAGCTCGCTATAAGCCTCAGAAGAAACGTATGGACCTCGATTGGACCAAACGTGCAAATGAAATTGTGGACCTTGCTCAAGAGTTTGTGATGGTGATGGAAGCAAAAGACCAAATACAATCAAAGCGAGCGATACTTACAAGGCTCGGTTCGAACATAGTCTGGGACGATGAAAAACTCAGTATTTACTTCCCTAAATCAATACAAGCTCTCTTTAAAGGCTTCGAAGATATGAAAGTCATAGATGAGAAGTTCGAACCTAAAAAATATCAAGTACCACAAGGCTCAAAAGAAAAAACAGAGCCAAAAGACCCTGTTTTTTCTATGATGCTCCCCGGGCAGGGATCGAACCTGCGACCAATCGATTAACAGTCGATTGCTCTACCGCTGAGCTACCGAGGAATGAGGTTTATGCTCCCCACATAGGGATCGAACCTATATGAAAAACAAGTATAGTCTATCAAAAATCACCCTAAAAAGCAAAATATTAAAGGCCTTGCAAACGTTAGTTCACAAGGCCTCGAATCAGGTTTTATTGCCTGATTTTAATTAATTTATCCGCATGGCGTAAAAAGAACGCCAAACAAATATCAGTGCGATTATCAAAAATACCAGCCCTACATAAGGCGCAGCATCCCGGAAGTTTTCCGCAATGGAAATTTCCATGGCAAGCAGGCCAAACAGAGTGGTGAATTTAATGATGGGGTTTAAGGCTACAGATGATGTGTCCTTAAACGGATCACCAACTGTGTCACCTACAACAGTTGCATCATGTAATGGTGTACCTTTTTCTTTCAGGTCCACTTCTACAAGTTTTTTAGCATTGTCCCAAGCACCACCGGCATTCGCCATAAACAAGGCCTGGAACAAACCAAACACCGCAATGGCAATCAGGTAACTAATGAATAAGCTCACTGCATTTACACCACCTACACTTGAAGGCGATGATAAAAATGCGAATGCTAATGAAAAAAAGAATACTGCAATAAAAATATTGAACATCCCTTTCTGAGCATACTGGGTGCAGATCTTTACTACTTCCTTCGACATTTCAAGGTCTGCTTTTTTCGGAGCATTTGGATCAAGATTAATATGATCCTTAATGTACTTAACCGCCCTGTAAGCGCCGGTGGTAACGGCTTGCAGCGATGCGCCGGTAAACCAGTAGATTACCGCGCCACCCATTATGAAGCCAAGTATTGTGTATGGATTCAATAGGTTAAGCACAGTTTCCGGTTCGATGTTTAAGGTTGTTTTTATCATCAGTATCAGAGAGAAAATCATAGTGGTAGCACCTGCTACTGCTGTACCGATTAATACCGGTTTAGCAGTGGCTTTAAAGGTATTGCCCGCCTCATCATTTTGCTCTAAATACAATTTCGATTTCTCCCAATTGGGCACAAAACCGAAATCCCTTTTTATCTCTGTATTAATACCAGGTGTTTCTTCTATCAGCGATAATTCATACACCGATTGGGCATTATCAGTAACGGGTCCATAACTATCAACAGCAATGGTAACAGGTCCCATACCCAACATACCGAAAGCAACGAGGCCAAAAGCGAAAATGGAAGGATAAATCATTATTCCTCCAAGGTCGAATGTACTCGCAAAATAAGCGAAGAACATTAAACCGAAGAACACTAATCCTTTCCAGAAAGCAGAAAAATTTCCTGCAACCAATCCGGATAAAAGTACCAATGATGCACCACCTTCACGTCCTGCCCTTACAATCTCTTGTACATGTAAGGATTTTGGGGAAGTGAAGATTTTCGTGAATTCTGGGATTAAAGCAGCGCCAAGGGTACCGAGACTAATGATTGTAGCAAGTACCCACCATGAATTGGTATTACCATTCAGGTCCGGGAGAATAATCTTGCTTGCTACAAAAGTTACCATGATAGAAAACAATGATGTAATCCATATTAGATTACTGAGTGGCTTTTCAAAATCAATATCTTCTTTCTTGCCGTATAGCAAATTACTAATGGCATTATTAATCCAGAAAGAAAATACGGAAGTGATGACCATAAGTATGCGCATAACAAATATCCATATCAATAATACTGTTTGTATTTCCGGATCGGAAACCCCTAACAGGATAAATGAAATAAGTGCTACGCCGGTAACACCATAGGTTTCAAAGCCATCTGCGGTGGGTCCAACGCTGTCACCAGCATTGTCTCCTGTGCAGTCGGCTATTACACCAGGATTACGTGGATCATCTTCACCAATTTTAAAAACTACCTTCATGAGATCAGACCCAATGTCGGCAATTTTGGTAAAAATACCACCAGCAATTCGGAGTACAGAAGCACCCAAAGATTCGCCAATAGCAAAGCCAATAAAGCATGCACCAGCCAGATGGCCGGGCATCAGTAAAAGAATTACTAGCATTAGCATCAGTTCCACGCAAATCAGCACCACGCCGATACTCATTCCCGAGTTTAACGGGATTTTTAAGAGTTCTAATGGTTGCTTTTTCAGTGAAGCAAAAGCCATGCGTGCATTGGCTAGGGTGTTCATACGTATGCCAAAAGCGGCTACTGCATAGGAACCCATCATACCAACGATGGTCCAGAGTAAAATCAGCATCACGCCTCCGACACCAAACAGTGCATTACCTTCATGATTTTTGGCTAAGAAGCCAAAGTAGAAGGCCACTACCGCGCCAATGAATGTAAACAGTATCGCAAGCAGCTTTCCTTGCTGCCATAAATAAGTTTTGCAGGTTTGGTAGATAATTTCAGATATTTCCAGCATACTTTTATGCGCCGGTAGTTTCTTGATTTTCATATAATGGTTTACACCAAATAGCAAACCAAGTACTGTCACTAAGAAGCCCCAGTACAATGCTGGGTCACTTTTTACTCCATCGGGAATTACTAAATCTGCTTCGCCAGCAAAAGCGAAGAATGGTGCAAATAACAGCACCAACAATAAAATTTTCTCTCTTTTCATTACTATTGTGCCACCTACTTTACTCAGTGGTCTTTTTTGGTTTAAAATGTCGAATTACAAAATTGAGCAGATTCTACGCTTAAAAGGCTATATTGTCAAGTTTTATAAGGATAAAAATAAAACACGATACATGCATGTGTATCGTGTTTTATACTAAGAAATTCTTACTTGGACTTGCTAGGTTTGCGTAAGTTCTTGGTACCGAAATTCTTCACCCCACTAGGTAGGCGAGCAGCTTGGTACATACCACCACTCTGGCCTTTCTGATGCATTTTAATTGATTTTTTAGACATGCATTATTATAACACTTTTTTAGAAAAATTATTTGATATAATGTACATATGTATATAAAAGTGAAGGTAAAAGCGGGCGCCAATAAGGAAGTAGTAGATAAGATAAATGACAATCACTACAATATAAGCATAAAAGAAAAGGCGGAAAGGAATATGGCCAATGAACGGGTGTGCCAGATAATAGCTGGCATACTAGGGGTAAATGTAGGTAAAGTAAGAATAATAAATGGTCATCATAGCCCGAGTAAATTAATCTCTGTTATGACACTTGATTAGGTTTATTCAAGGTGCGCTGTCCTTCATTTGTAGTATAATAGATATGGGTCTTTAAACTTTTATTAATCTAATTTATAAAAGACAATGAATATAAATATCAAGGCGACAAATATGGAACTCACAGGTGCGATAAGTGATTATGTAAATAAGAAATTATCCTTAGTAGAAAAGTTCGCGAAAGGTGGAGAAATGTCCGGATACGTAGAAGTAGGTAAGACTACCAATCATCACAAGCAAGGCGACGTGTATAAAGCAGAATTCAGTATCGACATAAATGGCGAGCACTTCTTTGCTAAGTCCGAATCAAGTGATTTGTATGCAGCAATAGATGAAGCTAAAGAACAGATATCAAGGTCTATGACTCACGACAAGGATCGTAAGCAGACACTGTACAAAAGGGGAGCAAGTAGTGTGAAGAAAATGCTGAAAGGCATATCAAAAAGGAATCCTTTTACTTCTAAGTATTAGAATTACAATTTTGTAACTGGGCTCCATAAAAACTAGAAAATAATTTAGCTTATCCCTCTCCGCTCCGCTCCGGCGCGTCCACACCTACTAAATTATTTTCTAGTTTTTATTGCGTATGAATTCACTGTAATCAATTTCCTTTTTGCCTTCTGGAATGACTCGTTCTACTGTGAATGAGCCATTTTCGTAGCTGGCCTTTCTGATCTTCATACGGATGTTTTTGCTTTCTTTATTTATAAAAAAGTATGTCCCAGGCCAGCCCTCGAGCGCTCGGTATTTGTTGTAATTTATTTTCGCATCATCAGAAAGATCGATAAGCCCGTCCTCTTTCTTCAACTTCTTACAGAAAGTAGCACCACTCTCGTCTTGAGTTTTCGGTATTATTTTATTCCCAAATATATCCGGTAACTTCTCTGCTAGAAGCTTACCGCCTATTTCTGTGAGCCTCTTTAGTAAATCTGTCTTTACTTCATCTTTATCTATAGGCACAACTTCCTCTACGAGTACTGCACCACTATCGAGCTTGTATTCCATCTTCTGGATGCTTATGCCTGTGACCTCATCACCATGAAGTAAGGCTTCCTCTACTGGGGATGCGCCTCTGTACTTCGGAAGTAGTGAGTAATGTATGTTTATCGTACCAAGTGGGGGAAGCTTGATTAATTCTTCGGGGAGTATCTTCCCATAAGCTATCACTATAGACAGGTCGACATTATACTTCTTGAAGTTCTCTATGAAGTCTTTATCAATCTTCTCAGGTTTTAAGCATTCTATGCCATGCTCATTTGCCCATAGACTGACGTCCGTTTCTGCCATCTGCATACCACGACCTGCACGCCTATTAGGTGAAGTCACAATAACTCGTGGTTTATATCCATGCATAGCAAGTATCGTAAGCGTAGAACTTGCGACTTCCGGTGTACCAAAAAATGCAAAAGTTTTATTCATAATATTTAGGTTTATTTAAATTCTTCAGCTGGTGTCGACTCGTGTATATCGCGAGCTTTGTCGATAAAGAGTATGCCATCAAGGTGGTCCGTCTCATGCTGGAATATGTGAGCTAGGAGCCCTGAGCCTTCCATTGTGAACTTCGTACCACTCTCATTATAAGCTTCAACTGTAGCTTTCGTAGCTCTGCGGACTTTACCATAAAGTGGGCGTACAGATAGGCACCCTTCAGAAAGGAGCTTCTTGTCTTTTGATATTTTCTTGAATTTGGGATTGATGAAAACTAGATCTTTATGAGTATTTTTGATTTCTATTTTTTGTAAATTTTCTCCTCGGATGAAATCTTCATCGAAAATTCTACCAGAGACTAGGAATATACGAAGTGACACACCGATCTGTGGTGCGGCTATTGCTACTCCGTCGTCCTGTGAGTGAAGGGCAGAGGACATATCAGAGAGAATCTTTACTATGTCCTTGTGAGTTATGTCCTCGATTGCCACTTCTTTGGCTACTTTGCGCAAGACGGGGTTACCATTTTGAACAATTTCTATCATCCCAGTATTAAAATTTTAATTTTTCTATTAATCTTTATCATACCTATAGTTCTTCTTATTATATTAATCTTTAATATTCTTTACTCAAAAATTTATTACGGGACAGGTATTATTTTAATTCTTTAATATATTCTAAAAGTTTAGATATTTTGACTGTTTCTTGAGAGCGATTATTCATATCACGGAATATGACTGAGTTCTCCATAGCCTCCTTCTGTCCGAAGATTATAGCATAAGGCATGCCTAGCTTCTCGGCGGTCGCAAGCTGAGCCCCTAGATTATCTTTCGATATGGATTGTGCTATCGGCACCTTACCTTTGCGAAGTATCTCGATGACATTTAGAGATTTCAATTTTGCGTCAAATCCAAGCTGAATGAAATATATTTTCGGCTTCTTTATTATGCGTGGGCAAAGCTTCTTGTACCAAGATGATTCGACTACACGATCAACTCCGATACCGACTCCCATAGCTGGGATATCTTTCTTTGATCCTAGCTGTTTACCGAGGTAATCATATCTACCACCTGCAGCTATTGTAAGTGGACTGCCGTCTTCTGCACCATTCTCCTGTACAATCTCAAATACAGTACGAGTATAGTAGGAGAGTCCACGGACCAAGCACTTATCTATATCATAAGATACTTCCATTTGTTCTAGATATTCGAGGACTTCCTTGAAGTGCTTCTTACATGATGTACATAGATAAGAAAGTGAATCAGGGGCACCGGCATTGAGCTCTATAGTCTTCTCTTCTTTGGAATCAAGAATACGAAGAGGGTTCGTCTTCAGCCTCTCACGGTCAACAGCAGGGAGAGCATTTATGTGCTTCTTGTAGTAATTTGTAAGCTCACGGATATATGCTCCACGGCATTCTTTGTCGCCGATAGAGTTTATCTTCATAGATAAATTCGTAGCACCTGCTTCTTCGAGTATTGCGAGAGTCGTCTTTATGATAAGTGCATCAATAATACTCTTCTCGCTTCCCAATGATTCAAGACCGAAAGAATAGAATTGGCGGTATCTACCGCGTTGTGGCTTGTCGTGGCGGAAGAATGGACCGTAGTAGTACATTAGTACTGGCTGTGGTAGTGACTGCATACCGTGCTCAATATATGCACGCATTACGCCTGCAGTATTCTCGGGGCGCATGGCTAGATGGTCGCCTCCTTTAGTTTTGAGCGTATACATCTCCTTATCTATTGCATCAGTACCTATACCTATAGCAGTAGTGAAAGTATCTTCGTGCTCTAGTATTGGAGTCTCTATCGGCTTGAATCCATAGTACACAGCTATCTCTTGTGCCTTCTCGAAAAATCCTTGGAAGTTATAGTACTGATCATCTAGAATGTCGCGCATTCCTCTGACTGACACATTCGGTTCTTTCTTTTTATCGTTAGACATATATTATTTATTTATATCACCTGGTAAATACGACAGATTATCAAAAGGTAGAAGACGTAAGTATGCACGGCCGATCATAAGCTTGCGAGGCAGTACTCCCCAAGCTCGTGAATCTGAACTATGATTCCTATTATCACCCATGACGAAGTATTCATCAGGACCAGTTTGGTAGTTCTGTGTTACTTCGAATTTATCATTTATATATTTTTCTTCTAGAACAAATCCGTCAGGGTTCTCGGCGTTCATTATAGTGACTGTTCCTTTGTTTATAAGTATAGTCTCGTTAGGCATGGCGATAATCCTTTTAATAAAGTATCGTGATGGATCGTTTGGGTATTTGAATACTACAGCGTCCCCACGTGTAGGACCCTTCACTATGTATGATATCTCATCTACTATTAGATAGTCGCCATCATGGAAAGTAGGGAACATAGATAGGCCATTTACGACGAAAGGTTGAGCTACCCACATACGAATAGGCAGTACGATAGCGAGAGCGAGCGCCGCGAACTTGATCAAGTCCCAAGCCCCTTTTAAATTTTCCTTGAATTTGGATTCTTTCGCAGGTACCTCAACTTTGTTTGTATTTTCCATCCCGTTAGACATAGGAAATCAAGATTTCCGTTTGTTTTAAATTATAATTTATAAAATATATACTAAGTAAAAATATGATAGTTCCGTTTAGTATCTTACATACACATGTCTAACGGGACCATATAGCGATTATTTTAACACATGAATGCTATTGACAGAATGGGTAAAAATGTTGTGTGATAGATTTTATATTACTTCCACAAAGTTTATCAATAAAAAAGTCCTCGGATCTCCTCACTCAACAAAATTTAAAATAGAATGAGTTCGGCCAGACGTTTTTTATTGAAAAACTTTGTTCCAGATAATTTATGATATAATTAAATTTATGTTAATTGTCGGACTTGGAAATCCTGGAGATGAATACGAGAAGACTCGCCATAACGCAGGGCGAATTATTTTGGAGTATATTGCGAAAGCGAATGACTTTTCTATATGGAAGAATGATATGAAGACAAAATCTCTTCGAGCAAAAGGCGAAATAGAGAGTTCAAAATTCGACTTCATGCTACCAGAAACTTTCATGAATAATTCCGGCAATGCTGTAGCACCAGTCATAGATGATAAAAAGAAATTGAAGAACCTAGTTGTCGTATACGATGACTTAGATATTCCTGTTGGAAGCTTAAAGATATCATTCAATCGATCAAGTGGCGGGCACAATGGGCTTGCTTCTATAATAAAAAGAGTGAAATCCGAAGAATTCGTCCGCATCCGTATCGGTGTGTCACCTCATACACCAGGAGGTAAGTTGAAGAAGCCCTTAGGCGAGGGTGCAGTGCTGAAGTTCCTCCTCGGTAAATTCAAAGATGATGAATTAAAAATTTTAAAGAAGCAAGCAAAGCTTGTAACAGAAATCCTCGCAACCATTGCAGATGGCGGCAAAGACAAAGCCATGAGCTTGTATAATTAAAAAATCCCTCAATGGGGGATTTTTTAATGATAGAGTTTTATTTTTTATTCTGCTTTTTTGCCTGGTTCTAGGTAGACTAGAGTCATGCGTTGATCCTTTGGCTCAAATAGAGTTACTTGGAAGTCGTAAGTTTTACCCATTTCTAGAGTCTTCTTCAATTTCTCTTCAGAACCGAAGCTTGAGTTATGTACAAGTCCTGCTACACCTTGCTTGATAGAAACAAGTGCACCATGCTTGTTGAATTTGATAACAACTCCAGAAATGATGTCTCCTTTCTTTAGAGTGTTCTCGAATTCATGCCATGGATTCTCTTTCAATGCTTTGATTGAGAGTGAGATCTTGCCATCTTTTACTTCGATAACTTTTGCTTTTATCTTGTCGCCAACTTTGAACATTGAGCGTGGGTCCTCTACTAGACCCCAATCTATTTCAGATATGTGAACTAGACCTTCTAGTCCTTCTTCAATCTTTAGGAATATACCGAAGTCCACAACACCAGCGACTGCACAGTCGAGCTCGTCACCCACTGCGTACTTACCGATGATCTCTTGGCGCTCTTCTGGATTATTGTCTTTCTCAGAGAATATTAGCTTGCCTTCTTTTGGTAGGGCACTGATCATGACTACACTGATGCGCTTGCCGACAAGCATCTTCAGAGCTTTCAATATCTTATCTTTATCACTGTCTTCTACGCGAGGGTAGTGCTCACTCTTCAGCTGACTTGCTGGTAGGAACCCGGCAATGCCTTGCCATTCGAGTATAAGTCCACCTTTGTTTGCTTCCTTTACTGTAAGTTCAAGAGCAGTCTTGGACTTAATAGCTTTATCAGCTTCACTCCATATAAGAGCTTGCTTTGCTTCTTTGAGTGATATCTCGATATAACCTTCATCGTTATCAATAGAGACGACTTTCGCTTTCACTACGTCGCCGATATTTACTTTCTTGATTATATCTTTCGCATTTATAAATTCACGTCCGTATATGATACCTGTACCGAATGGTGCAAGGTCGATATATACAGATGACTTTGCTATAGAAATAACCGGACCTTCGACTAGGGCATCTACCTGTGGAGGTAGCTCTGCTCTGTCTAGCATCTTACCGATGCTTGAAAGTTCGATTTTTGCATTCTCAGCAATGCTTGAAACTACATCATCATTGTCTTTTTTCATAATTTTGTACTAAAAAAACCGCTTCTCGCGGCACAGTTGAAGATCTTCTTGTTTTTAAAAGATAAAAACACAAAAGGGTTAAACTTCAAACCGAGCTTATAATGGTCTAAACATACTATAAATGTGACTATTTTGCAAGAGTTACTTTATCTATTCTAGAAAATTTGCTATAATCTCCCCATGATTATCACATATCTAGGAAAGCAGTTTTTCAAAATCGGGCAAGGTAATCTGACTGTAGCTTTTAACCCTATTAGTAAAGATTCCAAATCAGGCGACAAAATTTCTCGCTTCGGTTCCGATATAGCACTCTCTACCATTAATCACCCAGATTATAATGGCTTTGACAACGTATCTCATGGCGACACTATACCTTTCGCCATCAAGGGTCCAGGGGATTATGAGATAAAAGATATATTCATCAAAGGTATCCTGACCGAGACTACACTTGATAATAAGAAATACATAAATACTATATACTCACTATCTATAGAAGGAATATCATTATGCTTCCTTGGATGCGTATCTGAAGGCAAACTAAGTGCCGATGTAAGAGGGCAGATAGAATCACCCGATATACTTTTTGTCCCAGTTGGTCACAAGGACCTCATTACTCCAAGTGAAGCTTACAAACTCGCAGTGTCACTTGAACCAAAGATTATCATACCGATGGATTATGATGCGGCGACTCTAAAAGTCTTCCTAAAAGAGGGAGGCCAGGACAAAGTAACGTCTATAGAGAAGCTTACAATCAAAGCTAAAGAATTAATTGGTAAAGAAGCTGAGATAGTAGTATTATCAGCATAGATAAATTTAATTTATGTCATATATAAAAAAGCTACAAAGTAAATCAGAAGTATATCGCAAGCAGGTACTAGTAGTATCGATGGCTTTTTGTATGCTTATTGTTGTTAGTGTGTGGGCTTATGGTTTGGGTGATTTATTCTTCAAAGATAAAGATGAGAAGCAGGCTAATCTAAATGAAGAGACAAGACCGTTCAAGCTTTTTGCAAATTCTATAAAAAATAGCTATCAGAATATGACTGCAAGTGTAGGTAATATAGGCAATAAAGAACAGCAAGAAGTACGAGTAATCGTGCCGAAAGAGGAAAAAGAGATAGATTTAATACCAGTAGAATACAATAATTAATTTATGGCCAAAGAAAAAGAAGAAATAGAAAAGAAAGAACATGTGAATGTTGTGTCAGTAAATATTAGCAAAGAAATGAAAGACTCTTTCATCGACTATGCCATGTCTGTTATTACTGACCGCGCACTTCCTGATGTTCGTGATGGATTGAAACCCGTCCACCGTCGCATATTATATGCCATGAATGAAATGGGCCTATCTTATAGTAGCCGTTTCCGTAAGAGTGCTGCAGTAGTGGGTGACGTGCTCGGAAAGTACCACCCTCATGGTGACGTCGCTGTATATGACTCTATGGTGGGTATGGCGCAAGATTTCTCTTATCGTTATCCGCTTATTTTTGGACAAGGAAACTTCGGTTCTATCGACGGTGACAATCCGGCTGCTATGCGTTATACAGAAGCGAAAATGTCTCGTATTTCTGCTTCATTACTACTCGATCTCGAGAAGGAGACAGTAGACTTCCGTCCGAACTATGATCAAACTCGTAAAGAGCCTATAGTGCTACCAACTGCAGTTCCGAATTTACTACTCAATGGTACTCTAGGTATCGCTGTCGGTATGGCGACAAATATTCCTCCACACAATCTAGGGGAGACAATAGATGCGACTATACACATGATAGAGAATAAAGATGCCACTACAGAAGACTTGATGGAGTTCATCAAAGGCCCAGATTTCCCGACAGGAGGTATTGCTTATGGACAAGCAGATTTGCTCCATGCGTATTCCACTGGCCGTGGAGGGGTAGTCACTCGCGGCGAAGCAGAAATTCTCGAGCAGAAAACGGGTACATTCCAGATAATTATTACTTCTATACCATATCGTGTAAATAAATCTACACTTATTGAAGCCATAGCATCTCTAGTACAGGAGAAGAAGCTTGAAGGTGTGAAAGGTCTTCGTGATGAATCTGCGAAGGACATGCGTATCGCTATTGATCTGAAGGCAGGTGTCATCCCACAGAAAGTCCTCAACTATATATACAAGCATACTCAGCTTGAGCAATCTTTTAATTTCAATATAGTTGCTCTTGTTGACGGTGTGCCTCAGACTTTATCCCTCAAGAGTCTTCTGTCTGAGTTCATCGGCCATCGGGTTGTCGTAGTGCGTCGCAGGACTGAGTATGACTTACGTAAAGCTCGCGAACGTGAGCATATATTACTAGGGCTGAAGAAGGCACTCGATCACATCGATCGCGTCATTTCTGTTATCCGTGCATCGAAAGACACAGCAACTGCTAAATTAAATTTAATGAAAGAGTTTAAGTTCTCTGAATTACAAGCAATGGCAATACTTGAGATGAAGCTCCAGAAGCTCGCAGGTCTTGAAAGGAAGAATGTAGAACTTGAATTAAAAGAGAAGCAAGAGCTAATCAAAGAACTCGAAGCTTTACTTGCTTCACCAAAGAAAATGCTGAAAGTCATATCTGAAGAATTACTAGCTATCAAAGAAAAGTATGCCGATGATAGACGCACTCGTATAGTAAAAGGTGGAGTCAAAGCTATAAACGAAGAAGACCTTATTCCAGAGAAAGAGTCAGTGCTTGTTTTTACTAAAGGTGGTTACGTGAAGCGTACCGATCCTAGTGAGTACCGTGCACAGAAGCGCGGAGGTGTCGGTGTGGTAGATATAGAGACGAAAGATGAAGACTTCGTGACAATGCTTATCTCTGCGAATACTCATAGCGATCTACTATTCTTCACTAATCGTGGTAAGGCTTACCAGATAAAGATGTACGATATTCCTGAAGGAAAGCGTGCTACAAAAGGTAAATCAGTCATGAACTTTATCTCACTCGACGATGGAGAGAAAGTCACTTCCATATTACCAATAGACAAAGAGACGAAGAAGACGGTAGAGAGCCTTATGCTAGTAACTGCACAAGGTATAGCAAAGAAGGTAGCGGCAGAGAGCTTCAAAGACGTTCGTCGTTCAGGGCTTATAGCTATTACTCTTGATAAAGGCGATGAATTAGTATCTGTGCTTCCAATAACGAAAGGTGATAGTGTCATGCTAGCAACAGCCCAAGGTCAGTCTATTCGCTTTACAGAAGGTGATGTCCGCGAGATGGGCCGTACTGCGGCTGGAGTCCGTGCTATAAAACTTGGAAAGAATGATAGTGTGATAGGAGTAGATCGTGTAGCGAAAGGGGATACCGTGAGCTCTCTACTTATACTTGGTGAGCATGGCTTGGGTAAGAAGACAGGAATTAAAGAATACAAAATTCAGAAGCGTGGAGGCTCCGGTATCAAGACTGCGAAAGTCACACCAAAGACCGGCAAGCTCATCGTCGCAAAAATAGTAGGGGATGAGAATGAGATTATAGCCGTCTCACAGAAAGGCCAAGTTATACGTGTGGATCTGAAATCCATTCCTACATCTGGCCGTCAGACACAAGGAGTGACTATTATGAAGCTCCGCGCCGGTGACTCCATTGCCTCTATTACTTGTTTATAAATAGCTTTAAATATAGGGAACATAAAAAAACACTTTATAAGTAAAGTGTTTTTTTATTAAGCATTCATGTGATCTATATAATTTGTGATTACTTCATCGTATGATTTATTGCGAATTTCCATAACTTTTTCAGTAAAAGAATTCTGGTCTATAAATTCATAAATTTTCTTCATATCCGCTTCTGTCATTTCAGGTTTAAATAATAAATCAAAATCATCTTTCTGTTCTTTGGACATTACTTCCGAAAGAGACTCAAGAGTTTTAACTTCAGCTATCTTCGCTATATTCTCGATAATATCCAAAACTTCTTCTTTAGAGAAATTGTACTTTTTGAAAATACTTTCTAATGATGATTTAATTTTATCTTGATCCATATTTATTTAGATTTGTTTTTAAAAGTATTATATAAAGTTAATAAAGCAAAAAGTGAACCAGTGATAAGAGTTAAATTCATTAATTCAGGAGGAAATTTTGTTTGTTTACCAAGTTCGATTGCCGTATTATTAATTGAATCCATTTCTTTATAAAACGCGAAATTGGCATAAGATAAAACAGCAGTTGATAGTAAATATAAACGACTTCTTATTTCATCTCGCGTAGCAAAAAAACCTTTATTTTTTTCTAAGCCTTCATCATGGAAATCTTCTAATTTATCCTCTGGTTGACATTGGACTTGCGGTTTATATTGTTCCATTTTCATATTTTATATATTATCACATTCATATTTTACAATCAATATCTCCATTCGTTCCCTTATTATTAGGGTGTATTTTTATTTTGTTGTGATATAATTATGTTATGTTCGTAAGTCCTAAAAGAAATGTCGGTTTACTTGCCCTCCACGAAGGTATGTCCGTCGCGGATTTCGGTGCAGGTATTGGGGAGTATACGAAAGCACTATCCGCAAAAGTGGGTACAACTGGCAAAGTCTATGCAGTAGAAATACAAAAGGATTTAGTGAAGAAACTCGAAGCAGAATTGAAAGATTTAGGTATGACGAATACTCATTGTATATGGGGTGATGTAGAGCGTGTGGGTGGCACCAAGCTTGCGAATAAAAGCATCGATGCTGTAGTGGTATCGAATATATTATTCCAATCATTCGATAAACTTGGCCTGGTAGATGAAGCCAGAAGGATTCTGAAAAAGGGTGGCAAGCTACTTCTTGTAGACTGGAAAGAGTCTTTTGATGGTATGGGGCCATCAGTCCATCATGTGGTGAAGGAATCTGTGGCTATTGATTTATTCACAAAAAGGGGCTTCAAAGTGCTCGAGAAGATTACCGATTCAGTACATCATTATGGTATAATTTTTACACATGAATAATTTCCAAACAATCTTAGTTGCAGTATTCCTCGCCTTTTTCGTTTTTGCTGTGATGATATTCTCAGGTCTTATCAAGATCGGCGAACCGAAAGCAAATACAGCAACTCCAGTAGGCAAAGTCGTGATATGGGGTACATTTCCTACTAGTACAGATTTCTCAAAAGTTTTTCAAGACAAGAATAGCGAGACACCAGACTTAACCATTTCATATATAAGGAAAGATGCTGAAGATTACACCGACGATTTGATACAAGCTTTCGCTTCTGATACTGGTCCTGATCTATTCTTTATAACTCCGGACATGGCTCAGAAGTTTGGTGAGTTTATATACAAGGTTCCTTACACAAGCTACGCCGAGAAAACATACAAAGATGCTTTCATAGATGGAGCAAGTGTTTACCTTACAAAAGAAGGTGTGCTAGGCTTTCCACTAGTAGTAGACC
Source organism: Minisyncoccia bacterium (assembly GCA_041737125.1). Taxonomy (GTDB): domain Bacteria; phylum Patescibacteriota; class Minisyncoccia; order Phycocordibacterales; family UBA9973; genus UBA8515. Next base: position 16,786 of record JBGSSJ010000005.1, read on the forward strand.
CTATGGTCCTCTATTATAATAAAGATATATTTGCCAATGAAGGATTAGTCTCACCTCCAGAATACTGGGATGAACTATACACTCTAAGTGATGTATTTACAGAGAAGAGGGACGACGGTACTATACTCCAGAGTATGATAGCTCTTGGTAGGTATGACAATATTAAACACTCAAAAGACATACTAGCTACGCTACTTCTTCAGAATGGTAATAATATAGTCGCCCCGAATGAAACGGGTGGATATATCTCAATACTAAATGATAATACTTCTAGATTAGTAGTTCCTCCAGTAGAACAGATTTTAAGTTTCTTTATCGAATTCTCTAACCCATCAAACGATGTCTATTCTTGGAATAGATCTCTACCGAATTCCTTCGACATGTTCACTAGTGGCAAGCTTGTGATGTATTTGGGTCGTGCAAGTGAACTTTTTAATATTGAGAAAACGAATCCGAATCTAAGCTTTGATGTCACTGATATGCTCCAGACCCGAGCATCGAAGACAAAGCGTACCTATGGGGATATATATGCTGTTGCTGTGAACAAAAAGTCCAAGAATATTACTGCTTCTTTTGGAGTAGCGAGCCTAATGACAAATGGAGACATGGCGAAGGATCTAAGTATAGCGCTCTCTCTACCACCAGCATCAAAAGCACTACTCAAAGATAAGCCAGAGAATCCATATATATTTACTTTCTTTAACTCTTCTATTATTACACGCACATGGCTTGATCCGGATAAGCAGAAGAGTGATACAGTATTTAATGAGCTTATACAGAATATTATTTCGAACAGATTATCAGTTAGTGACGCTGTGACGAAAGCTCACGGTCAGTTAGAATTTCTAAATGTTAAATAATTTATGAAGAAAAATTTACCCATCCTTATATTCAGTATCCTAATCCTCCTCGGTTCATTACTACCACTTGATGTAGCACAAGCCAAACCCATAGTCCCTGACTGTGGCAAAATGGAGAAAGTCCCAGAAGTAGATGGAGATGGTAAGCCTGTATATAGGGGTATGAACGGTAATATTGTACCTTCAAGTATAGAAGGTGAGCAGAGACTAGTAAGT
>JBGSSJ010000014.1:0-193758 GCA_041737125.1 Minisyncoccia bacterium
CTATGTAGGAGGCAGACTTGCTGGTTCTGAAATCGCTCGCAGTGAGCAGATGAAGCGTGGTTCAATCACACTTCAGACATTCCGTGCTGACGTAGATTTCGCTCGCGAGAAAGCTCATATGAGTTATGGCGACATTGGTATCAAAGTTTGGATATACCGTGGAGAAGTGTTCTCTGCAGCAAATAATACCCAAGCTGTAAGTAGGAATCAAAATAATACTAAATAATTTTATGTTAATACCAAAAAAAGTAAAATTTAGAAAATGGCAAACAGGCCGCACAGATATGAAGAAGGTCACACCTGACACTAGGGGTATTACTGTTGCTTTCGGATCATATGGACTTAAAGCGACAGCTGGTGGACGAATCCGCTCAAATCAGATAGAATCAGCTCGTAAAGTCACTTCTCGTACTATAGGAAAGACTGGACGTATGTGGATTCGTATATTCCCTGACAGACCTTTTACAGCAAAGCCAGCAGAAGTAGGAATGGGAAAGGGTAAGGGTGATCCACAAGGTTACTGTCTAGACATCCGCCCAGGACGAGTTATATTCGAAGTCGATGGAGTTACTGAAGCAGTTGCCAAAGAGGCACTTCGCAAAGCAGGAACAAAGTTACCAGTTACTACTCGCGTTGTAGCAAGATAAAAATATGGAAACAACAATCAAAAAATTAAAGAAAGTTCTAAAAGGAGTAGTCACTTCTGATAAGATGGACAAGACTATTGTGGTGAAGGTCACACGCTTTGTCGAGCACTCAAAATACGGCAAGAGAATCAAGAAGACAAAGACTTACAAAGCTCACGATGAGAACAATGAGAAGAAGATAGGTGATATAGTAGAAATAGAAGAGACAAGACCTATATCAAAGGATAAGACGTTCAAAGTAATAAGTTAATATTTGCATAAAATTATATGATACAAGATGGAACAGTAGTAAATATAACAGACAACGCCGGCGGTAAAGTCGGTAAAGTATTCAAGGTACTTGGCGCGTCAAAGCGTCGCTATGCTGGTATTGGGGACAAGGTTATCATCTCAGTCAAAATTGCTCTTCCACGTAAAGGTGTGAAGAAGAAGGACGTCCACCAAGCAGTTGTAGTACGCACAGTGAAAGCCTACCGCAGAGCTGATGGCTCATACATTCGTTTCGACGATAATGCTGTTGTCATACTTGAAAAGGACAAGCAAGATCCAAAGGGTGGCCGTGTGTTCGGTCCTATCCCACGTGAGCTTGCAGACAGAGGCTACCAGAAAATCATTTCATTAGCACAAGAGGTAATATAACACCGGAGACCCCACAGCAGAGCAAAGCTCGCTACGGGGCAGGCAACGTAAAAGAAATTAATATAAACAATATTTATGAAAATTAAGAAAGGTGATAACGTTATAATAATAGCCGGAGCAAACAAAGGAAAGAAAGGCAAAGTAATGCGCGCAATTCCGAGTGAGAATAAGGTGGTTGTTGAAGGTGTGAACATGAGGAAGAAAGCCCACAAGGCGAAGAAGAAGGGTGATATAAGTCAGATACTAGAGATGGCTATGCCAATACATGTATCAAATGTTGCTAAAAAAGATTAACCAGCCTGCCGGTAGGCAAGTTTAAATAATATATGGAAACAGTAAAACAAAAAGAGAAGAAATCATACGCAGTACTAAAGCCAAAATATGGTTACAAGAGTACTATGGCTGCACCTCACCTTGTGAAGGTTGTGGTAGCTTGTGGTACAGGCTCAGGGATTAAGCGTGATAAGGATCGTAACAAGTTCGTCATGGAGCGCTTGGCGAAGATTACAGGTCAGAAGCCTGCGACTCGTGGAGCGAAGAAGTCCATCGCGTCATTCAAGGTCCGCCTAGGTGACCCGATCGGTGTCATGGTTACACTACGTGGTGCACGTATGTATGGATTCCTAGATAAGCTTATAAACGTAGCTATCCCTCGTACGAAAGACTTCCGTGGTATTGAAAGGAAAATTGTGGATAATATCGGTAACCTAACTATGAGTATCAAGGAGCACACTATCTTCCCAGAAACAGGAGATGAAGATATCAAAGACATCTTCGGCCTAGCAGTTACAATCGTAACTACAGCAAAGACCAAAGCAGAAGCTACAGAGTTCTTCGAACTCATAGGTGTTCCGTTCAAGAAATAAAACACTTTTCTTGTTGTTTACAATAATTTTTCTATTTGTAATAAAATTTTATGGAGCAAAATACGAAAGTTAACCAAAAGAGAAAAGTTATATTATCTTTTCTGGGTATCGTAATACTTTTAACGGCTATTAATTCTCTACTTACTCTGACGCTAGTTTCACTAGGTAGTTTAGCGTTGATGATAATTATATTTTATTGGGTTAACAAAAACACAATCCAAGGCTATCAAACAGCTAGAATATGGTCTATCTCATTCTTTTTTCTTGTTATATTAAATGGGGGATACAAATCAATAAATAAGATGGATGTAGTAGATTTAGTATTGTATCTAACATTCACTTCTATGATGATTACAGTAGTGCTTTTGATAAATTCTATATGTAAAAGTTTTGAATCTAAGGATAAACAAATTAAAGCTCCCAAAACAAGACCGGTATTTATCTATATTTTACTCGCAATACTTATAATTCCAGTCATTATCGGGTATCTCTTTTTTTAATTTGACTTTAAAATATCTATCTGCTAGTATGGGGGAAGTTCGGTATTGAGGTGATCTGTGTTTCTCCTTAAGGTTTATCTATAAGCTTTAAGAAATAACACATGATATCACTCGATTAAGAACACTATTTTTTATATATGGCAAAAACATCCGTTTTAGCAAGACATTTAAAGAAGTCAAAGTTCAAATCACGAGAAACAAATCGTTGTTTTCGCTGTGGAAGAGGTCATGCATACATGAGAGATTTCGGACTATGTCGTATCTGCTTCCGTGAGCTTGCCAATGAAGGTATGCTTCCAGGTGTTCGTAAGTCTTCTTGGTAAATCGTAATTCTTAATTAGTAATTCGTAATTATTTTCAAATGGATCAAATAGCAAACATGATAAATATGATAAAGAACGGCAGTCGTGCAGAGCACGAGTTTGTCACTGTTCCTTATTCTAAAATCAAGAATTCTGTAGCAGAATGCCTAGTCAAAGAAGGCTTCCTTGCTTCAGCTACAAAGAAGACAAAGAAAGGCTTCCCAATACTTGAACTTGGTCTTATGTACGTAGATGGAGCTCCGAAAGTTACTGGTGTTGAGCGTGTTTCTAAGTCTTCTCGCCGTGTATACAAAGGAGTTAGTGGTCTAAAGCCAGCACGTAGTGGATTCGGTCTTACTGTACTTACTACACCGAAAGGAATCCTTACAGACAAAGAAGCAAAGAAAGGAATGGTCGGAGGAGAAGTTTTATTCAAACTTTGGTAATTCGATAATATAATTTTATGTCAAGAATAGGAAAACAAATCGTAATAATCCCAGCCGGTACAGAAGCAAAGCTTTCTGGAACTGTCTTCTCTGTTAAAGGCCCAAAGGGTACTCTTACTCGTGACTTCCCAGGACATGTATCTATAAACATCAACGGTAATGAAATCACATTCGTCAAAGGCGGTAAAGAAGGCGACAAGAAGGTAAATGCTCTATGGGGTGCTTATGCTTCACATGTGAAGAACATGGTAGATGGAGTAAATACTGGATATACTAAAGTTCTTATTCTAGAAGGAGTCGGATTCAAATCAGACGTAGCAGGCAGTGTACTTAATCTTGCTCTAGGTTTCTCTCACCCAGTCAAAGTAAATATACCAGCAGGAATAGAAGTAAAAGCAGAGAAGAACAACGTGACTATTTCAGGTATAGACAAAGAGTTAGTTGGATCATTCGCAGCATCAATACGAGCTATGAAGAAGCCAGAACCATATAAAGGTAAAGGTTTCCGTTACTCTGATGAAGTTATCCGTCGTAAACAAGGTAAGAAAGCAGCGTAAGATAATTACAAAAATTTATGAACAAGAAATTAGAAAAAAGATTAAGATTAAAGAAAAAGATTCGTACCAAAATTTCTGGTACAGCTTCTTCTCCACGTCTTTCAATATTCAGATCAAATCAATACATCTATGCGCAAGTTATCGATGATACTACAGGTAAAACTGTTGTTTCAGCATCTGACATGGCCTCCGACCGCGGTACAAAGACAGAGCGTGCTATATCAGTAGGTGCTGAAGTAGCAAAGCAAGCGAAAGAAAAAGGTATATCTTCTGTAGTTTTTGATCGCAATGGATTTAAATATACTGGTCGCATTAAAGCACTTGCAGATTCTGCTCGTAATAGTGGTCTAAAGTTCTAATTATATGGATACAACAAAGAAAACAACACAAAATAAAGGTACAACACGACCATCAACTGGGGCTCCTCGCCGTGAAGGTGGTGACCGCAAGCCTCGTGCACACTTCGAGCGTCCAAAGCCAGAGTTTGATCAGAAGATGGTTTCTATTCGTCGCGTTACTCGTGTGGTAGCTGGAGGACGCCGTATGACATTTGCAGTTGCTATTGCTATTGGTGATAAGAAAGGCTCAGTTGGACTTGGTACTGGAAAGGGAGGCGACACAGCAGTTGCTATCGCGAAAGCTCTTCGCCAAGCGAAGAAGAACATGTTCAAGATTAAAACTACAAAAGAAATGTCTATTCCTCATGCAGTAGCTGCGAAGTATTCTAGCGCAAGACTCTCAATAATGCCGAACCGGGGCAAAGGTCTCGTAGCAGGTAGTACTGTCCGCGACATGTTAATACTAGCAGGTATCAAGAATGTGACAGCGAAGCTTCACTCAGGCACAAAGAATAAGCTAAACAATGCACGCTGTGCATATGCGACACTTTATCAATTACGTGCAAAAGCTGCTCTACCAAAAGTAGCAGAAATACTTGCTGAAACAGAAGCCATCGATAAAGAAATATCAAATGCTGATGTAGTAGTAGAAGTATTAAAATAATTTTATGCAATTAAACACATTAAAAAGAGAAAATCCAAATAAGAAAGCTCGCCAAGTAGGCCGTGGTGGTACACGTGGTAAGCAATCAGGCCGTGGAGGTAAAGGGCAGACAGCTCGTGCTGGTAATAAGCGTCGTCCACAAATGCGTGATATAATCAAGAAGCTTCCAAAGCTTCGCGGATATCGCTTTAATTCAGCTTCAAAGAAGAACTCTCCTGTGAACTTGAATGCACTCAATGTATTCGAGAAAGGCGCAGAAGTAAACCCAGAATCACTATTCAAAGCTGGTATCGTTCGTAAAGTTGGAGGAGTCTATCCTCACATGAAGATCCTAGGAACTGGAGATGTTAAAGTTGCTTTATCTATCTCTATGTGTGTAGTTTCTAAGTCAGCGAAAGAGAAGATCGAGAAAGCAGGCGGAACGGTTAAGTAATCAAGTTGAAAGTATAAAGTTATAAAGCACGAAACTTTAAAAACTTGAAACTTTAAAAACTTTATAACTCATTACATGGAAACTATTTGGAACAAACTAAAAATGATATTTACAGACAGAACATTGCGTTCTCGCATTTTGTTCGTACTTGCTGCCCTTATCGTATTCCGCTTACTCTCTACTATTCCTATCCCAGGTATCGATCCACTGAAGCTACAAGCATTCCTTGCTAATAACCAATTCTTCGGAGTCCTAAACCTATTCTCTGGTGGAGGATTATCTAACCTTTCTATATTAATGCTCGGAGTTGGACCATATATTACTGGTTCTATTATAATGCAGCTTCTGACTATCATGTCTCCAAGACTAAAGGCTATGTATCAAGAAGATGGAGAAATAGGCAGGAAGAAATTCACTCAATACGGTAGAATGCTTACAGTTCCACTTGCTATTATCCAAGGCCTAGGACTTATGGTTCTACTACAAAGACAAGGTATTATTGCAGACCTTACACTATTTGAGACTATCGCGAATCTTTCAGTTATAGTTGCGGGTTCACTCCTTATAATGTGGATCGGTGAGCTTATATCTGAATTCGGTATTGGTAACGGTGTATCACTTATCATCTTTGCTGGTATCGTGGTTAACCTACCTACATCAGTAGCTCAGTTCCTACTTACTTTTGATATAGCAAACTTGCCACTTTATCTATTGTTCTTGGCTGTTGGTGTAGTTATTATCGGTGGTGTAGTAGTAGTGAGTGAAGCAGAGCGCCCAATACCAGTAACATATGCCAAGCAGATGCGAGGCGATAGGGTTGCGGGTGGTACTCAGACTTATCTTCCACTTCGTGTGAACCAAGCTGGAGTTATCCCTATAATCTTCGCACTTTCTATACTTATGTTCCCTCAGCTTATCGGTAACTTCTTTGCAAATCATTCAAACGCCATACTAGCAGCTATTTCCAAAGGAATGCTTTGGTTCGTAGCGAATACTTGGGTTTACTCATTATTCTACTTTATCCTTGTATTCTTATTTACTTACTTCTACACTGCTGTAACTTTCGATCCTGATCAGCTATCGACCAATCTACAGAAGAACGGAGCTTTCGTACCAGGTATTCGTCCAGGTCCGGCTACTCGTGAATATGTGTCAAAGATTGTTACTCGTATAACGCTCGTCGGTGCAATATTCCTTGGCCTTATTGCAGTACTCCCTCTGATTATTCAATCGCTTACTGGTATAACAGCTTTTGCTATCGGTGGTACAGCTCTTCTAATCGTTGTTTCTGTTGTCCTTGATTTAATAAAGAAAGTGGAAGCGCAATTATCAATGAGAGAATATTAAAAAAGACCTTAAATAGGTCTTTTTTAATGTATGAGTAATTTAGTATATAATAACAATATGAAACCTTATACATTTATGTTTTTTGGAATAGTGGGCTCAGGTAAAGGAACTCAGGTTAAACTTCTGCAAGATTATTTGAAAGAGAAAAGTTTAGCTGAAGATGTATTATCTACTTCTACGGGAGTAGAGTATCGTAAGCTTATAGATAGTGGTAACTATACAGGTCAAATTGTAAAAGTTAGCTTAGAGAAAGGCAACTTACAACCTAATTTCCTAACAATTAGTTTGTTTACAAATATCCTAACTGCAAATATGCAAGAAAATACATCTTTTATCGCAGATGGTTTCCCTCGAACAATTATACAATCTGAAGCATTCGAAAGCGCTATGCAATTCTATGGGAGAGATACCGTTCATGTCATTTATATTGAGCTTGGTAAAGAAGAGGCAACTAAACGTATGAAATTAAGAGCAAGAGCTGATGATACAGATGAAGGTATCTCTAAAAGATTTGATGAATATATAAACAACGTCATTCCAGCGATGAATTACTTTAAAGACAAAGCAGGCTACACTATACATACCATAAATGGTGATCAATCCATCGAAGATGTACAGAAGGATATAATTAAAGCTCTAAATTTATAATGCATAAAAACGAACACATTGTTATATCGCTAGGTGGATCTCTTGTTGTGCCTGATCAGATAGATACAGGCTTCCTAAAATCTTTTATTGAAACTATAAAAGAATATGTAAATAAAGGATTCTACTTTCTTATTATTACTGGTGGAGGAAGAACAGCTCGCAACTATACAATTGCAGCCAAGGAGATAAGTAATCCAACGAATGAAGACTTAGATTGGATAGGCATAGAGACCACTCGCATAAATGCAGAGTTCGTACGTGTGTGCTTCGGTGATATCGCTTATTCAGAAATCATTTTGAACCCAGAATCAATCCCAGAGACTGATAAGCACGTCATACTTGGGGGTGGATGGAAGCCAGGCAACTCGAGCGACCTTGCTGCTGTTGTATGTGCCGAGACAGTAGGAGCGCATAAGATTATAAACCTTTCTAATATTGATTATGTATACACAGCAGACCCTCGCCATAATAGTGATGCAGTGAAGATAGAGCATTCTTCTTGGAGTGATTTGCGGGCACTACTACCGAAAGAATGGGACCCAGGTCTAAACAGTCCTTTTGACCCAATAGCAGCCGAGAAGGCCGAATCCTTAGGCCTTGAAGTAGTAGTTATGAATGGTAAGAACATAGAGAATTTGAAGAACTACTTAGATGGCAAAGAATTCGCAGGGACTGTTATTCGCTAAATTCTTAGGGTACAATACTATATATGTCCGAGAATCGTATATGTCAGAATTGTAAGAACGAATTCAGTATTGAGGCTGATGACTTTTCTTTCTATGAAAAGATGCAAGTTCCACCACCGACATTCTGTTCACAGTGTCGTATGGTTCGTAGGTTAGTTTTCCGTAATGAAAGAAGATTATTTAAAGTAAATAATGCTTTTACTGGGGAGAAGATATTCTCTCTATATCCAGAGCAGTCAGGAATGAAGGTCGTCACACAGGATGAGTGGTTCGGTGATTCTTGGGACCCGAAAGAATATGCTTGTGATTACGATTTCTCAGTAAATTGCTTCCAACAGCTTTTTGATCTGGACAAAAAGGTTCCTATTTATGGGCTTAATGTAAGGGGGATGATTCAGAGTGATTACTGTGCTAATGCTTCATATCTGAAAGATTGCTACTTACTGTTCAACTCAAATACTTCCGAGAACTGTTTATATGGTAATTCTGTCGATACTTCTCGAGATTGTGTAGACAACTCACATATAGCAAAATCTGAGCGTTGCTATGAATCATTCTGGTTAAATAATTGTTATCAATGTTATTACACTATTATGTGTGTGGACTCAAGGAATATGTGGTTTTCTAGAGACTGTCTTGATTGCAGTAATTGCTTTGGTTGTACAAATCTAAGGAAAGCCTCGTATTGTATTTTCAACCAGCAATATACAAAAGAAGAATATTTAAATGAATTAAATTTAAATACTAGAAGTGGTATAGAAGAAGCAAATAAGGTCTGTATGGACTTTTGGAAGACACAACCTAATAAATTACACCAGGGTCTAATGAATACTAATTCTAATGGTGCTTATGTTTCTAATTGCAAGAATGTCCTAGATTCATATTTAGTACGTGATAGTGAAGATATGCGCTACTGCCAATATATGCTTGTTGGCGGTAATAAGGACTGCATGGATGCCTGCGTTTGGGGACAGAAAACTGAACTCTCATACGAGACAGTGACTTGTGGTGAGAACTCTTATAATCTCAAATTCTGTTTTGACTGTTGGCCAAACGTTCGAGATTGTGAATATTCTCTACATCTGAAATCATCATCGGACTGTTTTGCTTGCGTTGGTTTAAAGAATGCACAGTACTGTATTTTGAATAAACAGTATACGAAAGATGAATATTTTGAAATGGTAGAGAAGATAAAGAAACATATGGATGAAATGCCTTATATAGATAAAAAAGGAAGAGTATATAAATATGGGGAATTCTTTCCAATTGAATTATCTGCTTTTGGTTACAACAATACAGCAGCAAAAGACCAAGCACCGATTAATAAAGAAGAAGTGGAAGAAAATAATTATCCATGGATAGAAGTTGATCGTGGTAACTATGATATAACACTTGATGGTAATGATATTCCAGATAATATAAATGATGTAAAGGATAGTATCTTAAATGAAGTTATAAGATGTACGAATTGTGGATATGCACACCGTATCGTTCCCGGTGAATTGAATTTCTTAAGGAAAGAATCCTTACCTGTCCCTACTATTTGTTATGAATGCCGTCATTCTAGAAGGATTGAGAACAGGTTGAGAAATAATCTATATAATAGGAATTGTTCAAAATGCGATATTGCTATAAGTACACCTTTTCCACCAGAGAATGGAGATATAGTTTATTGTGAAAAGTGTTATCAACAAGAGGTGATATAATAAAAGCATGGAGACAAGAAACTGCCAGAACTGCAAAAATAAGTTCAAGATCGAACCAGACGATTTTTCTTTCTATAATAAGATAAAGGTACCCCCACCTACTTTCTGTCCACAATGTAGACTTATTCGAAGAATGAGTCATACAAACGAAAGAGTTCTATATAGGCGTAAATGTGATCTGACAGGTGAAAATATCCTTAGTATGTTTGGAGTAGATGCCGAATTCCCAGTATATAAATCTGAAGCTTGGTATTCTGATGATTGGGATCCATATAAATATGGAGTAGATTATGATTTTTCTAAGTCATTTTTTGAGCAATTCAAAGAATTATTACAACGAGTACCTAGAATGGCATTAGTTAAACAAGGTCTTTCTAAGAATAGTGAATATACACACAGAGTCCATGATATGAAAGACTCTCATATGGTTTTTCGTATGTCTGGTAGTTTAGATTCATCTTATTGTTATGTAGGTAGAAATATAACGAATTGCGTTGATTGTCTTAGTATCTGGGATAGTGAGTTGTGTTATGAATGTATAGATTGCAATAATTGTTACAAGGTCCGATATTCTCAAGAAAGTCATGATTGCAGGGATTCTTTTTTCTTGTATGCCTGCAGAAATTGTTCAAATTGTATCGGTTGTGTAAACTTGATTAATCAAACACATTGCATTTTTAATGTTAAATACACAAAAGAGGAATACGAGAAAAAATTAAAAGAGCTTAATTTGGAAACTTATTCTGGACTAAAAGAATTTAAAGATAATTTTGAACAATTTAGAAAAAAGTTTCCATATCGTTCAAATCACTCTTTGAAGTCCAGTAATTATTCTGGTAATTGGATCGTCAGTTGTCAAAATGTTAAAGAATCATTTGGTTGTATTAATGTAAAAGATGGCAAATATTTATTATGGATTTTTAATGCACAAGATTGCATGGATCATTTCCAGTGGGGTAATGGAGCCGAGCTTATATACGAATCAGAAAACGTAGGAATTAATGTTTCAAGGGTAAAGTTTTCTTCTCAATGTTGGATGGGTGCTCATGATTTGGAATACTGTGATTCTTGCCCTGGGGCGGGGAATTGTTTTGGTTGCATAGGATTAAAGAAGGGTGAATACTCTATTTTAAATAAAAAGTATAGTAAAGAAGAATACGAAGAATTGCTACCTAAAATAAAGCAGCACATGATCGATGTACCATATGTAGATATTAAAGGATGTCTTTATTCATATGGTGAAAATTTCCCTTTTGAAATATCACCGTTTGCTTATAATGAAACAGCTGCTATCGACTTCTTCCCGATAACAAAAGAGCAGGCTTTAGAGAGTGGTTATAAATGGAAAGATAGGGAAAAAACTCAGTATAATATAACTAAAGATTTTACTGATCTCCCTGAAACAATAGCAGAAGTGGGCGATGATATAAAAAATGAAATAATATCTTGCGAGGAATCAGATGAAGAATATTCACCTGGAGCTTTTAATATTACAGACCAAGAATTAGCTTTTTATAGAAAGATGAATTTACCGCTACCACGAGCTTCTTTCTCCGTCAGACATATGCGTCGTTTCAAACAACGTCCTCCTCTAAAATTAATAAACCGACAATGTTTGAGATGTGGTATAGATGTTGAGACAATTTATACTGAAGAATTTGCCCCCATTCTTTATTGTGAATCTTGCTATCAACAAGAAGTGATATAAAACAATTAAAAATTACTAATTACTAATTACGAATGGAACACAAAGAAGAAAATAAAATATGTCAAAATTGTAAAAACTCATTCACAATAGAACCAGATGACTTTTCTTTCTATGAGAAAGTAAAAGTTCCACCACCTACATTCTGCCCAGAGTGTCGTAGGCAGAGAAGGCTGACATGGAGAACTGAGTTTAATTTTTATAACCGTAAATGTGATATGTGCGAGAGGGACATAATCTCTTCTTATCCTGCTCGTTCTACACTTAAGGTGTATTGTAATAAATGTTGGTGGAGTGACAATTGGGATCCAAAATCCTATGAGAGAGATATAGACTGGGGGAAAAGCTTCTTTGATCAATTGCAGGAATTACGAGAATCTGTACCAGTACTCTCACTAATAAATGACAATAATGTAGGAAGTATAAACTGTGAGTACACTCAGAACTTTGTCCTAAGTAAGAATTGCTATATGTGTATGGTGGCTTGGCATTGGGATGACTGTATGTATTCTTGTTATGGAGCAGATGCTAGAAATTGTGTAGATTGTATGGGGTTATTTGGCTCATGCGAGAATTGCTATGAGAGTATTTTTATTGAAAAGTGTTATGGATGTAAGTTTGTCTACCAAAGTACTTCTATGGTAAATTCTAGTTTCTGTTTTGATTGTAGGAATTGTGATGATTGTTTTATGTGCACAGGACTTAGGAATAAAAAGTTCTATTTTAAAAACAAAAAATATTCTGAAGAAGAATATAAAGAGATAGTTAGTAATTATGCTATTCATACTTATACAGGACAACAAAAGGCTATAGAAGAATTTCGTAAATTTAAATTGGAAAATATCCACCCATATGCATTCTTGAAAAATTGTACATCTTGTACTGGTGGTTATCTTTTCAACTCAAAAAATTCTCAAAATAGTTATAATGCAAGGAACTTAGAAGACTGTTATTGTGTGGACACCGGCGATACAATGAAAGAATGTCGCGACATTTCTGTGGGTGGGGAAGCGGAGTTGTGCTATGAAGGTGTGACGCCTGATAATTCTCATGATACTGCATTTACTAATTATACCTGGAAGAGTAGTAGTTGCTATTATTGTGATTTCTGCCAATCTTGTAATGATTGTTTTGGTTGTGTATCTTTGAAAAAAGGAGAATACTGTATTTTGAACAAACAGTACTCAAAGGCTGAATATTTAGAAATAAAAAATAAATTAATTGAGCATATGAAATCAAATGGAGAGTGGGGTGAATTTTTTAGAGCCCGAGATTCTTTCTTTGGTTATAATGAAACTATAGCGAACTTCCACTTTCCACTATCAAAGGAACAAGCACTCCGGGAAGGTTATAAATGGCAAGATAGTTTACAAATTACAACCGGGAAAGAAACATTGGATATAAGTGCCATAGAGGATGATATTAATAATATAAGCGATTCCATAATTAATGAGACTATCGCTTGCACTTCTTGCTCAAGGAACTACCGTATTACTGAAAATGAGCTTCTTTTTTATCGCAAAATGAATATACCTTTACCCAGGAATTGCTTTTTCTGTAGGTTAAATAATAGATTTAATTTCCGTAATCCTTCCAAGCTCTGGCACCGCTCATGCATGAAAGAAGGTTGTAATAATGAATTCGAGACAAGCTACGCACCAGAAAGGCCGGAGATAGTTTATTGCGAGAAATGTTATCAACAAGAAGTGATATAAAACAATTAAAAATTACTAATTACTAATTACTAATTACTAATTACGAATGGAACACAAAGAAGAAAATAAAATATGTCAAAATTGTAAAAACTCATTCACAATAGAACCAGATGACTTTTCTTTCTATGAGAAGATAAAAGTTCCACCGCCTACTTTTTGCCCGGAGTGTAGGAGGCATAGAAGATTCGGCTGGAGGAATTATGTGAATTACTACAAACGAACTTGTGGACTTAGTGGTGAGTCTCTTATATCACTATACAGTGAAGATTCTGGCATTACCGTCTACTCTCCGAAAGCTTGGCATTCGGATAAATGGGACGCACTTGATTACGGACAGGAGTACGATTTCTCTAAATCATTTTTTGAACAATATACACGCTTACTCTATGCTGTGCCCAAGCCAGCTATGGATACTGACGATGGATTACTAAGCACGAATTGTATGTATACCAATGACTTTGCTATGGGGAAAGACTGTTACCTGGTGGTGAAAGCTTGGAAGCTTGAGAATGTAATGTATTCATTCTATGTGGTGAACAGTCGCGACTTGGTAGATGTGCATACTAGCTTTGGTAAGGATGAAGGTAACTATGAGACGGTTAACACAGAGCATTGTTACCAATGTAAATATGTATATGATTCTAGGAGTTGCTCGGATTCCAGCTTCTGTTTTGACTGTAGGAATTGTGACCACACCTTTATGTGCACAGGGCTTCGTGGGAAGTCATACTATTTTAAGAATGAGGAAGTAGGTAAAGAGAAGTATGAAGAGATTATGAAAGAATATGCACTTCATACTTACTTGGGAGTAGAGAAAGCTAAGAAAGAATTCGAACCGATGATGTTTAATCATCCCAGGAAAGCAGTTCGAATACTAAATTCTGTTGATTGTTCTGGTGACCTATTAACTAATTGTCATAATTGCAAGAATTGTTTTCTAATGCTAGATAGTGAGAATTGTCGATATGATAATTATGCTGATGGAGCTCGCGATTCGTATGATACCGATGCCGGAGGAGGATCTGAGCTTGCTTATGAGTCTGACCTGCCTGCATTCTCTGCGAATATTGTTGGTAGTTATTCTGCTTGGTATTGCCAGGACGTAAGCTATGTGAGTCATATGTATAGGAGTAAAGACTGCTTCGGGTGTGATGGATTGAAGAATGCACAATACTCTATACTCAATAAGCAATATACGAAAGAAGAATATTTCAATATGCTAGAGAAGATAAAGAAGCACATGGACGACATGCCTTATATAGATAAGATGGGGAATATGTATAAGTACGGTGACTATTTACCATTGGAATTATCATACTTCCCTTACAAAGACACAGAAGCGATGGAGCTATATCCGCTTGATGATAATGCCTTACTTACGAGGGGATATAAAGAGAAGAAAATAAATGAGAACTCACAAATAATGGAGACAATAAAAGCAGAAGACTTGCCAGACTCTATTGATGATGTGTCTGATGATATATTAAGTGAGATAATTCTATCAAAAGGAGGAGAGAAGAAATATAAAATAACAGAGCAAGAATTAAATTTCTATCGGAAGTATAGAATTCCACTACCTCGTGAATCTTTTTTCGAAAGGCATGTCCGTAGGCATAAAATGGCAAGTTCATTTAGGTTATATGAACGAGTAAGTGATAAGTCAGGTGAAGTTGTTCAAAGTTCTTATCCAATAGAAGCAAAGGAAACAGTGTGGAGTGTAGAGGAATATAGAAAAGAGTTTGAATAGCTTTATGTTGCACAATAGTGCTTATTCCGCTAGTATAATCTTATATGGCTGTGATTATAAAAACTAAAGAAGAGATAGATATACTTCGCGTTGGGGGCAAGAGATTGGCCTCTATTTTGGCGAAAGTGGCTAAAAAGGTTGCCCCAGGGGTGACTACCAAAGAGCTTGATCTATATGCCTACACACTCATAAAAGAAATGGGGGATGAGCCAGCATTCCTAAACTATAAGCCAGAGGGCCAATCGAAGGCTTTCCCGGCCTCTCTTTGTACATCTGTAAATAATGAAATAGTTCATGGCATACCAGGCGATGAGAAAGTTCTAAAAGAGGGGGATATTATAGCCATAGACTTGGGGCTCAAGCATAAAGGACTTTTTACAGATCATGCTATCACTGTGCCTGTCGGCAAAGTGCCAAAGGCATCACAAGTACTGATGCAAAAGACTAAAGAAGCGCTCTGTGTAGGAATAGAACAAGCAAAAGCGGGTAATACAGTTGGGGACATAGGCTATGCTATAGAGAAATTCGTCGGTGGGAAGTATGGCATAGTCCGCGAACTTTCAGGTCATGGAGTCGGGAAGAAGATTCACGAAGATCCATATATTCCTAACTATGGAAAGCGCGGCAAAGGCCAGAAGTTGATCCCGGGTATGGTTGTGGCTATTGAACCAATGCTTAATATCGGTAAAGCCTCTATCTTAACTACGTCTGATGGATATACGATAAAGACAGCAGATGGTACGCGCTCAGCGCACTTTGAGCACACTGTTCTCATAACAGAAGGCGAACCAGAGATTCTAACTACAATATAAGATTGCTTCAAATTATATAATAAAAAATGGCACGCAAATTTTGAAGCTTAAAATTTAGAAAAGCGAGTTACTGTAAATTTTATTCGTTTATCCCTACTCAGACTGCGTCTGAGCGCGCGCCCACACCTACTCATAAAATTTACAATAACTCGCCTTTCTTTGCATTCTGTATGATATAATAATTGGAATGGAAGGATTAAATCTAAACAATGCACAGAAATTTAAAACTCCCCAAGAAGAGCTTGAGTTTCTTCGTGCGCATATAGCAGAGAAAGAGAGAGCCCTCATAGACCAAGGGCAGGAATATTCACGTGAGAACTTGGCTCATGATGTTATTTCTGAATACAAGAAATACGAACCTGAAGATGTCATGCACAAAAGTGTGACCATACCACAGCCTGATGTAGAGAATTTCGTTCTACGGCTCCATCCAGAAACTCACGATAATAAAATGGAAGAAATGCTCGGTATATTACTTTCGAAAGGCATATCAAGCGCACTATCTATAGTAGGCAAAATGCACAACCCGCACCTAGACGATGATTTCCATAGATTTCTAGTTCAATACCTATACAGCACTCACAAAATTCCAGGACTCAAAGAGGGTACTCCACTATTCAAATCTCTCGATATGAAATTATTCGAGATAACACTTCCTGATCCTACAGATGACGAGAAAGATAAGAAAGGTTTAAAGGAATTACTTTCCGCCATGGAGCAATTCTATGCTGGTATGCATTCTGTCGGTGAAGGCAGACAGAATTTTAATCGTAATCACTTCACTCTCGAGATCGCTCTGTCTGAGAACAGTGATCATTTCATATTCTACACAGCAGTACCGTCAAATAAAGCAGATTTATTCGAGAAGCAATTACTGGGAGTTCACCCCAATGCCAAGATAATGGAAGCCCCAGATGATTACAATATTTTCGCTGATGGTTCTGCTATTGCTGGCTCATATGCCAAGCTTGCTCATAATGAAGTCTTCCCGATCAAGACATACGATACCATAGAGCATGATCCTCTAAATATAATATTGAATGTCTTCACGAAGTTAAAAAAGTCTGGTGAGGGTGCTTCTGTGCAGTTCACAATTTGTCCGGAAGATGATGACATAATAAAAAAGTTCCATATAATGCTTGGTGATGTGAAGGAAGGCATGTCTGTAAAAACGGCTGGAAGCCTCACTCGTCAATTCGGTAAAGAAATAGAAAATATAGCAGGAGAATTATTCTTCGGTTCTTCAAAGACTAAAGAGAAGAAAGTAAATGATGAAGCCGTAGAGAAGATAACAGAGAAGATAAAGAGCACTATCATGGCTTGTAATATACGCATTGTCGCATCTGCTGAAGATTCTAATCGTGCCAAGCAAATCCTCTCTGATCTTGAATCATCCTTCAATCAGTTCACTGAAGCCAATAGGAATGGATTTGATTTTAAGCATGTATCAGGGGCAGATTTAGATAAACTTATACATGAGTTCTCCTACCGCACTTTCTCACAAGATTACTCCATGCCACTCAATCTCAAAGAGCTTGCTACTATATTCCACTTCCCACATGGCATAGGTTCATCTCCACAGCTTAAGCAAGCTCGTGCTGGTATTGCTCCTGCACCTATGGAAATGGGGGTAGAAGGGACCATACTCGGTGTTAATAGTTATCGAGGTAAAGATACAGAGATACATTTTGCTCCGGAGGATCGTATGAGACATATGTATGTTATCGGTCAGACAGGTACAGGTAAGACTACAATTATGAAGAACATGATAGCTCAAGACATAAAGGCAGGCCACGGCGTATGCTATATCGACCCACACGGCACAGATATCCAAGACATACTAAGTTACATTCCGAAAGAGCGTATTGATGATGTGATTTATTTCGATCCTGCTTATACTCCTCGCCCTATGGGGCTCAACATGCTTGAATATGATCCGAAGTATCCAGAACAGAAGACTTTCGTTGTGAATGAGCTTATGAACATATTCAACAAACTTTTCGACATGAAGACCTCTGGAGGTCCGATGTTCGAACAGTATTTCAAGAACTCAGCATTCCTGGTGATGGAGCACCCTGAGACTGGGTCCACTTTGCTTGAGATTGGACGCGTGCTTGCCGATAAAGAATTCCGTGACATGAAGCTCTCTCACTGTAAGAACCCCATTATTACTCAATTCTGGAAGAGTGCAGAGCAGACAACAGGTGATCAATCTATTGCGAACTTCGTGCCATATATTACTTCCAAGTTCGACAACTTCATCTCGAACGATATCATGCGCCCGGTTGTGCTCCAGCAGAATTCTGTTTTCAATTTCAGAGAGATTATGGATAATAAGAAGATATTACTTGTGAACCTTGCCAAAGGTCGCCTTGGTGATATAAATGCGAACCTCATAGGTCTCTTAATAGTGAACAAGATTCAGATGGCTGCACTTTCTCGTGTGGATATGTATGGCAAGAAGATGGAAGACTTCTTCCTCTATATAGACGAATTCCAGAATGTGACCACTGACTCTATCGAGTCCATACTATCCGAGGCACGTAAGTACCGCCTGTCACTCACTGTAGCCCACCAGTACATATCACAGCTTGAAGATAATATAAAGAATGCAGTATTTGGTAACGTCGGCTCTATGGCAGTGTTCCGTGTCGGTGCTGAAGATGCGCAATTCCTTGAAAGTAAATACAAACCAGTTTTCAGTGCAGCAGACATTATGAAGATTGATAACTATAATGCTTATGTGTCTATGCTTATCAAAGGCCAGCCTACGAAACCTTTCAATATGGCAACACTACGACCACCAACAGGAAATATGGAAATAGTAGAGAAGATTAAAGAGCTTTCATATCTGAAGTTCGGCCGCGAGCGCTCCGAAGTAGAAGAAGAAATAATGGATAAATATAGGCAGTAATATGGCCATTGCTGTGTAAGCATTTTTCTGCTATTATAACCTTATTATTTAATAACATTTTAAAGATAAAATGAACCCAACACATGAGAAGTCATTGATAATTATCAAACCAGATGCAGTACAACGCAATCTTATTGGTGAAATCATAAGTAGAGTAGAAAGAAAAGGATTAAAGATTATAGGAATGAAGATGATGAGCATAGAAGATGCTCTTCTAGAAGAACACTATGCTCACATCAAAGACAAACCATTTTTCCCTGGTATTCGGGATTTCATGAAGTCATGTCCTGTTATAGTTCTTGCTGTTGAGGGTATTAATGCTATTTCAGCACTTAGATTACTTGTAGGACCTACTAAAGCTTGGGAAGCTGATGCGGGTACTATACGTGGAGATTTCTCATTATCTACTCAGTCAAACATAGTCCATGCTTCTGATTCTATAGAAAATGGAGAAATAGAAGTTAAAAGATTCTTTAATTCTGAAGAAATATTCTCTTATCAGAAAATCGATACAGATTTTATTTACGCCGAACACAAGAAATAAAAATAAAATCCCCGAAAGGGGATTTTATGATAATATAGCCATATGCGGAAAATTACTGACATATACAAAGAATATAAGATAATGCCGAATTTAGCATTGCATCAGCTACGCGTAGCGGCTGTAGCTAGGCAAATTTGTGATAGCCTCGATATAAACGTAGATAAAGAGTCGGTTATTGTGGCTTGCCTCCTACATGATATGGGCAATATTATTAAATCTAAGTTAGATTATTTTCCTGAATTTGTAGAACCCAAAGGCTTACCGTATTGGAAAAATGTTCAAGATGAGTATATTAATAAATATGGTAGAGATGAAGATGAAGCTACGGTTAAAATAGCAAAAGAAATAGGCTTATCTGATGAGAAAGTTTTATTTATTCATGAAATTGTAGCTCATTTAATTAAAGATGATCCGAAAACAGTGAATGCAGATATTGCTTCTCTTATATGCAAGTACTCCGATATGCGTGTTGGACCAAAGAATATTATGCCATTACGTCAGAGACTAGAGGAATGGCAAAAAAGAGATAGTAGAATTAGTATAGAATACATGGAAATGACCTTTAGCATTTTTAATAAAGTAGAAAATAAAATTTTTGCACACTCAAATATCAAACCGGAAGATATAAATGACGAATCGGTGAAAGATATTATCGAAGAATTGAAAAATTTTGAAATTTAAACTCTAAATACAACTTGAAATGATGTCAAAAGTGTGTTCGTTTGTAAAAAAACTTGCACACTTCGCTGTGTTAAGTATAATTTAAGTAGGGTTATTTGATTTGTATTACCTAGATCATATTTTATAGGGGAGAGAGTGTTTTGATATAGTGCTGTAACGTTATTAATGTGAACAAATCTATATCATCCCCAATCCCACTTAGCTTAACGCTACGGTAATATCCTTCAGATAGTCCTAATAAGAGATTCTTCTACTAAAATGGAAGGATTTTTTATTTTCACAATATAAAAAATGATTTTTTCAGTATATAATGTATAATAAGGAACATATGACAAATGATACAAATCTAAAGGTTACGTTCTGTTCGGGTGCGGGGACTGTGACGGGTTCAAATTTTTTATTAGAAGGCAATGACAAGAAGTTTTTAATTGATTGTGGGCTTATCCAAGGAGAGAAATTGGCTGAAGATACGAACTGGGATCCATTCCCATACGATGTGCCTTCTATAGATATACTTTTTATTACTCATGGACATATAGACCACATAGGTCGCATACCGAAGCTTATAAGTGAAGGCTTCCAAGGGAAGATTATATCTACTATTCCCACTAAAGAGATTACAGAAGTAATGCTTGCCGACACTGCGCACATACTTTCTCGTGAGAAAGAGCTCGGCCTCGATAAAATTTATACAGAAGAGAATATTAAGAAAGCTCTCCACATGTGGGAGACTCTCGAATACCATCAAGTTCTAAATGTAGATCATGGTTTCCAATTTTCTTTTAAAGACGCAGGACATATTCTAGGCTCTGGAATGCTTGAGATTGTTTATAATGGGAAGAAAGTAGTCTTCACTGGCGACCTTGGCAATTCACCTTCACCACTTCTTCCAAACACAGAGATAGTTACCGATGCAGATTATCTAATCATGGAGTCTGTGTATGGTGATCGTAATCATGAACACAGAGATATAAGAAAGGAAAGGTTAGAAGAGGTCATTAAGGCCAATTATGATCGTAAGGGTACACTCATGATACCGACATTCTCACTCGAGCGTACTCAAGAGCTACTTTATGAATTAGATTCACTAGTAGAGAATAATAAAATACCAAAGATGCCCATCTTCCTCGACTCACCACTAGCCATAAAGCTTACTGATGTGTATCTAAAGTATGAAAAATATTTTAATGAAACTGCCAAGAAGATCATAGCCACAGGGAATAGACTATTCGAATTCGAAGGCCTAAAGGAGACTCCAGATACAGACCAATCAAAAGGTATCCTCACTGCCCCAAATCCAAAGATTGTTATAGCAGGTAGTGGTATGTCGAACGGTGGTCGTATTATTCACCACGAGAAGAATTACTTACCAGATAAGAATAATACTATACTCCTAACTGGTTATCAGTCTGTAGGTACTCTAGGGCGCTCCATACAAGAGGGTATAAAGTCCATACATATACAAGGCGAAGAAATACCTCTTCGTGCTCATGTAGAGATGGTCAGTGGCTATTCAGGGCATAAAGACTCTGATCACTTACTTGAGTTCGTTAGCTACACTGCAGAGAAAGTAAAGAAAGTGTTCGTAGTTATGGGAGAGCCCAAGTCTTCACTTTACCTCGCACAGAAATTACGCGATAATCTAGATATAGAAGTACATACCCCTGAAGCAGGAGAATCAATTATCCTTAAGTGTTAAATTTTTGTGAAAATCAATCCTCATAAAACTGAACATCTTTGTTATAATGGTCCTATTGGTAATGGAGATAAGAATAATCATATTAAGATTAAGATTGGAGTATCTGGTGCAGCAGAAACTGGGCTTTGTGGTGCAAATGCCTTTGCCCAAGGTAAAGAGCTGGGCCGCCAGATAGTCCTTCAAGGTGGAGTACTAGTCACAGGAGCAACCACCGGCTTCCCATTATGGTCTGCTATTGGTGCTAAAGAGGAGAGAGGTGTCAGTATCGGACTCTCTCCTGCAGCGAACGAGCGCGAGCATGTAGATGCATATAGACTACCACTTGATTATATGGATCTGATTATTTATACAGGTTTTGGTTTCCCTGGCAGAGATTTACTTTTTACTCGTAGTTGTGATGCTATTGTTATCGGATGTGGACGAATAGGCACAATACATGAATTCACAATCGCATTTGAAGATGGTAAGCCCATAGGTATACTCGAAGGGGACTGGACCATGGATGAGACTATTAGAGATATCATTGATAGGAGTGGTAGACCAAATGATAGAATAGTTTTCGACAAAGACCCTGAAGTTCTAGTAGAGAAAGTTATAGAAATGGTTGAAAAGATAAAGATAAAATAAAACCCCTCCGACCTGGGTCGGAGGGGTTTTATTTTATATTGCTTTTACTATTCTCTCGAATGTTTGTGGATTCTTATTTGCAATGTCGGATAAGATCTTGCGGTCAATTACTATGTTCTTCTTCTTTAGGCCATCGATGAACTTACTGTATGTTATGCCCATTGGACGAACCGCAGCATTGATACGTAGTGTCCATAAGCTTCTTGCATCTGCCTTCTTGTCTTTCCTGTGGGCAAATGAGTATGCACCAGCGTGAGCAATAGCTTCTGTTGCTTGAGCAACCTTTGTACTACGACCGAAACGATAACCTTTTGTTTGAGCAAGAATATTCTTCTTGCGCTTACTCTTCATTGGACCTCTTTTTACTCTTGTCATATTGATTAATTAAATTAATAATTGTTAATTTATTAGTTACTTGCGTTGGCTAAATATGTACGACGATTCTTGTTGGAAATAGCGAAGTCATTCATCTTCTTGCCATTTAATTGCTTTCTACGAGACTGCTTGGCATTGAAGTGGTTGAAGCCTGGAGCACGTGACAGTATCTTGCCTTTCTTTGTAACTTTTAGACGCTTTGTTAATGATTTGTTTGTTTTTATACTCATATAATTATTTTGATATTGGTGCAACCGGTGCCCCTCTATCCTTTTCTATTGTAATAGTTGGACCTTTTGGACCTTTCTTGTAAGCTTCCGCTACTTTGAAATTCTCAGTTATAAGATGAAGAACTCTGTCTAATCTTTCTTTTAAGAATGGATCTGGCATATATTTGGATCTTCCTGAGAGGAATAATTCTACTTTTATGCGATGTCCTTCCTTTAGCCACTCTGAAGCTTTGCGAGCTTTGAGTGCAAGATCATTATCACCTGTACCTATCTTTATTTGTATAGATTTGGTCTCGGTGGTTTTGGCTCCTGCTTTGGCTTTCTTCTGTTTCTTATTCTGTTCGTATTGGTATTTACCAAAATCTGCTATTTTTACTATCGGTGGATTTGTATTTGGGGAAATTTCAATCAAGTCAAAGCCTTGAGCTTGGGCCATAGCAAAGGCATCTTTAAAACTTAAAATACCAAGGTTTTCACCGGTGCTTGAGATTACGCGAATCTCATTGGCTCGTATTTGATTGTTGATTCTTTCTCTCAATTTTATGTAATCCTTCCGATAAAATAATAGATTGTCTTACTCTTTGGCAAGACTGGCCTACAAAACAAATACTAGCATATCTATGTTAGTATGGCAATATGGAGGACACTATGATAATAGCTTACAAAAATATGGGGGAAACACCCCTTGCATGCCTAGAGAGGGTACGCCAAGAGCGCTCTCTTCCTGCAAATCTTCCTATGACTTATGCAGGCCGGCTAGACCCTATGGCAGAAGGTGTCATGATTATACTTTTGGGGGAGGAGTGTAAGAATAAAGATAAATATCTAGGCTTAGATAAGATATATGAATTTGAAATATTGGTAGGTTTTGCAACTGATACTTATGATTTATTAGGAATGGTGCTAGAGTCCTCGAATGAAGGATTACGAACGGTCTGGCCGAGCTTCCAAAAGAATTCGGCGAGGAGATCCGAGGACCTGAGTAATTCTTCATTGGAGGATGGAAGGGAAAATCTTTTTTCCGGCTTTACTCAAACTTTCCAATCTTTCATCGGCACATTTGTACAGAAGTATCCGAGCTTCTCTTCGAAGACGATAGATGGCAAGCAACTTTTCCAACTTTCTAAAGATGATAATTTACCAGACGAGCTTCCATCTCATACCGTGACGATTAGCGAACTATTATGTACTAGTACATGGATACAAAAGAAAGATGAGTTAGAGACGGAAATAAAGAGGCGCATAGGACTTGTTCATGGTGACTTCCGCCAAGAAGAAATATTAAATAGATGGCATGAAGTTTTGGAGAACTTAACACAAGAATCTTTCAAGATTATTGCGTGTACAGTGTCTGCTAGTAGTGGCACATACGTTAGACAACTAGTCGCTGATATCAGTGAGAAGATGGGAATTCCTATGACAACTTATTCTATAAAACGTACGAATGTAGGGGAATACAAGCTAAATTCATAAAATACTAGCTTATGTATTTATTTGCTCTCTCTATGAGTTCCTCTGCGCGAGCTTTATCACGTGCTTCAGCCCAGATGCGCATAATAGGCTCAGTGTTGGAAGAGCGTAGTTGGACCCATGAAGAGTCGGGGAAGTCCACACGGATACCGTCTTGTAGATCCACTTTCCCTTCTTTAAACTCAAGGGCTACTTTCTCTAGTATGCCTTTAATCTCTCCAGTGAATACTATTTTCGTTTTAATGAATTCATACCGAGGTAGGCTCTCTACTATCTCAGATACTTTCTTACCTTCACGAGTTATAAGCTCAAGTATGAGCGCCATACCCACGAGACTGTCGCGGCATAAATTTATTTTCGGATATATTACTCCGCCACTACCTTCACCACCTATAACTGCATTGTGTTCGATAATGCCTCGGACTACATTCCCCTCACCAACACTTGTACGATAATTTATAAAACCTTTTTCTTTTACCAAGTCCTCGCTTGTATTTGAAGTCGAGACATTCGTGACTATATCACCAGGATTTTGACTTAGGACATTTTTAATACATAGAGCAAGCATATATTCCTCGAGCACTATCTTGCCTTGCTCGTCACATATGACTAGTCTATCTGCGTCGGGATCTTGAGCGAAGCCTATGTCGGCGCCAACTTCTCTTACTTTGTCGCCCAATGATTGTAAGTTGATAGCGAGTGGTTCGGGCATGTGAGCGAAGTTCCCATCAGGCTCGCCATTCATAACTGTGACTTCGCATCCAAGATGCTCAAGTAGCATAGGCCCGAGCTTGTATCCTGCTCCATTGATAGTGTCGATGACTACTTTCCACTTCTTCTCTTTTATCTTCTCTTTATCTACATTATCCACGACATGATTTACATGGAGTACATCTATGTCACTATTCTCGGACACTGATCCACCAGGGACTTCTTTTGGTTTCTTGCCTAGATAACTTTTTATTTCGGCTAGTTCCTGAAAATCTAAATAGAAGGCCTTCTTATCGAATAATTTAATACCGTTATATTCCGGAGGGTTGTGTGAAGCGCTAATCATAATACTGCCATCAAATGGTGTCGTCCTTTGTAGGAATAGAAGGGTAGGGGTAGGTAGTATTCCTGTATCTACCACTTTGAAGCCTGCCTTGGTAAGTACATCTATAGCTATATTTATAATAGTAGGGCCTGATTTACGAGTGTCTCTACCTAGGATCACTTTCTTCGCACCTTTGTTCTGTAGATAGACAGCGTAGGCTTCAATATGGGTGCGAGCTATGTCCTCGGTCAGAGTCTCACCCCAGACTCCACGAAGTCCCGATATTCCAAATTTTGCTTCATTTACCATAGCCTTATAATACCAGGGTAAAACTGATAAACCAAATTCCAAAAGGTCCATAACCCTACTTACTTGACTATTTATGCATATAGTTGTATTATTTATACGAACAGGAATCACATTTTTCATCCATAAAAACAAAAATTATGGAAAATATGAATCATCAAGATGAGTTCGGCTATACCCCAAAATGGTATATGTCGATGGGTTTTTTTTCCTTATCAATTTTTATTTGCATCATTGTTATGATGTTAATAAAACACCCTGAGGATGAAAACTTGGGACTTTATCCTTTTGTTTTTGTAGGCTCTTTAGGGCTTGCAATATTGCTCTTTTTAAGAGCTTTTTATCTTAAAAAAAGACAACAAGGGTAAAAATGGTAAAATTTACTTTACTACAACAGACAACTGCACTTATTAACCCTAAGAACAGTTGTTTTTTTATGCCTAAAATTTCTTTGACTATTTTTGAGTTTCGTGGTAATTTAAAATAAAAAATTTAAAAGCATGAGAAATGAAAAAACCACGCTGTATTTTTGGCTATCAGCGTTAGCCGTATCCGTATTGGGTCTAGTGATTACCTTGTGGGTTGTTGAGAATTCACAAAATTATCGTTTTAGTAAGATACTGTGTTCATTCATAGCGCTACTATCGATATGGGAACTTAGGCCTTATATTGTGGAAAGGTTCGGGTATCTTTATATACCCGTAAAAGTGATTGAAAATAATAAAACCCGATATTCTAAAATCCGGTACTACAAGAAAAAAGATTTGTACGAACTAAAAGAAAAAGATGGTTCGTACCGGGAATTAACAATAGGGGAAATCCAACTATTTCAATCTTCCTCTAACGTAGGACCCGGGCAAAAAATTGTCCTTAATTTTTCAGAACTAAACAAAAAAATCAAAAGCGCCTAATGTTTAGAAAAATTATTAATGCATCGCCTTATTACAAGAGCGGTGCATTTTAGTTTCACCTATCAATAATATGTTAATATAAGTATATGACACTTTTGATAGACAACAGGAAAGCACACTTTAATTATGAGGTTGTAAGCCGATACGAAGCAGGTATTGAGCTTTTGGGCTTGGAAGTGAAGTCTATCAAGAACGGCCGAGCGATACTTGCTGGAGCATTTGCTATAGTGCGCGGAGGTGAAGTCTATCTTATGAATATGCAAATCCCACCTTACCAAGTAGGGAACACCCCGCTTGATTATGACCCGACTCGTACTCGCAAGCTCTTGCTAAGTAGGAAACAGATTAATGAAATAGCCCCGAATGGTGACATGAAGAGTTTGACGCTAGTACCATTATCATTGTATAGTAAAGGGCGCTTGATAAAAGTAGAACTCGCTGTCGTAAAAGGTAAGAAGAATTACGACAAGAGGGAGACCATAAAGAAGCGGGAGACAGATAGGGAGATAGATCGCGAGTATAAGAGATAATTACAAATGACGAGTTACGAATTACGAATGGAGCCCACTTGGATTTCATTATTAATTAGTAATTTGAAATTCGTAATTAAAATTTTCTTTGAAAATTTATATGGGACTGACGGGCTTCGACGAAGGATCGTCCTCATAAATATGCATGTAAAGTACCCAGGAATCTTTTAAAACTTCTTGGAAAAGACTAAGTGCAAACAAAGTCGCTTCAATTAAATCACCTTACTCTTTTGGGTTTGGTAATTTAGTTCCTGCTGTCGCCTAAACGGTCACACAGGTGTCTCTCTTATCGACATCCGATACATAGGGGAGGCATAATTTATCGGGTTACGAATCTATCACTGCTTGAGTTAGATTCCGACAATGAAGAGCTCGGTGTTCACTTTTTTTGTTTGTTCTCTAGAGTGAATATTTAAACCAAATGAACATACTACACATGTAGATTTATTTATGAACATCTTTTGCATCTGGGTTCAACTCCCAGCAGTTCCACCATTTCACACCCCTAACTTTATCCCCACCTACTTATTGATGCATTTATTCTATCTAGTATAATTATAAGTAAGATTGTATTATTTTTTCTTTGTATAAAAGAAAAAAGAGCTTTCCTAACGAGGTCTAAATGAAGGGTAGGCCCAATGCGCCCTTTGTTTCTAAAAATTCTTTTCTTGCTTTGGATTTTATCTAAAGTAAAATAACTTATATTGTGGGTGTGGGGATGTAAAGAGCGTGTGCTAAGGTTTACCTTGCCACGCTTCTTTTTTTATCCCCACCCATCTATTGACGACATATTGTATTTTATGTACCCTAAAAAGATAAGTTTGTTTTTAGTTTTTTACAATCTCCTGAACTGAGGACTCAGGGAACAAAGAAATTAAAAACAAATTCAGATCTTTCAACAATTTTTTTCATCATTTAAATCTTACGATCTATGAAAAAGTTAATTCTTTTCCTGTCGTTGATTATGTTAGTAGGCATTGCTTTTGCCTACACACCTATGGCCTCACCACAGACAGAGGACCAACAAGTGGCTTCCGATTTTGTTTTTGCAGCTATTATTGTACCTGATGCCGCAAACTGCCAGGAGTGGCAAAGTTTCACTACCGACATTGTGGCTACTCTTGGTATAAAAGTTGGTGGCGAAAATAAACTGGAAGAACAAGCAAGCAACAGCGGCGCGATAAAAGCAGGCAATCCCGGGGAGGTGGATTATTCTATGAAAACACATATAAATGTTAATTCAGAAAATAACACTACCGATGCAACAGCCGTAAACACGATGGAACATTTCGTTCCCCGTGAGTAAGTGCCCGTATAATTTTAACAAATGCAGTACCAGTGCAATTGAGTGTAGAGGGATTATTCCTTCTGCACTTATTTTTTTTATCCACCTTTTCGTGTATAATACTCCTACCATGCAGATTAAAAACAAAAAACAACAACCTAAAAAACTCAATATTATCAACCAGATTGTGATTGCTATATTCATATTCATGAGTATCAGCATCCTCTACTCTTTCGTAGCGAAAAGTCCTGAAGAGATCAAGCCTCTAGCAATATCAGACGTAGCCAAAGGTGTGATAGAAGGCAAGATAAAGAAGATAGATGTTGTAGGACAAGATGTGTCCGTAGTATTTTCCGATGATACGAAAGGCAAAGCGAAGAAGGAGCTCGAAGCTTCATTGTCAGAGACATTATTTAACTACGGCGTGACGAAAGAGCAACTAGCTGCGACCCCTATAGAAGTGAAGAATGAAAGTGGCTTCGGTTACTGGATTATGAATATCTTGCCATTCTTGCTACCTGTACTACTAATAGTGTTCTTCGTATGGATGCTCTCTCGCCAAGTGAAAGGCCAAGGCATGCAAGCTTTCACATTCGGTCAGTCGAAGGCTCGTATTACAGATCCGAACGATAAGAATAATAAAGTGACTTTCAAGGACGTAGCCGGCGCCAAAGAAGCGAAAGAAGAGTTAAAAGAGATAGTAGACTTCCTAAAGAATCCGAAAAAGTTCCTCGACATCGGTGCAAGAATACCCAAAGGTGTGCTACTTACAGGTTCACCAGGTACAGGTAAGACTTTGCTTGCGCGAGCAGTGGCAGGTGAGGCCGGTGTGCCGTTCTTCCATTTATCCGGATCTGAATTCGTAGAAATGTTCGTCGGTGTCGGTGCTTCTCGTGTGCGTGACCTTTTCAAGATGGCGAAGAATGCATCACCCGCAATAGTCTTCATTGATGAGATAGATGCAGTAGGCCGTGTGCGTGGCACAGGTGTAGGTGGAGGTAATGATGAGAGAGAGCAGACACTAAACCAGATACTAGTCGAGATGGATGGCTTCGAACCCAATGAGAAGGTCATAGTCATGGCAGCGACGAATCGCTCTGATGTGCTTGACCCAGCATTACTACGTCCGGGCAGATTTGACCGTAGGGTGAAGCTTGATCTACCTGATAGGTCTGATCGTGAAGATATACTTACAATACATAGCGCGAAGAAGCCTTTTGCAGAAGATGTGAATCTGAAAGTTATTGCCGAGCGTACTCCAGGATTCTCTGGTGCAGATCTATATTCACTGATGAATGAAGGTGCGATACTTGCTGCACGTGAAGATAGGAAGAAGGTCTCTCAGTTCGATCTTATTCGTTCTATAGAGAAGGTGATGATGGGTCCTGAGCGTAAGAGCCACTTGCTATCGAAGAAAGAGAAAGAGATAACAGCTTACCATGAAGCAGGGCATGCACTCGTGGCATCTGTGCTCCCTTATGCAGACCCAGTGCACAAAGTGTCCATCGTTTCTCGTGGTAGTGCTGGAGGCTACACATTGAAGCTTCCACTCGAAGAACGCAAACTTCAAAGCAAGAAAGAATTCCTCGATGATATAGCTATGGCTATGGGAGGCTATGCTGCAGAGAAAATGATTTTCGGAGATATAACTACTGGCCCATCGAATGACTTGCAAGTAGCGACAAGCATGGCTCGTGCTATGGTCACTAGGTGGGGTATGAGTGATGAGATAGGCCCGATAGCACTTGAGAGTGATGGAGGGAGGACAATGTTCGGTCGTGGAGTGAATGACCAGGAATACTCTGAGCGTGTCGGTGCACTGATCGATGGTGAAGTATCGAAGATTATGAATGAAGCACTTGCTGTTGCGAACAAGACACTGACTGATCACCGCAAAGTTCTCGATGCAATAGCGCTCAAGCTTGTAGAAGTAGAGACACTCGAGCAAGATGAATACAATCAGCTCATTATCGCGAATGGAATAATGCCAAAAATGAAGGAAGAGGTGAAGGCTTAACAAATCACTAAAATTCGGTTAGTATGTATAAGTTATACGATAACCGCAATTCTACCCTTAGCTGTTTTGGTTAGTTAAGCAGGTGAAAAACCTTTGGTTGTTTAGGTATATAAACAACATTAACCACCCTTAGCTCAGTTGGTTAGAGCACAGAGCTTATACCTCTGGGGTCCTTGGTTCGAATCCAAGAGGGTGGACATTAAAAAGCTTTATAATCTGTTAAAACATTAATTGATTGATTATCAATTAATAATGTAATAATATATAGCTATGGAAAATCAAAACTTAAAGCAAGAAAGCCTGTCGCCTTTTGATGTTGAAAAAATAGAGGAGATTAAACATACGAATGTCGAAATTAAAGATGATCAACTTTTGATAGATGGGGTTATACAGGGAAAATACTCTAACGTCGACGATAAGCGATTGCAGAAAAATAATTCAAACTTAGTTTATTTTAATGCCTCTATGAATGGAGCAGAAGAGGGAAGTTGGGCAGGACGTGTTATTGATGTAAATAATCCAGAAAAAGAACTTTTAGAAGTAAAGACAGATAAAAAAGATGATACTATTTTAGTAAATGGTAGTAAATGGGATTCTTTGAGAGGTAAAGATGTTTATTTTGGTGGTTATCACGTAGAAATTGATCCCCAGGGAGAGAAAATTGTTTTCACAGAACTTGGGAAAGATAAAAGTAGTATTATTGTAAATAATACTGAATGGCAAACAAAATTTAAAGGAGTTCAATTTGCTACAAGTTCATTCGGGGTTGTGTATGCTATTGTGGATAATGATTTTTACGAACACACAAGATTGCTTGTTGACGATAAGGAATGGGTGTACCCAAAATTTTCTGCTGAATTAAACCAACAAAAAGATCATGTAGTGAATGCGACCATTGGGAAGAATGATCTAGTTGTTGCTATTGTAGACTCTATCCGTACCAAAGATAGGCGTAGTCATGTTCTAACTGGTGATAAAATAGGAGCTAAAAATGAATGGAAAAATACGTTAAATCAAGTAAAGAAAATTATTACCGATAATGAGACAGGTAACGTAGCTGTTTTTGGTGAAACTGAATACAATTCTAAAGAAATGGCTTTCATTATAAATGATATGCCGTATCAAATAGAGGATATGGTAGGAGACCCTGAAGTCTTTAAATTTGAAGGAGGCGCAGTTCTTATTCAGTATTTAAACGCACTTGGTGAGAAAATCAGTAAAAAAATTACACTTCGTGAAAATGCAAAAGAAGTTCAAAAAATGAAAGAGAAAAAATTAGCGGAAGAAAAAGCATTTGAGAATTTGCGTCACATGTTGACTAATGAAAATATTACAGCAAGCGAGATTGTAGCTCGTCTTAACCAAGTCGGTGATCTTGAAAAGAAGATTGAGGAAGTTAAAAATCTTCATCAAACAGTTGATAAATTAACAGAAGAAAAAATTGGATTAAAATTAAAAATTGAAAAAGATAATACGGCTCATGAAAAGGAAAAAGAAGCTTTAGAGCTAAAAATTACAGAAACACAAAAAGTTGTAGGAGAACTCAAAGATACTTTGACAAGAGCGGAAAAAACTACTTTTGGTTCCAATTTCAAAATTTCTAATGACTCAATGAAACTCGCATTAAAATCTCTAATAGATTTAGAAGAAAAGTACGGGCAAACTAAAAATAGTTAATTGTCCTTAGAATAAATTTTTTATAACCCATTAGAATTTTTACTGAAAACTATAAAATCTTAAACACAAAATGCAAAGATAATTCTGTGTAGTATTTGCTGTTATTTTGTACAGGGTAGTCATGTATCTATATTATTCTACTTGCAAAAAAGTTGCATCTAGTTTATACTCAGAAAACTTATGAATATTTTATTATTACAATTAATTTTAGCTGGTGTTGTGCCTGTACTCTTAGTGTTCTTCTTACCGAAGAACCCATCTTTTTTCCAGAAAGATTGGGTGAAAGGTTTCGCGCTCGGTGTATACCTTACACTTATAATTTTACTGCTTCGAGAATCAATATCCGATAGTGGGGTGGGGGATACAACTCTTTGGTTCTTGGTAGGAGTAGTCGCTAGTGTTGTCATTGGTTACTTTGTAAAAGAGTTCCACCACCACCACAATGTTCTAGGGGTTCACCATTCGCATACGAAAGCTAGTACCATTCGTCTATTTATTTCTGATTTATTTCATAATGCTGTAGATGGTATCGCTGTTTCGGCTGGAGGGTTTGTCGCTATGTTTGGAATACTTGGTCATCAGACTATTCAGCAATTTGGCCAGCAGATACTGCTTGTCGAGAGTGGGGTAAAGCCATACAAAGCCCTCTTCATTTCTTTCCTTATATCGCTTTCAATATTTACTACACTATTTATCAGTGGGGAAGCAGGTGAAGTAATAGAGCCTATTTTTATAGCATTATCTGCTGGTATTATTTCATGGAAGGTTTATCAAGATTTGTCGCACTCTATATATACTAGAAAGTATATTCTCGGATTCCTGGTCGGAGTCATACTTCTATCTGCTTCACTATTACTTATTCCACATGCTCACGGAGAACACGAGGATGAAGATAATCATGACGAAAGTATAGAATTAATTTATGCTGAATAATACGATTAAATTAGAAACAATTAAAAATATCTTGAAAGATAATAACCTCAAAGCAACTACACAGAGGGTGGAATTACTGTCTGTATTATCTGAGATCAAAAAACCGATCACACTCAAAGATTTAATGAATAAAATGAAATCCAAAAGCGTGCATGAAGTCACGCTGTATAGGTTGCTCGCATCTTTTAAAAGTTTAGGTATCGTGAGACAAATTGATTTTCAGGATGGCACACCACTTTTTGAATTAATGGACAAAGAAAACGATCACCATCATATAGTATGCACTAATTGCAAAAAGGTAAGCGATTTTGTGGGCTGTCAGATAGACGGTATAATAAGTAAAGCACTCAAGCAAACAAAAGATTTCTCATCTATCAATAGTCATTCTTTTGAATTATTTGGTGTATGTAATACTTGCTCCAAATGATTAATCTTATAAAAAAAATTATTCCAATTGTTTTTATATTTTCTATGTTTATACCGACTATTTTTGTAGGCGCGGTTGAAATCATGGAAGATAAGCAGGAAATACTAAAAGCAAAAGTAGTTGAAATATCGGATGAGGG
Source organism: Minisyncoccia bacterium (assembly GCA_041737125.1). Lineage (GTDB taxonomy): Bacteria > Patescibacteriota > Minisyncoccia > Phycocordibacterales > UBA9973 > UBA8515. Next base: position 33,560 of record JBGSSJ010000014.1, read on the forward strand.
ATTGAAAGATGATACAGCTATAGATAAAGATATTTTTTACCAGAATATAAAAGTTGAAGTTCTTAAAGGCGAACAAAAAGGAGAGATTATATCGGTTGAGAATGACTATATTAAATTAAAAGAAAATCAAAAATTTTATTTACTAAAATATACCAGTGCAGAGAGTGGTAGTGTGGTATATAGCGTGCAAGATGTGAATCGCATTCCGTGGCTTATATTCTTTTTCCTATTGTTTATATTTGTTACTTTATTTTTTGGTGGAATGCAGGGCTTTCGTGGATTACTATCTTTATTTGGTGGATTATTACTAATATTCTATATCTTATTACCAGAGATTGTCGCAGGAACATCTCCTCTCTTAATTAGTATAATAGTCGCTTCACTCGTAACAGTTGTAGGTTCTTATGTTACACACGGATTAAATCGTACGACCACTAGTGCTGTCTTGGGTATGATTGTAACAGTCGTTATTTCTGGTTTACTCGCATACTTTGCAGTGAACGTTACTTCACTTTCTGGTTTCGACACAGAGGAAGCTACATATTTATCCCTCAATAGTTATGGAGCTATTGACCTGAAAGGCTTACTCATGGGAGGGATTCTTATCGGTTTGCTTGGAGTTCTGTATGATGGTGCTATAGGGCAAGCAATAGCAGTCGAAGAGCTATGGAGGGCAAATAAAGATTTATCACGTAAATATGTTTTTTCTAGAGTTTTAAGAATCGGACGTGAGCACATAGGTGCACTGGTGAACAATCTTGCCATTGCATACGTTGGAGCAGCTCTCCCTCTCTTAGTATTCTTCTCGTTCCCGACTTCAGTGTCTACTATGTTTATTGTGAATAGAGAAATATTTGCCACAGAGATAATCCGTACTCTTATAGGGTCCATTGGTCTAGTCCTTGCTGTGCCCATTACCACAGCTATCTCTATATATATGCTACATGGTAGGGAATTCAAGAATAATAAGGGTGAGACACATCATCACCATCATCACTAAGTGTAATAAAACATCTATCCAAATGTAGTATATTATATAGGATGGAACAATCTAAAAAAATAGAGACAAAAACAGACAAGGAGATAGTCCTTCAGATTAAAAAAGGAGATCATGATCTTTTCAGTGAAATAGTATCTCGGTATGAGCCGAAGCTCAGGCGTTATGCTCGTAAGTTCCTATTTAAATATAATGACGTCGACGATCTTGTGCAAGATGTTTTCATAAAAGTTTATATAAATCTCCAGAGTTTCGATGATGATAGGGAATTCTCGCCTTGGATATATAGAATAGCTCACAATACATATGTGAATGCTCTAAAGAAGAAATTAACTGACCGTATATTCTCGACTGACTTTTTTGATTTTGATACTTTCTTACCTCATACAGGTGAAGCTGAGAGGGCAGACAAAGAGAGTGATAGGGAATTAATAAAGAAAGAGCTTGATCACCACTTAGACTCTATCGATGCGAAGTACCGCGAAATATTAATTCTTTATTTCTATGAAGATATGGATTACAAAGAGATTGCCCAAGTTCTAGGCATCCCCATATCGACCGTGGGTGTACGTATTAAAAGAGGTAAAGATAAGCTAAAGGAGCTATTATCAAATAATAATTTTATTTATGAGTAATCTAAATGAAGAAAATTCAATACAAGGGAAAGTGTTAACTGCTATAAAGGAAGGCAAGCTTGTTATGAAGCCGAAGTGGCATTTCGTACTCAAAACAGTCATGCATATACTAGTGGCTGTTATATTATTCTTCGCACTTATCTATCTTATTAGTTTTATTGGCCTTGTCGCTCGAGAGAAAGAATTATTTAAACTATTAAACCTAAACCCTCGGGAGCTTTACTTACTGATGACATCAATCCCTTGGATTATAGTTATTTTATCTATATTTCTATTATTTACTTTCTATAAATTAGTAAAAGAATATGCATTTATCTATAAGAAGCCACTTGTTTATAGCCTCTCGGGGATTATATTCCTTGTAGTATTAATAGGTGCCATTATCCAGATACTTGATGTGAACTTCAGATTTGCGCGTTTCGGTGAAGGTCCGCGTGTGCCAGTACTTGGACCTATGCATAAGTACTATAGGGGAGATATGGACAAGAGGCCAATGATGAAGTTCCGTGATGACAGAAGGGGTATGATGCCACCTCGCGAATTAGAGTCTCCATTTTTGAAATAAAATACATTTCTGGGTGTAGTAGTATATGCAAGAGATATCCTTGCATATTATTAAATAATAAAAATAATTAAATATGAATAAAACTAAATTACTCAAATATAGCGTCCCAGCACTTGCGCTCGCATTATTACTAAGCGCAGGCTCTATGGAAGCCTTTGGTGGGATGAATAAAAATATGACTGCTGACGAAATTGCGACAGTTCATACACAGATGTTCGCACAGCAAGCAACTCTTATAGGCGTATCTGTTGATGAAGTGAAGACTGCATGGGCAAATGGTACAAGCTTCAAAGAGCTTGCTAAACAGAAGGGAATTACCGAAGAAGTACTAAGAACAAAAATGCAAGAAGCTCACAAAGCCCAAATGAAAGCTCACTTACAAACTCTAGTAGATAAAGGAGTGATCACACAAGCTCAAGCTGATGCTCGTATTACTACAATGGAAAAGATGAAGAATAATGTGAAAGGCAAAAAGGCCAAAGGACACGGTATGGGAATGGGTATGGGTATGTACGGATTTTAGCATTTATTCAAAATGAAGATCTAAATCTCTATCAAGTAAAGTTTGTGAAAGGAGAGGGAAAGACGCCAAAGTGGCGTCTTTTTCGATAAGATTTATAGCTTCACTACGTGCAGCTTCAACCATCTTGATGTTCTTGATAGCTTCCATGCCGAGGTCTGTGATGCCCCACTGTTTGTCACCACCGAGGAGCCCTGCACCACGCAAAGATAGGTCTAGCTCTGCAAGTTCGAAACCACTTGATGCTTTCGTCAGAGCTTTGAGGCGGTCTATAGTTTTGTCAGTTTTCGCATTAGCAAAAAGATAGCAATATGATTGGTGATTACTACGTATGACGCGTCCACGGAGCTGGTGAAGCTGAGCTAGTCCGAAGCGCTCGGCCCCTTCTATAACGATAACTGTAGCATTGGGTACATTTACACCGACTTCTATCACAGAAGTAGAGACTAGTATATCTATCTCGTGATCTTTGAATTCTTGCATAATTTCCTCTTTCTTCTGCTTGGTCATTTTGCTATGCATTATCTCTATTCTGTATTCCGGGAAAATATCTTTCTTTAACCTTTTTGCTTCTACGGTTACAGATTTCACATCAAGCTTTATTTTCTCTCCTTCATCCTCGCTATCTATTTTCGGACAGATAACATAAAGTTGCCTGCCATTCACTAATTCTTTTTTTATTTCTTCGTAAGCTTTCTCTCTTTTATTCTCTCCAATTATTTCTGTTATAACTTTCTTCCTACCGGCTGGCATCTCGTCTATGATAGAAAGATCCAAGTCTCCGTATATTGTGAGGGCAAGTGTACGAGGGATAGGAGTGGCAGTCATCGATAAGTAATGTGGCGCATGACCTTCCTTCTTCGCTAGTTTCATACGTTGGTTGGTACCGAAGCGATGTTGCTCGTCTATGACAACGAGCCCTAGGTCTTCGAATTCTACTGATTTCGATATAAGTGCATGAGTACCTATTACTATCGGTATCTCGCCATTTTTAACCCACTTGAGTAATTGGTTGCGGGCAATCGGTGTCCAAGTTTTAACCTGCTGTCCGTTCTCCCAATGGGCGCTTTTACTCGGGTATTTCCTGCAACCAGAGCCTGTAATAAGCGCTATAGATATGCCTGTATGCTCAAAGTATGAAATAAAGTTCTCGTATAGCTGAGTAGCGAGCACCTCTGTTGGCGCCATGTAGGCCACTTGTAAGTTACCAAAGTTCTGCCCAACTGGTCTATTTTTAATAACTGCATATGCAATAGTAGCTGCAATGAAAGTTTTTCCACTACCTACATCACCTTCAACAAGTCGTGACATCGGCTTATCCTTTTTTAAATCATCGAGAATTGTATCGATGGCACTCTGTTGTGCATGTGTCGGAGTAAAAGGGAATCGTGATATGAAGTCCTCGATATCACTTTCGGGAATTTTGAGTTTGTATGAGAATAATTCTTCGTAAGCTTTGCGTTCCTGCTGGCGTGCAAGCTGTATGAAGAATACTTCTTCGAAAGCAAAACGCTTGCGAGCTATATCTGCATGATTCTTCCTCTGTGGCATGTGTATCCATATAAGAGCTGTATGTAATGCCGGCAAGCTATACTTCTCTAGAATATATTCTGGCAAATAATCTTTGATATTTTTTATAATATCTGATTTCAGTATCTTTTGTATTGCATGGTATATCCACAGTGATGTTATGCCTTTCGACTCGCCATATACAGGGTAGCCGAATTGTTGGACGACATTCTCTCTATTAAAAAGTGAGTCATGAAGATCTATCGGCAACACGTCGCTCGGACTTATCTCAGGATTTGTAAGTGTTAGTCCGTAAGTTGTACTCTCAGATATCTTACCAGTGACGCGCACAATAGAACCCTCCTTTAACATCTTGGCCAAGTAGGGTTGGTGGAACCAGACTATTTTTATCGAGCCAGTGATATCTGAAAGTGTGGCTTCACTCATCGGGATTTTACTCTTGAAACTTTTCTTAGTCGCGAGTTTTGATATGGTGCCGAGTATTGTCACATTCTCACCTTTCTCTAGTGTGTTTATGTGTCGCACTTCAGATATATCTGTATATCTAGAAGGGAAGTAGAAAAGTAGGTCTTTTATCTTGCTTAGACCCATTCGTTCTAAGGCTAATTTTTGTTTATCATCTAAACGGAAATGCTTCTCAATTTTATCTTCCAATTGCATTTGTGTTTAAGTTAGGTTTATCTTCTCCATATAACACAATACCACCTATTGCTATAAATATCATCAATAGTATTATATAAAAAGTTTTCTCTTTTTGACTCATAGAGAGGTGTATAAAATGAAGAAATATCCTCAATTAAATAGTAAAAAACCTAGATAGCTTCTATTTCAATAGGGAACTTATTTTCTCTAGCAATTCCTCTAGGGTGAAGTTAGATTTAACCATAAATTCGTCAGCCCCTAGGTCCTTTGCTTTTTTAACTTCTTTATCATCCGATAGGTTGGAGAACATGATAACAGGTATTTTCTTAGTGCTTTCTGTTTCTCGTATTTTCTTAATTATTTCAAATCCATCAACTACTGGAAGCATAATATCGAGTAATATTAAGTCTATGCCCGGAGTCATAATCTGTTTCATGCCTTCTTCTCCTGTTGAGGCTGTTATTACATCATAATTCGCCTTTTTAAGCTTAGCAACTTCTAATCCCTGTAAGAATGAATCATCCTCTATAATTAATATCTTTTTCATATTATATTATTGTAACACAATATTTATATCGTAGGCAATGATACAAAAAAGGTCGTACCATTATCCTGGTCGCTCACAAACCAAATCTTACCTTTATGGTTCTCTATGATATGTTTGGTAGTAAAAAGACCGAGTCCTGAGCCAATATAATCTTTTGTTTTAGCATTTTCGGCTCGGAAGAACTTTTCAAATATCTTACTCTTATCCTCTTCTTTGATACCTATGCCACTATCATGTATAGATATCTCGATTTCTTTATTCACCTCACTATATTTTAGCGATATTACCACTTTGTCTTTAATGTTACTGTATTTAATAGCATTCTCTATAAGGTTTTGGAATACTACACGAATCATTTCTTCATCACACTTCACTTTGGGTAGGTCTTTGTAGTCTTTAAGGAATATTAACTCCACCTCTTTTTTATGTGATTCACCATAAAATTCGAAAAGAGTCTGTTCTAACAATTCTAGTATATTTACTTCCTTAAAATTAAATTTTATTACTGTATTCTCTGCATGGTTGAGTGTGAGTAGATCATTCACAAGGACAATCATACGCTCATTACTATCTAGAGCCTTTTGCATGAAGCCTTCTTGTTCGCTGGTTATCTTCCCCAAATCTTTATCGATGAACATACGGAGTATCCACTTGAGTGCAGATAACGATGTACGTAGCTGGTGTGCTGATATAGAGATAAGATCAGACTTTACTGCATTCATTTTCTTTAGTTCTTCATTTTCAATCTTTAGCTTTTCGATTTCATCCATCTTTTAATTATAGCAGATAATTAATATTTTGTTTTTACAAAAAGTAATTAATAGTAACATATTGAAAAAAATAGATTTTATGTTATAATATTGAATATGAAAATAGCTACCAATCTTACGAGAGAATACCTAGGTGGAATCACTAGATCCAATGTAAACTTCATGGATTCATTAGATTGTAAAGGAAAGGGAATAATCGGACTTGAACTAAATGGAAAGAGATATATGCAAGGACCCACAATATTTAGACACCTATCGCCTATCTGGTTCAAGCATCATATAATAAATATACATGATATTCCAATTAATAAAGCCATAAATTCATCAAGAAATTTGAAGGATTTAGAGAAAAAGTATAGACCCATTATTAAAATTATTAAGGAGATTTTATCGAAAGACAAACCCGATGTAGTATTCCTGAATGGGACTTACTATGTTCCTTGGATTATATCTATCGCTGCTTTCGAATTAAAAATACCTATCGTTTTACGATATGCGGGCGTTTATTCAAAAGAGACAGAAGGCGCCAAACCTAAAGCCCGCAAATTCTTCAATGAAATAGAGAAGTCTTTCCAGAAAAGGGTTAGTCATTTCATTTTCCCTTCTAGATTGTGCATGGATGTAGTAGAAAAAGAAATCACAAAAAAACCCATAAAGAATGCTTTTGTTGTACCGAACTCTTTTAAAGTGCCTGAGCATCAATCAATTTTTAATAGTGTAGACAGAAGGATAGCGGCTGTTGGTAGGTGGGATAAAATCAAAAACTTTAAAAAGTTTTTCGAGATTCATAATGTATTAAAAAGGGAAGGATGGCAACATGAAGCTTCGTTTGTTACGGGTGATTCTAAAATAAAAAAGATCCCGAAAACAATTAATAGATTTACTCCTATGACTCATGATGAATTATTAAAATTTTATTCTTCCCAAGGGTTGATAATATGCCCGTCATTATTTGAAACATTCGGGAATGTACCAATGGAAGCTGTCTGTATGGGGATACCTGTACTCGTGAGTAATAATATGGGATGCGCAGAAGTATTAGAGACTGCAGGACTTAGTAGCATGGTAATGTCTTTCGAAGATTCTAAAAAAGTAGCAGAAAGGGCAAGAGAACTTTGTGGTCAGCAAATACTTCCTCGACAGATAAATAATTTAAGGAAGATACTGGACCCGAAAGCAATCAATGCGAAAATAATGTCTATACTAAGAGATGCTATAAATAATCATAGTTAAATTTATAATAGATTATATTATGGTGTGAAAATTTATGTTATAAGGGTTATTCACGATAATCTTCGATAACTTTCACACTTTCATTATCAAAGTATTCCATATGGTTCTCTTCTTTTCTTTTTGCAAAGAGAATTTGCGAATATAAACGAGGTGCGTCTTTGGCGCGAGAAATAGTAATGTGTGGGTATTTATTTGTTGATTTAGGATTTTCAACCAAAAGGTCGTCCCCATATTCATCATACACTCTGCCGATAATTTTAATTTTTGATTCTTTACCAGTTTCTACTCCATTTAAATCATTTGGGTTAAATTCAATAGTAGAATGGTCACCAAAAATTACCTCATGCTTCGGGGGGAATCTTTTAAGTAAATCTTCTACATCTTTTACAAAAAGTGCGGTGTACATATTTATACTATTATTGCGGAGGCGGTGAGATTCGAACTCACGGTCCTTTAAGGGGACGACGGTTTAGTAAACCGTTGATTTAAACCACTCATCCACGCCTCCATTGCTTCGCTCATTTAATTACAATATAAACTCCAATTTTCATATACTAGCACAATATATACACTGAAACAAAGAAGTTTTTGAGTAAATATACTAAATATGATAAGGTGTAAAAGTATTAAAGGAGACGTGTCAGAGTGGTCTAACGTACCTCTTTGCTAAAGAGGCAGGGGCTTCAAACCCCCTCGCGAGTTCGAATCTCGCCGTCTCCGCATTAAATCGGATTAAAATTATCTACCGCTACTCTTTATTCTTGTATCAGTATATAATATAGATATTAGAAATTAATTATATTTTTTATGTTATTTATTCAAACATTAATACAGACTATATGGGCCTCCATCCTAGCCCTAGGTATCTTACAAGTAGTAATTATTATCATAGTGATAGGTCTTCTCTCTAGAGCTCACTCAATGCTAGGATTACTAGGGGTTGTTATCTTCATTGCTTATCTATTGGGTTGGATTTAGGAATAAAAAAAGGGGACTCCGAAAGGAGTCCTTTTTCTTTTTTATAAATTACTATCCTTTTTTATGGGGATTTTTATCCTGTCGAACACAACATAACCATTGAAGCAGAAGGTGGAACCTTCTTTAATAAAGAATCGAGCCCCTGGACTAAGGCCTATTACTTTCTCTTTGTCTCCTTCTTTGATTATTATTTCGCTTCTTTTATCAATTACAGTGACAATAAGAATTATCATCTTGCAGTCAAGTGAAGGAAAATCATGAGTATGTGTTTTCACTATTATTCTGTGCATTTGTGTATCCGTAGCCTTCATCCATATATATTCTTCTTTATCGTATAGGCCGCAATTATCACGCTCCAAATAAATTTCAGGTGTTTCCATATTAAATTTTTCCTACATACTAATATATCCCAGTCGATAAGTCTACTTTCAGTACTTAGTTATTCAAATTATTGTGGTATAATATAAAATATGCAAAATAAGACGAAATACTATTGGGTAATTATTGTTATTTTTATGTTGCTAAACATTGGAGTTTTCATGTTATTTTCCAATAAATTAGGTAATCTAGTTGTAGACTATAGTACTAATCCTAGCCTTTAATACTACTCGAATGAATCAAAAGATTAAGTTGACTAGAAGTCAAAGAATTAAAAAGAATATATGGAAATTCCTATATCCTATGTTCCCTTGGGTTCAGAAGCATTTCCTCAAATGGCACTTAGTCTGGCACGAGAAAGGTCGCCAGCCTTACCATATAGGGTGGCTAGCACCTGGGAAAACATTACAAGACTTAGAGAAGCACTTGCACGAGAAGTGGAACTTCGGGAATCATTTCGTGGCTTGGACTGATAATGGACAGGTACTTTCTTGGCGCAAGCTCGAGAATTTCGATTTGCAGTACCACATACGAGTATTCCAAGATGGGGAAGTCAGAGGTCACCATGAGTACACTCCAGAGAGTAAGCCAGTAGATCACTTCATAGAGATAAATGAAGAGCCAAGAATAGAAGACTTTAAGAAATTTTTAGGAGAATTTATAGTAGAAGATAAATATGAATCCCATCTTGTTCCCGATGTGAATACTGCACCAGAATCTGAACTTACCATAGATCAGGGTCTTACTGTTGATAAGTAATAATTGGTGTATTTTAAATGTGTGATATACTATCCTTGTGGGTCGTTTACTAAACTCATAACTTATAAATCTATGTTAAAAGGTGAAGGACATTAAAATGTTTATGTTTATTATATAAAAGACAGCGCAAGCTGTCTTTTGTTATAATGATTAAGTATGAAGAAAGATAAAGATATTAAAAATAATAGATGCTTTTATTGTGGCGAAGCGCCAGTTAACCACTTCCTGTATAAGATTGAGAATTTCATAACTTCAGTTTTCGAGCCACATATGCTCTCTGTTGCCAATCACGCACCTAAATTCTTAAAAGATTTCGCTGATTTTATTCCTGTTTCCCTTTTAAAAATACTCATAGCTTTAGGTCTTGCCCGCTTTTCCTCGGATATAGAGAAAGCGAACTCTTTCAGGTCAAAAGTAATATGGGAAGAAGCCAAAAGACGTAATATTCATATGGATCAAGTTGTCCTAGGGAATAGATATATTGATTGGTATCGCGCATTTTTGAATGGTAAGACTATTTATTTTGAAAGTATACCAATTCAATCCGAGTTTCTCGAATCTAAAATGAATTGGGATGATAAAATTATTCTAAAAAATGAATTAAAGAAGAATAGTATTCCAGTTCCAGATTACGAGGAACTTTCTATCTTTAGTTTTAAGAACTTGAACAATGTTTTCAGTAAATTTAATACACCGGTAATAATAAAACCGAAGTTGGGTTCTCGTGCGCGACATACAGTGACAAATATAAGTAATATTGATCAGTTCAAGCTCGGCATAAAAGTTGCCCGTAAAATTTCCACACATTTAGTTATAGAAGAGCATTTATACGGGTCTATTTGTAGGGCAACCATTGTAGGGGGCGTACTTGCGGGTTTTTATAGTGGTACAGTTCCTACAATAAGAGGCGATGGTAATAATACTATTGCACAATTAATACAAATAAAAAATCATGGGAAAATTAAGAAATATCACATACTTCTTAATGAGGAACTGACGGATCATATATTAAGACTTGGTTTTACTGTCGATGATATATTGCCTAAAGATAAAGAATTAACATTATCACATAGGAGAGGGCAGCTTTTCGGAGGAGATACAAAGGAGATGATCGATGAATTGCACCCGAGCTTCGTTCCTATATTAGAAAAGGCAGCAAGGGTGACTGGTTTATCAGTACTAGGTTTCGATTGTATTATTCCTGACCCTACCAAAGACGAGAGTGCTCAAAGATGGGGGATTATAGAGTGCAACACTCTTCCATTTATAGATATGCATTACTATGCATTAGAGGGTAAGCCGCGCAATATAGCTGGTATGATATGGGATCTATGGGGTAACTAATGTGCTATAACAAAGCCTACGACCTTCTTTACACCGTTTTGTCTTAGAACTTTCATTATTTCATTTAATGTTCCACCTGTTGTAGTAACATCGTCTATGACTATCACAGTGCGTCCTTTTATAAATTCACCTTTATACATACCAAACGTATTTTTAATATTATTTAACCTATCTACTCTGTTACTAATTCTTGCCTGTGGCTTTGTTTCAAATTTTTTATAAACAACATCATTCCTTAATTCAAATATCCCTTTTTCACTAGAATTAATAAAACCTTTTGCTATTACTTCTGCTTGATTATATCCACGATTCCTCATTTTCTTTTTGGATATTGGGGTAGGAATGACAAGTATTGGTTTACCAATTGTGTATGTTCTTATGTCTGATATTTCTTCTATTGTATTTTCGTATAGTAATTTACCCAGTTTGTGACCTATGTTTAAACGATGGTAATACTTCAGGTTCCAGATAGCTTTTTTAATTAAAGGGTCTCTATAATCATAAATAGCTATGATATTACTTTCTGTCTCACGCTCTGCTTGTGGTATTTTTAGGACACATATTTCACATATTGTTTCACTTTGTTTTCCACAGCCGAGACAGTTCTCGGGGAATAATATATCTAATATTTGCAACCTAATATATTTGAATAAATTAATTGCCTTTTCCATGCCTTATTTTACTATAGCTGTGATATAATAGTTAGTATACTATGGATAATTCACTAAAGACAATTATAGACTCAGGACTAGCAAGTTTATCCAAGGCTTTTAGTTCTAACAAGTCCTCTGAAAGCGCCTTAGGTATTGATATAGGATCTTCTTCTATAAAAGTTGTTCAGCTGAAAAAGAAAGGAGGTAAAGCAGTTCTCGAGACTTATGGAGCGCTCGCTCTTGGTCCTTATGGCAACACTGCTGTAGGAACAGTCACGAACTTAGATACAGATAATATTTCTAAAGCTCTTATTGATGTAATGAAGGAGTCAAATATCACAACGAATATGGGTGTTGTGGCCATACCTTCATCTTCTAGTCTTATATTTACTATTACATTACCAGGGAAAGTAACTGAAGCTGATTTACCACGCATAGTTCCTACGGAAGCACGCAAATACATACCGGTACCTATATCAGAAGTTAGCCTTGATTGGTTCATGGTTCCTCAAGAAGTCCTACTATCAAGTGATCAATCATCCGATGATAAAGTTCCTGAGGCCAAGGTAGAGGTCCTCGTGGTGGCTATACACAATGACATCCTCTCTAAATATCAAGAGGTTCTTACAAAAACACAACTACGATCAGATTCTTTTGAAATGGAAATATTCAGTAATATTCGTTCATCTTTTGATTATGATCTTGCTCCTGTAATGTTTATGGATTTTGGAGCATCAAAGACGAAATTATTTATTGTTGAAGCCGGAGTAGTCAGAGTATTCCATGTTGTTAATCGTGGATCTCAGGATATTACGAAAAATATTTCTTCATCTCTCGGTATATCTTTTGACGAAGCAGAGAAATTGAAAAGATCAGTAGGTTTAGACTCTTCGAAGAACAGTGAAGCAGCAGATATTGCTCGCTTGTCAGTAGATTATATTTTTGGGGATACGAATACTGTTGTGCTTACTTACCAGAAGAAGTATAATAAGACCATAAGTAAAGTTGTTATGATTGGTGGTGGTGCATTGCTCCGTGGTTTGCTTGAAAAAGCAAAAGAAAGTTTACACAATGAGCAAGTAGTTTATGGTGATCCATTTAGTAGAACAGAAGCCCCAGCTTTTTTGAAACAAATACTAGAAATAAGTGGGCCGGAGTTTTCAGTTGCTGTGGGGCTCGCGCTTCGTCAGTTGTCATAATAATATAAAATATGGATAATTCATTTCAAACATCTTTCATACCCAAGAAACCGATCACAAGTGTCGGAGGTAGAACTAATAGTGGAGCACCGACTAGTCTATTTACTGTTATGGCTATTATTGTCCTCATAGTGGTAGGAGGAGCTTCTGCTGGTCTTTATTTGTATAAGAATTATTTAACCAAAGAAGTAGAATCATTATCTGCCTCATTAAAGATAGTAAGAGATTCATTTGAAGAGGGGACAATCGAAGAGCTTTCTTTGTATGACAAAAGGATTGATTCTTCTAGATTACTCTTATCTAATCACATTGTTCTCTCACCTATGTTCGAGAAATTGGGTACTCTAACACTACCAACAATACAGTATACAAATTTTGAACATAGTTTGAATGGCGATATTTTCTCTGTAAAGATGGCAGGTATTGCTTCGGATTACAAATCTATTGCACTACAAGCTAATGTTTTTAACGCAGACAAGGGCCGTTATTTCAAGAATGTAGTTTTCTCTAATTTAGTAAAAGATAAAAACAATAAAGTTAAATTCAATATTGAATTCGATATAGATAAGTCCTTAATGTCATATGTAGAAAACAATAAAATAAATGCCAATAATAAAGCTATACAATCCTCAAGTAAAGAACCAGCACCTGCACCTGCAGTACCAGTAAGTAACACACCCCAAGGAGGAGTGGGTACAGGAGCTCCAATTGAAGGAACAACTCTGCCAGGCATAACAACACCAAAAGAAATTAACACACAACAACCATAATATTATGAAATTCATTTTTTCTATATCAATTCTAATAATTTCCGGAGTATTATTTTTTGTAATAACAAATCCTTTGTATGGTGATATTAAAAAGGTGCGCAAAGAAGTGGAAGTTTATAATACTGCATTAGATAATTCTAAGGAGTTACAAGTTAGGCGTGATGAGCTGATGAAGAACTACAAAAGTGTAAAAAAGGTGGATATGGATAGGCTTGAGAGCTTCCTACCAAACACAGTTAATAACATCAAGTTCATTCTCGAAGTTGAGCGTATTGCCAATCTGCACGGTATGGCTATAGAAGACATTAAATTCGATTCTATAAAGCTAGACGAAACCAAAGATAATACAACAGGAGAAGATTCTATGCTTATAGTATCAGATACTTCTGAGTCTCTACCTTATGGAGTATTCCCTGTAGAATTTTCTACCGAGGGAAAATATGAGACGTTCATTAGTTTCCTTAAAGATTTGGAGTATAATTTACGTCTTATAGATGTAAAATCTGTTATATTTACTGTACCTGAAGTCTTAGATACTAAAGCGGTTCCAGGAGAAGACAGGAAGGATCCTACTATATATAGATATACTTTAAAAGTAGAAACGTATTGGCTTAAATAATATGAAAAACACATTTAAAAAATTATTAACTACATTTTCGATACTACTTATTCTAGTAGGTATTTATACCTATTTTTCTAATACCTTAGACATAATTGCCGTAGATGAACCAGCCCTTTCTTCTTCGGAAGGTAGTGAAGCGACCATGTCTGGTGAAGACAAAACTGCACAAGATACAGCTTTTATATATACTCTTACATCTCTTAATACTCTCAAGGTAGACACATCTATCTTCTCAGATGTTTTGTTTAGGAATTTGAGAGACAATTCCATTTCATTGGGTGAAGCAAGTAGTGTCGGTAGAGAGAACCCATTCTTACCTATCAATGGATTACCAAATGCTCCGAAACAAGCTCCAGTTATGAATGGAGGCGAACAAATAATAGATAAAACAGCAGTTCTAAATGGTGCTGTCGAGAGTACCCTAGGAGTAACGAATGTTTATTTCGAATATGGTACTACTGAAGCTTTGGGCAAGGTTACACCACAAGCAAAGCTCTCCCTAATAGGATCATTTAGTTCGACTATTACAGGACTTGCACCCAAGACTACTTATTACTATCGATCAGTTGCTCGTATTGATGGTGTGCTTAATTATGGAGAGATAACTTCTTTCACAACTAAGTAATATGATAATTCTTGATGAATTAGTTAAAGCAAATATTCTAACAGAAGAGCAAATACCAGAAGTTCTAAAGATTGCAAATGAGAAATACGCTGGTAATATAGACGATGCTCTTCTTGATTTAAAAGTAGATGAAGACAGAATTCTTAAGATAAAAGAAGTCTTTTTCAATATTCCAAGCAAAGAAGTTGATCCGAGGAATGTAGCATCAGAATTATATAAATTGTTCCCACTAGATGCTGTAAAAATGTATAGATTCTTACCAATCGGATTTACAGATTCAATACTTGAGATTGGTATAGTTGACCCCGAGAATACTCAGTCAGTCGATGCCATAACCTTTATCACAGCCAAGCTCGATAAGCCTTTTAAGATTTTTCTTATAAAGAATTCAACCTTTAGAAATCTATTAGACCATTATAATGGTCTCGATACTCAAGTAGGAGAAGCTCTCTCTGAGCTCGATGAAGAGATAGATAATAGTAAAGACGCAGGTGTAACCATAGAATCTATCAAAAAAGCATCAGATACACTAAAGCCTGGCGAAGAAGAGAAGATCGTTGAAGATGCCCCTATTATCAAGATAGTAGCAGTTATACTTCGCCATGCAACAGAAGGACTTGCTTCTGATATACACATAGAGAATGTCGGAGACAAAGTGAAAGTTCGCTTCCGTGTAGATGGAGTACTCCATACTTCACTAGAATTACCCATTAATGTATATAATGGAGTAATTGCTCGTATCAAAATTCTAGCCAAGCTTCGCTTAGATGAGAAGCGTAAGCCTCAAGACGGAGGAATCTCTGCGAAAATAAATGGAAGAAAAATTGATTTCCGCGTATCTACTATGCCGTCCTACTATGGAGAGAAGATAGTTATGCGTATTCTTGATTCAGAAAAAGGTGTTCAGAAGCTAGATAACTTGAATATGTCGCCCGAGAATATGAAGCTCGTACGTGAAGCATTGAATAAGCCTTATGGACTAGTCCTTATTACAGGTCCAACAGGTTCAGGTAAGACAACAACACTATATTCCATGCTAAATGAACTCGATTTCGAAGGGAAGAACATTGTCTCCCTTGAAGACCCAGTAGAGTACCAGATAAGTGGGATAAACCAGTCACAGATAATGCCTGAGATTGGTTATACATTTGCGTCAGGTCTTCGTTCTATACTTCGTCAAGACCCAGATATTATATACGTGGGAGAAATCCGAGATAAGGAAACAGCAGAGCTTGCTATTCAAGCTGCTCTTACAGGACACCTAGTATTCTCTACTCTACACACGAATTCTGCTATTGGTGCTATTCCTCGCCTAGTAGATATGGGAATAGACCCTTATCTTATAGCTCCTACTCTCGTTCTCTGTATTGCTCAGCGTCTGGCTCGTAAAATCTATCCTACTTCAAAGCATGAAATTCCTATGGATGAATCTACAAAAAGAATGATTGATACACAATTTGCAGATTTACCTAAAGAATATAAAGATAGCCTAAATATTGGTAATACTATGTATGAAGCTGTGTCTTCACCCGAGTGTTCATCTGGGCTCCGCGGGCGTATGGCTATATTTGAAATGTTTAGTATTGATAAAGAATTACAACAGATCATACTCAACAAGCCCCAAGAACAAGAAATATACAAAGTTGTGCGTTCTCGTGGGATGTTGTCTATTCGCGAAGACGCTATAGTTAAAAGTTTGCAAGGTCATATACCAATGCAGGAAGTTTATAACTTCTAGTACAGTAGGAAAAGCTTTATTAATGTATTATAATATTTATATATGGAATCCAAAAAGAAAATTTTGATTATTGATGATGATAGTTTCTTGCTTGATATGTATGCATTGAAGTTCAATCAGGCGAATTTTGATGTGCACACCTCACTTGGGCCAGAGCCTGCATTAGAATTACTACACGGTGGCTTCGTTCCAGATATTATACTCCTTGATATAGTGATGCCTGTTATGGACGGCTTTGAATTTATGGAGAAATTAAAAGAAGAGAAATTATCTCAAACTTCTATCATCATAATACTTTCAAATAGAGGGCAACCTTCAGATATTGCTCGCGGTGAATCCCTTGGTGCTTCTGGTTATATTATAAAAGCATCCAGCACTCCTTCGGAAGTCATCAAGAAAGTAAATGAAATTATTAACGACGTAAATAAATAATAATATGGATTATAAGAAATTTATAGACGAATTACTGACGAGCCTTATGCATGAAGATGGATCAGATCTTCATCTAGGTGTAGGACGTAAGCCTGCTATGAGGATAAATGGTCAGCTACTTTTTCTCGTGAATCAGAATAACCAAACTAGAGATGATATTATAGGCATACTCGTAGCTATGATAGGGCAGAGTAGAGTGGATATTTTCCTTGAAGTGAAGGAAGCTGACTTCTCGTATTCATTCATGGGGAATACTCGTATCCGTGGTAATGCTTTCTTCCAGCGCGGAGAGATATGTATCGCACTGCGTTTGATCCCTAAAGCGAAATCTATGGAAGACTTGAATCTACCTATGATACTCGAGAGCTTTACTCAGAAGAATCAAGGATTCTTCTTGTGCGTAGGACCAGTTGGACAAGGTAAGTCTACAACACTATCTACGATGATAAATATGATTAATAAGAACAAAGCTGTACATATAGTCACCATAGAGGACCCTATAGAATTCGTCTATGAAGCAGATAAATCTATTATTGATCAGCGTGAAGTAGGTACTGATACTGCTGACTTCTCTGTAGCGATGAAGGCAGTACTTCGTGAAGATGTGAATGTAATATTCGTAGGAGAAATGCGTGACCCAGATACTATATCAGCAGCAGTGACTGCAGCCGAGACTGGGCACCTCGTGTTCTCTACACTACATACGAATAATGCTGCTCAGACTATAGATCGTATCATCGACTCTTTCCCTCCGAACCAACAAGATCAGATTCGCCTTCAGCTGTCCTCTAGTTTACTCGGAGTATTCTCTCAGCGTCTAATCCCTCGCATTTCTGGAGGACGTATTCCTGCTTATGAATTACTTATCAATAATAATGCTATAGCGAACCTTATTCGTGAGAAGAGAACTCACGAGATAACGAATGTCATCGAGACCTCATCCGAGCTAGGCATGATAGATATGAACAGGTCTCTAGTCGAGCTCGTACAAAAAGGCGAGATAAGTATGGAGAGTGCTTATCAATTCTCATTTAACCCTAAAGCGCTTGAGCGCATGCTATAAAATATATGTTATTTAATTATGAAGCCATATCAAATACAGGAGAGAAGAAGAAGGGCACAGTAGATGCGAGCTCTCGTGATACAGCTATCTCTGCTATTCAGAACAGAGGCCTCATAGTAATTGCGGTCAATGAAGACGATGATAACAAAGGTATGCTAGCTAAATTGTCTTTTTTCCAGAAAGGTATCGATCTGAAAGATGTGGTTATCATGTCTCGCCAGATATCGACACTCTTTGAGGCTCAAGTCTCAGCGCTTAAAGCATTCAACCTTCTTGCAAGTAATACAGAGAACAAAGCTCTTATAAAAGTCCTCACAAGTGTGTCTGATTATATATCATCTGGTCTATCTATTTCGGAGGCTCTAAGTAGACACCCGGAAGCCTTCTCTGAATTCTATGTGAATATGGTCAAAGCGGGTGAAGAGTCCGGTAAACTTACTCAGACATTCTCATACTTGGCAGATTATCTCGATCGCCAGTACCAGCTCACAGCCAAGACGAAGCACGCGCTTATATATCCTGGATTCGTCATAGGAGTATTTATACTTGTGATGGTGATGATGTTCGTATTTATTGTGCCACGACTTGCAGTTATCATTGAGGAATCAGGCCAAGACATACCTTTCTCTACGAAGATAGTACTCGGTATTAGTGACTTATTAGTGAACTACGGACTATTCGTACTCGTAGGTGTCGCTCTATTTATAGTCTATATGTATAGATTCAGTAAGTCAGAGAAAGGACAGAAGTATTTAGATAGTATGAAAATATCCATCCCAGTGTTCAAGAACATATTCACCAAGCTCTACCTCGCTCGTATCGCAGATAATATGGATACAATGCTCTCATCAGGTATACCTATAATCCGTGCGATAGAGCTCACAGGTAATGTAGTAGGGAACAAAGTTTTCAGCGACATAATGCTTGGAGTAACAGAAGAAGTGAAGAGTGGCGCCTCATTCTCTGACTCGTTAGCGAAACACAAGGAGATACCTGCTATCATGTCCGGCATGGTGAAAGTGGGCGAGGAGACAGGGTCCATGGGTAGCATACTGAAAACTCTCGGACACTTTTACGGTAGAGAAGTGAATGACGCAGTGGATACACTAGTCGGGCTTATCGAGCCGTTCATGATAGTGGCTCTTGGTCTCGGAGTAGGATTACTTCTGACTTCAATACTGATGCCGATATATAATATCGCAGGTGGAATAAGTTAAAATCAGTCCTGACTTATCCACAGTATATATAATATTGCGTTTTTATAACGTTTATATGATATAATAAGAGTATTAAAAATAAGGTCGCGTCTTCTTAAATAAAAGAAGACACAAATTAATAGAATAAATTTTAGTATGAATAAAAATAAAGGTTTCACATTAATCGAGCTTCTAGTCGTTATCGCAATCATCGGTATCTTGGCATCTGTAATCTTGGCGTCACTTTCAAGTGCTCGTACAAAAGCAGCTGATGCAAAAATCACAAGTCAGTTAGCAGCTATGAGATCACAAGCTGAGTTGTATACAGGTGTAGGTAATCCTCCTACAGAGGCAGCTGTAACTGCTATGACAGCTACTTCATCAAGTTTGTGTGCCCCTGCAGCAACTACTACTGTTTTTGACACAGCGAATGGAGGTTTAGGTGCTTTAATGGGAGGACTATTAGCTCCAGATATTCGTTGTGCTTCAGAAGCAGGCAAACTACCTTCAAATGGAGGAGCTTGGGCTTTCGCAGCTAAAACATCTACTGGAGCATGGTGCGTAGACTCAACTGGTTGGTCTAGTGATAAGAACAAAACAGCAGGAGCTGCTTATAATGGTACAGGTTCAGCTGTTGGTCATACAACACCTGCTATTGCTACTTCAGCGATTGCATGTTCATAAAGTAAATGTTTCAAATAAAAAAACCACCAAAAGGGTGGTTTTTTTATTTGTAGGTGTTATAATTAATTTACTCATTAAAGTCGTATTTATTATTTTATTATTTTATTTATTATGAAAGATCAAAGAGGTTTCACTCTCATAGAGGTTCTGGTTGTTATATTAATAATCGGTGTCTTAGCTACTGTCGTTCTTGTTGCTTTAGGTGATTCTAAAAAAAGAGCAAATGACAAAAAGGTGGCAGCACAGCTAAAGGCCATGATTCCACAAGCACTTCTGTATACAGGGACCAATGTTACAGGTAGCTTTTCAGCTATTGGTAACAACAATCCATCTGGTGCGCTTGATGCTACTACTCTCAATGGAGACACAAGTAATACTGGCAATATGTTTAATTATTCTGGTTCATTAAATAGAAATAGCCTCTATAAATTAATTAAAGGTTTACCGAAAGGAACTACAGTTATATTTGCAAAAGGGATAGGCAACCAAACTAATGCTGCTGGACAATGGGCACTTGCTGCTACAACTACAACTGGATCAGTTTGCGTAGATTACAGACAAAAAATAGTCACAAAAGAACATCCTCCAGTTGTGGCCGCTGTGACTAATAGTGGTACTCCGAGTCTCCAACAGTACTGGCCAAATGTTCAAAATCCTAGCGGTACAGGACAAAATTTATTACGTGCTAATTGTAATTAACGGTTTAATTTCGCAAGGACAGTCCTTGTGTTTGAGTTAAAGCTAATAATTTTAGAGTCAAAAGACCATTCTCGATGATTGGTCTTTTACTTTTCAGGTCTATTAGTTTCGCAAGGACAGTTCTTGCGAAAGGTTAAAATTCTTTTTTATGATACAATTAACGTATGTCTAAAAATCATACAAATACTCCTCGCTCCAGTGGTGGTTTTACTCTCATAGAATTATTAATATTAATTTTAATATTAGCAGTATTTGCATCCATTACTATATTCTCTGTTAGTAAAGCTCGCACTAAAGGTCAGAATTCTTCTATTGAGCTTGCTCTTGCACCACTTTACTATGAGTCACAGAAGCTATATGACCAGAGAGGGACGCACGGTAATTGGATCTTCGGTTCGCTTACAGAAGCTCCGAATTGCCAAGTGAACACATCGACGAATCCCTACATAGCTTTCTTTTTCTATCCTCATATTACAAATATTATCAAGTCAGCAAGTCAGAAGTCAGGTGGTGTAATGAACGGTACTAGTATTACTAGGACTGCCTGCAGGCTTAATACGAATGGTACTTGGGCGGTAGCAGTGACCAGTAAAGATAATACAGGAGCCTATTGTGTAGACTCTAGTGGTCTAATAAAACTCGTGAATAAAGATACACTAAAAAGTGGAAGCCCAGACTTCAGTATAGCTAACCCCAATAATCCGATAGAAGCCATATTAAATGGTGGTAGTGGTGCCAAAATTAGCTGTAAATAATTATTAATTTTTATAATTGGGTGCTATAATATCTATATGTATATACTTGCATTTATTCTTATTTTCTTCATGGGCACTATCATCGGAAGCTTTCTTAATGTAGTTATTTATCGCTTTAATACAGGCAAATCCATAGTCCACGGCAGGTCCATGTGTATGACTTGCAGTCACAAGCTGCGTTGGTACGAGCTTATACCTGTATTTTCTTTCTTGATACAGTCTGGCCGCTGCAGAAGCTGTGCGAGCTCTATCTCACACCAGTATCCGATAGTTGAATTCATCACGGGTATAGTTTTCGTAATGATTATGATGCGCTTAATGCCGTTGCTACTATTCTCTGAATTTCTGTTTTTCCTTCTTATGACACTGTTTGTGTTTATGTTCTCTATACTTATCGTTATATCTTTCTACGATATTCGCCACAAAATTATACCAAATAAGCTAGTCTATACTTTCATCATAGTATCTTTCCTGTCTCTTTTTATAAATTATAATCTCGGAGGCCCATTCCTAGCTATTCCACCACTTATGCATATACTAGCAGGCCCGGTGCTCGCTCTACCTTTTGCTCTTATTTGGCTTATAAGCAAGGGTCGCTCTATGGGGCTAGGGGATGCGAAGCTTATTCTCGGTATCGGTTGGCTCTTCATGCCGTATGAAGCACTTGCTGTACTGATACTTTCCTTTTGGATTGGCTCTATAGTCAGTATAATATTACTCCTTATAAATAAGAGTAAGAATAAGAAGATGGGTATGAAGACCGAGATACCGTTTGCTCCGTTCCTAGTACTATCTTCTCTATTGGTATTCTTCTTTGGTCTTGATATATTCTCCCTAGCTACTATGTTTAATAATTTCATCAGCTTGTTCTACTAGCATTTATAAATGAATAAGAATATAAATAAATTTAAATATATTCGAACTATAGGTACTCAATCCGGTATGACTCTCATAGAGATGCTAGTGGTACTCGCTATCTTTATGATGGTTTCAGGTATTGTTATCTTTGACTATAATAAGTTCAGGTCACAAGTCTCACTCAATAACCTCGTTGATGATATAGCATCATCTATTCGTAAAACTCAGAATTTCGCTATAGGTGTACGCAGTTCGAATACGGCGGACTTCGGTTCTGGTTATGGTATATACTTTAATCTAAACACCCCGTCTTATAATTCCTCTCGTAATGGATCAAACAAAAGCTTCTTAATCTTCAATGATAAGACCCCAAATATGAGATATGATACTAACTATGTTTCAGGCATGGCTGCTTGCAGTCCCAAGACTGTTAGCAAAGATGATGAATGTATGGAAATGTTTACAATAAATACTGCTGATTATATTAGTAGAATATGTGCTTATTATGACGGTAGTTCTGATCCTACTTGTACTAGTGATGCCAATGGCTCAGTAGCTATATCTTTCCTTAGACCTGATCCAGAAGCACATATTTATGCTTGTATACCTCCTTTGTGTCGCTCTACAACCCCAGCTGATAGTGTGCAAATTTATATAATGAATACAGCAAGCCAAGATACTAAGTTCATAACTATAACTAATCTAGGTCAGATAAGTATAAACAGCTAATATGAATATTTTTAATATAAATAGGAATAAAGGTTTTACTCTTATAGAGATCATGGTGGCATCTTCTATATTCATGGTGGTCATGCTCGTAGTAATGGGAGCCCTTGTTTCTGTGTCGTATGCAGCCAAAGAAGCTCAAGCACTTCGTACTGCCATGGATAATGTAAATTTCGCCATGGAGAGCATGACTAGAAGTTTACGTACTGGCACTAATTACACTTGTGTGTCTCCTGGTGGTACTACAATGGGGGGCAGTCAAAATATAGATTGTATTGATGGTGGTGGTGCTATTATTTTCACATCTCAAGACGGTTCAGTACGCGACACAGCATACAAGCTTGAAGATGGCACAGTGAAGAAATGTACAAATATTGCAACAAATTGTCTTAGTATTGTGTCACCAAATGTGAATGTAAACAGATTGGTATTTTATGTGAAGGGTTCAGCCCCAGGTGATTTGGTACAACCAAGTGTTTATATCCTTATGAGAGGGTCTGTAAAAGTCAAAAATGTCGATCACCCGTTTGCTTTACAAACGTTCGTTTCACAGCGTTCATGGGAATAATATGAAAAATTACATCAAACATATAAATACATACCAGAATAACAGAGCTTTCACATTGATAGAGACAATGATCGCAATTTTTATCTTAGTACTTATGGTAAATGCGAGCCTTGTTGTGATTACCCAGAGTTTATTCGCTGCACGATATGTGAAGAATGAAATAGTGTCAAATTACCTCATCCAAGAAGCAATAGATTATATAAGGAATGATAGGGATACAATAGCTTTCCAGCAGAAAGATTTACCACAGGGAGGTTGGCAGAATTTTAAGAATAAATATGGTTCTAGTACAAATAATACTGTATGTTTCTCTGCTGATGGCTGCGATATAGATATAATGGCAGCTACCACACCTAAAGATTGTAGTTTGAATACATCCAACCCGTCTCCATTTACAATACGCTGCCAGATGCTAAAGTATGATGCAGTAGGTACAAATAAGAGTTTTTATAGTGCAAACAATACGAATGGTACAATAAGTAATATAAAAAGACAGATTAAAATGTCTGACAGTGATTCTAGTATTGGTCCTGACGAGCTAGATATATATGTAAAAGTTGAGTGGTTCAATGGCTCAACACTGAAGTCCAAAGTTTATAGGACAAGTTTGCTAAATTGGCAATTATAATTTATGACTAAGAATCCTAAAATACAAAAGAATAATGGTGGCTATGCAATACTTTTCGCAGTGGTGCTCATAAGTATCCTCTCTATGATAACCATAGGTCTGACCAACAGTACCTATAAGCATATATTATTCGCGTCGCTGGCTAGTGATTCACAGACAGCATTCTATCAAGCTGATACTGCTGCAGAATGTGCATTATATGCTAGTACATTTAATTTAGACACGATAGGTACTCCCACGGCTCCTTTTGCATGTGCCAAACATACAGATACTGCTTCTCCTTTTCCCTCAGGTTATTATTTATTTGAGAAAATAAAGACAAGTATAGATGATAATAAATTTAAATATGAATTTAATTTACTCGCTGGTTGGTCTTCTAAAGATCCATGTTTTAATTTTGATATAATAAAGGGAAGTTCTACTACAGAAATTTTTGCTAGAGGGTATAGTAGTTGTGATTTAAGTAATCCTAGAACTGTAGAGCGAGGAATAAGCGTCTCTTATTAATATATGGATAAAAATAACATAGAAAACCGAATACAGAAACTTCGGCAGGAAATTTCTAGACTAAGAGATGAGTATCATGTGAAAGATAATCCAATTATTACCGACGATGTCTATGATTCTCTTTCTAGAGAGCTTCATATTCTAGAAGAACAGTATCCAGAGTACAAGGATACTGATTCTCCACTTGGTCGTGTAGGAGGGAAAGCTCTCGATAAGTTTGAGAAAGTTCGACATGAAGTAAAATTATTGTCTTTGGGCAATGTCTTTTCTAAAGAGGAATTATTTAATTGGGAGAATCGCAATCTAAAGCTCTTGGATAATGAAGATAAATTTAATTATTTCTGTGAGCTTAAGCTTGATGGCTTGGCTATATCCCTCATATACGAGGATGGCAAATTTGTCCGTGGGGCAACAAGGGGTGATAGCGAGATAGGGGAGGATATTACAGAGAATTTGAAAACAATACGATCAATACCTCTATTTCTGAAGAAGCCATATCCTGGCAAGATTATAGTCCGCGGGGAAGCATTAATGTCCAAAAAGGTTCTACTTGATTTAAATAAGAAGAATGAGAAAGAAGGCAAGCCCCTTTTTGCCAACTCCAGGAACGCAGCAGCGGGTAGTCTAAGGCAATTAGATTCGAAGCTTACAGCGGAACGCTCGCTCGACTTTTTTGCTTATGAAATAGCTCAAATAGATGAGGGTGTATGGCAGGAGAAAATAGACAAGCATAGTAAGAAGCATGAGCTACTTGAGAGCCTCGGTTTTACCGTCGAGCCTCATACAGATAAGGTAGAAGATTTAGAGCAAGCAATGAAGTTTATAGACAAAGTAGCGAAACTACGTGACAAGTTACCTTTCGGCATAGATGGTGTAGTTGTGAATATCGATGACACTCGTCTATACAAGGAGCTCGGTATAGTAGGCAAAGACCCTCGTGCTGTTATAGCATACAAATACCCCGCAGAGCGCGCCACTACTACTATCCATAACATATCGGTGAATGTCGGTCGTACTGGAGTACTGACTCCGCTTGCTCATTTTGTGCCTACACTTGTGTCAGGCTCTACAGTATCGAAAGCGACCCTCCATAATATGGATCAGATAAATCGTTTGGATATCCGCATAGGGGATACTGTGGTAATACAGAAAGCTGGTGATGTGATACCTGAAGTTGTGGAAGTTCTGACTAAGTTACGCACCGGCAAAGAACGTAAATTTAAAATGCCTACAAAGTGCCCTGTCTGTGAGTTTATTGTTGAGAAGAGAATAACTGGAAACGGACAAAGTCCTATGAGAAATAGTCTGGCCTCGACCTCTAAAAAAATCAGTCGAGGAGATCCGAGGACTTTTCGAAGAGGAGCTTTGTCTGTTTCCAGTGTAGCCTATTACTGCACGAACAAGAATTGCCCAGCGAAGAATAAAAGAGGTATGCTGCATTTTGTAAATATTTTCGAAATATATACAGTTGGACCGAAGATACTCGATAGGTTGAAAGACGAAGGATTGATAAGTGATGTAGCTGACCTATTTACACTTCTAGTTGCTGACTTAGCTATGCTTCCGCGCTTCGGTGAGAAGTCCGCAGAGAATATTGTGTCATCTATTGCTACACACAAGAGTGTGCCACTGTGGCGCTTCATATATTCACTGGGCATAATACATGTCGGTGAGCAAACAGCGAAAGATTTAGCTAGTCACTTCAAGACTCTTGATAAGCTGGTCCTTTCCTCAAAGCAAGGTACAGATGAAATAGAGAGCATAGAGAATATAGGTCCTGTGGTAGCGCGTAGTATAACTCAATACTTTAGTCATAAAGAGAATATTCACTTCATTGATAAATTATTTCAAAATGGTGTGACCATAGAAGAGGTAAAAGATATAAAAGGTACAAGATTCTCAGGTCAAACTTTCGTACTCACTGGTACACTCTCATCTATGTCACGAGACGAAGCGAAAGAGAGGATAATAGGGGAAGGAGGTAAGGTGGCAGGCTCAGTATCGAAGAATACTAGCTATGTCGTCGCGGGGGAAGACCCAGGTAGTAAGTATAATGACGCACAAAAACTAGGAGTGAAGATCATAAATGAACAAGAGTTCCTTAGATTGCTTTCTTAGCGTTTATTTAAAAAACTCACAAAATATGCTATTCTAGGTTTATGCAATTAGAAGACGTTAAAAAGCTCGCAATTATGGCTCGGGTAGATATGGACGAAGCAGAAATGCTAGAGATAGCAAATAGCTTTGATTCTATTTTGGCGTATGTTGGTCAAATAGAGAAAGTCTCTGCCTCCTCAAATACTAAACAAGACATTGGGAGC
Source organism: Minisyncoccia bacterium (assembly GCA_041737125.1). Classification (GTDB taxonomy): domain Bacteria; phylum Patescibacteriota; class Minisyncoccia; order Phycocordibacterales; family UBA9973; genus UBA8515. Next base: position 60,502 of record JBGSSJ010000014.1, read on the forward strand.
ATACCTTTTAATATCGTCCGGGAGGATGTAGTGACAAATAAGCCTGGCGAATATACAGATAAGATTGTTGTTCAAATGCCAGAGAGTGTTGATGGCTTCCTAAAAGTGAAAAAAATATTATGATAGATCTACAGAATCTTACAATAGAAAAGGCTCACACATCACTTGTAAGTGGTGAATTTACTGTGACTGAATTGTTAAATGCATATTTGGATATTATTAAAGAGAAGAACTCTGACTTAAATGCATATCTTGAAATATTTACTGATGATGTATTTGCACAAGCAAAAGTTGCTGAAGAAATGTTCAAAAATGGGACTGCAACTATACTAACCGGTATTCCGATAGCGATAAAAGATAATATTTTATTCGAAGGACACATAGCATCTGCTTCTTCGAAAATGCTAGGCAATCATAAAGCAGTTTATGATTCTTTCGCTGTAAAGAAGTTAAAGGAGCAAGGCGTAGTAATACTAGGCCGTACGAATATGGACGAATTCGCCATGGGTTCATCTACACAAACTAGTGCATACGGTATTACGAAGAATCCCGTCGATACATCTCGTGTTCCTGGAGGTTCATCAGGTGGATCTGCTGTTACAGTAGCAAGCGATATGTCACTTGCATCATTAGGAACCGAGACATGTGGCTCAGTACGTCAACCCGCATCTTTCTGTGGTGTTGTAGGTATAAAGCCTACATATGGGGCAATATCACGAAGTGGCATTATCGCCATGGGTAGCTCTCTTGATCAAGTGGGCCCGATAGGCAAAAATGTTGCCGATACGGAAATACTTTTCAATGCTCTTTCAGGCTATGATGCCCTTGATAGTACGTCACTCTCTCCAGAATTTCGTTCTTCTATAAAGAAAAATCCGCTCAAGAAGAGGATAGGGGTACCGCGTGATTTCTTAAATGGGGGAGGAATAGATCCTGAAGTACTTTCGAATTTTAATGAGAGCTGTGAGAAGCTCAAAGATTCTGGATATGAAATTGTAGATGTAACTTCAGAAGCTATGAAGTATTCGCTCGCTGTGTATTACATTATTATGCCTGCAGAAGTATCTAGTAATCTTGCTCGCTATGATGGTATACGTTATGGGATGTCTGTAGAGGTAGATAAGCTTTATGATGTTTATGCCAAGAGCAGGGCTCAAGGCTTCGGGAAAGAAGTCCGCCGTAGAATACTACTCGGCACGTACATACTTTCTCATGGTTATCATGATGCTTACTATAACAAAGCATTACAAGTTCGAGACATGATTACACGAGAACTTCTTGATATGTTCGAGAATGTAGATGCATTTATAACTCCGACTGTTCCATTCCCTGCATTCAAGCTAGGCGAGAAGATGGATGACCCTATGGCTATGTATATGTGTGATATTTTCTCTGCACCAGCGAACTTGGCGGGAGTACCTGCTATATCTATACCTTCAGGTAAGACGAAGGACGGATTACCCCTCGGATTACAAATCACAGCACCTTATCTACGTGAAGATATACTCTTTACTATTGGTAAAGACTTTGAGAATAAAGCGAAAAACTAGTATAATGTTCATATGGAACAAAGTGTAGTTCAATCTGTCATAGACAAACCAGTTTTTGAACCAACATATCTCAACATGGAATATGTTTTTGCAAAGATACTCGCAGTTATTAAACCAATAATTGAGTTTATTTTCAATCCACATACTTGGACAGTAATAGGATTTATATCTTCATTCTTCACCCTTTTCTTCATTACTATCATAATATTTTGTTTAGTGCGTATGCGTGAAATACAGCTACACGAGAAAGAAGAGCTTGATCATGAGATACATCAAGCTCTTGCCCGTGACAAGGAGGCGAATCGTAACGAGAATCCACGCTGGCACTACATACTCACCCTTATCGAGAGCTCCAATGAATCTGATTGGCGTGTAGCTATCATAGAGGCAGACAGTATGCTTGAGGAAATACTTAGAGATAAAGGCATGGACGGGGATAGTGTCAGCGAGCTCCTCGAATCTGCAAGGTCTAATGGTTATCAGAGTATTCAGAGTGCATGGGATGCACACTTAGTTCGTAATCAGATAGCTCACGCTGGGTCTGAATTCTCTCTCACTCAGCTCGAAGGCCGCCGCGTCATAAAAATGTTCCAAAGCTTCTTCGAAGAATTAGGGGTGGTATAGTCATGAATAAAACATTATTATATATTTCATATTTCTTTTTAATTATCGGCTTTGCTCCAATGATATTTATAATGTTATTTTGCATTGGTTATGTTGTTGTTCTTATATCAATACTACTTGGCATCGAGGGAATCGCAAATATAACTTTATCTCTACTTGCGCAACCCGTTTTACTTTTGGCTAAAATAGACGATGGTCGTCCGCTGTTCATTGGATTTATTGTTCTTACTATAATAAGTTTTATTTTTCTCCGAATTCTTAGAAAACAAAAATTTATAAATTATTAAGATTAATAAAAAGGCTGAAGCGCGAGCGCTCCAGCCTTGAATACCTTTTGGGTGGAAATTTATGCAACTTTTTCAATATATGAAAGCAATTGCAAAGAATTAAATTCCTCAATTTTAACAACAACTGTCTTGGTTTCAGTTGTCATTTCTACAAAATCACCATTTATTTTTGTCTCAAAGGTTTCCCCCTCAATACAAAATGGTACAAATTTTGTTAGTTCATTTTCTTGTTCGAAAGAAATTCCTTTCATTGCTACATAAGTAGTCGCAGTGGTTAAATTTTCCATTCTGATTGTTATTTAAATGTTAAAAAGAACAAAATAAGAGCTCTCATTTGAGAGCTCTTATTTTGTTTCAATGTTTTTAGATTTATCTATAAAGCAAAATAGCAGCCCTCAAATTGTGGGAGTTGTAATACCAGAAGCTAAAGCTATTTATTGCAATACGATTCATATATTGTTTATATCATTTTGAGACTTATCGGTCAATCATTCTTTTTAACACTACGAAAGCCGTTAGGTTATTGTGGCTATCTTGTAGGTCCTTATCTATTATCTCAAGGTTATATAGGTCTGCTATGGATTTCGAGCCCAGTATTGCATAAGTCTCAGGTAGGGTTCCTTTAGCCAATGCCTCACCTGCTTTTGCTGTGTCCACCAGGTCTCCCTTACCGCTTAGTGTTTCAAGCTCTGGGTACTTCTTTTTTAGCGTGCTTTTGCATTGTAGGAATACTTGCGGGTGAGCCATGATGTGAGTGATGGACTTCGTATCGACACCCTTTTTCTTCATGAGGAAGTGCCTGACTATAATATTGAACTCACATACTATGTCGCATTTATGGCGAGCTACGGCGTATAGAGTCTCTGTGACTACACCACCGACACTGTTGTGTAGGGCGCATATACCGTAATCAATATCCTTTTTAAAAAGGGAAGTGAGAACCTTCTCGGATGTATATAAGTATTTAATTTTAGGATTTTTAATTCCATTTTCCTCTATGTATTTATTCACAGCTTCCTCGCAGAAGCTACCCCTTGCACCTTGGATGCCGAAAGTTGTGTATTTCTTATTGTCTTTTTTGACTCTTTTTTTCATAAGAACCATTGTATCATTTACATATCAGATATATCAATAAAATAGTCGAAGGGAGTCTTTCCCGCAACTTAAATTATCTCCTGCAGAAAAAGCTCCTTTTGGAGCTTTTTCTTAATGCGCGACATAGTGAACGAAGTGAGAACTGTTATTTGTAGATACTATGGTTGTGTTTATATATCGAATCTAGCAGAAAAGCGAGAAATTAAAATTAATTAATAACTAGTTTATATTATCCTGAATTACCCCCTCAAGTTCCTTTGCAGCTTTTTTAATATATTTTTCCATGATTTCTTCCATCTTAGATTTTATCTTTTCAAATTTTTCCTGATCTTTTTTTTTGAAACCATGGATATCTTTGTAGATCAAATCATGTTCAATCTCTGCCCAAGCATGATGAAGAATTGATGTTATTTGCACTTCACTTTTCAAATTAGTAAAATGTTGATATTCGCTCAATTGAAGTCTTTTAGGCCCGAAAGCCATTATTAAATGAGAGGCTTGATATCCACCATTTTTAATTCGTTCCTCAGCTTTTATTAATCCACTTATCTCATTTTTGATCTCTTTTAGAAATTTTACCCTATCGTGCTCGGTGTAGAAAATTACCCTAATTCCCACAAGATCTTCTATCTCATCTAGTGAAGCATAATATTTTCCTTCTTCTTTTTTACGAATAAGTTTTTCTTCTAATCTATCTAGGGATTTCGTTCTAGATGAAATTTGATATTTATATTGACGTTCTCTAAGAAAAGCTTCAATTACTTTATGAATTACTCCTCTAAATTCTTCATAAATGAAGTATTTTTTTTTATATTCTACCAAAACATCTTCCAAATAATCTACTTCTTTTTTATACTTTGGATTAAATATAGCTAAAATATTATACAAAAATTGAGAAGCCATATTTATATTATAACAGTTTTCCGTTTAATACACCTACAACAAAAATAACCATATTACTATGGTTATTTTTTCTTTTGCGCAGTCGAAGGAAATCTTTCGCCATACAGTCGCGGGTGCTTTTCGCTCCGATTCAATCGGAGAACGAAAAGCCTTTCAAGATCCCTGCGCAAGCAAAGGTTTTGCTTGCTTATCCTGCACGAAAAAAGAGGCCTGAGGCCCCTTTTTTCTCTTGCGCGCCCTAGTGGACTCTGTTGGAACCGCTATAAGGGAATATAATGGTTACATTTATGTACCAAATCTAAAGGAAAAATCAGAAAAACTAGCCATATTGACATAATGGGTTATATTATGCTATAATATACATCAAGAACGATGTTGTTCTTAATAAACAAATAGGAGATAAGAAAATGAGTAAATCAGTGAGTATTGACCAATCTCATTCAGTTATCCAAGCCCTTGCTAACAATGTGGACTGGAGTGTTCTGGATGGTGATATGTTGCAGGAAAAGATTATCAAAAATCAAAAGGAAGTTGGCAAACAGTTCACTCTGTTTTTGAAAAATGGTGGAAAAGTTATAGTTGATAGCCCAAGGGTAATCAGCATTGACCGCTCTATTCCGTTTGACCCAACAACCTTCATTGGTAACGGATGGTCTATTGAAGAACAAGACGAAAGAGCAATTGCTCTCACCGAAATTAACCTTACCGAGGTAATGTTTGACTCAACCTTGGAAAAAGGAGAGAAAAGTATTAAGGGTGAAGACAAACTCAAACGCCTAAAAGAAAAAACAAATCGTATCCGTTTGGATGCTGGTATTTTCAAAACACTTTGGGAAAACCAAATCCTCATTCCTGAAAAATGGAAAGAACAAACAAACGGTAACACGACATTCATTTTCTTTGATGGAACAGTTCTTCGGGACTCTAGCGGTAGCCGTTGTGTCCTGTGCTTGTACTGGGACGATGGTGGGTGGCGCTGGTTCTGCTATTGGCTTGGGCGTGCTTGGCGCGCTAATGACCCGTCTGCTGTTCTCGCAAGTAGCACTCTGGTTTCTGAAACTTTGGTTTCTTAGACCCTTTGCCCTTTGTGCATTTCGCGGAAAAAAAAATTGGAGGTATTTTAACTTCCGCCCCTGTATTTTTATACAGGGGTTATTTTTTTGTGTTAAACTAAATATGGTAGTAGGTGGATATGTGAAAGATTAAGGTTTTTCACTACCGAAACCAGTATCCATACATTCGGAATACTTGCGATTAAGGTTTCAGGTAGAGTGGTGTATGCAGAAACTTCAAAAAAATGAAGATACTTGGTATAGAGTATTGAGTGATTATTATCACAAGTAATATACAACCTTGAGAGTATTCAAGAGGTGGTGGAATAGATGATACTCTATATGTTTCTTCGGAACTCTAACGGTAACCGTTATGTCCTGTACTTGTACTGGAACGATGGTAAGTGGAACTGGAACTACAATTGGCTTGAGAATGATTGGAACGCTAATAACCCGTCTGCTGTTCTCGCAAATCTTTTCATTTCTCTCCTATCTATGTGATTGGAGAGTTTTGTTTTGTAAGCTGTCCGTTCCAACCACCAAGCATTCTACCTACCTCATCTAAAGGGACAGAAAGTGCAATGTACTTTTTATTATCAATAGATTTTGTTTCCCATAAAATCATCAGTAGGATTTTCAGTGTATCAACCTTTCGGATTGATAATCTTACATAAGGTTGTTTTTCTCCCTTAGGAAGAAATCCAGCCAATGATATGGCTTCCATTATTTCTACAAACAAGTTATCTATTTTTATTCCAAGAGAATAGCGGTGCTCTTTAGGTAAAATCTGGTAATAGCTATACCATAGCAGATATACTGTTTTCAGTTTATGAAGCACTGGCAAGAGTGTTGGAGTTTGAACACTATTTTTAATATGACTCGTATTCAATTTATTCATACATATAAACATATCATTTCCCTTAACAATCTTCTATTTGCTTGGAAAGAGTTTTCGGTAGATAAAAAATTAAGAAAAGATGTTTTAGATTTTGAACGAAACTTAATGGATAATATAATAGACCTACACAACGAACTTTCAAATAAAACATATAAGCATTCTGATTATTACGCCTTCAACATTTCTGACCCAAAGCCACGAAGTATACATAAAGCAAAAGTACGAGATAGATTACTTCACCACGCCATCTATCGTGTGCTCTATCCATTTTTTGATAGGACATTTATCTCTGACTCATATTCTTGTAGGAAAAATAAAGGAACACATAAAGCAATACAAAGATTTAGGACTTTCTCTAACAAAGTATCAAAAAATAATACAAGGACTGTGTGGATTTTTAAAGGTGATATAAGAAAGTTTTTTGCTTCTATTGACCAGAACATCCTCATTGAAATTATTAAAAAATATATTAGTGATGAAGATATTATTTCTCTTTTATCAGAAATAATTAAAAGTTTTAGTTCTACTAGAGAAAGTGTTGGGTTGCCACTTGGTAACCTTACTTCACAATTACTTGTGAACATTTATATGAACGAGTTTGACCAATTCATTAAACACAATCTAAAAGTAGATTACTATATTCGTTATGCAGATGATTTTGTGATTATGTCTGATGACAGAGAGTGGATTGAAAATATACTTCCACGAATATCTACTTTTCTTGAAGAAAAATTGAAATTATCACTTCATCCAAATAAAGTATCTATAAATACATTTGCTTCAGGTATTGATTTTCTTGGATGGGTACATTTTCCAAATCATCGTGTAATTAGAACAGTAACTAAACGTAGAATGTGGAAACGTATTAAACTAAAAGAGGGCAAGATAGATACAGTTCAATCATATTTAGGACTTTTAAGTCACGGTAATGCAAGAAAGATAACTAACGAAATATCAACAAAATATATGAATAAAAAATAATTCTTTATAATCAATTCAAAAAATCTTCTAAATCTTTCCACCCTTTAAGAGCAGTGGTGTACTCATATTTAGCGTTGTTATTGATTTTCCAACCATTCAAGCCATCTTGAACAGCAATACCACCATAATAACCTTTCTTGTCTTTTGTCCACGCTTGGAGGGCTTCAGCGCGTTCTTTTGCCCCTTTTGCTGTATCACCACCTTTTGTATCTATTATGTAAACACCTTTTTCATTTCTTATAACCCAGTCAGGGTAAAACAAACTTTCTTTATTGGTTGTTGGGTCATAATATGGAATAGAGAAAAACTCACTACCTAAATCACCATTTTTATACCACCAAAGAACACCATCATTCTCCTCCAATGATTTAATAAAGTTTGTTTCATTTTTCTTGCCTGTATAATCTTTTTCTATAAAGAATGGTTGCATTGCACTTTTCTTCACTTTCATTTCTTCGTATTGGTCGGTATAGAAAAGGGATGGTCTTGGTATTTCAATTTGCTCAGTTCTTTTGGATCTTTGAGATTTATGATTTATTTCTTGCTCACGAATTGGTCTGTAAACAGAAAGTGCTTTACCAATTACACTACTCAAAACACTATTTACTTTTAAGAAATCATTTACGATGATGTGATAGATTTGTAATCGCTGTTCTTTAAGTAGCCCAAGAAGCCACACATTTAAGGCGGTTTTTAATTTACCCCAAGAACGCTCTGGAGCAAACTTTTTATCCTCATCAATTTGTTTAGATATGATATTAAAACAGAAAAGATTATATAATCTCTCTAAATCGTGCTGTGACATCTCTTGTTCATAACTGCTTCCCTCAGAAAGAAGCTCCTGCTTGAAATTATCATAGTCATCAATCTCAACATCAACAATAAGCCCATTTGTGACTTTTTTATCTAAAGAAAGTTTTTTATCATTAAACTTTTTTATAACATTTGCTTTTGTATCTTTTTCTATAATACCAAAATAATTATTTGCTACCTTTTTGAAAGTTTCTTGGAAGCTATCACCTAAATCGTTATAGTCAGTACGGCTCATAAACACTGAGTCAAGAACAATTGGGTTCCTTGAAATACACCGACAACATAAAAATTACTATGGATACAGTTATTATTAAAATATATAGCCCTCATAATTTTAGGATTTCAAATTGGTCTTTATTTTTACCAGAAATTGTAAAAAGAAAATACGAAGATTTATCACCTACAGAGCGTTCGTCTACTCATCCCTATCTTAGACGATTTGTACTTCATCCTAAATCGCAAGAAGAGTATTTACCTCGTGTTGAGTTATTTGAAGCACTGACTGAAGACCGTAAAGATATACGTCATATTCTCAAGATTGAGTTTTCTGTCCCAAAGTTACTTTATTGGAATAGTTTACAAGAAGCTGGAGAAAATGACGAGCAAAGAGTTTATTTATACTTAAAGTCAGCATTAGAAAGAGTTAGTATTTATGTAGAGATTGAAACAATTAAAAACGCAACATTGTCATCAGTACACGCTTGTAAAAATATACCTCTACCTAAAACAATAAAAATGAGAGAAGTCATTAACGAACTTGCAAAGATGGATATAAATAAAGCATTTGATATAAGTGATAAACAGTGCAAAAAAGGGGCTAGAGTTCTTAATATATATTCTGGGACGATAGATTGGTCTTTTTATGACAAGATTTCTGACTCTCTTAGACCTAAGAATAAAAGAAGTGATAAAGGTCGTATAAATCAAGAAAGGGTTGTTATAGAAAGATATGGTTTACAGAATAGAGAGGTATTTCGTTATGAATACCGAATAAAGAAATCTCAAACAATCAAAAGAGAAATAAACGGTTTGCTTAATAGAAAATACGAAACTAAAGTTACTTTCAAAGACCTATTTACTCCAAACTTATTAAAAACCCTAGTTCTTAATTCTTGGCATTCACTTATAGACCGACCTGAAAATCAATTGTCTCTTTTTAACACAATTGATAAATTAGGACTTTTTCTGCATATATTGTCCGAAGCAAAAAAGAAGGGAGAAAAAGCTCACAGTATGAATAATGCTCTCATTTCATACGGATTAGCAACTGCCATAAGAGACCACGGAGTAAAGGAGGTTCGTGGAGCAATGTTTGATATATGGGATACAGACCATCCAGAAAGATTAACAAAGAAAATACGAACAGCTTCAGAACTAACCAAGGGCTTACCATATTCCAATAGTATCTCTTATCTTGATACAGCACTTAAAAGGTTTGAACTTATCAACTTAACTTCCTTGGAGAAAGGTATATAATGTATACATCTACCCGTTTTATGCAAAAGCATTTTTATTTAGACAACTTAATTGTTTTCTGTACAAATGGGCACCCTTGTCCGCTTTGCTTTTGCAAAATGGGTAGAGCAAGGTTGCCCTTTTGTGCCTTTATAAATAATTATGGAAAATAAAAATACAATTAAATACTTTATCTATGCTCGTAAATCATCTGAGTCAGATGAAAAGCAAGTTCAATCTATTGATGACCAGATACTTGTTATGAATGGAATTGCAAAAAGTTATGGCTTTAAGATTGTAGATATTATTTCGGAGTCAAAATCAGCAAAAGAACCTCACGGACGACCAGAGTTTGAAAAAATGATTGAGCGTTTTCAAAAAGGTGAAGCACAGGGTGTACTTGTTTGGAAAATAGACCGTCTCTCACGTAATCCAATAGATAGTGCAACTATTCAATGGTTTTTACAGAAAGGAGTTATTGCTTCAATTCGTACACCAGATAGAGAATACCGTCCAGAAGATAATGCTTTGCTTTTGAGTGTGGAGAGTAGTATGGCAAATCAATATATAAGAGATTTAAGTACAAATGTGAAGCGTGGTCTTAAAAGTAAACTAGAGAAAGGTTGGATGCCTTGTACTGCTCCACTTGGTTATTTGAATACAAAAACAGAAATACGGGGTGAGAATTATATTATTAAAGATACAGAACGTTTTGATTTAATTCGTAAAGGTTGGGATTTATTACTTACTGGAAATTATAATGTAGTACAAGTAATGAGGAAACTTAATGAGTGGGGTTTTCGTACTAGAGCTTGGAAAAGGAGAGGTAACAAACCACTTGCTAAAAGCACTGTATATAAGATTTTTAATAACGTATTTTATGCTGGAATTATTCCGTATAAAGATTTATATGTTCAAGGCAAACACGACACAATGATTACTATTGAGGAGTTTGATAGAGTTCAAGTATTACTCGGTAAAAAAGGTAAGCCACGCCCACATAATTATGAATATGCTTATACAGGGCAAATAGTTTGTGGTGATTGTGGGGGTGTTGTTTCAGCTACATTCAAAGAAAAAATTATTAAGAAAACAAATAAACTCCAAAGTTATATTTTGTATTATTGTATTTGTGCTCGTAAGCATAGTGATAAATGCCCAGACCAAAAACATTATACTAATTCAGATAAGATAGATGAAAAAATTGAGAAAGAACTCATCTCCTTGACCATTTTACCAGAGTTCAAAGATTGGGCTCTTGCTATTATTGCTGAAAAGAATGATGAAGAAATTACAAACAGAACGAAGATTTATGAGACCCAACAAAAAGCTGTAAACGAAACACAGAAACAAATTGATAACCTCACACAACTACGTTTGAAAGATATGATAGATGATGATGAATATACGAAAGAAAAAACACGATTAAAAAATGAATTGGCTCTTTTAAGAACAAAGATGAAGGGTACAGAAGAAAGAGCTGATAATTGGCTAAAACTAACAGAACAAACATTTGAGTTCGCTTGTTATGCTCATAAGGCATTTATGTTTGGTGATATACAAACTAAGAGAGAAATACTAGGAACCATATCTCGTTTGAACTCAACATTAAAAGACCACATACTCAATGTTACCAAAGTAGAATGGCTAGTACCCATAGAAAAACAGTATCCTTTGATAAAAGAGAAGTATGATGCGTTTGAACTGAAAAATAAGCATAACCCACAAAGACAAAAGGACGCTTTCGCGTCCTTGAGTCCCTTAATGCGCAGTCGAAGGGACTTGAACCCTCAACCTCCCACGTGACAGGCGGGTGCTCTAACCAGTTGAGCTACGACTGCATTTAATTTACTACTCAAGCCTAACTTAATTTACGAATATTGCCTAGGTGGGTGCTCGCTATATTCTAATTGAGTTGAGCTACGACTGCAAATTATTTTCCCGGCCAATTCCGGACTGTGTCGGCGACAGGGAATGATCCTGTGACCTCGGGCTTATGAGTCCCGCGCTCTACCAACTGAGCTACGCCGACATATATTCTCGTGTCACTTGTCGCGACCTTGTTGCGGGGCCTAGAATCGAACTAGGGTCTTAAGGTTATGAGCCTTACGAGATACCATTTCTCTACCCCGCTATATAAAATAAGACATAAAAACGCTCAAACGAGCATAATAGCTATTATACTTAAAATAGAGAATTTTGCAATCATAGAATATAATCCTTTGACTTTAATCCTAAATAGGTTTAGTCTATTTATGGTAACTTGATTTTTTACAATCTAAACTCCCAAGTAATGATATGGCAAATATCTAACATAACACGGCATCTTCTTTCTTGGGAATCAAATTATTCCCTAGATATATCACCAGACCTTGATTTTTATCATGGTATGGAAGATGAAGACTACTATTCACAAACTTATGATCTTTTCGATGAATTAGGCTATGCAAACGCCAAATCGATAGGGGAAGTAGGCATTGCGAGATTCTGTAGTGATTTATGATAATAAAAGTTTTCTCGGCCACCCAAAAGGTGGTCTTTTATATGGTATAAACATACCGTTTGACATTATTCTCAAATGGGTGCATTATGTTCCTAAGCGATTTTGCGAATATTAAAAATAAATTTTATGTACGTTTTAATTCCTAACCGAAAGGTGGATATCATATTTAAATGGAATAAGTTGGGATTTTCTCTGGAAGAAGATCTGGAACTTTTTAAAAGAGAAAATAGTTTCGAGGAGCCGGAAAGTTTAGGGCTTCAAAAAATTAATTTTTCATACTTGTATTTAGAGGGATTGACTCTTCCAGTATGTAGTATTTGGGGGCAAACTTTCCAAATATCCTACGGGGATGTAGTAGTCCCGGAAGAGTTCTTTCAAACTAATTATTTTGAAATGGATAAAATATATCCAGGGCAAATAGTTAGTCCCAACTATCAAAAATTCGTTCTAACAGAAGATTGGCGAAAAATTGATCCAGATCTAAAGATTGTTTATATTTTTAGACCTTCCTAATTGCCTGTACTTTAAAAAATTTAACAAGGCTGTACTCTACATGAGGCAGCCTTTTTGTTTGGAAATAAACTTTAATTATAGTATTATCAGCATTATCTGCACGCCGTCGTAGCTTAGTGGTAAAGCACTGTCTTGGTAAGACAGAGACCATGAGTCCGATTCTCATCGACGGCTCCAAAATAAAAGGCCTCTTCTTATAAAAGAAGGGGCCTTAAGGGTTTGTTTTTTTATTGCCAGAGGGGTAGCGCGTAAGGTTTAATGCTTTGCCCAGAAAGATTATCCGAATTGTTTTTCCTTCTCCATTCATTAAAATCATTGTTTATTTTACGTTTCATTGATTTAACCTTCTTGTACATAGCATCAAATGCTTTTGAAAGTTTTTCAACAGAGAGTATATCCTCAAGTGAGTTACATAAGGTTAATCCTCTCTCTGTGCATCCACCAGGTGTAGCTACAATCTTAATATAATCTTCAAGCTTGTCGCACCCATCATCCATACCAATAGAAAGACATAGGGTGTAGTAAGTACTATCGAAGCTTAATCGAGCTGTTTGATGAAAACCCGAGCCAAATATTTTTAAAGTTGCCTCCTTTTTGGCGGTTAAATATTTTTCTATCAGGCCTTGTCTTGATTTCAATTGTCTCAGAAATACACCAAATGATTTATCTCCCCCTTCTATTTCATATCGAAGTTTTATGTATTGGGAATCAAACGCTGCCATTGATGCACATAACACTATGTATTTTTCAATATCTCCAGTAGAAACATCGAGCATTACTTGGTGTTTTAATTGTGGAAAAATTTTTTTCATTAATGAGACCTGATCTTCTTTTATGGCTCGATAGCAAATAATCCCATAACCATAAGCAATGTTTACATTTACTGTCGCTTTAACAACACTCTCCTCTGATATTTTTATTATCCTAGAAATTATTGTGATGTTAAGTCCTGTTACAAAGCTTATAATCTTAGCATCAGGGTTTATTCTACCTCTAAGATCAACCAAAAGATTTACAGCATCAACTGGCCTTACAGCCAAAATAATATGTTTATAATCCTTTAGGTCGGGTGAGTTAATTTCCAGATTCCTTGCGTCTGGATTTTGAGGGTTGAAGTAGTCACGTTTTACTACAAAAATGTTTTCTTTTTTGTAGCCTGCGTAATTTATCAAGCCTTGAACAATTTCTTTACCAAGTTTACCGTTGCCAATGATGGCGATTTGCTTACTCATTTTTTCAGCCTCCTCTGGCTGTGTTTATTTGATTTTTAATGAACAAAAAAGAGCCCCACATTATGTAGAGCTCTTTTTTATAATTTAATCTTAGAAGGAGAATTACATTACAAAAAACAACCCTACATGTTTGTTCCATGGAGTACAGAAGGGAGTGTTATATTTTTGTATGTTTCTCGACATATTTTTAATGTATCATACACGTTTTCATATTGCAACAGTTGTGATAATCTATGTTTATCAGTTGGTAGACCTGCCCGCCATCGCCTAAGCCCATGTAGCTCAATTAGTAGAGCATCGGTATCGTAAACCGAAGGTTAGGAGTGCAATTCTCCTCGTGGGCTCAGGCGTAGGCAGGCGGGGCGACCCCTTCGTAAGGGGTAGGTCCGCAGTTCGATTCTGCGAGGTGGCTCCATATTTGCTATACTAGTCTGATGGATACAGAAGAAATAAAAAGAGAAATAGACAAGCTAGAGGAGGAAATAACAGCTCCAGATTTCTGGAATAATAAATTAGAAGCACAAACTAAGATAAAGAAATTAGGGGAACTGAAAGACGCTTTACTTGGTAGTCAGAAGTATGACAAAGGTAATGCAGTACTCTCTATTTTATCTGGGGCAGGGGGTGATGATGCAGAGGACTTCTCCTCTATGCTTCTTACTATGTATCTCAAATATATGGCAAGAAAAGGTTGGCAAGTGAATCTCATCCATGAGAATAAGAATGATGTGGGTGGCTTCCGCAACATATCTATAGAAGTCGCAGGGAAGAACGCTTATGGCACGCTGAAGAACGAGTCTGGAGTACATAGACTGGTACGTATATCACCATTTAATGCGAAGTCTCTTCGTCATACATCATTCTCTCTCGTAGAGGTGATACCGAAGCTCACAGTGAACGATAGTGTAATAGAAATACCACCCGAAGACATGAAGATCGAGTTCTCCAAGTCTGGAGGTCCAGGAGGCCAGAATGTCAACAAGAGGGAGACAGCAGTTCGCATAGTCCATATACCGACCAATCTATCCGTTCACGTCGCTACCGAGCGTTCCCAAGAGCAGAATCGCGAACGAGCGCTTGAAATGCTTAAAGGCAAGCTTTTTAAGAAGCGCCAAGAGGATGAGGCCAAGCTAAAAGCCGGTCTTTCTGTGTCTACGAAGTCAACCGAGATAGAGTGGGGCAGTCAGATTCGCTCATATGTACTCCATCCTTATAAACAAATAAAAGATCATAGGACCGATGTCGAAGTTCGTGATGTTGACAGCGTACTTCTGGATGGTGAACTAGATGTCTTCATTGAAGCGGAAGCTCATTTGTGATATCCTTAGTAAGTAAATGATTTATTTCAATAACGTCACAAAGAAATATACGGACAGTATGTCACTTGATAATGTGACTATCTCTATATCTGCCGGTGAGTTTGTCGCTATTGTTGGTCACTCTGGTGCAGGGAAGACTACGTTGACGAAGCTTATCCTCGCTGAAGAGAATCCGACCGAAGGAACTATATTCTTTGAATCTACTGACATCCACAAGCTATCTAGTCGTGATCTGACTAACTTCCGTCGCAAGGTGGGTGTTGTTTTCCAAGATTTCCGCTTACTTTCGAATAAGACAGCATATGAGAATATAGCATTTGCCATGGAAGCTACGGGCAAAGACGATGAAGAAATAAGAGAAGACATACCGCATGTACTCGACCTTGTCGACTTATCTCATCGTGCTACACATTTCCCTCATCAACTCTCAGGTGGAGAGAAGCAGCGCCTCGCTATCGCCCGCGCAATTATTACACAGCCAGAGCTTATCATTGCGGATGAACCTACGGGCAATCTCGACCCAGTGAATGCCCATGAAGTTATAAATATTCTAAAGAAGATTAATGATCTAGGTACTACTGTTATACTCACTACTCATAACCGCGCTATTATCGACTCACTGAAGAAGAGGGTAATTACTCTTGATAATGGGAAAGTTATTAGAGATGATAAAGACGGCAAGTATGTGATATAATAAATTTTATGTTCTGGACCCACACCAAAAGAATTATACGCTCAGGATATCGCAGTTTCGTGCGTAGTGGCTTCACCTCTCTTTCTTCTATCCTTATGATGGTAATAACTCTATTTGTTATTACTAGCCTTATCTTTGTAAAAACTACACTAACTACAGCCCTCGGTAATATAAAAGACAAAGTTGATGTCACTGTTTACTTTATTCCAGATGCGAATGAAGAAGTGATTACTGATATAAAGACGGGCCTCGAGAAGCTACCAGAAGTAAAAGAAGTTTCTTATACTTCTGCAGATGAAGCATTAGAATCTTTCCGTGCAAGGCATGCGAACGACTATCTCGCCCTTCAGTCTCTAGATGAGCTCGGTGATAATCCATTAGGTGCGACACTCAATGTCAAAGCCAAAGACCCTTCACAATACGAAGGTATTGCAAGCTACCTAGGTAATGGCGACGCACTATCCAAGGGTGCACTTACTATTATAGACAAGATAGATTACCATCAGAATAAAGTAGTTATAGATAGACTTACTGCAATTATCGCCGGAGCTGAACGTTTAGGCTTCGTTATATCATTGGTACTCGTAATAATATCTATTATCATTACATTCTCTACAATACGCCTGATTATATATATGTCTCGTGAAGAGATCGGTGTCATGCGCCTTGTTGGTGCAGGTACAAGGTATATACAGGGACCTTTCGTTGTATCCGGAATACTCGTTGGTATTAGTGCGAGTATTATAAACTTGCTTTTGTTCATCCCTATTTCTATTTGGCTAGGGAACAAAGTCACCGACTTCATAGGGCTCAACCTATTCACTTATTTTAAAGATAATTTCTTTCAATTATTTATTATTATGCTTGGTTCTGGAATTATCCTTGGTGGTATATCTAGTGCCTTTGCTATTGCCCGCTATCTGAAGAAATAAAAATGAAGAAGACGAAACCAATAATTCCAAAGGAAGAAAAACAATGCAAATATATCTTTGTTATCGGTGGAGTCATCTCTGGTGTAGGTAAAGGAGTCGCAGCTTCTTCTATTGCTCGTATTTTACAAGACAGGGGACAGAAGGTAACTGCCATAAAAGTAGATCCATATATAAACCTTGATGCAGGTACTATGAACCCGACTGAGCACGGCGAAGTCTTTGTTCTGGATGATGGAGATGAATGCGACCAAGATATGGGTAACTACGAGAGATTTCTAGGTATTAATCTCTCTCGCATAAATTACATGACCACGGGCCGTGTATATCAGACTGTTATAGAGAAGGAGCGCAACCTAGAGTATGCGGGTAAGTGTGTAGAAGTTGTGCCTCATATACCGCTCGAAGTAATTCGTCGTATAGAGCTTGCTCGTGATAATGCAGGCGCTGATGTAGTCGTCATAGAGATAGGGGGTACTGTCGGTGAGTATCAGAATATGCTTTTCCTCGAAGCTGCTCGTATGATGAAGATCAAGCACAGAAGAGATGTATTCTTCGTCATGGTGTCCTATCTTCCTATACCTAGTAAAGTAGGAGAAATGAAAACAAAGCCGACTCAGTACGCTGTGCGCACACTTAATGCTTCAGGAATTCAGCCAGACATTATAATCGCTCGTAGTGTCATGCCACTAGATGATAGGCGCAAAGAGAAGCTCTCAATGTTCTGTAATCTTCCACCTGAGAATATTATATCTGCGCCCGATGTAGATAGCATATATGACATACCACTGAACTTCGAGAAGGAAGGTCTAGGTGACATGATTTGTGATGTCGTCGATATGAAATGTGAACCTACAGGCGGGGAAGGCTATAATAAATGGCGCAAATTCGCGAAAGCCACTCACTCTGCGAAAGAGAATTTAAATATAGCTATCATTGGTAAGTATTTTAATACTGGTGATTTTACTTTATCTGATTCATATCTATCTGTTATAGAAGCTGTAAAATACTCTGCTTATACCCAAGGCAGAAAACCAGTCCTCACATGGATATCAGCAGTAGATTACGAGAAAGATCCGAAGAAGCTTAAAGAACTTAGTAAATACGATGGCATAATTGTGCCGGGTGGGTTCGGTTCACGCGGAGTAGAGGGTCTTATAATGGCTGTATCTTACGCTCGCACAAACAAGATTCCATACTTTGGGCTTTGCTACGGCATGCAACTTATGGTTATAGAGTATGCTCGTAATGTTCTCAAATACAAAGATGCCAATACACGTGAGATAAATCCGAATGGTGATCACTTGGTTATAGATGTAATGGAAGACCAGAAAGATAAAATCGAGAATAAGAAGATGGGTGGTACTATGAGACTTGGTGCATATGATGCAGTCCTCAAAAAGGGAAGCATAGCATATAAATCTTACGGTAAAGATTTGATATCCGAGCGTCATCGCCACCGCTATGAAGTAAGTAATGTTTATAGGAGTGATATAGAGAAAGCCGGACTCATATTCTCAGGGCTCTCACCTGATGGCCACTTAGCTGAGATAGCAGAGCTGCCTACATCTGTACATCCATTCTTCCTTGGCACACAATTCCACCCAGAGTTCAAAGCACGGCCTCTTGATCCACACCCACTTTTCTCTGCCTTTGTGAAAGCTTGTGTAATTAATAAAAAGAAATAGAAGTGATACAAATTAAAAGAGGCTCGCATGAGCCTCTTTTAATTTGTATATTATTGTAATGCGTCTTGACCGTCGCGCATTCGGCTATCTGCTATGATATTTAGTATTTCATCTTCATTATCTGTGATTGTGTATAGGTTCATATCATTCGCACTGACGACTCCATACTTCTCTACGAGGACTTCTTTGATTATGTTCTGAATCGGAGTCCAGAATTCTACACCAAGGAGGATGATAGGTATTCTGCCAATTTTCTCTGTCTGTTGAAGTGTTAGCATTTCGAATAATTCATCAAGAGTACCGAATCCACCAGGGCAGAATACGCAAACTTCTGTTGTGTATGACATGGATACTTGGCGTGCAAAGAAGAAGTAGAAAGGTATCTCATCGGTTACGTACGGGTTCGTATGTTGCTCGTGGGGTAGGGTGATAGTCAGTCCTACAGATTTGCCTCCTGCTTCATAGGCCCCTCTGTTTGCAGCTTCCATGATGCCTCCTCCTCCACCAGAGAGTACTATGTAGCCTAGTTCCTTCGATATGCGGTAAGCAAGTGACCGAGCTTGCTTGTAAGCAGGGTGATCTTCATGAAGTCTTGCTGAGCCATAGAACGTGACAGAGGGGGTGAACTCACTTATCATGTCTATTCCTTGGCGGAATTCTTCTTGAATCATGCAGAGCTTTGTCTCTTCTTTGCCTGCTCCATAGAGAGTCACACAGCCAGATTTTATATCATCGATTGTTAATTTCTTCGGTCTATATACTTGTTTATTTGGTTCCATATCGTATGATTGTACCTTAAATTATTATTCTCAGCAATTTTGCATAAAAAAAGCCCATTCGATTTGCATCGTAGGGCGGGGAATAAGGGTTAGCTTTGGATTTTAAGCTTTTCTAAGATCACGAATTGTACGTATTTTAGCCAGAACTATGGTAATTATACATAGAACAGCGATAGTGCCGTTCATTATTGTTTCAGCCACAAATTTTTCTGTGTGACCTACGAAAACCATCCCTGTAAAAGCTAAAATCATAATAGCAAAATTAGTGATTCTTTCTTTCTCGAAAAGAATTCCTCTACCAGAGATAAAGATAACTGCTATATCCAGCAACCATCTAATAGCAGAAGAGTTGGAATGTGCATTATTCTTTTCTTGTTCGTGGAACAAGATAGCAATAGCTAATTCTAGGATTACCAATCCTAAAATTAAAAAATAATAATTTTTTTTCATTTTTTCCCTAAACGGGTGTTTTATTTTTTTTCGAAATGTTCTTTGTCGGTTTTATTATAACCGATATGGCTCGCATTGTCAAGCAAAAAAACTACACGTTTTTATGTTTTTTGTCGGCTTGTTTTTCGAGAATTTCTAGCTTTTTAGAGATTATTATCATTTCTTCTTTTATGTTTATGGTGGCCTAAAATATAATATTAATTCAAGTTATGATATAATTTTAAAATGAAGTCTAAATATAACATTTTGTTGGGCCGTAAGCTTTTTTTAACAATAATAACACTATTGCTTTTCGTTCCATCCCTTACTCATGCAGCACTCACGGACAACCTCATATCTTTCTGGAACTTAAATGAGAGCAGTGGTACTAGAAATGATGTAATAAGCACAAATCACCTAGCTGAGGTTGGTGGTGCTATCCCATCTGCAATAGGGGTAATAAATAACGCACCTGCTTTCTCTTCAAGTAAATATCTTTCTATTAACGATAATGCAGAACTCAGTACCGGTGACATTGATTTTACCGTTGCGGGATGGGTATACCTGGACTCTAAAGCTTCACCACAAGGTATTGTTTCTAAATATGACGGTTCATCAAACAGTGAATTTATGCTCTACTACGCATCCGGTACTGATAGACTTACCTTTTTAGTAACTTCCAGTGGGTCATCTGCAACTCAAGTGTCAGTTGCTGCTGAGGATCTCGGATCTCCTGCGATCAACACATGGTACTACGTTGTGGGGTGGCATGACTCAGTAAATAATACGATTAATATTCAAGTTAATAACGGTGCTGTAAACAGTACCGCAACGACACTTGGAGTTTTTGATGGAACAGCTCCGTTTCTCATAGGTTCGTATTCTGGAGGGACAAGACCGCTGAGTGGTCGCGTCGACTCAGTAGGATTATGGAAGCGAGTCTTAACAACAAATGAAAAAAATGAATTATATGCTAGCGGAGCAGGGTTTGAGCATCCATTTCTTCCTGCTACTGCTCCTGGAGCTCCGACAGGCATAACATTTCAACCCAAAGATAATAGTGTTGCGCTACGATGGTTTGCTCCTGACAGTGGGAACAGTGCTATCACAGATTATATTATTCAATATAAACTAACAGCAAGTGGTTCATGGACAACCTTTAGTGATGGCACTAGTGTTTTGTCATCTACAACGGTTACTGGTCTTACAAATGAAAATAGTTATGATTTTAGAATCGCCGCTGTGAATAATGTTGGTACAGGTGAATACTCAACCCCAATGACGGGAACTATTCTTGCGACAACTCTCGATGATGATCTTATATCTTTTTGGAATTTAAATGAGACGAGTGGCGTTCGGTATGATGTGGTAAATTCAAATGATGTATCTCAGGTTGGTGGTACAATCTCATCAACAGTAGGAGTTATAGGCAATGCTCCCGCATTCTCTTCTGATAAATATCTTTCTATTAATGATAATGCAGAACTCAGTACCGGGAACATTGATTTTACCGTTGCGGGATGGGTGTACCTGGACTCTAAAGCTTCACCACAAGGTATTGTTTCTAAATATGACGGAACAACGAACCGTGAATTTATGCTCTACTACGCATCCGGTACCGATAGACTTACCTTTTTAGTAACCTCAGGAGGGTCAGTAGCAACACAGGTATTAGCTGCTGCAAATGATCTCGGATCTCCTGCGATCAACACATGGTACTACGTTGTGGGGTGGCATGACTCAGTAAATAATACGATTAATATTCAAGTTAATAATGGTGCTGTAAACAGTACCGCAACGACACTTGGAGTTTTTGATGGAACAGCTCCTTTTCGCATAGGTTCGTATTCTGGGACGACAGGACCACTTAATGGTCGCGTCGACTCAGTAGGATTATGGAAGCGAGTCTTAACAACACAGGAACGCACAGACCTTTATTTTGGTTCTTTAGGTGTTCAATACCCATTCGATCCTGATGCTTCAAATACAATTACTATTATAGGCCCGTTACAATATCAAACATTTCAGAGAAGTTCAGAAAGTAGCGGCTCAATACCCATCAGTGGTACCTATAGCGGAACCCCTACTACTATTGAAGCTAGTTGGAACGGGGGTGCGTATCAAGTAATCGATAATTCATTGAGCAACGGGTTCTTTTCAGGTACACTTACAAGTCAAACCCCAGGACAGGGAACACTCACTGTGAGATTTACAAATGATACTGCAGTGACTGCTACACAAACATACGTTGGACTCGGAGACGTGTATGTTGTTGCTGGTCAGTCAAATGCGATGGGACGTGGAGCATTCGCTCAACTATACACACACCCTACTCTAAAGGCATCAATTTTCAATCAAAATGATCAATGGCTAGAAGGGAATGATCCTACAGATATTGACACCAACGATGGATCTCCATGGCCACTTCTCTCAACATATATTATGGATGATCAATCCGTGCCAGTCGCATTTATTACTACCGCCACAGGGGGCACAGGTCTTGTTAGTCCAAACGACTGGGAAAAAGGTGGTGGAGGTGGAGAATATGAAAGAATGATTACACAAATTACAGATTCGGGCGTCAATAGCGTCAAAGCAGTTCTCTGGCACCAAGGAGAACAAGATGTAAACAGCGGTGTATCACGGGCAACATATAATGCCGCAATAGATACACTTGCAGGTCATATGGCAGCTGATATTGTTGGTGCGCCTAAATTGGTGTTAGCACAAATAGGATACAAGACAACAAGTGGTGCAGTTCGTGACAATGTTGACGCAGTCAGATTAGCACAGTCAGACGCGTGGGATGATAATCCAGGAGTTGTCGCAGGCCCTATTCTCTATGACATTGGACCTCTCAGTGATGGTGTACACTTTAGTACAAACGAAGAAATAGAGGCTTTAGCAGAGCGATGGTGGGCGTCTCTAAATAAAGAGTACTATGGTGGGACTGATGGGCGTGGTCCAATACTTACTGCCGCTGAACACAACGAAGCAAAATCAGAGATCACACTTACATTTTCAGATGATTCTTTGCCGATTACCCCGTCAACAGGCTTAAGCGGGTTTAGGGTTGAGGAAGATACAGTGAGTGTTCCTATTAGTAGTGTCACACGAATTGCTAATAATAAATTGAGAATAGTGCTTACCTCTGCAGCAACAGGAGCTTTGACTGTATCGCTCGGGAGTTTTAATGACGGTGCTGGTGTGACGATTCCTAAAGACTCTAGCGCATACGCACTTCCTGCTGAGATTTTTGTTGACTATCCAACAACACTTGCTGTTGATACCGGAGCGCCAACTATAGATTCTGTAACTTCAAATAAAACTACAGGAACATATGGCGTAGGAGAAGTCATTGATATTGATGTGACGTTTTCTGAAGCCGTGACATCTGCGTCTGTAACTGTTACCTTAGAAACAGGGGATATTGATCGCACTTGTACGTTTTCAATATCTAATTCTTCTACGGGTTCGTGTGACTATACTGTTCAGGTAGGGGACACAAGTGCTGTGCTCACTGTAGCTAGTATCTCAGGGTCTATTGTTGATGAGGCAAATAATGCAATGACAGATTTTGAACCAACTATCAATCTCTTTAATAACCCCTTACTCGTGATTGATACGACTACCTCATTTCGTTCTGCATATGGTTCGTATTCTAAAACATCTCCATTCTTTATCCAGAATCAAGTTATATCAAATTCTCCATTACAAAATATACAGAAATATATATTTACAAGAAATTTTAAAATTATAATACCTAGAATAAAAGGGGAGGATGTGAAGGTGTTACAAGAATTCTTAAACTTTAAAGGCTATACTATACCTCAGACTGCATATGAGAAAGCAAATAATATTCCATCCTCTGATGGCGTGTTTGGTCCTTTGACTAAGAAAGCCGTTATTTCCTTCCAGCTGGCCAATGGCCTAGTGCCAGATGGTATCGTAGGACCGAAGACTTTGGCGAAAATAAAGGAGTTAGCTCATTGATTGATATGACTCTTATTAAATTTTAAAATTATTATAAATTCATTAATTTGATTTATTTTTTCGGCCTTCCTTCAAAAACCTTATACGAATCATAAAACTATATATTTTTGTGGTTTTTATAAGCTTGTTTTTCGAGAATTTCGAGTTTTTTAGAGATTATTATCAGTTCTTCTTTTATGTCTGAAATAGCTGATACTTCACTTTTGAGTTCTGCGTCTGTTTTCTCTGTAAGCTTCCTTTCGCCTTTTAGACCTGCAAGTATAAGCTCATTACCAATGAAGCTTGAAGTGAAAGCTCCTGTTATATAGAGTGTGAAGGCCCCCACTACGAATGATACTGGTCCATCCCACCAGTATGAATCTTTTAAGCTCAGCGAATGACTTTGCGCCAAATAGCCTATTGTGTCATGCATAACGTCCACAGTGTGCCAGACTCCTCTCCAGAAGAGCACAATACCTACTCCGACGATAAGTGCGTAGAGGGTAGGGTGGTGACTAAGGTGGCTTTGTATTTTGTGTTTTAATTCTTTCATCTCTCGATTATACAATATTTATAATTTTTAGAAAAATAGCATCTTTACTGCGGTTATGAGTATGACTATACCGAGCAGTGGTTTCAAAAATGCATCGCCTTTCTTTACTGCATAGCTTGTGCCCATATAGCCTCCGATTACCATACCCAAGAATAGTATTATAGCCACACGAAAATTTACAAAATCTGACTTTATAAATATAATTACACTTCCAATAGTAGCAAGAATATGAGGAATTCGAGTAACAGCTTTTCCTTGTAGTATGGTATAGCCATATCCTCGCATTTTAATATAAGTTTCTGTTATCCCTGACCCAGGAGAGAAGAATCCAGCCCATACACGAGCGAAGAAGAATGCTATGTGCGATACGACCCGCTTCCTGCCTACAGCTCTATCCTCTTTTATGCCTAGATTTTTATTTATAAATAATAGCGGGATAATAATTAGAAGTATAACTCCTATTAATTTATTCAAAATTTCTGGATTAATAGATACTACCAAGCTCGCCCCAATTGCTGTAGCAGGCACAGCTATCAGTGTTAGGATTATTACATCCCTCCTTTTTATCCCTAGGTTTTTAATCTGAGCGAATTTAATTATGTTACCAATTTTAAATCCTATATCACCAAAGTTGTAAGAGCCTAGGGCAATTTGTGTAGGTAGCCCTAGTGCTAGAAGTAGAGGCATAGCAACAAGCCCAGCTCCACCAGATACACTACCGACAAAGGCGCTAATAATACCGATTATGAAGAATAGGATATCGTTTAAGAACATCTATCTTGTTTGATTTAGTTTATGGAAAGAATAATAAGACACAAAGAGTACGATAAGTGCGATGACAGGGAACAGTAAGTATACAGTGAATCCAGTCACTACCCACATGCTTATGAATGCTGCTATGAAGTCAAAAGTAAATCCAGCATATGCCCACTCTTTTATAGTTTTAGGAATATTAGGAATGATCAGCGCTATTCCTCCGAGGACTTTTGCGACTACGAGCATGACTGCAAAGTAAGCCGGATATCCGAAGGATACTATCCCACTAACTGCTGCACCATTAAAATAGGCAACCAATTCAAGTACTACTTGTGTAATGAATATTAATGAAGTCGCAACCCAGAACATGATTTTGTATTTTTTCATATACTTTTATTATACATAATTTTTTTAATTTAATATTTTCTTCAGAGCTTCTATTACAGGTCCCATTTCTGTTATTTCATCTTCTTGTGTGTGCTGAATAGCTGGTTTACCTGTCGTCTTCGAGTAATACAGACATCGAACTGGCATATGTATATGTGGTGTACCAAATTCTTGGTTTGTTAGGACTACCTCTCTCCTAGATTCGATTTTCTTGACTTCACCGTTTGGATGTACCAATGCGAAAGCTTCTATCCAGGCAGCATCCACTTGTCCTCCATGCCTAGTGGCAACTCCTTTCCAGAAGTTTAATAACTGCTTAGATATTTCTTCAGGGGATAAATTTTGTTCATCAATGCCTTCTAGGGCTTTTCTTTTGGGTACATCAGTGAAGCCATCACCTTCTACATAGAACCCCGTGTCGTTCGATATAATAGGGAAGTCTACTTTACCCAGGTAAGCTTGAGCTTTCAGAATAGCATTGTCCATTAAAGTTGTTCCATTCTCCTCTGTATCTAGAGTCTCGATTCCTAGTTCATCGGGGGAGAATAATTCAATATTAGGATCAATATAATTTATCAATTTCCTAAATCTTTCTATTTTGCCTCCGTTATTAGTTGCAAGTAATACTTTCATCTTCATATTGTAGCATTTTTATAAATTTCTAATAAAATTAAAAAGAGCAGGCTTTAACCTTGCTCTTTTTAATGATATTTTCTGAAAACTTCCTACTTTAGCAAGAATCTAAGTGTAGAAACAAGACGAATCTTCTTGTATTCAGGAGAGCCTGGATCTTTGTCTGTGATGTCGAATACTCCCTGATTACCCCGAGTGACACTACCAACAGATGAAGATGAATTCTCTGCGAATTGGTCAGCTGTAGCACGTGCGTTCTTGATGGCCTCGGCTAGCATTTCAGGCTTGATACTGTTTAAGTCAGAGAACTCGAAGGATATACTGTTCTGACTGAGTACAACACCTTTCTTCACTAATAGCAAAGTTTCATTTGATACTGATTTTGCTAGATCTACTTTTTTTGTATAGACAGAGACTTGGTTGTTCGAATTGTATCTGAATGCTGCATCTCTGTATGTATCTTGGTAGATGTTCACTGGAGCTACATTTATCTCACTGTCTTCGAAACCTTTCTCTTTGAGGAAAGTTTTGATTGTGACTATATTCTTCTCTATACCTCCGTAGAGTGAATCTACATCATTGGTCTTCACATCAAAGCTCATAGACCAGATGGCAGTATCTGCCTTTACTATCCTCTCTGATAATCCCTTCACTTCTACATACGCACCCTGATCAGAGAAGTCATGCGCTGATATATAGAATGCTCCTGAGAGCAAAATTGCGAGTACTAATATCGCCCCACCTATAAAGTTGTAATTGTTTTTTGTATTTTCCATATGTTAAGTATAGCACATAAAAAATTTTATTCTGTAAAGCTTTTTTGTGCAAGGCATAATTACTTTTCTGTTATAATATTTCTATGGAACAATTAAGTATATACCTAGAGCAATTATTTTTCCTCGTATCTCCCACAGCTCGCATTGTGCTTATATTCTTATCATCCTTCGTAGAAGGACTACCTATCATAGGCTCGATACTTCCTGGCGGAACTATTGCGCTTCTTGTAGGCACACTTGCAAAAGATGGCTTTATATCTATACCTCTCTCTATAGCTATGATAGGTATCGGAGGATTCCTGGGCGACATAACTGGTTACTTGATAGGCCGGCGCTTTAAGGATTCGAAGTGGCTCCATAAACTTGTTTTCCAAGAGAAGCATCAGACCAAGTGGGACGTCTTCGACAGGCACCTAGCTATTATTGTAATCTTCGGCAAGCTCATCCCTGTGGTTCGTTCTACTCCATCAATATTTGCAGGAGCTCGCAATATCCATGTAAGGAAATATTTATTCCTGAGCTTCATTGGGTCATTCATTTGGGCATTTTTTGGAGTATATGGGGGAGTATTACTTGCTAAATTCTTTGGCCCTTCAGCTGTGGGTATCATTATCGGCATACTTATAATTACTGGAATTATCGCGCTTATAGTGAACCGTAGAAAGAATAAGCGAAAATCAAAGAAGCAAGAGGAAATTATTAAATAGATAATTTTTTATTTTCTTATTATTTAAATAAATATAGATACTTTTCATATCCTTGCGCTCTCATCTCTTCTTTTGGAATAAAGAGAAGTGATGCTGAATTAGTACAGAATCTGCGACCGCCTTCTGTAACTGGGCCGTCATTAAATACATGTCCTACGTGTCCAGCGTCGCTACGTACTTCAGTACGGGTTGTGGACAAAGAATTATCCTCATGGAGTGTCACCGAGTCATCATCAATTGTTCTCCAGAAGCTCGGCCAACCAGTACCAGAGTCGTACTTATGCGTACTAGAAAAGAGGGGCTTTTTGGTAATGATATCTACATAAATTCCTTCTGCTTTATTGTCCCAATATTTGTTATTAAACGGAGATTCAGTACCATTTTCTGCGACGACGTGATACGCAAGCGGATCGAGATTCTTGAGCAGCAACGCTATCTCTTCTTCTGTATAGTCATAATCATTTTTTACTTCTTTTTTTAGAGAAGCAGTTTGTTCATCTTTTAGGAATTTGATCGCTGCATCTTTTGCCCATGTTTCTTCGACAAAGTCGGCTCTACCTGATCCTTTTTTGTATCTCTCGTAATGATCGGAAGCTTTTTTGTAATAGTCCTGATGATATTCTTCAGCTTTGAAGAAATGAGTAAATGGTAAAATCTCTGTCGCTACAGGCTTTGCGAAAAGTTTACTTTTTTGAAGTCGTACTTTAGAATCTAACGCTACTTCTTTCTGTGTATTATTATGATAGAGGATTGCAGTAGTGTATTGGAATCCTTTATCTGCAAATTGACCTTCAGCGTTTGTAGGATCGATATGTGACCAGTAGATGTCTAGTATTTCTTCAGTGGAAATAATGGTAGGGTCATATGTTATCTGCACAGCCTCTCGGTGCATGGTAGTACCTTTTGAAACTTTGAGATATGTCGCATCTTGTTCCTTTCCGCCTGTATACCCGGAGACTGCATCTATGACACCTCCATTTTCTTGAAAATACGCTTCAGTACACCAGAAGCATCCACCAGCCAAAGTGATTGTTTCGTAGCCTTCAGTATTCACTACACTTTCTTTTACTAAAGATTCGTCTTCACGTATTTCTTTTGGTGCAAACTTTTCTATCAACTTATCTTCTAGTTGTATAGTTGCTCCGTATCCTGAATCGAGGATTAAGGTCTGAATCTTTTTGTCGTAGCCAGTGAGTATAAGAACACCGACGATAACAATAATTATTCCGAATACTCGTTTTATCTTTCCGGTTGATTGCATATGAGTATTTATTTTATTTATAATTTTTTGTCCGAAGTATGCAATAAGCAGTAGTGCAAGTGCAAGCCCAAATGTAAATCCGAGAAGATATATAATTCCAACAATAAAGCTTGCCGGTAGTGTGGTCGCAATGATGAATAGATATGTCGGAGAGCATGTCGTAAATACTGGCCCAAGTGCAAGACCTATCAGCATATCACCCTTGTAACTTTTCTTTTGATATCCAGCCCCGACTACTTTATTGCTCGCTATACTAAGCTTCTCTACGAAAGGTATATTTGCCCAAAGTGATGGAAATACTATTGCCAAACCAACCAAGATGATAATTACCCCTGAAAAGCTAGTCCAGAATACTTGAGGAATGTTTATGAACAGTGTCGTCGCCTTCAGGAGAAGAGTGAACAGAATCACCGATAAAGAAAGTGATCCGATAACGGTAATTGCTCGCTTTGATATACGCTGTTCACCTGCCTCCGAAGCGCCAATAACAATCGGAAGGAGTGGCAATATGCACGGAGCTACTACTGTGAATATTCCTGCTAGTACAGCTATAAGAAAGAAAATCATACTACTGTATTTGGGAAAGGAGGCTATCGAGACTTCCGCTTCCACTCCATTTCTTTATTAAATTGCCATTCTTATCAACTTGCACGAGTGTGTGTTGGTAGGTCACACCATATTTCTTCTTTAGCTCTGTTTCTTTATCATAGTCAGTTTTCAGAATAGTTACGTCTGCTGGAATCGACTTCGTATTACTTTCTATATTTGTATTCAGTCCACGACATGAAGGACACCATGAAGCGTGGAAGAAGAGTACGACATCGCCATCTTCTGCACGAGCTATCTTCTCGGCACTATACGCCTCATATTTACCGACGTTCATCACTGTGTCTTGGTTCTCTATCGTGCTTGTCTCATTCTTTTTCATCATGCTCTCGTTTGAAGTCACATCATCTTTCTCCATTACCACTTCATCTTTTTGCATTACTGCTTTGTCTTCCATACTTTTCTGCTCCATAGCCTCTTTTGTGAGCGCATTATTCTCCTTATCATTCATTGATGCATATACACCTCCGACAATTACTAACAATATGATAATCCCGATGATAACACTTGTGTTTTTATTCATACAATATATTCTTAAATTATTTATATGTATTTAGTATAAATAAAAGAAAAATAAATGTAAAGTTTACTTTACATTTACTATGTGGATAACTTATAGAATATTATAAATTCTTTTCACTCCAGTAGCGTGTAATGAATTTAACAACTACCATTCCGATAAGAGCAACGACCAACCATGGATCTACTGTATGAGTGTAGCCTTGTACTATAATACCTATCATAAGTATTCCAGAACCAGCGAGGAACGCATTTCTCCCTGCTAGGGATTTGTGTTGGTGCTCTCTTTCATCAGTTGATTTCTCTTGAATAATATAACTCGCAAATATTCCAAATAGTGCTAATGCTGTGGCAAGCATGCATATGACCATCATATCTGGCATCCAGAAATGAAAAGGATTAAGTAGTAGGATAGCGATTGCTATGAGAGCGGCAGTAACAATTGTTTCTTTTATATTATTTTTCATATGATATTTTAAATATTTTTTCGACTGGCACCTTGAAGACACCAGCGATTTTTAGAGCTAGTAATATCGACGGGGTGTAATTCCCTTTTTCCAATGCGATAATAGTCTGTCTACTAACATTCACTTTGGAAGCTAGATCTTCTTGTGTTACACCCATATCAGACCTGTATTTAACTACTTCATTTTTTATCTTTTCTTGCATATGCTTATGTTAAGTTGATTATACATAGAATAAATAACAATGCAAAATAATTCTCTTTTTGAGATCAGAGTATCTATTAATCAAAACCCCATAAGATAATTTTTCACATTTTCTATTGATTGCATTTTGTTCTTCTTGTGGAAAATAGGGAATTTCGTATATGCGATAAATATTAGGAAGTTCTTTAAGACCGCTCTGTCATAGATACCACGATCAGCACTGAAGTAGCCCTCGATTATCTGCTCGGATACTCTTGGATCTGCATACTGATCAAGAGTCTGGATTATGCTTTTGCTCAAGTCTATATATGGATGATTAACTACGCATACTGGATCAAATACTGTAATAGGACCAGTGTTGAATATATTATACGGAGAGAAGTCGAAGTGACAGTAAGTACTTCTATTATCTTTATCTACATAGTTAACCATGGTATTTATAATCTCATCGATTGAGCCATAGACTTCTATAGGTAGCAGATTGTGCTCTTTTACATATGCCTTTTGATTGTTCACATATTTATCATGAGTAAGCCAGTCACTAAATGTCGCATATTTTGCTACTTCATCCTCTGTCCATAGTCCGAAGCCTTGTGCCTCGAGATTGTGCATTTTCCGCAGTGTTTGCCCCATAGAGAAGAATATATTCTTCTCTATAAGTTCTTCCTCTGTGTATGCTTGTGCGAGAGTATCCGCCTCGATGTATTCCATCAGTGTATAGTTATATCCATCTATCTTACCGTATTCATATATATGAGGAACTTTTATGATACTTGCCCACTTCTTTAGAAAGCTTGCTTCCATGTTTGTATCACTCGGACGGAGCTTCATTTTCAAGATATATTTATCTGAATCTGTACTAAGTAATGCGACGAGCGAAGACACTCCTCCGGTAGGGAACGATACTGATACATTTTTGTTTTGGAATAATGGGTTACTCTCGATAAAGCCCTCTATCTTTGGGGCGAGTATAACTCTTACTTCATTGAGCTCTTTGTCTGTAATGTGCCCTGAGAGTTTCGGTTGATTCAAAAATGTCACAGTGGATGTATTTGCCATAAGGTTAATTATATACAAAAATATTGTATTTGTATAAACCCTCAATATAAATCATATGGTTCCAAGAGGAATTTTTTCGTCTTATTTGAGTAATAAAAAAAGCACCAAATACTTTGTGTACTGGTGCTTCCATGTTTTCTTGGTTGCGACGCTATGCGTTATTTTGTTTTTCGATGTCCGTTAGCTTCGATATTCTAGGATGAAAAACTTTTCTTAAAATAGCATAAAGCTCTTCAAGGGTTATTTCCGTTAAGTCAAAACGAAAATCGTCGGGGTCACATTCATCGTAATCAATAAGAATCCTAAAAAGTTTTTCAAGTTTCTCTATGAGATGAAAGGATTCAAATTGTATTTGAATTCTAGATCTAGGGTCATGAGCTTCAGGTTGGAATATCGTTAACTGATATTTTTTTCTGTATACACTAAATATGTCCGTTACGCGTTTTTCCTTTTCTGTCAACTCCCGGTCGACGAGAAAGATAGTTAAATCTTCCATATTTTTTGATTTTATGTTTTAGAATAACAATACAATTAGGAATACCTTATAACATATATAGTTCAATGTCAATTTTTTCATAATACAGATTCTTTTCAGTATCTATCAATGCTGTCCAAAAAGCGAAAATGTAGTACAATTTACCCATTCATGGACTTTCAGGTATCGGCACAATTTCTTTCTGCTTTTCCTCCCGCATTTATATATGTAGGGGTCCTTGTCGCTGGATTCTTGTCGAACATGGTAATTCCTGTTCCGGAGGAAATTGTGTTCATAGGGCTTGGCTACCTGGTAGGGAGTGGAAGTCTGGCATACTTGCCTACAGTACTATTTATTATCCTCGGATTACTTTTCAACGATGCACTACTGTACTACTTGGCACGAAAGGGGAACAAATTTACCCGCTCCATATACAATAGACTTTTTGCTGATATTCTTCCGCTTGATTCTCCATTCCTACACAGGCATTTACGTACAGTTATCATATCCTCACGCTTTCTCATGCAGTTCCGATTTCTTGGGCCGTTCTTTGCAGGGACGCTCCATGTGCCGCTGAAGACATTTTTAAAATGGGATTTGATTGCACTCATAGTGTATGTGCCACTTTTCGTAGGGCTTGGTGCATTCTTCCAATCGCGAGTAGAGCGCGTCATCGGCGGGCTTGGAAGCTTTCATAATATCCTCTTCATTTTCGTGGGATTAATTGTGGTTATTGCACTCCTCAAATATATCAAGAAGTTTGCATTTAGGATGTATAAAAAGGTGAGAGACGAAGAGGGTATACGAAACGATTTGTAAACTTAGATTAGCGAGGACTGCCTTAGCCATTTTGAAATTATAAATTACTTTACATTTTTTTATTCTACTGTTACTCTTTAAGTAAGTACCGTCGGAAAAACAAAAAAACACGCTACCGTCTTATGATGGGAAACGTGTTTTTTATTTTAGTGGTTCGAATTCGAATGCTATAATTTTTACTTCGGTATCTTCGTTTACTTTGTCGCCGTAAAAGTTCCTATAATTCGCATACATCGCTTCGTTAGAAGGGAACTTCTCATGACCTACCCAGTCCTCATCTGTTAGTGTGCCGAGTGTCTTCGTGTGTAGGGAAGTGATAACTGCGGTGCCGAATGGCTCTAGTGTTGCTTTATTTATAAAAGTTAATTCGTCTCCCACTTTCAAATCCTTATCGTCGAACAGCCTCCAGGTTATCGTCTTCTCTCCTTGGAGTATCATTTGCGCTAGGCTTGGCATAAATTTGAGGGATTTCATGTTTTTTATTATAGCAAAAAAATAAAGACTAGCTAGTCATAGATAGTCATTACCCGAGCCATATCTTGACAAGTTGGTATTTATTTGTTAGTGTAAGACGAATTAAAAAAATCAAATCAATGAAGCAAATCAAAAAATTTGTAGCAGCAGTAGTACTTTTGTCGTTCTTATCTTTGAGCGAAAAATCGTTCGCGACCGAGCCGGTGAAGGTGCCACCACCTCCACCGCAAAAGTCAGAGCCACAGCCAAAGCCAGGTCGTGGGCGAACAATCATACCCATAATAGTGGTTTAAACCATATATGGTGTTTGGACTTTGGAAATATCCTAAGGTCAAAAAATTAGTATAAATAGCAGGCATCTTTATGATGTCTGCCTATTTTTTTATTATTTTTCTTAGATTATATTAAAACTAATTATTTGGAACGTTCTTCCTTTAACCTCGATTTAATTATCTTGGTTATGAGGGGAAGTGGGAGAGATTTGTCGTAAGGGAACCTGATGCACCCCTTGGAGAAACTGATTCCTTTTTTCGTAAGTTCGTTCTCGAAAGGCTTTATTCTGGACGAGAGTAGTAAGGATGGTACTTGCTACTCATTCGCTAGTTGAATTAAAAAAGGCACCTCAAGATTGCTCTCAAGGTGCCATATAAAATTAAATCCTTTTCTTCCTACCCAAAAAATAGGCAAGAATAGGTGGAGTCAGAAGTGTCGTCATAATGACCATTATGACGATAACCGAAAATAGGTTATCGTTCAGCACCCCCAATTCTCTACCTGCTGTGGCGAAGATAAGACCCACTTCTCCGCGGGGAACCATTCCGAACCCGATAATATTCTTATCGAGCCCTTTAGTCCCCAATGAGGAAACATATTTGCCGATAAAGGCAAATAGGGTTACCACTAGTGCGACAAGTAGGACCTGTGGGTCAAATAAGACCCGTAAATCTACCTGTAACCCAGTGTAGACGAAGAATACAGGGACAATAAAGTGCCCGATGGGCTCGATCAGTTTATCGACATGTTCCTCCTTCGCTTTCTCTCTTTCGTTTTTAAAGAAAGTTCTGAAGTGCACGGGATCAAGCACAAGTCCCGCAGCGAATGCCCCTATTATCGGATCTAAGCCAATCCATCCAGCAATTGCTGAGTAAATAAAGCATAAGGTCAGACATAAGGTTACCCTCGACCCTAGTCCGTCGTGCATTCTAGAAAAGATTGACCCCAAGTATGGCGCAGCTTTTGTGCCTAGGTATATTGATCCTACTAGGAACAATAACGCCTTGCCCGTGATAAGTGCTACTGTCATAGGACTTACTGTTCCCAATGTCACAATCGCCGAAACAACGGCGAGTATGATGAGTCCAAAGACGTCATCAATAACCGCAGCCCCCAATACAATTTTAGCTTCTTTTGTATTGAGCTTCCCGAAGTCTTTAAAGACCCGAGATGTTATCCCCACTGAAGTTGCCGTTAAAGCAGCCCCAAGGAATAAATGGGTTTCAAACCTAGACCCTGGGAAGAGCCATGGGCCTGCAACCCAGGTACCCAACACGAAGGGGACTATTACCCCTACAGTGGCCACTTTAAAGGCGCTACCACCAACCTTCCTCATTTCTCCCAGGTTAGACTCAAGTCCAACTTGGAACAGTAGGATTAACAGACCCACTTGTCCTAGAAAGGACACATATTGATCTTCTTTTATTCCTTCGAAGAAAGATAGACCCACTAATCCTAGATTCCCCAGAAGTACCCCTATAAGGAGCTCTCCTAAGACTCCTGGTTGTTTGAACTTTTCGACTAACCTGCCAATTATGGCAAGCAGCAGTATCAAACCGATCCAAAAGAATGTCTGGGTAGGGCCATGCCCTCCACCCTCATTACCTCCATTCGCAAATGTTTGCGATGAAGTAACAAGTAAACATGCGGTGGCCAGTATGGCCGTTTTTTTATTCTTCACTATCCCAGCCCTCCTAGGCCGTTATTATTGGTTTTTTAAAATCAAATTCAGGCTAATATAAACATATTTTTCTACAAAAGTCGAGAAAAGGTTCTATTGGGTAGCAAGGACTGTACTTGTTAGTTATGTTTGACTTTAAGGGTTTTATAATGTAGTTTAACTATAAACAAAGGAGGTTTTTATTGAAACAAAAATTATTACAAATCGGACGCTTCCTTATTGGTGGACACACTGCTGTACTTATTTACTATGCAATTCTGTACTTCCTTACGGAACACATGAGGGTCTGGTATCTATTGTCATCGGTCATAGGCTTTTTGGGTTATGTAGGAATAAATTTCTACATCCAAAAAAACTGGGTTTTCAAGAATAGTGAGAAGGGAATGAAAACAAAGGCACAGATTATAAGATACTTTATAATGATGATTATTTTCTTCGTTGTGAATACTATTCTTATGTATTTACTTGTTGAAGGTCTTCATTTGAAGTATTTACTTGCCCAAGTTTTCCTCACTATTTTTTTAAGCGCGATAAGTTTCGTGCTTACCAAGAAGATCTTAAGCAAATGAATCACATACGTAACCCGCGTGTGATTTTTTTATTGAATTTAAAGTTTAGGAAAATCTTCTTCAGGTAAAGGCAAAGAATTATTTATTCTAAATGAAATAAATCTATCAATAATCATCCAGCTTCTTTTAAGTATTCCTCTCCTCTCTTCGCCACTTAATAGAATACCTATATGTCCATGTCTAATTTTTTTCATTTCGTCTGAATAAATTATTTGAATGAAATCGTCAGTTATCCTTAATGTTTCTTTAAATTTTATCCACGCTTTTTCTTCTTTTTCATATGGATATAATGAATTTCTTAGCCTTTCAATAGCCCGATGACATCCCGATATATCAGTAGTGCCGTCTCTTAAATTAGGGACTATTTAAGATATTGATAAAAAAAGCTGAGGTTCTTTCCTTACCAAGTTAAGTGCTAAGTGAAAACCGCTTGTATTTTCAATAGAGAAAGATTTACAACTATCTTTTAAATACCCATTTTTTGAAAAATTACATTCTATGTTATTTGGAGTGATTACTCTATTTAAAAAAACATCAAAATAAATACCAAGAGAAAAACTATATAGCTGAACAATTGTACGTACAAAATCTGAAGCATAATCCAAATAATAGCCTAAATTTTCTTCTTTATATAGATCGATTTCACAGCGAACTGTTACAATAGAATTTTCTATGCTTATCAAATAACTAATTGTTTGATTAATTGGTTGAATTGTATAAATTATTTTTGGTATTTCTTTTACAATTAAAATTTTTTCATCATTAGGGAATATTCGTCCTGTAAATTTGAATGTTTGCATGTTTATTGTGAATTAAGATAACATCCTCCAGATTCCTTTTCTTATTGCTAATTTTATATACAAAGCTGGCGTCTTTGAGCCAGAACGGTGCTCGGTCAAGCCCTGCAAGGACATTTTCAATACTTTTAGACCATGATTTCGACGATCTTTGAGCACCTATAAAGTTACCTCGTTTCCATGTCCGTCTAACACCACTCCTTTTGGAAGCTTATACAGATCAGGGTTCTGCTTCTTATCCATTTTGATCAGCAGATCAAACAGACCAACGACTCTATCTCGTTCTTCCTCAGTCCAGTTATTAGGATTTTTCTTATCTTCTTGATTCATAAAAAGTGACAAAAGTGACACGGATTAGGCTTATAAAATTACAGTCATGTGTCACTTTCAACCTAGTGGATGATTCTTCATATCCTCCTCCGCTTTCTTTGGGTTTGTAGCAAAAAACACTTGCCCAATATACCCAGGTTCATCAATCAGCATAATGCCACCATCCAGATCGTATTTAGTGCAGACTTCTTTCAAGCTCATTAGTGTAATGACACAAGTGTCTGCTCTGACTATTCTCTTCAAGTTCTCAACAAAAGGTCTCTTCTCTTTAAAATCAATCTTTGATGGTCTGTACGTTGGGTGAATAAACTCTGACAACCTTTGATATGACGTTAGGTATTGGGACTCAGAATTTACGGCTGTAAACTTCTCACGAATCTTAGTCTCCTTGTAGCCTTTCAGTTGCTCCTTAAAAAATTCATACATTTCCTTTGCCTCAGGTGTGTATTCATCTAGTGCTTCGAACTTTTTCGCCATGCCTTTGACTTGTGTCAGCTTAAAGTTTGTCGCTCTCTTTTCAGTGTCCTCCTTGTAGATGTATTGGAGATTGATTGAGTTTTCTAAGATTGATCTAGATAGCTTTATACACCCCTCAAAATCATTTCTCATGATCAACGTGTCCATTGATTCAAATATCCCAATGAACTCTTCTATAGAAAATTTGGTCACATCAAAAACGTCCTCGGGTATGGATTTCCGCTTTTCCTGAATCTGCTCCAGATGATCCTGAAGAATCGACTTCATGGCTCCGAACACTGTCTTTTTCTTGAAGAGGTTAAACATTGTTTTACTATTAATTACTTTCCGTTAGTCTTTTCAAATTTCTCTAGCTCCTGTTTGATCACATTCCTACAAAGGACTTCGAGGTAATTCAATCTTTTCAATATCTGTTCTTCGGTACTTGTTTCGTCAGACATTATTTTCCTATACTCCTCTATAGAGATCGACATGTTAAATGAGTACGATAAGTTGAAGTATGAATCCACTAAGAAGTAGTACGCCTCCAATAACACCCCATTTTCTTTGAGTCAGACGATCTTGAACTTGCGGTAGTTTTAGATTCTCTTCATCAGTACCACCCCAACGAGAAACACCCAATCGTAGTGCTTCTTTTTGAGAAATAAACAAACCTTTTGCAAAAGCGATACTTCCTAGAAAGCTCAATGTGAGTCCAGCGATATTTAAGTACCCATCAATACCAGTCAATTGAACTGTAGGTATATCAAAGAAACCAGACAAAGCTGACCACGGGATAACCGACAGGATCAATGCGAGATAAATAACGATGAATATTTTTGGAACATATAATTCGATGTGACTGAACGGCCAGTAAACTTTCTTATCTTCTCCACGACCCAACATTTCCCATTCCGTATCGTACAGAGCAAGTGGTAGTCGCATTTCAATCGCGTGGACTACTTTGAATTTCGCACTGTTCAGCCCCTTGTATGATGCGATGATTCTGTACCACAAGTAACAGATGGTTATACCTGCAATCGAAGATACACCAAGCATAAGACTTATTTCGGACTGACTTGTCTTTGTTGCAATAAATCCCAAAAGAGCAACAAGTGCGGTATTCAAACCAAGAAAGAACTCGTTAGTCTTTTGTCTGCGATCACTTATCTTCTCAGTAGCGTTGATATAAATCTTGTACTGATCCAAAAGGTGCTCAATATACTTATCACCGTATTTTTCCGATGCAGAGATAAATAATATTTTTTCAATATCTTCTTTTTGCATAAATTATGACAGCTCACGGATACCAGCCACGATAGAACTTGTGTTCCATTTGACTATTTTGTCCGCATTTTTCTTTACGACCAATGATGTTTTTTCACTCGCCCAAGGTTCGATAGCAAGAATCGGTTTCGGATTTGTGAACCCTTTTGCAAGTGCAATCTCTTTATTAATCCAATCGCTGTAACTTGAGTATACTCCCGCAAGAATTATGATCACATCACAAAAACGCATCTGATCTTGTATAGCTCGTGATAAAGCAATAGAGCTTGGAGCGTTGTGAATGGGATCATTCTTCGGTACAGAATAGTCCTTAAAATTAAATCGTGGGTCTGCGTTGAGCATTTTAATGAGCTTATCGTATGCATCACCGTACGCCCAAGAGTGACTTATGAATATGTTGTAGTGTCTCATATATTATATCTTTCCCTCCTTAACTAACCTCCAATAATGGTAACCGAGCGCCGTTAACTTACATGTCTTTGAATTTTGAGCAACATAATACATATGCTCCTCTCCCACAGGCATCACCAAACCTATGCTCACCAACTTCTGCAGATTTTTTAGTATCGCGACTTTTTCAGGAACAGCGATATCCTTATTATCAAATTCATAGGTTGGATCGAGTTGATACTCTTGCTCTGGTACCGAAAAATACTCCGTCATCTTTCTTAAGACTTCTACTGGTACCTGCGGACTAATGGTTCGCAAAGAAGTGAATCTTGTGACATTTGTTTTAAAAACTGGTCGCTGATCCCATGGACCAAGAGCTTGATCAATATAGGCGTAGACACTGCCTGGTGTTATGTGACCACGCAAATCCGCCGCACCCCCTTGTAGTGCGTCAATAAGTAAATTAGTGAAGATGCCATGACCATTAACCTCAATAGCACTTTCCGCAGACCTGCTCGCAGTCAGAATTACTACACCTTCGATTATTTGAGCAGAACCATTTCCAATTATCGCAGGAGATCCAAATGCTCCAGAATGACAACAATCCAAAATTATCACCTTATCTTTCGCTTTGGATTTATTTGCCAAAGTAAGTATTTCGTCCATTGAAACACCCTCATCATTCTGCTGGTAATCTGGTGTCACTATATAACCACCAAGATCATTGAAGAATCCGTGACCTGAAAAGTAAAACAAGGCAATGTCACTATCACCCTCAAACAATTCTCTGACCATGGTTTTTAGCTGTGACTTTGTTGTAACATCAGTCTCCAATTTCACGGCAAAATTAGGAGCGCCGTCACCATTCTTCTCAATTGTGGTAGCAAAGGCTGTGGCATCATTAACACACCCCTTAAGAGGTGCTGTTGGATAGTTATTTATACCGATAACAAGTGCCTTTCTCATGTTGTTAAAGTTTGCTCAAGAATGATTTTATGTTTGTCCAACTCCAAACATTAATAAGTCGTGTGTTCAGAGGATATGAAAGTGTAGGACGATCACTGGTTGAGTACATCAACATTGTCGGGATCTTTTCTTCCTCTGCGGTTTTAATTTCAAATAGCTGACCTGTTGCTGATGGCGTATTTTTACTTATGAGTGCAATAACGCCGTCACAGCCTTTGATTTTTGTTCGACACTTCGATTCCCAGTCTGTCTCCCATGGTGTCTTTACAGACATATCAACAAACTCAAATGGTGAGTTGTCGTTTTTTGCTTGCCCTACAAGAAAATCTCGAGATGTCTTGTCTTCAATAGCGAATGCGATAAATATTCTTTTCATAATTTTAATAGAGATCTCCGGGAAGTACCGCAACTACTACTCCTTGGATCATGCAGTTATCTGTTAATACGATCGGCTTGTAGGTTTTGTTGCTCGACTTTGGTCTGAGAACAACTACGCCGTCTGCCTTTTCAAAAACCTTCACAGTAGCCTCGTCATTGATGAGTGCAACTACTTTGTCTCCGTCCTGTGCAGTATCTTGCTGACGAATCAGTAAGAGATCGCCACTGTCGATACCTGCCTCATTCATTGAGTCGCCAACCGCACGCAGAATAAAATACTTTGAACCTTTCTTTGCCAGACCTGTAGAGACTGGGATATAGGTTTGTATATTCTCTTCTGCAAGCGCTGGAGTACCGCAGGTAACAGCTCCGATCAGAGGAACATTCACAGTGCTTACTGAAGCTACCGACTGTGTACCAATGATCACGAGCTGTCTCCCGATCTTCTTTACCAATCCTGCTTCGATCAAACGATCAATCACAAGACTAGCGGAGCGTGGAGATTTTCCTCCCGTTACCTCGTTTATTTCACGAAGCGATGGGCTTTCACCATAATGGATAATCTTGTTGCGGATAAGGGCAAAAGCTTTTTTGTCTTTGTCACTAAGGTTATTTGTCATGGTATAAACAGTATAAAATATCGTATACAAAAAAGCAAGACTCCCTACTGAGGGGGAGAACACTGTCAAGGATTCTTTTGACTCTTCCACTTTTAAAGCGTCAGAATCTTCACGACTGCAAATAACTCAAAGAACGTTTATATCCTTTATTACAAGGATATTTTTATGCTGACGCATTCAGCGTGCGTACACGCAGGAGCTTGCACATTACTTTCCCCAAAAATCCAAACGCACTTTCTTAGTATCGTGACTATGTAACACAGTGCTGTCATTTTCTAGAGATGACACCCCTGATTACATCATTATCACTAATTCACACACATTATGAAAAAAGAAACATTGGAATGGATTTCAGGAATTGAGGACGTTAAAAAGTTAAAGCCTTGGAAAGACAATCCCAGGGACATAACGAATGCAGGGTTTGAAAGATTGAAAGACAGAATCAGACTGCGTGGTTTTCACAGTTCGATAGTTGTTGATATTGATAACACCATCCTCTCAGGAAACATGAGATGGCGGGCACTTAATGCACTCGGTATTAAAAGGGTCAATATTCTCAGACCGAATAGAAAACTAACGAACGAGGAGCGAAAAAAGATTGCACTCGAAAGTAATTTGAACGACGGCGAGTGGAACATGGAAGCCTTGAAGTCATTTAACTTGGAGCTACTGACTGATGTCGGGTTCGATCAGATGAAGCTCGTGGAGTTCTGGGACAAGGATGCGAAGGTTGCGAATGAACCTTTTGATCTTGAGAAAGAAATCAAGATTGCTCAGAAGACTGATATTAAACACGGGAACATGTATCAGCTCGGTCGCCACAGATTAATTTGCAGTGACGCTACGGATCCAAATACCGTCATCAGGTTGATGAACGGAGCAAAGGTAGACCTCATCAATCAAGATCCACCTTTTAATATAGGGCTGTCATACGACAAAGGAGTTGGTGGAAAGAAGAGCAACAAGAACTACGGCGGTGGAACGAACGACAACATGAGCGATGAGGGATACAAGGACTTCATCAGGAAGATGATCACGAATGCGTTGTCCGTCAGTAAGAAGGACTGTCATGTTGCCTATTGGGCAGATGAGAGGTTCGTCTGGATTTTTCAAACCTTATACAAAGAATTGGGTGTCGCTTCCAAGAGACTTCTCATATGGGTTAAGAACAATGCGAGTCCGACACCTAGAACTGCTTTTAACAAAGCAACGGAATACATTATCTATGGCACAGTTGGCTCTCCGTACCTTTCTCCAAATGTCCACAATGCCAATGAAATAATAAATCCCGATACGACAACGGGAAATGATCTGCTCGACGAGTTGAGTAACATCATTCTCCAAAAGAGATTGCCGAGCAACCAATATAATCACCCCACACAAAAGGATCCTCAGGTGCACACCAAGATACTCAAACGCTGTACCAAGATCGGTGATGTGGTGCTTGATCTAACCGCTGGTTCTGGAAGTATCATGTCCGCCTGTGAGCAGTTAGGCAGAGTCGCCTACATGTGTGACTACGAGCCTATTTTCTGCCAAGTAATCCTGAATAGATACAAGAAGATGACTGGACTTAATCCTGTACAGATATATGAAGAAAAATAAGATACAGGATAAATTTTTTGAAGAACTCAAAACTATCCCGATCGTTCAGGTCGCTTGTGAAAAATCAGGGGTTTCCAGAAACAGCGTGTATCGTTGGAAGAAAGAAGATAAGTCGTTCTCAAAGAAAATGGATCAGGCGCTTGCTGACGGCGTGGCATTCGTGAGTGATATGAGTGAAAGCCAGCTCCTCACGCTAATCAAAGAAAAGAGTTTCCCTGCACTTAGCTTTTGGCTACGGCACAGGAATGACAACTACAAAACCAAGGTCGAAGTATCGGGATCAATATCAACAAAAGAAGATCCGCTCACCAAAGAACAGAAGAATCTCGTACGGCAAGCACTGAAATTATCTTCTCTCAAACACCATGAGAAATGAAAGTAAGCAGATCTTCGAGCGAGTCCTGAAAGATCAGCGGTTTCGGCAAGAAGTCGTTAGAAAAAGTTTGGAGTTTTTCTTTCCTATATATCTGCACGAATACATCAAGTACGAAACACCACCCTTTCACAATGAGATATTTCGTATTCTTCAAAATGAGAAAAACAAGCTTGCTGTCATCGCTGCATTTCGAGGTTCAGCAAAATCAACTATCGTAACAACCGCATATGTTCTGTGGTCTATCTTAGGAGTACAACAAAAAAAGTTCATCATCGTATGTTCACAGACTGAAGCAAAAGCAAGACAACATCTGAACAATATTAAATATC
Organism: Minisyncoccia bacterium; assembly: GCA_041737125.1. Classification (GTDB taxonomy): domain Bacteria; phylum Patescibacteriota; class Minisyncoccia; order Phycocordibacterales; family UBA9973; genus UBA8515. The sequence goes on from JBGSSJ010000014.1 coordinate 103,968, forward strand.
AACTTCTCAATAATGAACTCTTAAAGAAAGACCTTGGACCATTCGAAGAAGAGAAGAATAATCTTGGGAATGCCACTGCTCTGATTATTAAACGAATGAATGTGAAGATTATGATCTGCTCCATTGAGCAGAGTATTCGTGGTATGCGACATAATGAGCATCGTCCTGATCTTATTATTCTCGATGACATTGAAGATATGAACTCAGTCAAAACAAAGGAGGGTCGAAACAAAACATTTGACTGGCTCACTGGCGATATTATCCCTGCAGGTACCCGAAAGACTCGGATCATCGCTATCGGCAACCTGCTCCACGAAGACTGTGTATTGAAACGACTGGAGAAGAAGATTGAAAAAGGTGAAGTGAAATTAATGAATGGTATCTATCGCGAGTATCCAATTATAGACAACAAAGGCAACGCACTTTGGGCTGGTAAATACCCAACCACTGAATCTATTGAGGAAGAGCGAGAAAAGGCTCTGAACGATATTGCGTGGCATCGAGAGTACCTACTCAAGATCATTTCAAGCGATGAGCAGATCGTAAAACCAGAATGGATAAAGTTGTATGACAAATTTCAAACTGATGGATTCAGGGGTATCTATATTGGCGTAGACTTGGCTATCGGCGAGAAAGAAACGAATGATTGCACAGCTATGGTTATCGGGTATGTCTTTGGTATCGGAAAGAAGATGAAAATATACATCCGTCCAAAACCATTTAATGCCAGAGTTCCATTTCCTGAGCAAGCTGAGTATTTAGCAAATTTGATTGCAAGGGAAAAAATCACACACAATAGAGTCAAAGTATACGTCGAGGACGTTGGGTATCAGCGAGCACTTGTGCAGTACTTCGATAGCAACAAGTACGATATCGAAGCTGTGCCAGTTGGCAGAATGAGTAAGTCATTGCGACTGCAATTGACCACACCACTCCTCAAAGAAAGTAGAGTTCTCTTTCCAGAGGAAGGGTGCGAAGAACTTATTGAGCAGTTACTTGGATTTGGAAAAGAAAAGCATGACGATCTGGTCGATGCGTTTTCTTTGCTAGTGATGAAAGTGATCGATAATAACCCGAGTAACGCAGGAATAATATTTGGATAGATTTTTATTCGTTTATCTTAAAAGAGACAATCGCAAGCAGTAGCTCAAAGTCATTCATTGAAATAATAAATGGAGCTTCTTTTCCTTTCTTGAATAGATACAAAAATCCATCTCTAATATCCAAAGAAGATATTTTATCGTAAGGAATACTAAGATGTTTATTAAGACCAATGTACCCAAGATTATCTGTGGTTAGATATAGAGTACCTGCATCATCAGTCATCATCACATTCACTTTTTGTGGATTAATTTTGATGTTACCAACTCGATACCTTAATCCCTTGGCGATCTTTATAGATGCAGAAAAGCCACTATAGTTGTAACTCTTCGTTATTGATTTGTTTTTAACAATAAATGCCTTATTTACACAGTGCAGTTTTTCACCTGCCTTTAAATTGACATTCAGATTTGGAACATCAATGGTCGGTAGCTTTCCCTCGTCTATTAAATAAAGCGTATGGTATTTATTAAAATCACTTTGATTATACGCAAGATTATCTGTAGAGAGATTCAGATCAGAATAAATTTTAACAAGCTCTTTTCTCTCGGCTTCTGTAATTCTTGAGTCGTCCGTAATTTTATCAAAGAAAGTTTTGAATCCTATGAGATTATATTTTTCGACATCCTTGTCAGACAAATTATGATCTTTTTTAATTCCCTCTAAAACTACCTTGTCGTCTTCTGACAGGTTTCCATCAATCAGTAATTCTTTGATTTTTTCTGAATATAAACTTAACGCTTTTCTTTTAGGTGATCTAAATACTTTTGTAAATAGAAAATAAACTGCACCTATGGCGATACCTATGTAGAGGAGATCTTTAAATAAACTGAAATTGACGATGATTATCGTGAGCACTATAAGAGTAAGTATTATCTGCTTGGCAAGAGATAAATCCTTAAACTTTTGTAAAAGATTTTTCATTAACTTTGGACGGTTTTTCTAATAATGAACTGGGCAGGTAGCAAAAAACTCCTAGCCAGATCCGACATACCCCGTGAGGTATGCCCACATCAGTTTCCCGATGTGACCGTCCAAAGTAGACCCCTGACTAGGAGATCTTTGCTTTGGACGGATTTGCAACCATATCCTTTGGCGAACCAAAGGGGTTAGGTCGACTGATATTCAGTTGTAAATGAATAATAACATTTTCAGAGTTATTACTCTAGATTGATTGTATCGCTGATACGTGGTTTTGCTAAGGATAGTATCGCGAGTATGCGACGTATTTCTTAGTCTGCATAGTCTTAGCAAAATAGATGATCTGCGTCATTAATTAATATATGGAAACGCAGTACATAAGTAACCTTGGTGTTAAGACGGAGGTAATTCAAGCGAAAGTAAGATATGTCTTATACGCCAGAAAATCAACTGAATCTGATGAGAAGCAAGCCCTTTCGATTGAGTCTCAAGTAAAGGAGATGTTAACTATCGCAGATCGAGACGGTTTAACAGTCGTCGATATTAGGCGTGAATCTCATTCTGCAAAAGAGTCAGGGCAACGACCAGTATTTAAAGAATTACTTGAGGATATTCGGCGAGGTAGATATACAGGAATTCTGACCTGGGCACCTGATCGTCTTTCTCGAAATGCCGGTGATCTTGGTTCAGTTGTTGACCTTATGGACGAAAACAAGCTTATAGAGATTAGGACATATGGACAACACTTTAAGAATTCACCAAACGAGAAGTTTCTTTTAATGATTTTATGCTCACAAGCAAAACTCGAGAACGATAATAAAAGTATCAATGTAAAACGAGGATTACGGACAAGATGTGAAATGGGGCTTCGCCCAGGTCCTGCAATATTTGGATATTTAAACGAAAAGCATGTAGATAAAAAATGTGAAGTTATTATCGACACAGAGCGAGCACCTGTAGTTAAAAAGATATTTGAAAAAGTAGCATATGAAAAATGGAGTGGGAGAAAAATATATCACTGGTTAAAGTTTGAGTTAAATCTAAAAACTCGTAACGGAAACAAAGGACTTACCCTCAGCAACATCTATATGATTTTAGAAAACCCCTTTTACTACGGGGTTTTTGAATATCCCAAGAAAAGTGGAAATTTTTATAAAGGTAGACACGAACCAATCATCACAAAAGAACTGTTTGATACTGTGCAAGAACAAGTTAAATCACAAACTCTTCGTACTCAAGAGCCAAAAGAATTCGCTTTTATTAAAATGATGAATTGTGGTCTTTGTGGATCAGGAATTACCGCAGAAGAAAAATTTAAGAAACTTAAAGACGGCAGCATAAACAGACATGTGTATTATGGCTGTGCCAAATCTAAGGATAGATTTTGTAAGTGTGGGTATATTAATGAGAATGATTTGATTCAACAATTTGAAAAACTAATTGATCAAATTGATATCAATGAAATTGGAATGAAAGAAAAAATTAAATACGAAGTTGAGCGAATTAAAAGATTTAACCATTCTGTATTAAATATAAAACAACAAATACAGATAAAAGATGTGGATGTAAGGGACTACGCCAAGTTTATTTTGAAAGATAGCTCGATTGAAGACAAGCGAGAATTACTCATGTGCTTTAAAAACAACATTTTGTTAGATAATAAAACTATTAGGTTGAGTTATTAACAGTGTATTATCATAAAGCTTAGACTTTCGGTTTTATTTCGGATATAATTGAATTGTAGCAAATTAGATTTCTAAACAAATGACCACACTAACCAAAAAACAAAAAGAAGTATTTGATTATATAAGCACATATATCGCTGAAAATGGTATTTCTCCAACCATTGATCAGATTCGTAAAAAATTAAAGCTGAAGGCAGTCTCTACTGTTCATGAACATATCGCTTCCCTAAGAGAAAAAGGATACCTTTCAAAGTCAGATAGTACAGATCGAGGGATGACACCAAAAAAAGAAATCAAATCGGTAATTGAGATTCCTATAGTTGGTAAAATTGCTGCTGGTCAACCAATTGAGGCATTAGAAGATCATCAGGCTACTATTTCAATAATAAATCCCTCTATTAAGAGTGCTAAGGATCATTATGCTTTACGAGTAGTTGGTGACAGTATGATCGATGAAGGTATTTTTAATGGAGATATTGTGGTTATTAAAAAACAATCCGTAGCAGAGAATGGACAAACTGTTGTCGCGATTATTGACGATAACCAAGCAACCCTCAAAAAATTATATAAGGAGGATAAAAAAATAAGGCTACAGCCTGGAAATCCTGACATGAAGCCTTTGTTTAGAGTAGATGTTGAGATCAGAGGTGTTGTTGTTCAAGTTATAAGAAATATCGATAATGAAGCAGAAGTGTTACCTACAAAGAAACAGAAGCATGGTTTTAGAACAATAGACTTATTTGCTGGAGTAGGAGGCATCCGAAAAGGATTTGAAAATGCAGGTTTTAAAACAGTCTTTGCAAATGATTTTGATGCCCCTTGTAAGCAGACATATGATTTGAATTTTAAAGATTCTAAATTAATAATTGAAGACATTAGAAAAATTGGTATCAATGATTTACCAGAGTTTGACTTTATACTCGGAGGTTTTCCTTGTCAGGCATTTTCTATAGCAGGCTATCGCAAAGGCTTTGATGATCCTAAAAATAGAGGTAACCTGTTTTTTGATATTGCGAAGATTATTGAAGCAAGAAAACCAGCAGGCTTCATGTTGGAAAATGTTAAAAATCTAAAAAGCCATGATGATGGAAATACTTTTAGAATTATCGAAGAGACCCTCAGAGATCTTGGTTACCATGTAAAATCCAAAGTACTAAACACTATGGAATATGGAAATGTTCCCCAAAATCGTGAGAGAATTTATATTGTAGGATTTAGAAATAAAGATTACTTTGATAGGTTTAACTTTCCAGAACCAGTAAAACTCACAAAAAAAATAACAGATCTCTTAGAGAAAAATGTTCCTGAAAAATACTATTACAATGGCAAACCTCTTTTTGATAAATTAAAGAAAGACGTAAAAGAAGAAGGTAAGGTATACCAATGGCGAAGGCAATATGTTCGCGAAAATAAAAGTGGGGTTTGCCCTACTCTCACAGCAAATATGGGAATGGGTGGACACAATGTACCAATTATCAAAGATAAGAAAGGTATCAGAAAACTTACGCCATTAGAGTGCTTTAGAATACAAGGATTTCCTGCAACTTATATTTTACCCAAGATCGCAGACTCTTCTTTGTATAAACAAGCTGGCAATTCAGTTAGTGTCCCTGTTATTGAAGCCGTTGCTAAAAAAATGATGGAGGCAATGAAGTAGGGTTACCAAACCTTTACATCAGTCGCGATTGGCTTAAGGTCATATTTTGCAATCACATCTTTTTTGATACAAAATCTAGGTCGTCTCTTTTCTTCTTGTTGCTGTTTTAGCGTTTGAAGTTTATTGACCGGGTTATCATAGATAAAATTATTAGGTATTTTATATACCTTAAAAGTTCCGTCGACTCTGCCGTCAGCATAAAAATCTAAAAAATATAAATCGTCCCACTTAGATTTTGGACCAAAAGAAGTAAGATCATTTTCTACACTACAAGCTTTGATTTGTTCTGCTCTCTTTGTTTTAGTATTAAACGTATCAAATGATGTATTAGAAAGTTTTTTAGCACTTATTAATCTTGTGGATCCAGACCATAAACAAAAAGCAACCTCAGATAATCCTTCAGGAAAATTTGGTTCACGCGATTTATAATCACGCATTCCCATCTTTAATCCTTTCCATAGATCAAATAGTGTTTTCCATTTTTTTCCATCAGAAGAATCAAACTCCATTAGATCAACGGTGCAGTCTTCATCAAAAATAGTAGTGTTTACTTTAACTAAGTTCATGATGTATTTATACTATATTTTTATCAATTTCTCAAACAAAAACACCTTTTTAATTAAAGGTGTTTTTGTTTTAAAACTAGCTATCTTTGAGCTAGCTCTTGTTTGCTGCCAGACCTGGACTCGAACCAAGGAAGTGTCCTACCCGCCCGCCATTGCAAGCATGAGCTTGCTCAGGCGTTGCGGGCGGGCCATTAGACGATCACTGATTTCTGCACAAAGCTGCCAGACCTGGACTCGAACCAAGATAACCTCCTCCAGAGGGAGGTGTCCTACCATTAGACGATCTGGCAGCTTTGTGCATAAATTTATATTCTCTCTTTTAAAAATCTTCTCCCAAAACCTGTTTTAAAATACTTTTCTCTTTTCAATGCTTTTTCTTTACTATTACAAGCTTCATAATATAAAATTTCTAAAGGTCTTCTATTCTCAGTAGCTGGTACTTTGCCTGCAGAATGAAGATTAAATCTATTCTTCAGGTCTTCGGTATAACCTACATATAAATCACCATCCTTTAAACTTTTTAATACATATGTGTAATACATAAATTAAAGTCCTACCCGCCCGCCATCGCAAGTATGAGCTTGCTCAGGCGTTGCGGGCGGGCTATTAGACGAGCCGGCAATGCGATCGGCAAATACTGCTCAATGTCGATATATTACCACAAAAAAGCTAAAAAACAATTAAAAATATGCTCTTGAATCAATTCCTAGAATAACTATTCATACTAACTTACAGTTAGGTTATTCTTGTTTAGGTTCGTAAATTACAGTACCTTTTGCTATCTTATTATTTTTTTCATCTTCTTCATCTACGGTATTAAATAAAATGTTAAATTCTAAATTATCACCAGTAGAATTTTTTTGAATATCCACAGACTTTGGCTCTCCCTCTGTTGGCTTATCAGATGCAATCACTTTTACATTATAAACCTTGGACATTTCCTCTGCGAGTCCACCCTCAACACCTGTAAGACAACTCGATAATACTAGTTCCGCATTATTTTCAAATAATTCTTTGACTCTCTGTATACCTTTACCACTTAAATCTTTTTGCTGGAGCATGCGGTTATCACCCTCTCTATCGCCAAATCCTACAACATCTGTATTGCCATGAACATGCATATACATGAACTTTATTTTTTGATTATATTTATCTCGAAGATATAGTAGTCGTTTTGCTAAATCAATTTTTCCATTTGACTCAATAATTCTTATCATAAAGGAATTTTCTTCCACTTTCTCTCTGATACCTTCTGATTGATTCGATTGGGAGAAGGAACCATTCCAATCCATAACTGCCTGAAAAAATAAACCATAAGGACCTTTCGCATCTCTCTCCTCATACTGTTTTTTAAGTTCATGTATTGTATATCTCCCAAAACCACGAATACCAAAATTATCAAATAAATACTTTACAGATCCTTTTTCAAAATTTTGAAGAAATCTTATTTTTCTAAATGTTTCATATATGTACCAGTCAGCTATTTCGTCATCCTTAACTGTAAGCCAGCTCTGAATAAGATCTTCTGCTTCGTGTTCAGAAAAACCAAACTGTTTTAATATGTAATCAGCCAAATACTCTTTATACTCTAAATCTTTTTCTTTTGAAGTATATAATTCTCTCTTTCTTAAAATATCGCGAGCTAGTGTATGATCAATATCATTTGATATCATATACAATCTTGCAGTTATTTCTTTATTTGAATCAGTAAGCAAATCAAGTTTATCAATAAGTTCAAAATAAAACTCGTATTCTCGGGATATACTAAAATGTAATTCTCCTGTTTCTTCTCTTTCTATATATTTTCGAATTTCACTTTCAACTACCGGTTGAATTTTTATAAAATTTTCTTTTATTTCATTAAACTTTCTGGTTCCAGGTGAAGATTTTAAAATATCTTTTGCTAATACCTCTAGTTTAGACTTTATATCTTCAGGAGTTTTCATCTCTTCAAGATCTATGCTTCCTGTTTTTATTATATTAGGGTTAGGTTCTTTCATGTCTCTTTACTTATAGATTTATTACTAAAGTTTTAATATGATATATTGTTTCTCACAAGAATCCTCAATGTCGATATATTACCACAAAATTAGTAAAAAACAATTTAAAAATAAAAGGAAAATTTGCTATAATGGGTGACATGGCAACAAAAACTCATGGGAAGAAATCAGTTATAGCAGCATTGCTCGGGAATACATTCGTCACTATCATCAAAGGAACAATATTCTTCATTACAGGCTCGGCTAGTATGTTCGCGGAGAGCGTGCACTCATTGGCAGACACTCTCAACCAATCACTCCTCCTCATCGGCCTTAACCGTTCGAAAAGACCAGCTGACCATATACGAGGTTATGGCTATGGTATCGAGAGGTTCTTCTGGTCACTCATATCTGCTTGCGGAATATTATTCATCGGTGCAGGGGTGACTATATACCACTCGATAGATTCACTGATGCATGTAGATAAAGAATTACATCCTTTCAGTTACCTCAGTATGATAGTGCTATTCGTCGCTCTTATTATCGAAGGTATTACTCTATGGCTTGCAATTAAAGAATTGAAAAAGGGTAGAAAGTTTTCGAAAGAAATATTCCGAGATGCAGATCCTGTAATACTTGCTATAGTATATGAAGACGGTGCCGCAGTGCTCGGTGTGCTCATAGCTTTGCTTGCACAATGGCTCGCTTACCTTACTGGCAATGTGGTGTATGATGCAATAGGAGGAATAGTCGTAGGACTTATACTTGGCTTCCTCGCAGTAATACTGATAATTAAGAACCATCAGTATATAATAGGTAAGGCCTTGGATGAGGAGATAACAGAGGAGATAGTAGAATTCCTAGGCCAAGATCCTTGTATAGAACGAATACTCGAATTCAAATCAGTAGCAGTCGATGTCGGTAAGTATAGAATATTCGCAACTGTTGAGTGGAACGGCTCGCCCCTCTATGAAGAGATATACGAAGCAGGGGATTTGCAAGAAGAGTGGATAAATATTAAAGACGATTTTGGTGAATTTGCTAAACTAATGTTCAAGACGACAGATCGCATACCACGCCTCGTCGGTAGCCACATAGATGAGATAGAGAAAGAGATAGTGAATAAATTCCCACAAGTAGCTTATGTAGATATAGAAATTAATTAATTATTTTATGAGTAACATCACACGATTCATATATAAGAATATAGTCAAACGGATACTTTTCTTATTTCCGGCTGATAGTGTGCATAGCTTATTCCTTCGTACTGGGCGGTATCTAGGAGCGAGTGACTTTGCGAAGAATTTTATAAGGCGCATTTGGCACTATGGTGACCCGCGACTCGTGCAAGAAATATCCGGACTCAAATTCGATAATCCGATCGGGCTATCGGCAGGCTTCGACTATAATGCTGACCTAGGCGCGATACTTCCTCATGTAGGCTTTGGTTTCCATACTGTTGGCACACTTTCTTATGAGCGATATGAAGGGAACCCGATGCCTATGCTTGCAAGATTACCGAAGTCAAAGTCCTTACTCGTGAATAAGGGATTTAAGAATGAAGGAGTGGCGAAAGTGCTTGCCAATATGAGCGAAGGGAAGAGGCGCGCTATTCGCGGAGTAAGTATAGGAGTCACCAATAAGTCATACGAATCTTTCGAGGAGATGGTGGATAACTTGATTGCCGGGTTCAAAGAAGCGGATAAGTTCGCGAACTTCGACTACTATGAATTTAATATTAGCTGTCCTAACTTACGCAATGTGAAAGGCTTCGCTACTGATTTAGGCTCACCTGAAGGGCTCAAGCATGCACTACAGAGGATACATACACTCGGACTCAAGCGCCCAGTATGGATGAAGATGCCACTCGAGCGCTCCAATCAAGACATGATCAAACTTATCGACACTATTAAGCTCTTCTCATTCGTCGAAGGATTAATATTCTCGAACTTAGTGAAAGACCGCACGAATAAAGCATTCGATAGGTGCGAGGTAGAGAATGCAGGCGCAGGGAACTTCAGCGGTAAGCCAGTCGAGAGTCAGTCCAATATCCTCATTCGTTTTGCTTATAAATTATACGGCGATCGATTTGTAATTATAGGTACTGGCGGAGTGTTCTCTGCAGAGGATGCGTATATGAAGATCCGAAGTGGTGCAAGCTTGGTGCAACTTATTACAGGTATGGTCTACGAAGGACCACAATTAATAGGTGATATAAATCGGGGACTCGCTCAAATGCTTGAGCGTGATGGGTACAATCATATAAATGAGGCGATAGGTGTAGATGTCCTTCTTGATAGGTAGGTCTTTCAATTTATCCAAAAACAATGTATTGTAGTAACACATGGCACACGGCGAAGTAGTAATACGTTTCGAGAACGTATCATTTGAATATGGACACAATAAACACATTCTAGATAATGTGGATTTTTCTATTCGTCGTGGTATGAAGGTGACTATCATGGGGCAGAATGGTGCAGGGAAGAGTACAATCTTCTCTCTTATTACCGGCGCGAATACTCCTGAAGATGGCCAAGTGCACCTCGCTCAGAGGACTACTATCGCACACTCTCGCCAAGTCATCCCTCGCGATGAACTCGACCTCACAGTCCGCGCATTCTTCGAGAAATGCTTCAAAGAGAAAGTTTACGACATAGATCCACGTATTGATGAAGTGCTCGAAGTTGTGAACCTAAAAGGCCACGAAAAGGTCCATGACCGCATAGTGAAGTCTTTCTCTGGTGGCCAGCAAGCACGCCTACTCCTCGCATCTGCACTTATCCAAGCACCAGACATACTACTACTCGATGAGCCGACGAATAATCTCGACAAAGCAGGTATTGCACACTTAACAGACTTCCTCGTTAAATACAAGAAGACCGTTCTAGTCATTTCTCACGATGCGCATTTCTTAAATGCATTTACTGACGCCGTGCTGTATCTCGATGTATACACAAGGAAGATCGAGCAATACGTCGGGAACTATACAGATGTACGCGATCAGATAGCCGCTCGTATGGAGCGCGAGAATAGGAAGAATGCACTCCTATCGAAAGAAATTCAAGCGAAGAAAGATCAAGCGAATGCTTTCGCGATGAAAGGAGGTAATCTCCGTGCAGTAGCGAAAAGAATGCGCGACCTAGCCGAAGAACTCGAAGAAGAGAAGGTGGACGTAAGGAAAGAAGACAAAACTATTAAAAATTTTATTATTCCTGCACAGCCCGACCAGATAGGTGACATAGTAGTGCTCACTTCTGTAGGGATATTAAAAAACGGCAAACCAAAGAAAGTGAAAGTAAATATAAAGCTCAGGAAGAACAAGCACTTACTACTCTCAGGTCCAAACGGCATAGGGAAGAGTACATTACTCGAAGCTCTCGCAAGTGGGAAGGCTGAAGGTGCAGACATTACAGCTGGGGTCCGAGTCGGCTACTATAGGCAGGATTTCTCGACGCTTAATTTCAATGACACTGTCTATGAATCACTTGCTGATGTATCTCGCAAAGTCACAGGTAGAGTAGACGAAGAGAAGATCCGTGCAGTAGCCGCAGGATTCCTGATAGTAGGGGATATGGTTCATACGAAAATAGGAAGCCTATCCGAAGGGCAGAAGGGCTTGGTGGCATTCGCACGACTAGTACTCGAAGCACCCGGATTACTCATACTCGATGAGCCGACGAATCATATAAACTTCCGTCACTTACCAGTGATAGCTAAAGCTCTCGACTCCTACATGGGTGCGATGATCCTAGTATCGCACGTGCCAGAATTCGTAGAACAGATTCGCATAGATGAGACACTCGATCTCGATAAATAAAAATATGAAAAAAATTGTCGTAAACGATGCATTCCAGAAGAATTATTCTTACACACTTTCCGAACCTATGGGGAAGAATTTCGATAAGGAATTTAAGCCTGACTTAACTCCGAAGCAAATGCTTGGGCTTGGTGTGTTTGGTGGTGTATATTTCCATGATGAACCGAAAGAGATACCAAAGGCGTGGTTTAAAAAAGCGAAGCAGTCGCCCGATGGCAAACAGCATAAAGAATTAAATTACTTTGGAGTGCTCGCAAGTCAACCCCTCTCTGTCTGGCAGAAGAAAGGATGGATATACAAAGATGATCCACGTGGATGGTTCCAGTGGTATGTGCGATATTATCTAGGTAGGAGAATAAAGGAAGAAGATGCTCGCCAAATAAAAAGATGGAAAGCTATAAGTAGGCATGTAGCTCAAGTAGCAAAGAATTGTAGAGTAGGGGACATTAATTGCCGTCCACGCCAACGCCAAGCCCTCCTCCATTGGGCTTATGATAGTAGGAAGATATAGTTATTTATTACCTTTTGCTAAGCCATCTTGGTACATTTTTGTATCGGCTGATCTACTGTAACGAGGTCCTACGTGTTCTGGTAGTTTTTCAAGACCTGTAATACTAATACTAGTATTATTTTTTAATTTTTTTTCATAAGTATTTACTAACGCATATTCCTGAGTTGCTATCTCTTCTTTTAATAGATCTATATTTTTGTTTTTATTATTACCAAGGGTGTTAATAATTCCTTGTATCTTTATTTTATTTTCTCTATAATTTTTGTTTAGGGCTGTCATTGCTTTTTGTAATGCTGTTTTGTCTTCTTGATATCTTGTATTTAGTTTTTGAATTTCCATAATTAAGACATCTCTATTTAAACTCTCTTCTCCTGTTTGCACTTCATCAGGTGTGCTAATTTTTTTAGCAGAAATTTTTTCTTTTAAAGATTCTTCAATTACCTTATATTCTTTATCTAATTTTTCAATCTTTTGTTCCAAATTTTCCTTATTTATTTTGTATGATGAATCGTATGCTGCAATTTTTTCATTTAGATTTTTTTCTATATTTTTCTCATCTTCAATATAACTTTTTAATTCAGATATATATTTTTTTGTATCCTCTACATTTGCTGTTAATCTCGTTATGTTTTCCTTAAGCTTTTCTTGATAATAAGTATCAAAGATTGTTCTTATATCTTCAAGAGATAATACTTTGATACCTTCTTTTGTTCTCATTCTTATTTCAAAATTTATATTTTGTTCTCTTGCTATTGATTCTAAACGAGTAAGATTATCATTTGTTACATTCTGCAATTCTTCATCAGTTTGCCATATCATTAAGTTGTTTTCATTTGATTTGAAGCTAAATTCGTTCTTCTCGGACAAAACTTTAATCGCAATATCAATAGCGTATTCTTTACCATCTCTAGAAGATTTTAGTTCAAGAATCTTCTGTGCTGCTTCTTTAGAATTTTTCACCGTAAATCTACCTTCAATTGTAGAAGCAAATCCTATTATTTCGAAAGGCTTTTCTTGGTTTAAACTCTCTATCTCTTTTGCAACAGCCTGTCTGTCATTATTCATAGAACTACTGAGGTCCAAAAGCAATTTTACATTCTGGGCTTTCTCTAAGCTTGTAGAATCTTTTACTTCCGGAGTTTTCTGGTTGGGGATAGCAAGCTCGAGCGTGACAAAGCGCATGTTCTTATAAGCTTCTAAAAGCTTGGATTCATTACCTGGTTTATTTAATTCTGCCCATTGTTCAGTGCTATAATTTAGTTGATGATAATCAATTACTCCACCAGGTGGTATATCTACTCCTATGTTTTGCAATTTCTCTTTAACACTTTTTAGTTTTTCTTGAGTTAAATTACTATTTTCTATATTATAACTTTTTATTATTCCCATAGCCTCCTTCGCGCGAGCTTCTGCTAGTCCAACGTTTCCATTCTCGTATGAATTAGTCGGTCTTGGGTCACAACTTACACGCAAAGTAACTTCTTTTTTTAAGAATTCATCTACATTACTCATATCTAAATTATCTGTATATTGGGATATAAGTCTAAGCATTTCTTTTGCATCCTCGGGTGAGATGTTTGCTTTATCTGTCTCGAAATAATTTGCTAGTTTTATCTGTACTCTGTCTGCTGTTTTAACAACCTCAGCTTTTAATTTATTTATATCATCCCTGTTTTCTACTTTATTTTTCTCTTTACCTGTAAAAGTCTCGTCGGCTGTGGCTCCTTTAGCAAGGTTGGGGAATAGACTGGAAATTAATACACTAGCAGCAACTGACATGTTAGTAAATTTTTTAAAAAGTTTTGCCACTTTGCCAGTCTCTGATTTTACACCTGGAGTTTTTGCTTTTTCAATATTGGTATTTACTATAACAGGCTCATCAGGAGGATATTTTTCAATTACGCCTTGTTTTGCTATAGCAATTGCTTGTTCTTTTTCTAATTTACTTAAAACAGCCTCAGGTTTTGCTCCAGATTCATTTTTTTTAGGAGATTCTTTGTTTCTAGCAACTTTATTTTCTCCATGCTCTAAATTTTTTTTCTTTTCTATCATTTATTTTTCAGGTTCCTTATAAAACACTGATTTTATTTTTTCTAAGTCGTCTGCCTCTGGAAGAGGATTTTCGTAATATATATCAGAATCTTTGAGTGGTTCAGGAATCTCTGCTGGGGCACTTTGTGATACGTATTCATTATTACCACCATTCTTTCTATCTTCTGGTGATATTTTTTTTTCTGGGCCACTTGTATTAAAAAAATTCTCAAATATAGACATATTATTATAAGATTATATTGTAATGTGCATATTATATCACGCTATTATTAGCTTGGCTAGTAAGGTGTATGATATAATCTCTACATGAAAGACGAGAAGAAACATTTAAAAAGAGAGAAGAACATCCTCTATACCGGCTTTGGCGATAAAGGTACGACTACTCTTTATGGCAAGAACAGGGAGCGCGTATCGAAAAGCTCACATATTATAGAGGCCCTGGGCTCCGTAGATGAACTAAATGCATATCTGGGTGTAGTTAAGGTTTATTCAGAGAAAGATAATCTCTCCATAAAGATAGGATCTAAAAAAGTTATGTATACGAGTATTATAGGTGACATACAGCAAGTGCTATTCATCGTGCAAGCCGAGCTTGCAGGTTCTGATATGACAGTAGGTAAAGCGCCACTAAATGATATAGAGAAAGTTATCGAGAGTATAAGCGACTTACTACCTCCGATCACTTCATTCACTATCTCAGGTGGGACTATTGCCGGGGCGAAGCTCGATGTCGCTCGCACACTTGCACGAAGAGCCGAGCGTAGAATAGTATCTGTTCTTGAAGATAAGATAAGGATAATGGGTGAGGGGACTATTGCATACCTCAATCGTTTATCAAGTGTATTATTTGCATTATCTAGATATGCGAACCATTTATCATCTGTTACTGAAGAGCATCCAACTTATTTAAAGAAAAAATAATATGAAAATTTTCAAAAATATAAACGGTCCACTGCTTATTATTATTGCTGCGACCCTGTGGGCTCTTGATGGGGTAATCCGAAGGAATCTCTACAGTCTGCCACCTATCACTATTATATTCTTCGAACATATTATAGGGCTTGCTATACTTCTACCTTTTGTAATTAAAAGTCTGAAAATTGAACGACCGAGCAAGCGTGAAATGTGGCTACTACTTCTCATTGCCGTACTAAGCGGACTACTTGGTACGCTATGGTTTACAACAGCATTACTCAAAGTGCATTTCATATCATTCTCCGTCGTCTTCCTCATACAGAAGCTCCAGCCAATATTCGCTATAACTACAGCTTCTATATTCCTCAAAGAGAAGCTAGATCGGCGCTATATAAAGTGGGCAGTGCTCGCACTCATTGGTGCATTCTTCGTGACATTCCCGAACGGTCAGGTGAACTTATCTACAGGAGAGGGTACAATCATCGCTGCTCTCTACGCGCTAGGGGCTGCATTTGCTTGGGGGTCTTCTACTACATTTTCTAAAATGGTGCTTACGAAGCTATCCTACAAAGTCAGCACTTTCTACCGCTTCCTCTTCACTAGTATCATCGCGTTCATCATCATAATGGTCCTGGGTTATAGTCCGTCACTATCTCTGCCGACGATGCCACAGCTAGGATTGTTCTTCGTCATTGCTTTATCGACGGGGCTTGTGGCACTTATGATATACTACAGAGGACTTTCGAAAACTTCAGTTCATGTCGCTACAATTCTTGAGCTTATGTTCCCACTCATCGCAATCATCATAGATATGACTATCTATGACACCACACTTTCATTCTCACAATACCTTGCAACTTGTGTATTATTAATATCTATTTATAAAATCTCTAAATTAAAGTCCGATGATATTCGTTTCCAAGCAAATTAAAGGCAAAGGCAGGGGAGTCAAAATCGGCTTTCCTACTATTAACATGCGCATACCCGATGACTTTATACTTGATGAAGGTATCTATTCTGCATGGGTAGCAATTCACAATAAGACATACAAAGGCGCCCTTCACTATGGACCAGTACCGACTTTCGGTGAGAAAGAGGTGAACTTGGAAGTTTTCTTGATTGATGTCACAAGTAGTGACTTCCCAGATATAGACAAGGATACGGATATAGAGGTAGATATTGTTTCTTTTGTTCGTGATGTGAAGAAGTTCACAAATGTAGAAGATCTCACTATACAGATAGATTATGATGTGAATAATATTCGTAGCATTCTAAGCTAATTACTTATTACACCCTTCGTCCACCGGTACTTTCACGAAAGTGAATAATTGTTTACACAAATCTTGTATCGTATCTTTCCTTTTATACACATGATCTTCCCCAACGTATGCCACTAGTTCTACCTTTTTCTTTTCTTCTTTTAATTTGTCATACATGAGTGTCGCTTGAGTGTAAGGGATAGTCCTATCTGAGACGCCTGAGATAATAGAGATCCTCTGCTTCTTTATATTGTCTACTTTGTCTAATATTGAGGCTTTCTTGTATAAATCTTTGTTAGCTTCATTTGGTGCACCATTAAAATGCACGTTGAATATTGAAGTTTGCATATCATTTAGTAATTTCTCCCAATCAGTGACACCATTTATAGATACAACTCCAGCAAATGCACTCGGATGCTCAACTAGTGCTCGGAGTGCCATGTACCCACCATAGCTATTACCCATGAGGTATACATCAGTTACTCCGTACTTATTCTTTGTATAAGTGATAGCTGTCATGATATCTTCTGTATCTCCTATACCAACTGTATTCTTGATACCTTCAGAATATGTACGACCGAAGCCAAAGCTTCCTCTGTAGTCGAGTTTGAGAACCATCACATCATTCTTCCGGAGTAATTCTAGGATAGAATCATAAGTACCATAACTATGAAATGGGTGATAGCCGTAGCTCGTCTGCCTATATGGTCCACCGTGTAGCCATATGACGAGTGGGTAGCTTCGAGCAAAAGTATCAGGATCGGGCTTCATGATCACTCCTTTGATTGTGTCATGTTTTATAATTTCTTGCTTTAGGATATTTGTATTTTGTTTTATGTAGGGAGTTTGGAATTGTTTGATAGCTTTCGTCTTTACATTGTATGCTTTCGGACTATAGCCATCCTCTTGGAGGTGATTGTATATAATATTGGAACCAATTTTTACCAATGGATCACTATAAGACACCATTGTGTCTAGTACTGTCTCTTCCTTTCTACTTAAATCATAACGATAAAGCGACCACATGTAAGGATTACTCTTATCATTACCGATATAGTATATAGTGTCGTTATCAGTAAAAATGAAGTCGTCTACTTGTAATGCACTAGTATTTATCTTCGTACTGTTCCAGCCTTCAGTTTTCAATCTAGTAGTATCTACGATGTATAGAGCAAAGGCTCCATCTGTATCATCTGTATAAATGAGTTTCTTGTCATTGGGGGAGAATGCATAGACTCTTGCTTGCTCGGAAACTAGATCCCAGTAAGTGGAAGTTTTAGTTTGGGTATATTCCTTCTTTGTCTTTACATCTTTTATACCGAAAGTACGAGTATCTCTACCTTCTTTATTCCTTATATAGTATGCGACCCATTTGGAAGTATTAGAGAGAGTGAGGTGGTTCGCTCCTTTATTATAGAGCTCACGTCGTAATGTGGTAGAGATGGATGAAGGTTTGCTTTTGCTTATCGTCTCTTTGGTCGTCTTTGTACATACGAAAGTATTTACATTACATAGATATCTCTCTTTGGCTTCTATCTTGTTGTATTCTACTAATATGTGGGTATTATTTTTGTCTATTATCGTGCTGTAATTTATATCTAGAGCTTCGCTTTTGTTATATACAAAAAGTATGAGGGCTATTATAAGTAGGTATTTGTATTTAATCATATATACATAGTATTATATATGCATGGATAATCAAAGCTTGAGGGACAAAGAATTAGTATTAGTTCAAATACTTTATATATTCATATTACCAATACTACTTCTGTACTATGGTGTCATCTCAGGTGATTATCGTATTGTATTACTCGTTAGTGTAACTGCACTGCTATTCGGCATCATTCACCATGCACATTGGACCCATCAAGATTTGGGAATAAAGAAAGATTTTCTGAAAGATTTGATTCCGTACACCCTATTCACTATTGTAGGTGTTGTGTTTATCCTTTACTTGGGCAGTATTCTACCTACAAGTAGACCGATAGAACAATATAAATGGTGGGAAGATGTGCGATTCCTTTTACTATTTATTCCTATTAGTGTATTGCAAGAAGTTATCTTCCGTGGAGTGCTCATGCACATGCTACTTCGTGCTTTCCATAACATACCTTTTATTATTATCGTGAATGCTTCTCTTTTTGCTCTTATACATATTATATACCTCAATGTAAACATTGTATTACCAATTACATTTATTGGGGGGATAGGATTCGCTCTTATGTATTACAAATATCCGAACTTAATAATGATTTCTATCTCACACACCATATTGAATTTCACTGCAATGATACTAGGCTTCTTCGTCTTGCGTTAATATATTTATATTGACAACTTTTTCTAAATTTTTAAAATTAATATGTTATCATAAGTTATAGATAAAATATGCAAAATTTCAATATAAACACATATAAAATAAAGAAAATATTTAGAAGTGCAATATTTCGTATTGCCCTGGTCAGTTTCATAACCATTATACTTACTTTAGGAATTATTTTCTCCATAGCTTGGCATTATCGAGAACAAGTTTTCGATGTTCTAGCTGTGCAATACAATAATAAATATAAGCCTGCTCCCCAAACTTTCGTCCTCGATGAAAAGGATGAGTTAGTAGTGGCAGATGAATCAATTATGGCAACTGATATTCCAGTAGAAGAGGACACAGTAGTAGGCGCAGTGAAGAAAGCAAAGCCAGCGGTAGTATCTATTGTAGTAAGTAAAGAAATTCCTAAATACGAAATAGCGTACGAACAGAGGAATGCGACGAATCCATTTGGGGTGCCTATCCCTGATCTTTTCTTGCAGGTTCCGGTACAGAAGCAAGTGGGTACAGAGAGGAAGCAAATAGGTAGTGGTTCCGGCTTTTTCATATCTTCCTCTGGCACTATTATTACAAACCGTCATGTGGTCAGTGATAAGACTGCTATATATGAAGTCCAGCTAAATAACGGGAAGAAGTATGATGCAGAAGTGCTTGCTCGTGATGGAGTGCTCGATGTAGCTATGATGAAAATTAAAGGCTCCAACTTCCCATATCTAGAATTGGGTGATTCTGATACTCTCGATGTAGGTGAGAGTGTGATAGCGATAGGTAACTCGCTTGGAGAATTTAAGAACACAGTATCGGTTGGTGTAGTATCGGGGCTTTCTCGCTCGGTCACTGCGTCGGATAATTCTGGCCAAGTCGAAAGATTAGATAAAGTCATACAAACAGATGCAGCTATTAACCCAGGGAATTCCGGGGGACCTTTACTTAACCTGAAGGGCCAAGTGATAGGTATCAATGTGGCTATCATTAGAGGGTCTTCAAATGTAGGCTTCGCCTTACCAGTGAATAATGTGAAGAGTATTATTGATTCCGTAAATAAGACAGGGAAGATAGTGAGGCCTTATGTGGGAGTAAGATATGTAAATGTAACACCGGCACTTAAGACTAAGAATAATTTATCTGTTGACTATGGTGTATTAATACAAAGAGGTGAGAATCCGGCTGATATAGCCATAGTTCCTGGTTCACCTGCTGTTAATGCAGGTATTGTGGAAGGGGATATAATACTTGCGATAGATGGAGTAAAAATTGATGAAGATAACAACTTCACCTCAGTAATTCGTTCGAAGAAAGTAGGTAATACAATAAAAGTTAAATTATTATCAAATGGAGTGGAGAGGACCGTGTCTGTAAAGCTCGCCCAAGCCCCAGAAGATCTGTAGTTTGATTATTCATAATAAAGGCATATAATAGTTCCATGGTAGATCAAGATTCACATAAAAGACCTTCTTGGGATGAATACTTTCTTCAGATGGCTGAAATGATTGGTTCGCGTGGTACTTGTGACCGTGGACACGCGGGCGCTGTTATTGTAAAAGATAAAAGAATCCTTTGCACAGGTTATGTGGGTGCTCCGGTAGGTCTTGCTCATTGTGATGATGTCGGCCATGAAATGCATACTGTTAAGCAAGAAGATGGCACTGAATCTCGCCACTGTATACGCACTGCACACGCAGAACAAAATGCTATAAATAATGCCGCTCGTGTCGGTGTTGCCGTGGAAGGCGGAACTATGTATTGCAAAATGATACCGTGTTATAAATGTGCGCAGAGTGTTTTAAATTCTGGTATAGTTAGAGTTGTGGCATTGAAAGATTATCACGGAGCAGGTAGAACTAAAGAAATATTCAAAGAAGCAGGAATAGAATATGAAATTTTAGGAGAAATGGAAGTTTATAAAGATATGTAAATATTATGGTAGATCTCAAAGAACTTCAAAAAGAAGTAATGCGTAATAAAATAGAAAAAGGTTTTAATACTACAGACGTAGCGTTAGAATTTTGTCGTGCACATGAAGAACTTTCTGAAGCCTTTTCAAAACACAATAAGAATCAAGATGGTGTAGCAGAAGAGTTCGCAGATGTGGCTATATTCCTACTCGGCATGTGTGAGATACTTGGTTATGATTTAGAAAAAGAGTTAGTAAGTAAAATGGAAACAAATAAAAATCGTAAATATAAGAAGCTTAAATCTCCAGATGGTAAAGACATTTTTATAAGAGAAAAGACAGACATAGACCCATAAAAAAACTGCTTAATAATTAAGCAGTTTTTTTATAAATTACAAATGAGTAAGCGGGGTTTTGATCCATGCGATCGTTTCTTGATGTTTCTTGCCAAATACTTTTATCAATAATAGGGAAGAGGGTGTCACCTTCAAAATCTTGATGAACTTCAGTGATGTAAAGCTTGTTTGCTTTATCCATGGCTTGTCTATATATCTCGCCTCCACCGATGATGAAGACTTCTACTTCATCTTGATTCTCTTCAAATTCTCTACCTTGTTCAAGGGAAGCTAAACGTAGTGCTTCCTCGAGTGATGTCACAACTTCAATCCCTTGTGCACCGTATGTAGCATCACGAGTGATAACAATATTCTTCCTTTTCGGCAAAGGTCTACCTATGCTTTCATAAGTCTTCCTTCCCATTATGACAGTGTGCCCACGTGTGGTATCTAAGAAGTACTTCATATCCTCGGGAATATCCCAAAGCAAAGTATTACCTCCACCTATAATATTATTCTTTGCAACTGCAGCAATGAGAGAGATGATCATAATTATATTGCAATCTCAAAAGGGATACGATCATAACTTTCATAACCAGAAATTTTTGTATCTTCTGCTTTCCATTCAAATATTGATTTCCAATTATTTGTTTCTATTTTAGCTAATGGATATTTATTAGGGTCACGTGATAATTGTTCTCTTGCTCCTTCAACATGATTTTCAAAAAGATGAACATCAGCTAGAAATCCCACAAGCTTGCCTTCTTTCAATCCTGCTTCTTTGGCAATCAAGTGAAGAAGTATTGCATAACTTGCAATATTAAAAGGAAGTCCAAGCATTGTATCGACAGATCTTTGATTCCAAAGTAAATTTACTCTTCCATTTATCGTGGTAACTTGAAAAGAGTAGTGGCAAGGTGGTAATCCCATTTCTTCTAGCTGTTGAGGATTCCAAGCATTCACAATCATTCGACGGTCTCTTGGATTTCTTTTTAAAGTATCTATTAATTTTTTTAATTGATCTATTCCTTGACCTGCATAATCTGTATCATAGTTTTCATATTTTGCATTGAAATGACGCCATTGGAATCCATATATAGGACCAAGGTCACGCTCTTCTAGCATTCTTTTTTTGGATTCTTCATCGTGTCCATAAGGAGCTTTCTTCGGACTTGCCCACTCATCCCAAATATGATTGTTTCTATCTAATAACCATTGTTTGTCTGTAATACCATTAATAAAAAATTCTAGCTCAGTAGAAATAAGTCTAAAGGGCATTTTTTTAGTTGTAAGCAAAGGAAAACCTTTGGACATATCATGTTCAAATATCGCTCCAGCCATGGTATATGCTTTAGTTCCTTGTCTTGTTTCTACTAATTCACCAGTTTCTAATACTTTTTTTACAATGTCTAAATATGCTCTCATGTCCTCATTATACAGTTTTTATTTTCTTCTTCAACATGGTAAAATCTCTGTATGAATTACATCAAACTACAAGACGAGGAGGTATTACAAGCAATAGAGGGTGAGGCACGTCGTGAAGAGGATGGACTAGAACTTATCCCTTCCGAGAACTATGTGTCCATGGCAGTGCGCGAAGCGAACGGTTCTGTATTTACTAACAAATACTCTGAAGGTTATCCAGGTAAGCGCTACTACGGTGGGCAGGATTTCACTGACCAAGTAGAGAGGCTAGCTATAGCTCGCGCCTGTGAACTATTTAATTGTAAGTTTGCTAACGTCCAGCCTCACTCTGGTGCACCTGCGAACCTCGCTGTCTACTCTGCATTACTTGAGCCGGGCGACACAGTGCTCGGTATGGATCTCTCACACGGTGGGCACCTTACTCATGGCCACCCGATGACACTACCTGCGAAGATTTATAATTTCGTCACTTATAAAATGAAGGACCCCGACACAGGAGAGATAGATTACGATGCCCTACGCCAGGTGGCTATTGAGACGAAGCCAAAAATTATCCTTGCTGGATTCTCTGCTTATTCCCGAACTCTGGATTACCAGAAGTTTGTAGATATTGCAAAAGAAGTCGGAGCTATAACTATGGCTGACATGGCGCACATTGCAGGGCTGATAGCTGCGAAAGCACTTCCAAATCCATTTGATTTCGGTTTCGATATTATTACCACTACTACACACAAGACACTTCGTGGTCCACGCGGAGGTATGATACTGACAAGAGAGAATGAAGATATAGCAAAGAAGATCGACAAATCTATCTTCCCAGGTATCCAAGGTGGCCCACATATGCACACGATAGCTGCGAAAGCTATTGCTTTCGGTGAAGCATTGAGACCTGAATTTAAAAAATATGCACAGCAAATATTAAAAAATGCGAAAGCTATGGAAGAAGTTTTGCGAGAGAGTGGTGTCCGTATGATTGGTGGAGGTACAGACAATCACCTTATACTTGCTGATGTCTTCGGCTCACTCGGAGTCACAGGTAAAGAAGCACAAACAGTGCTTGATGAAGTAGGTATTACACTCAATATGAACTCTATAGCAGGTGACACAAGGAAGCCTCTTGATCCATCCGGCATACGCTTCGGTACTCCAGCTATAACTACACGAGGTTTCAAAGAAGAAGATTGCAAAGAAGTAGCAAGGCTCCTCATCGAGACGTTGAAGAACAAAGATGATTCCACAAAGAAAGCAGAAATAAAAGCAAAAATTAAAACCCTCGCCCACGCCCACCCAATACCTGAAAGCTTCATATAATTTATGGGATCATTTATTGAAATAAACGACACATTGCAAATAAACAAGGAACAAGGTTTCCCCGTTGATGTTTTAGATATTCATAAGCATTTAGAAGATCCATACACTACAGAGCAGTTTGTAGATAAAGTTTTTAGTTTTAAAGATAAGCCACAAATCCGTTTATATAAAGTACCACCTGTTAGGAATTTTCTGGTAGAGAATAGAGATTGTAAATGGATTTACTGGGGTCTGTGTCATATAACAGAAACAACTTGTGATTATGTAAACAAAATAACTTCAGGTAAATTCAAAATAATATACATAAACACACCCGAGGAAATGAAGAAAGCACATGAATTAATAGATCGAAACCCAGATACTAACTACTTTAGTTAAGTAAAGTATATAAATAATATGATTGAAGTAGAAAAGAAAACTCAACCCACAGAAGAACAACTTGAGGTCTTACTAAAAGAAGCAGAGTTTATCCAAGAAAAAATAATACACGATATGTATTATGATTTTCCAGATTATAGTTTATTTAAAAAAGGTATCAGATTACGTAAACGTGACTCAGGATTTGAATTAAAAGGATATTTAGGTAATTCGGACTCTGTATCTATAAGAGCTGCAAGAGAAATAGAAGATGAATCTGAAATTAAAAAACATTTAAACATGGGTGACGATAAATCTCTTGAAGAAATAATAAATAAAGATTTTATATTATTGTGTGGATACACAACAAAAAGAAAAAAATATAAAAAAGAGGGTTTTATTATCGACGTGGATGAAACAGATTTTGGGTACAATATGACTGAAATTGAAATACCCGTAGAAGATGAAACTAAAATTAAAGAAGCTGAGGATAGATTAATATCTTTTGCTAAGAAATATAATTTAGAAATACTAGACCTGCCGATTAAGCCTGATGAATATTTAAGAAGACTAAAGCCTGAAATATATAATCTTATTCACAGGAAGGAGGATGAAAAAAGTAAAGAGTTTAAAATGAAATGAACAATATGAACCTAAAAGATAAAATTGTAGTAATAACAGGAGGGGTAAGTGGCTTAGGCAGATATATGGCCGAAGTATTTATTTCTCGTGGGGCTATAGTTATCGTCACTACACATAGCGAGGTATCAGAGGCTTCTACAGACAAACTTATTATTATGCAGTCCGATATTCGGAATGAGGACGATGTGAACAAATTAGCAGATGAAGTCGTAGCGAAATTCGGCCGGACAGATATCTGGGTGAATAATGCCGGTATCTGGTACCCGAATATGCCTATTGAAGAAGTTGATATGAATCGCGCACATGACGTATTCGAGACGAATGTGTTCGGCACTATGTACGGCTCTCGGTCTGCGATGATTCAAATGCGTAAACAACAATCTGGGGCTATTGTGAATATAGTGTCGACGGCTGTTTTAAAGCTGCGACTGATGACTTCTATCTATACTGCTAGTAAGTGCGCAGTCGATGGATTTACGAAAGGCTTGCGCATGGAGCTTGAAGGTAGTGGTGTGAAGGTGTTTAGTATTTACCCAGGAGGAATGAAAACAAATCTTTTCGACGAGAAGAAGCCTGCGGACTTCGATGACTATATGGACCCAAATGATATCGCAAAAAAAATTGTAGATAATATAGAATCTGAGAATGGAGAGCTTGAGTTAATTATCAGAAGACCGAAAAAGTAATGCTACCGAATTACTTCGCCTATATATCCATAGTCACTTCGCTCATAGGCGGGATTTCATATATTCGGTCGACTTTGAAAGGTGACACTAAGCCGAATCAAGCAAGCTGGCTTATATGGTTCCTAGCGGCGACCACTGCGTCATTCGTACAGCTCGCTTATGGAGCGAAAGCTTCATTTATACCAATATTCATGGCTGGGTTCATACCACTCATTGTCCTTATTGCTTCATTTAGGAATAAGAATTCATACTGGGAAGCGGGTAGATTAGAATATGTTTGTCTTGTCTTAGCAATACTTTCTATTATTATGTTTGTAGTTTTCAAGACGGGGATTTGGGCTACAGTGTTCGCTATCCTTGCTGATGGATTGGGCTTTATACCTACATTCGTGAAATCTTGGCGCGAGCCGAAGACGGAGAACCTTGGTCCTTTTGTTTCCGGTATATTTAATCCTACTGTTACGATGCTGACACTTCCTATATTGTCGTTTAACACAGCAGGATTTGCTATCTATCTATTCTTTGGGAACTTGATGGAGATTATTATTGTTTTATACAGAAAAAGAGTATTATATAAATCATAAACATATGGCTCACATACACGACAAAATAGATTTCACTGTAGAAGTATTTATTGTTCACAAGAACAAAGTTCTTCTTCGTATGCATGACAAGCATAATATCTGGCTATCTGTCGGTGGGCATATAGAGCTCGATGAAGATCCAATAGAGGCAGCCTATAGAGAAGTGAAAGAAGAGGTAGGCTTGGATATAAAGATTGCAGGTGAAGCGCTTTCTTTCGGCGAAGATGATTATTCATACCTAGTAACTCCGAAGTATTTAGGTCGCCACAAAGTAAATGATAATCATGAGCATGTAGTGTTCGTATATTTTGCTACTGCAAATACAGATATACTTACTGACTCTACTCTCGAACACGAGAAAGGAGCAGAGACGAAGTGGGCGACACTTGCTGATCTACAAAGTATGAACTTACGACCCAATATCCTACACTTGGCAACTGAAGCATTAAAAGAATTAGGAGAATAATTAATTTATTTTTTTAATTACACTTAAAACAGGGGAACCAAGTTTTTCTGGATCCATTTCTTTTTCGAATAGTATATAAGGATTATTTTGATTGTCATATTTAATCTCAGCATTTAATTCTTTTATTTTCAGGGTCAATAATTTCGTTTGGGACCCAATAAGGGTCCTTCATATAATTATCATGTTTTATTTGTATAGGTATCAGCGAGTATAAATTAGGATCATTTAATCGATTTAAAATAAGATCAAGATTATCTACGGGTTGGTAGTTATTTTTTAAAAACCAATTTAAAACTCGTAGTTGTGATATTTCACCAAATAATAAATGAGTATCTATTTTTTTATTTTTTATTAAAATTTTAAAATAATTTTCTATCCAAGAATAAATATCACTACCAGAAATACCCTCATTTTTTGCGTGAGCTAGTCTATGTTCTAAATCCCAGACTTCTTGTTCTTGATTATTAATTATTTTTTTCTTTTTATTAAAAGTGAATTCTGAAATATTTATATCATCACGTGCAAGTTCAAAAGTTATTTTTTCTAAATTATAATTATATTCTTGTGTGCTGATATAGTATTCAAATTCATTATCTATACCAAATTTCTTTTGGTATCTTTTTTTAAGTCCAAGTGATTCACCTCCCGGAACATTTGTAGAATTATTCCACTCAGATAAAACTTCTTTTTCTGGGGGTTGGCCTTTGAAAAAAGTCTCTAAATCACTCTTCTTTTCTATTTTTGGGTTGGTTGATAAGTATTCTTTCATAATGCTTAGTTTAGCAGATTTTTATTTTTTGACTAATATGTAGTATAGTCTCTATATGAGAAAAGGCAAATTAATAGTCATAGACGGCACAGACGGCAGTGGTAAGGCTACGCAAGTGGAACTTTTGCGCAAGCGCTTGGTGGCAGAAGGGAATAAGGTGCGAGTTATAGACTATCCAGAATACTACAAGAACTTTTTCGGTAAATTCATCGGGCACTGTCTGTCCGAGCAGTATTATAACTTCGTGAAAGTACATCCGAAGATTGCATCAGTACTTTATGCTGCAGACAGATTTGAGTCGAAAGACGAGACGGTAGGCTGGCTTTCGAAAGGCTATGTCGTGATAGCGAATCGTTATGTCTCTGCGAATCAGATTCACCAAGGAGGCAAGATAAAGAGTCCGAAGAAGCGCCAAGCATTCATAGAGTGGCTAGAAGAGATGGAGTATAAAGTTTTCAAAATTCCAAAGCCTGATGTGGTGTTCTATTTAGACTTGCCGATAAAGTTATCGAAAGCTCTCATCAAAGAGAGGAATAAGAATGCCGTACGTTCATATCTAGGGAATAAAAAAGATGTTCACGAGAAAGATCTTGAGTTTCTCGAGAATTCTAGGAAGAGCGCTCTTTGGCTTGCCAAGACTCAGAAGAATTTCCTAAAGATAGATTGCGCACAGGGTGCCTCTATCCGCATGCGTGAAGACATACATGAAGAGATTTATAATAAAGTAAAGATTTTGGTAAAAAAAATCCAGCACCAAAAGGTACTGGATCTGTGACATCAAAGAGTTACTTATTAACCCAAACTCTCTTCGATGCCAATTACTTTGGTTTTTTGCCAGCGTTCATCGCTGGTGTTACTTTTTTGGAGGGTGGGGTATTTTTTACCCTAACCCTTTTATGCCTTGTTTTTTCTGATCCACGCCCTTTAAGGCTTTGGGGCGTAGGACCGTACTTTTTGCCCATCGGTTTTTGTATTAGTTAAAACCAAATTATCATGAATACCATTATTTGTCAAATAAATTCTTAAAACAAATTATGGTATATTTATAATATGAAGATTCCAGTTATAAATGAAGATGGAGAAGTAATAGGCTATGAAGAAAGAACTATTGTTCACGAAAAAGGAATGCTTCATCCAGAAGTTTTCGTCCTTATAAAATTACCGAATGGAAAGTTTGTATTTCAAAAACGCTCCCTAACAAAAGACACATGCCCAGGTCTTTTAACATTCTCAGTAAGTGGTCATATTGAAATAGGGGAAACTCCTCTCCAAGCCGGAATCAAAGAGTTAGAAGAAGAAACTGGTATTATAGAAAAACCAGAGAATTTAATTTATCTAGGAAAGGTTCTTTTCAGAAATGAGGATTCTAGTACCAAAACCATAAATAATGCATTACGTTATTTTTTTGGATATAATTTTACAGGTTCAATCTTAGATTTAAGAATTGAACCAGAGGATGGAGCTGGTTTTGAAGAGCATTCAATTGAATATATAAAGAATATAACTGTAGAGGAAAGAAAAAGGTTTGTAGGATCTATTTTCATTGAACCCGTGTTAGCAATGTTTAATAAATTTTAATATGAATTTAAAAATCAAAATTAAAAGAATAGATAATAGTTTGCCTTTACCTGAGTACCAGAGTAGTGGTGCTGTAGCTTTTGATTTATACTCACGAGTGGATGCCATAGTTCGGCCAAGTACTATTGAGCGTATACCTACCAATGTAATAATAGAGATACCGAAAGGCTACATGCTCGCCATAAAGGACAGATCAAGCACTTTGAAGAAGAAGGGCCTGATGACAAGCTTCGGATATATCGATAACGATTACCATGGCGAGAATGATGAGATATTGCTCCAAGTTTATAATTTCACTGCTAATGATGTTAATATAGAGAAAGGTGAGCGCATAGGCCAAGGTGCATTCGTGCGGGTAGATATAGCAGAGTGGGAAGAAGTAGACAAGATGAACGAAGTCGACAGAGGAGGTTTCGGATCCACAGGCGAGAAGTAATTACGAATTAAAAATTACGAATGAAAGAAAAATTAGAAAATTTAATAAAAGAATCTTTGAAGAATCTGGGCATAGAAGATGGGGCTGTAATACTCGAGCACCCAGCTGATTTGAAAATGGGGGATTATTCTACGAATGTCGCCATGGTATATGCAAAGAAGCTTGGCATGAATCCACGCGACTTAGCGGAAAAGATAAAAGTAGAACTTTCCGCTAGGCAAGGCCTAGCGGAAATAGAGAAGATAGAAGTTGCTGGTGCAGGGTTTATAAACTTCTATCTATCTCGGGAATTTTTTACTACAAGTGTTAAAGATATTTTAAAGCAAGGTGAGGGTTGGGGGAAGAATGAATTACTTTCTGGGAAGAAAGTTATGGTGGAGTACACACAGCCGAACCCTTTCAAGCCTTTCCATATTGGGCACCTCATGAGCAATGCTATTGGAGAGTCAATATCTAGAGTAGTCGAATACTCTGGAGCACATACTGTGCGAGCGAACTACCAAGGTGATGTTGGTCCACATGTTGCAAAAGCAATATGGGGGATTATAAATTCTGGCGAATCATACGAAGACAAAAGAGCTCTCTGGATAGGGGAACAATATGCGAAAGGTTCTGATGCTTATGATAATAATGAAGATTCAAAAAAAGAAATAGATGAAATAAATAAGAAAGTTTACGACAAAACAGATGACGGTATAAATAAGATTTATTCTTGGGGTAGAAAGGTCACACTTGATGCTTTCGAGGAAATCTATAAAATTTTAGGAACAAAGTTTGATTACTATTTCTTCGAGTCAGAAATGGCTCCAATAGGGGAGAAGATTGTGCATGAGAATACAGGAAAAGTATTCGAAGAATCTGATGGCGCAATTGTTTTCAAGGCAGAGAAATATGATCCGAAGCTACACACCAGAGTGTTCATGAATAGTAAAGGTTTGCCTACATATGAGACGAAAGAAATAGGCCTTACTATCACGAAATTCGAAAAGGAGAATCCAGATATATCTATTATTACAACGGCTATAGAACAAGGTGAGTATATGAAGGTAGTTCAGAAAGCTGTATCACTTATCCATCCGGATTATGAATCACGCATGAAGCATATTACACATGGCATGATGCGCCTTGCAACTGGTAAGATGTCCTCCCGTAAGGGCAATGTTGTTACTGGCGAATCTTTACTTCGAGACTCTATGGATGTAGTGAGAGAGAAAGTAGCAGAGCGAGAATTAACAGAAGAAGAGAAGAATAATATTGCAGAAATTGTGGGTGTATCAGCACTTAAGTACTCAATTCTCCGTTCGTCACTTGGCTCTGATATTGTTTATGATTTTGAGAAGTCTATATCGTTCGAAGGGGACTCTGGTCCATATTTGCAGTACACAGCAGTGCGCGCAAGCTCTATTTTGAAAAAAGCAGATGAATTGGAATTACGAATTACTAATTACGAATTACTAATTATACCTGAAGAAGTTACTACCTTAGAGAAAACCCTATATCAATTTGGAGAAGTTGTTGCTAGGTCATACTCACTTCTTGAACCACATCATATAGCTACTTATCTTACAGAGCTTGCGAGTGCATTCAATACTTTCTATGGTAACACTATTATCGTAGATAAGAATGACCCTCATACTCTATACCGCCTTGCTCTAGTTCAAGCATTCCATATAACCATGAAAAACGGTCTCTATCTTCTCGGTATAAAAACTCCAGAGAAGATGTAAATATGAAGAAAATTATAATCATAGGTATGACTGGGTCAGGGAAGACGACACTTGCGCAAGAAATTAGCAAGGAATTGGATATACCTATCTACTACTTGGATTTGATTTTCTGGAATGAAGAGGGCTATTTGAAGGATAGGGAATTCACAATAGAACAAGAGAAGATTATGGCACACGACAAATGGATTATAGACGGATCTTTTCCTAGATCAAAGTCTCTCGATTTGCGAATACAAAATGCCGATACTATTATCTTCTATGATCTACCTCTACTTGTAATTCTATGGAGGCAGTTGAAAAGGTATATAAAGTATCGGAATAAAGTGAGGCCAGATTTCGGGAAGAAGCAGCCTTACCCATTCACGATAAAGGATTTAAAATATGCTATGGATTATCCTAAGGATATGATTTATGAGAAGCTAGAGGCTCTCGGGAAAGGGAAGGACATATATGTCATTCGGAATAATATAGATCAAAATAACTTTTTAAATAAAATAAAAAAATAATCCTATGCTGAAGCAGCATAGGATGTATTTAATATTTTAGATGTCAAAGCTTGCCATGATAGGAGTGAATGGTTAATACTAGACTTAAGTATAAGTATTCACTCGAATGGAGCTTTGATTTTTAAGTTACAATTTTGCTAATTTAGCAGGTTCTACTTCAATAGAATATATCATATATGATATATTCTATGCAAGTCTTATTCTGTGGATAATTAAGCCGTCTTGCAAAAATAGCATTTTATAGTTATTCTATATGTATGCGTTGAAAGGGCTATCACCCTGGAGCTTCGGAAAGAAAGCGTAAGCAAGTAAAATCCGGCGGGTAAGCCCGTTATAGCTGTAATGAGAATAAACTAAGGTGGTACCGCGATTAAAATCGCCCTTGGAAATAATATTTTATTATTTTTATGGGCGATTTTAATTTTATGGAACAAGACAAAAAATCAGACAATGCAATAAGAGAGGAAAAAATTCTAGAACTATGGAAAGAGAATAATACTTTCAAAAAAAGTTTGGAGAAGGATGCTCCGAAAGGGAACTATGTTTTCTACGATGGTCCTCCTTTTGCGACAGGGCTTCCTCACTATGGTCATATACTAGGTAGTACTGCTAAAGATGTTATCGGTAGGTACAAGACGATGCAAGGCTATCGTGTTCCACGTCGCTGGGGCTGGGATTGCCACGGCTTACCTATTGAGAATATTGTCGAGAAAGATTTAGGTATTTCAGGGAAGAAGGCTATCGAAGCGCTTGGTGTAGATAAGTTCGTAGGGCATGCTCGCAGTAAAGTACTCACTTATGTTTCTGAATGGCACAAGACTGTCGACCGTATGGGCCGCTGGGTGGACTTTGATAATTCATATAAGACTATGGATAACAGTTTCATAGAGAGTGTATGGTGGGCCCTCGGTGAGATGAATAATAAAGGATTACTATATGAAGGTGTGCGAGTGCTAGCCTACTGTCCGAGATGTGAGACTCCAATAGCCAACTCTGAAATAGCCATGGACAATAGCTACAAAGATATTACTGATATCTCAGTTTATGTGAAGTTCAGATTAGTTGATAAAGAGAATACATATTTACTTGCTTGGACTACTACGCCATGGACTCTGCCAGGTAATACTGCAATAGCTGTGAATAACGAGATAGATTATATATACGTAAAGAATGAAAATGACACCTTAATTTTAGCGAAAGAATTATTTGAAAAACTAAAAGAGAAATTTACTAATCCCGAAATTATAAAAGAAGTGAAAGGAAGTGAATTGGTGGGCCTTTCTTACGAACCAGTATTTCCATATTATAAAAATGTTGATATGCCAAATAAGGAAAACATTTGGAAAGTTTGGCATGCAGACTTCGTGACCGCTGATCAAGGCACAGGTATTGCTCATGAAGCTCCAGCATTCGGTGAGGACGATATGAACTTGGCAAAGGAGCATAATATTCCTTTTATTCGCCATGTAGAGCCGAATGGATTCTTCACCAAAGAAGTTACTGATTTCCCAGATGTAAAAGCGAAACCGAAAGACGACCCACAATCGACCGATGTTCTTGTAATTAAATATCTTGCAGGTAAAGGAACTCTTTTTGCCAAAGAAAAAATAATTCACTCATATCCACATTGCTATCGTTGCGATACACCGCTACTTTACTATGCATTACCATCATGGTTCGTGAATGTACAGAAAGTGAAGAATGAAATGCTAGAGAAAGCAAAGACCATGAACTGGATTCCAGAACATTTAAAGGAGGGTAGGTTCAAAAATATTATGGATAATGCTCCCGACTGGACTATCTCTCGTAATCGCTATTGGGCAAGTCCTTTACCTATATGGAAGTCGAAAGAGGGCAAGCTCATGTTTGTAAATTCACTCGATGATCTAAAAGCTAAAACAAAGAAAAGTGGGAATAAATATCTAGTTATGCGTCATGGAGGCACTATTGGTAATGTGTCAGAGCTAATAAGCTACAAGAATCAAGAGACAGATCATCTAACTAGAGAAGGCTGTGACCAGGTACGCGAAACAGCTGCGCAATTAAAATCCGAGAACATAGACTTGATAGTGTATTCTACATTTACTCGTACTCATCAGACTGCAGAAATAGTTCGTGATGCCTTAGGCTTGGATAAAGAGAAGATGATTCCTGATGCAAGATTAATAGAAATAAATCCTGGAAATTTCGATAGCAAAACATGGAATGATTACCATGCTCACATTGCAAATAGTATAGGCATGGATTGGTTCACAGAGAAGATTGGTGGAGGTGAATCCCTTCACGATGTACAGAAGCGTACAGCAGAAGTGCTATATGAACTAGAAGAGAAATACAAAGGGAAGAATATACTAATAGTTACTCATGGAGGTCCGGCATGGCTATGCTTCGTGAATGCAGGGTTATTCGTACCGGAGAATAAAGAGTACCAAGTTGCAAATACTCATATATTCGTCTCAGACTTCAAGCGCTTTAGTAATGCAGAAGTGCGCCCACTTGATTTCGTGCCGATACCACATAATCATGAGTACGAGCTTGATTTACATAGGCCATATATCGATAATATAAAACTTATAGATGAAAATGGTGAAGAATATAATCGCATCCCAGAAGTTATCGATTGCTGGTTCGAGTCTGGTTCTATGCCTTTTGCTCAGGATCACTATCCATTCGAGCGTCCAGACTGGCAGAAAGAAAATTTCCCTGGTGGATTTGTGGCTGAATATATTTCACAAACTCGAACGTGGTTCTACTACACACACATCATCTCTACTATATTATTCGGCAAAGCTCCATTTGAGAATGTGGTGACTACTGGTACTGTTCTTGCAGAAGATGGACAGAAGATGTCGAAGTCGAAGAATAATTTCCCTGACCCATGGCTTATATTTAATAGTTTCGGAGTCGACGCACTGCGCTTCTATCTGATGTCCTGTCCTGTGATGAGAGGAGAGGATTTGAACTTCTCCGAGAAAGGAGTCAAAGATATAACAAGTAAGATAATCACTCGATTGGATAATGTTGTAGCTTTCTATGAATTGTATAGAGATAAAGGATTAGAAGGGAATGCGAATACGAGCACATCTACTAATGTTTTGGATATATGGATTACTTCTCGATTAAATGAGCTTGTAAAAGAATCTACAGAGAATATGGAAATTTATGACATGACTTCAGCTACACGACCTTTTGAGCTATTCATAGAAGACTTGTCTACTTGGTATTTGCGTCGCTCGCGCGACAGATTAAAAGATGGTGATAGAGATGCAAGGCAGACTCTATATACTGTACTGAAATCAGTATCAGTATTACTTGCACCATTTACTCCATTCTTGGCAGAAGATATCTGGCAGAAATTAAAGGGAGAAAATGATGTAGAGAGTGTGCATTTGGCGAAGTGGCCGGAAAATGGAAGTCCGGATGTGGAAATTATTAAAGAGATGAGCCAGGCAAGAGAAATAGTAACTCTGGGACTACAAGCAAGACAGAAAGAAAATATAAAAGTTCGTCAGCCACTTAGTCAATTACGAATTACGAATTACGAATTAGGAATGGAATATCAGGAAATCATAAAAGATGAATTGAATATTAAGGAGATAAAATTCGAGAAAGGCGAAGAATTAAAAGTTGAATTAGATACGAATATAACAGAAGACCTTAAGAAAGAAGGCCAGTATCGCGAGCTCGTGCGTGCTGTACAAGATATGCGTAAAGCGGATGGATTAAGTCCTAGTGATATAGTGACTCTAGTTATCGCTACTAATACTGATGGTGAAGAACTCATAAGTCTATTCAAAGATGAATTCATGAAAGTAGTAGGAGCAAAAGAAATACAGATGGGGGATAATGATGGCACAGAAGTGAAGATAGATGAATTATTATTTATGATAAATATTTTAAAATAATGCTCAAAGAACAATGTTATGGAATAGTCATAGTTTATAAAGAACAAAATGAGAACTTTTTTCTTCTGTTACAACAATACAATAAACTCTTTTCTAAAGGTTCATGGTCATTCCCCAAAGGTCATCATGAAGGTACGGAAAAACCAAAAGATACAGCATTAAGAGAATTGGAGGAAGAAACCGGAATTACAGAAGTTGAATTTGTAGATTTTCCTCTTATATATGAAGAGTATTGCATAGAAAGAAAAGGAGAAAAAATTTTAAAGATAAATGAGTATTTTATCGGTTTTGTAAAAGATAAAAAAGTGACTCCACAAGAGGGGGAGATAATAGATTACAAATGGCTTTCTTATGAAGAAGCTATGGATACTTTTGTATTCAAGAAAGAAGATAGGCAAAAAGTCCTAAAACAAGCCAAGGAATGCTTGGATATGCTCAATTAAAAACCACCTCTATTTTTAGGTGGTTGGTTAATTAATTGTTATTTCGATGTCTTCCTTATTGTAAGGAAGCTTGTCTAAAAAATTTCTATAATAAGGTCTCCTAGAATTTTCTGCAGATATCCAGAAGTATGTTTTTGGAGTTTTATATTAATAAAAATCTTTTTTACTTCTAAAGAGTGAGCTGAAAAGTTTATTACCGTTTCCCTCCCAAATTTCTTTAGAAGGTCTTTCATGGCACAACGTGTTGGGGTGGTAGTTGAGGAGTCACCCATAACTACAGTTTCTTGTTTAGGGTATTTTACAATAACCCTGTTGGTGTTTATCTTTTTCATTTCAGAGTTGTTTTGTTTGTTGTTATTCTAGCTATATTTGAGAAATGTCCATACCTACCTAAAACAAGCCAAGGAATACCTAGATATGGTAAAATAGAGGTATGAAAACAATCTTAATAGACGCAGTCTATACTTTTATTATCGAGACCGAGGGTAATTTTGGTGTGTTTAAAGATATGTATGACCTACTTGAGAAATTCCCAAATAAGAAAATAATTCTTACAAATGCCTCAGATGATAAATTTGAAACATATGGATTAAATAATTTACCATACGAATTTTTTACACTTAAACATAACCCAGATAAAATAGATCCGAAATACTTTGAGACTTTCTTGAATGAGTTTAATCTAACAATAGATGATGTTATTTACTTTGAGCACGACATAGAAGCCGTCAAAAGTGCTGAGTCAGTAGGAATAAAAAGTTATTTTTACGATGAAAATAAAAAAGATTTAGTAGGCTTAGAGAATTTCCTAAAAGAGAATTTATTATAATGCATCACATTTACCACACAAATAGTTTTATATTGAGTTCGAGGAATAAAGGTGAAGCGAATAAGATGCTCACCTTATATACTCGTGAGATGGGGCTCGTGCGGGCAGTGGTGCAAGGTATCAGGCTCGGTAAGTCTAAGCTCCGCTTTGCACTCCAAGACTTTTCTTATGCAAATATTGATCTCGTAAGAGGCAAGGAAATGTGGCGTGTGACTTCAGCTACGAATATTACTTCATTCCCATTTGCGCGTGCTGACAAACAGTCACTATTACTCATCGCTCGTATTAGCAAACTCATTGAGAGGTTCTGCGATGGGGAAGAAGCCAATATACAAATATTTGATGAGTACATCCAAGCCCTGTACTTACTCGATGATGAATCTATGGAGAAAAGTAAGCGTGAGGCACTCGAGCTTCACCTAGTGCTTAGTATTATGAATCGCTTGGGCTATATCGGCGAGTCGGATTTATTATTGAATTATTTATCGAAGCCATTCGGAGAGATAGAGATAGAAGAATTATTGAAGGAGCGCCAGTCTATTATCTCACATATTAATAAGGCTCTGAATGAAAGTCAGCTTTAAGATAATGTTCTATATGGTATAATAAAACTTATGTCAGATAATGAACATCCATTAAATAAAATTGAAGATATAAAGCGCCACCTCTATGACCGTGAAGATACTGTGACGAACAGGCCTCGTGAGGGCACACTGCATCCGATTGCTCACCATGTACCTGATACCTGGCAGAAAGAAGTGAAGGAAGAGATTAATATTAAAGATAATTTTAAGAAGCCACCTATGTCACCATTCAAAAAATTCTTCATGGGAGCGTTCGTATTCTTTGTTGCAGCTTTGGGATTTGCATACTATATGTTTTCGAATGAAAGAGTATCTGTATCAAATGAGAAGATAGAAATTACTGTCATAGGTAATGCATTCACAAAGGGGGGCGAAGAATTACCACTTCAAATAGAGATAAGGAATAATAATAATGCGAACCTAGAGCTCGCTGACTTACTAATAGAGTATCCGAAAGGGGCGAGTGATAGCCCTACTGATGTTGTCCGTATGCCACGCGATACAGTGGGCACCATAGAGAGTGGAGGTACAGTTATCCGTAATATTAAAGTGAAGCTTTTCGGCGATGAGAAGTCAGCCCGAAATATAAAGATAACTTTGGAGTATCATCCACAAGGCTCGAACGCTATCTTCACGAAAGTAAAAGAATATCCTGTAACCATTAGTACTTCACCCCTTTCTCTGACTATCGAGGGTCCAGATCAGACTGCATCAGACCAGCTTATAACCTTCAAAGTAAGAGCATCTCTAAATACCTCACTACCGGAAGGCGAATCTGTTATACAGGTGTCTTATCCAAATAATTTTATTTTTGAAAGTGCTACTCCTATGCCATCGTTGGGCAAGAACATATGGAGCATGGGATCTCTTACTCAAGAAGAACCTTTGAATATTGAAATAAAGGGTCGCTTATTGGGAGAAGATAATGATGAACAAATTTTCCATGTCTATGCGGGTACTACGAGCCCATCTAATCAGTCTGTGGTAAATGTAGTTTATAATTCATTGCTGAAGAGTGTACTTATAACGAAGCCTTTCTTGGAAGCTCGTATCCTTGTAAATGGGCAAGATTTACCTAGCTACACTGCCAATGGTGGCTCTAATGTTAGTGGGCAGATTTATTGGATGAATAATCTTCCGAATCGTATCACAGATGCAGAAGTCATACTGAAGCTCTCAGGTAATGTACTTGATAAAGAACAAGTGGAGACACTCGATGGATACTACGATTCTACTAACAGTCAGATTGTGTGGAATAAGAATACAAGTGAAGATTTGGGTTCTATCGAGCCAGGAGCCAGTGGGTACCTATCTTTTAATTTCAAGCCTGTGTCTCTAGTAGGAGCATCTTCTATCAAAGATCCTCAAGTAGTACTCGATGTAAGCATAAAAGGCAGACAACCGTCAGAGGGGTTTACTTATAATGAAGTGAATAATTTCATAAATAAAACTGTAAAAATATCTTCTGATTTCCAGATTGCATCATCTGCATCTTTCTTATCTGGTTCACTTCCACCCAAAGCAGAGACAGAAACAAGGTACACTGTAACATGGACATTGTCTAACTCCTCTAACAATGTTACAGGAGCACAAGCAAAAGCCATTCTACCTATCTATGTAAAGTGGGCAGGGAAGACTGCTGGCTCAAATGAGAATATTTCTTACAATGAATCAACTAGGGAAGTAATATGGAATATAGGTTCCGTCCGAGCAAATACTGGTTTTGATGCAATGAACCGTGAAGCTTCATTCGTACTATCACTTACTCCTTCACTTTCACAAGTGGGAGCCGTGCCTCAGCTTATGAAGGAAGTCTCCCTCTCTGGAACCGATAGCTTTACAGGTACTGTGGTGAAGAGTACTCGTGGGCCGATCACTACTTCCCTCCGTAATGACCCGAGCTTTGCGCCTGGTAATGAACGTGTTATAAAGTAATTATAATTAATTTATACAATATGGCAGAAAATAACGACAATCTAATGGAAAAAATTACTTCCCTTGCGAAGCGCAGAGGTTTTGTTTACCAAGGGTCTGAGGTCTATGGGGGACTTGCAGGTACTTGGGATTACGGTCCACTAGGGGTGGCACTGAAGAATAATATTAAGGATTTATGGAGGAAGAAGTTTGTCTCTTCTCGTACTGATATGTATGAAGTAGATGCTGCAATTCTGATGAACTCCGCTGTATGGAAAGCATCTGGTCATGTGGATACCTTCTCTGACCCGCTTGTGGAATGTACGAAATGTAAAAAAAGATTTCGTGCTGATCAACTCAAAGAGAAAGGTTTGTGTGACGACTGCGGAGCGACCACGGGAGAAGCTCGTCAGTTTAATATGATGTTCGAAACAAAGATTGGTGCGGTAGAGGATAGC
Source organism: Minisyncoccia bacterium (assembly GCA_041737125.1). GTDB lineage: Bacteria > Patescibacteriota > Minisyncoccia > Phycocordibacterales > UBA9973 > UBA8515. The sequence goes on from JBGSSJ010000014.1 coordinate 143,603, forward strand.
TCTGCAACCGTTTATTTAAGACCAGAGACTGCTCAAGGTATGTTTGTGAATTTTAAAAATGTTGTAGATTCATTCCATCCGAAGCTTCCTTTCGGTATGGCCCAAATTGGTAAAGCATTTAGGAATGAGATAACTCCACGTGATTTTATTTTTCGTGTACGCGAATTTGAACAAATGGAAATTGAGTACTTTATACGCCCTGAAGATTGGGAAAAGTATTTTACATATTTTAAAGACGAAATGATTGAGTGGATGGATAATATGGGTATTGATATGGCGAAAGTTCATGAACTCGAAGTGGCACCCGAAGATCTCGCTCACTATTCAAAACGCACTATTGATTTCGAATTTGATTTTCCTTTCGGAAGAAAAGAGTTATATGGGTTAGCTTATCGTACAGATTTCGACCTAACCAATCACAATCTTTCATATCAAGATGAGGAGACTAGTCAGAAGCTTGTACCTCATGTAATCGAACCTACTTTTGGTGTGGACCGAACTGTACTAGCTCTAATAGCATCAGCTTATAAAGAGGATACACAGAACGAAGAAGTGCGTAGCTACTTGGCGTTCAAACCGAATGTCGCTCCTGTTATATGTGCAGTCTCTCCACTATTGAAGAATAAGCCAGAACTTATAGAGGAAGCACGCATTGTTTACGGCATGCTGAAAGCTGAGTTTGGTAGAGTCATGTGGGATGATAATGGCAATATTGGCAAGCGCTATCGCAGACAAGATGAGATAGGTACACCTTGGTGTATAGTTATCGACTTTGATACTCTAATAGACGAGGCGGTAACCATCCGCGACCGCGACACAGGCATGCAAGAGAGAATAAAGAAAATTGATGTTGTAGATTATATAAAAGATAGATTGAATTAAATGCAAAAAGCTAAAAAGAAAATATTTAAAAATGGGTTGCGTGTGGTGACTGTGCCGATGAAGGATAATCCGACCGTTACAGTGCTTGTGCTTGTAGGCACAGGTAGCGACTACGAGACGAAGGAGCTCGGTGGTATTTCGCACTTCCTCGAGCATATGTGCTTCAAGGGTACGACGAAGCGCTCTAATGCGCAGGCTATAGCACACGAGCTTGATGCTTTGGGTTGCCAGTATAATGCCTTCACAGACCATGAGATGACAGGCTACTATGCGAAAAGTGATGCGAAGAATTTCAAGAAAATTTTCGATGTTATTTCTGATATATATCTGAATTCGACTTTCCCTGAAGCAGAAATTGAGAAAGAGAAGGGCGTCATAGTAGAAGAGATAAATATGTACGAAGACATGCCTTCTCGCCATGTGCAAGATTTATTCCAGGAAGCCCTCTATGGCGACCAGCCAGCAGGGCGCAACATCGCCGGTACGAAGGACAATGTCCGTGCTATGACTCGCGCAGATTTCATTAAATATAAGAAGACTCACTACGTAGCAGAAGGCACTGTCATCGTAGTTGCAGGTTCTGTGTCATCGGCTGACGTTTATAAAGAAGCGGCGAAGCACTTTGGTAATGTCCACACTGGCAAGAAAGGAAATAAGGTAAAGACAATAGATAAACAACAGACTCCAAATGTTTTACTCAAACACAAAGAGACAGATCAGACTCACTTCGTCTTAGGCGTGCGTACTTTCCCATTGAAAGACAAGAGGAATGCGACTCTGTCTGTACTCGCGAGTATACTTGGTGCTGGTATGAGTTCACGACTATTCATAAAGCTTCGGGAAGAAATGGGTGTCGCTTACTATGTACGTGCTTATAATGACCCCTCTCTTGACCGTGGGTCTTTGCAGATATCTGCAGGAGTGAATAATGCAAGATGTGAAGAAGTCATAAAAGAAATATTGAAAGAATGTACACTACTTGCCAAAGATGGAGTCACCGAAGGTGAATTAAGTAAAGTGAAGTCCATGCTAATAGGAAATACAAAGCTATCTCTCGAAGCAACAGATGATATAGCTAATTTTTATGGTTCCCAAGAATTACTAAAGAAAGAGATAAAGACCTTAGAAGAAAAAATAAAAGATATAAATAAAGTTACAAAAGAAGATATAAAGAAGATGGCTAACTTGATATGGAAGAATAGCAACTTGAACCTCGCTCTTATAGGCCCACTGAAGGATAAAGCCCCTTTACTACAAATCCTTAAATTCTAGTCATATAGAACATCTCTGTGTTAGAATAGTATTATGGATAAACAAATGACACATACTAGGATATCTATAACGAACGGCTCTATAATTCGAGTTTTTCTATTCCTTTTCCTCGTATGGGCATTAATCGAACTGACTGAAATTATACTTATAATACTTACTTCCATCGTTATTGCTTCATTCATAGGATACGCTGTAGATAAGATGAAGAAATATATCAAGAATAGAACTGCGGCGGTATTCCTTATATTCTTTTTATCATTCGGTATTATAATTGCTTTAATGTCTGTTTTTGTCCCAGTATTTATTGAGGAAATGTCCACACTTGTCACTCAGCTTGGTCAATATATTCCAGATAGTAGTATCTTAAATAGCTTCCAGCCGGATACTATCTCTGGAGCACAAGGTGTAGCCAAAGACATTACAAGCAATGCGTCTCTTGAAGATGTAGTAAAGAGTACACAAGGTATGGTGCAGAGTCTATCCGGAGGTTTCTTCAATATTTTTGGTCTTGCTTTCGGGGGAATTATGAACTTGGTATTGATAATGGTTATATCTTTCTACTTATCTGTTACAGAAAAAGGCGTGGAGAACTTCTTGCGTATTATAACCCCCGCTACTCACGAAGAATACATTATACATCTATGGCAGAGAACTGAGCTTAAGATTGGCCTCTGGATGCAAGGACAACTACTGATGGGTGTCATTGCTGGTATGCTTACTTACCTTGCTCTTACTATTATAGGAGTGAAATACTCTCTCGTGCTTGCTCTCATTGTTGTCGTGGCTGAGCTAATACCTTTCGGCCTAATACTTGCAACAGTCCCTGGTGTACTATTCGCATATCTTGATGGTGGAGTGGCTATCGCTGCACTCACACTTCTTATATACTTCATCATTGGACAGTTTGAGACTTACCTCATATACCCACTCATAGTGAAGAAGGCGACTGGCATATCGCCGCTCGTTGTTATAATATCTTTACTTGTAGGAGGCACGCTTGCGGGATTCTGGGGTGTGATACTTGCTGTGCCTTGTGCTGTGGCCTTACTTGAATTCCTAGATGACATAGAGAAAAAGAAAGTTATAGCAGTAAAAACTGATTAATATGCAAAAGACCTTCTATATCACTACTACGCTTCCTTATGTAAATGCGCCACTTCATATGGGGCATGCTCTTGAATTTGTGCGTGCAGATACTATAGCCCGCCACAAAAAGCTAGCCGGTTATGATGTCTTCTTCAACACTGGTACCGATGAGCACGGTATAAAAATTTATGAAAAAGCACAAGAGAAGGGCATCGATGTGCAAACTTTTGTCGACCAAGGATTCGATACTTTCAAAGAAAGTTTTAAAATATTAGGAGTAAGTGAAGATATACACTTCATACGCACCACAGATAAAAGTCATGAGAAGTCCGCCCAAGAATTCTGGAGAAAAGTTCGTGATAATGGATATATTTATAAGAAGATTTACCAAGCGAAGTATTGTGTAGGTTGTGAAAGTGAGAAGACAGATTCAGAATTAGGTGAAGATGGCTACTGTCCTGATCATCCTGGTATAGCTCTACAAGTTATAGAAGAAGAGAATTACTTCTTCAAATATAGCGAGTTCGGTCCGAAGTTGCTCGCATTCTATGAAGTTAATCCGACTTTTGTTATACCAGACTTTCGTTTTAATGAGATGAAGGCATTCGTCGAGCGCGGACTTCAGGATTTCTCTATATCAAGACTAAAGAGCAAGATGCCATGGGGTATAGAAGTGCCAGACGATAGTGATCACGTGATGTATGTGTGGTTCGATGCATTAACTAACTATATCAATACATTAGGGTGGCTGGAGGGTAGTGATAATTTTGAAAAATATTGGACCAATGGCACACCGACGCAGTATTGTGGCAAGGATAATACACGCTTCCAGTCTGCTATGTGGCAAGCTATGCTCATGGCGGCAGGATTCCCCAATTCGCATCAGATAGTAGTGAATGGATTTATTACTGGTGATGGAGGAGTGAAGATGTCGAAGACACTCGGTAATGTTGTAGACCCACGTGATATTGTGACCGAGTATGGCACGGATGCCCTGCGTTACTTCTTACTTCGCGAAGTTTCTTCTTTTGAAGATTCACCTTTTACTATAGAGCGATTCAAGGATGCTTATAATAGTGGTCTTGCAAATGGGTTGGGGAATTTAACTTCACGCATTTTGACACTATCTGAGAAATATTTAGATAAATGCCCAGAAATAGATGAGAATTCTATACCACAAGAATTTTTTGATATACTTGAAACTTTTGATATCAAAAAAGCGACAGATTTCATTTGGAATGAAGTGGAGAAATTGGACAAATTCATTCAAGAAACAGAACCATTTAAAGTTATAAAAGTAGATGAAGTTAAAGGTAGGGAACTTATAACTGAAATGGTTATAAGGTTATACACAATAGCACGTATGTTAAACCCAATAATGCCTGAAACAAATAAAAAACTAAAAGAACTCATTAAAATAAACAAAAAACCAGAGCAACCATTGTTTTTGAGGAAAGACTAAATGCCAAAATATATAGACATACATTCACATGTGAACTTTAAAGCATTCGATGAAGATAGGGATGTAGTAATTCGTCGGGCACTCGATGCTGATACCTGGGTTATAAATGTAGGAACGCAGATAGATACTTCAAGGAATGCAGTAGAGATTGCGCACGGGTATGAGGAAGGCGTGTATGCTATCATTGGCCTTCATCCGATACATACAGGAGCTTCATACCACGATGAGAAGGAGCTTGGTGAAGGTGGCATAGAGTTTACTTCACGAGGTGAAGTATTCGACAAAGATAAATACCTAGAGCTACTTCGTGACCCGAAAGTTGTTGCTGTTGGGGAGTGCGGACTCGATTATTTTCGCCTAGAAGAGGAATCTATCGAGAGGCAGAAGCAAGCATTCATAGCACAGATAGAAATTGCCAACGAGGTAGGTAAGCCACTGATGCTTCATATTCGTAACAATCCGGAGGATAAAATTCACAATGCATACATGGATGCACTCGATATCTTGAAACAGCATGCGAAAGTTAAGGGTGATGTGCACTTCTTCGCAGGAAGCCTTGATGATGCGAAAGCATTTATAGATTTCGGCTTTACTCTTTCTTTTACAGGGGCGATAACTTATGGCAAGAATTATGAAGAGGTTATAAAAGCTATTCCACTTGATATGATCATGTCCGAGACGGATGCCCCATATGTGTCTCCTGTGCCGTACAGAGGCAAAAGGAATGAACCCGTCTATGTGAAGGAAGTAGTGAAAAAGATAGCAGAAATAAAAGGTTTATCTGAGTCTGAAGTAGCCGAAGCTATAGTCGCTAATGTAAAACGTGTTTTTGACATATAGGCTTAATTCTGTTAGTATAACTCTACGTTTACCTATGGTAGACAAGTCTTATTTGTCCCGACCCTGAAGTCGGTACACACAGGTCCATAATAAGATTTATATTAAAAGTAACAATTATTGTATTCTAATGCTCGTAGCCTAGTGCTACTAGCTAGAAGCTATTTATATGGCAAAGAAAAAAGAAGTTGTAGAAAGTGAAGAGGGTGTAGAGGAGAGTGGAGTTAAAGCGAGTATTTATGAAGTCGGTTATATCATGGTTCCTAGTATTGCAGAGGAGAACTTGGGTGGTGAAGTTACATCATTCAAAGACACTCTTACTGATATAGGAGTGACATTTATCTCTGATGAATATCCAAAGATGATGGAACTTGCTTATGAGATGTCTCGTTCTATTATGAACAAGAAGCAGAAGTTCTCATACGGGTATTTCGGCTGGGTAAAGTTCGAATGTTCTACGGATCAAGCTAAAGTCGCAAAAGACATGCTTGATAAGAACGAAAAGCTAGTTCGTTACCTTATGGTGAAGACTGTTCGCGAGAGTACTATGTCTGCGAAGAGGCCTTATGGTAAGACAGATGGAGCAAAGCGAAGATTTACTCCAAAAGTAGAAGAAACAGGTCCAATAAATGAAGAGGTTATAGATAAAGAAATTGATGCACTTGTAGTATAATAGATTTATTAGTATTAATCTCATAAATATATATGTATTTAAACAAAGCATTAATTATAGGTAACCTTACTCGAGATCCAGAATTGAAAGCTATTCCTTCCGGAATAAAAGTTTGTAGTTTCTCTGTTGCTACTAATCGTGTCTGGAAGGACAAGAATGGTGCCAAGCAAGAAGCCGCTGACTACCACAATGTAGTAGTATTCGGTCGTCAAGCAGAGACAGTGGCTCAATATATGAAGAAGGGTAGCCAGGTTATGATCGAAGGCCGCATGCAGACTAGATCTTGGGATGATGCAGGTACTGGCACAAAGAAGTATCGTACAGAGATAATAGCTGACCGCGTACAATTCGGTAGTAATACTGGAGGAGGGTCTACTGGTCCGAAGCAAAGTACTCCTGCTACACAAGGAGAAGAAGATGGTTCACTTGATACTATCGAGTATCCAGATGAGCAGATAAACGCAGAAGATATACCATTTTAAGACAACCTGCCTGCCGGTAGGCAGGTTAAGAATTACTAATTAAGAATTACGAATATGAAACAAGATTATTTTTCATCAAACAATATAAAGCACATAGACTATAAAGATATAGATCTATTGAAGCGCTTCCTTACACCTAGCGCTCGTATGCAAGCCCGCCGTCGAACAGATGTGACTGCGAAGAATCAGAGAAAGCTTGCTATTGCTATCAAACGCGCTCGTTTTATGGGGTTGCTACCTTATATAGCGAAATAACAAGTATATATTAAGACCTAATTATGTTCTCAGGAGGAATTTTCTCTTTCTTTTATTATTTAAAATCAGTTCAGGCTGTGATAGCTTTAACTGAGGTTGAAGGATCGAAAGAAGGAGTGAGTGGGAAGGATCCTGCTCTCGCTAGTAGCGATAAGATAAAAAAAGAACCATGGCCTGAGCCAGGTGACAATATTACTTTCGACGGTCCGAGTGTCCAGAGAATGAAAATAAAGTTCCCTCGTTAGGCCCAAGCACCTGTCACATATTTTGTGGCGGTGTTTTTTTATTTCACTCCAAAATATAAGGATTTTGTGTAAATTTATCTATATTTATATATGGGGATAAACCATTTGCCTACATGGTTGTAAATGATACCATTTGTATATATCAGAATAACGTGCCAAATTATCATACCTTATGAATAAATTAATAAAGTCTAGTTTCGTTCTGTTCTTATTAATCGGGTTCGGACTCTCATTATCAGCAAATACTGCCTCTGCGGTGACATACATGCCAGGTTGTAATGCAAACACTATATACAGTGCTACAACAGGGAAGAAGTGTATTCCTCTAACTGTGAAGGGCGTCTCTACTCTTTCTAATGAAGTGGAAATCTTAGATGATGAGGTACTACCTACATTGCCTGATACAACACCTCGCATCGCTTACTGGTGGGGTAAGGTGAATCAGCACGTAGATAATGAAGGGAACTGGCTGACAGACCCAGATGGTACTTCTGGTGCAAGTATAGACAAGCTCGCATATTGTAAGAAGTGGTACCCGAACACTATAAGAGTAGAAGCCTATAAAACCGAGACTATTAATACTTGGAGCGCAGCTCGTAATAGAGGTATATACTCTTATGCAGTTGTAACTGATAAATGTGTGCAAGATTCAACGTCATTAGAAAAGCCTACTATCACAGTAATTTCTCCGAATGAAAGCAGTAGTTTTATTTCCGGGAATGATATTTCTCTTTCTTGGTCAAGCATTAATGCTCCATCAAGTGCTGTTGTCGATTTATATTATTCGTCTTGTTCAGATGGATCATGTCCTTCCAGTTTGATTAAAAAAGGTTTAAGTCCAACTGGAAAAATTACTTGGAAAGCCAATCTTGATACAGGATTATATTATATAAATTTTGATTTACGTAACAATCAAGGAATAGGAAGTTACACACTTGAACAAAAAAAATCCGTATTTATATAAATTCAATTGAATCCTCTTCTGTAACAGTACTTTCTCCTAATGGCGGAGAAACATATACAGCAGGGCAACAGATTAATGTTAAGTGGGAAACTAAAAACATACCACCTTCAGATGAATTAAATGTGACTTTAATTCATAATGCACCTGCACTGTGTGTAAATTATACTCTAAAAACAAAAAATACCGGTTCTGTTAATTATCAATTAAGTTCTGGAGATCAATGTGCTGGCTATGGTAAAAATTACAAAATAAGTATTACAGCAGTAAACGATAGGAATATATATGATCACTCTAATGATACTTTTACAATTCAGGCTGTAGTACCTCTTGATCCGACACCTCGTATTGCAATGCGTTGGGGTATGGTTAATCAGTATGTAGACGCGCGAGGTAATTGGATTAGCGACCCAGATGGAATTTCTGGCTCAAACATAGACAAACTTACATATTGTAAGAAATGGTATCCAAATACCGTAAAAGTAGAATCTTATAAAAGGGAAATGATTGTGTGGAAGGAAGCAGGCAATAGGGGTACATATTCTTTTGAAGTTCTTACTGATAAATGTATACAAGGTGAACCGCCATTAATTCCTATGGTTAAAGTTCTTTCTCCAAATGGTGGAGAAGTGTATGAAGAAGGACAGAAAATAACCGTTAAATGGGAGACTAAAAATATTCCAATTACTTCAAGAACAGCTATAGTTTTGCACGACAAGAGTAATGGTAATAAGGGCTGGAACGTCTATTCAACGAATGATGGGGAAGAAGTTTTTACCTTACCAGTAAGTATCTATGATTGGAATATTCTTAATCATGGTAAAAATTTTGAAATTATAATTTCTTTTAGCTCCATTGGCACTCCATATAGAGAAGATCAGCTTGTAGATTATTCTGATAGTACTTTTACAATTCAAAATTCAAAATTAGACCCGACATCTCGCATAGCATATAAGTATGGTCTTGTTAATCAGCATGTAGATTCACAGGGTAACTGGCAGACAGATCCTGATGGATCATCAGGCGCAGATATAGATAAGCTTACATATTGTAAAAAGTGGTACCCCAATACTGTAAAAGTGGAACAATACAAAACTGAGACTATAAATACATGGCGAGCAGGAGGTAACTACGGTTTGTACTCTTACACAGTTATGACTGACAAATGTGTTCAAGAGGGTGGAGTACCTCCGGGCAAGACTGACCCATCAACTCTCGTATCACTCATTACCAACGGCTGTGCTGGTACAAAATACAACACTAACACAGGTGAACTATGTATAAACCAGACAACTCCTAAATTCACTAGGACTCTGAAAATTGGTGTACCTAAAAGTATAGAGGTGCAGGAATTACAATCTGTTCTAGGTATTAAAGCAGATGGTATATTTGGTAAAGGTACTGCACAAGCGGTGAAAGACTGGCAGGCGCTTCAAGGCCTTACAGCTGATGGAGCTTTTGGTCCAAAGAGTTCTAAAATATTATTAGAACAAATAAGTCTTTAAAATAAACAAAATACCTCCAGCCTAGGCTGGAGGTATTTTGTTTACTTTAACTCTAAAGATTTTAGAAGTTCATCTAACTGATTACCTTTAATTTCTTCAAATCCACCGAAGGGGATTTTGCCTATTTCTATATTCATAATGCGGATGCGGCGCAGGTCGATAACTTTGTGGTGTAGAGCCTCACACATACGGCGAATTTGCCTCTTCTTGCCCTCTGTGAGGATGATGTGGAAGGTGTCTGTATTCTTGCGCCATACTTTACACTTCTTACTGACAAAGCCATCGAACTTTACACCATTTCCCATGAGCTCTATGAATTTGTCGGAAATGTTCGGTTCTACTCTGACTACATATTCTTTTTCATGCACATACTTGGGTGATAATAGTCTGTCTGTCATACGGCCATCATTCGTCATGATGATGAGTCCATGTGAATCTTTATCTAGTCTACCGATAGGGAAGACTTTCGTAGGGAATTTCGTAACCTTAAGAATATCTTTAGTCCCTATGTCTGGATTGGTGGATATACCCATCGACTTATTGTATGCATAATAGACCAAGTCATTCTTTGCTCCTTTTTTACTTACTTCTACTTTGTCACCTTCTTCTACTTTGTCACCGAGCACTGCCTTCTTACCATTAATAGTAACTAAGCCCTTTTTTATAAGGTCATCAGCGCCTACGCGAGTGGCATAGTTATGTAATGCTAAATAGCGATTAATTCTAATTGGATAAGTGAAGTTCATCTTGTGAATGTCTTAATTTTGGTATGTAATAAAGTGCGCTTAGTATCAATAAACCAAGTACTATAAATAAATATTTAAATGGTAGGAGCGTTAGTACTGCAGTTCCTAGAAGTGGAGCGATAAGGTATGCAAGTGGTGACATGTCACGGAATAGCGATAGCAAGTGGGCATCCTCTTCTTTTACATGAGTGAAGAAGTATAGCTCAGATACAGCTTCTACTGTCGCAGCACCAACACGTGTTATGAATAGTATCATAGCCCAAAGGATAACACTATCTATCTTAATGAAAGATATAGACATAGCGCCTATGCTCATGATAAGTATTCCTAGTCTTATAAGTTTGGTTTTATGTAATTTATATTTCTCCACTAGGTAGCCTAGGGTGATAGGCATGATGACAAAAGGTGCAAGCATTATAGTGAATATAATAGACAGACTCTTCCACGTAAAGCCAATATGTTCTATGAGGTATATCGGTGTATATATGACCATCCAGACATAGAAGAAGTGAAGTATAAAGTTTATGATATTTATAGATGCAAGGTGGTGCTTCGTTCGGAGAAATTTGTAAGCTTGCATGAACGGTACTTTGTTATAAGTTGCATCGTCGAATGATGGTATCCATATCATAAGGCCGACCATGGTGATGATAGCAAGAGCCAAAGATACTTCATAGACAGCATTATAGCCATTACCTTGTAGTGTTAGGAACCCAGTTATGAAAGGGGAAGCTAGCCAACCAATGTTATACATAGTAAGGTAGATGCCTCTTGTTTTCATAAGAGCATCCCTATTGCTGAAGTGTTCTACGAATATATCAATACAGAAGAAGAATAATGTATTCGTAACATTGAATATTATAAAAGAAGCACCTATTAGATAAGGGTTTATTCCATAAATCATCCCTGATATTCCTAATATATTCATGATTAGGAATAATAGAATCAGTTTTCTATTGCCCAAACTTTTAAGTACTTGGGAGCTTTGGGACAAGAATACTAGAGCAAGAACAGATGAAGCTGTGAATATAAGACCGACATACTTGGCAGATATAATCTCAGTTAGAAATGTAGAATTCACGTATGCAGCGATAGCCACATGCAAAGCAAAAAGGAAGGATAGTATATAAGTCTTGTGTATTTTTTTAATTACCATTTTATACAGATAGTAATACAGGTATTACGAGGGGTCTTTTTGCTGTTTTCTGGTAGAGGAATTTAGATATATTATCACCGAGGGCAGTTTTTATAGAGTCGAAATTTATCGGGTTCATGTCACGAGTCCCATCTTCGATCGTCTTCTTGATTATTAACCTTACTTGGTGAAGTAATTCTTGATTCTCTTTTAGGTAGATAAATCCACGAGAGATAATATCTGGAGATTTACGTAATTTACCTGTCATTGAGTCGATAGTTGCGATAAGTACGAACATACCGTCTTGCGCAAGCATCTGCCTGTCACGTATTACAACTTCTTGTTCATCTCCTACAGAAAATCCGTCAACCATCATAGGACTAGAAGGTGCTTTGTCTTTACGCATGGAAATTTTGGTTCCATTATCTGTGATCTCTATGATTGATCCATTGTCAGGGACTACTATGTTCTCTTCAGACATACCGAGAGACATAGCTATCTCTTTGTGTTTGACTAGCATTGAATGCCATCCGTGTATAGGAATGAAGAATTTAGGGTGAGTCTTCCTGTGAAGCCACTTGATGTCCTCTTGGTTACCGTGTCCTGTCGCATGGATTGTCTCTTCACTTGTTCTGTAACTGATTATTTTGACTCCATGACGAGCTAGGTTATCCTTCAAATGCTGAACAGATATTTCATTCCCTGGAACAATAGAAGCAGAAAGGATGATAGTATCTCCGGCACGGATTGTGAACTTCTTGTGGGTTTTATTAGCAGCACGATTTAGCGATGCGAATTCCTCTCCTTGAGCTCCCGTCATAAGGACTATAACTTTATTCGGTGGGTAGCTATCAGCATCCTCGACTGGTATGATTGTGCCTTTCTTTGGTTTAAAGAGCCCTGCTTGTTCGCAGACTTCCATATTTGTCTTGAGGGATCTACCATCAAGCACTACTTTCTTGCCGAGGGCTTCTGCAGTTTCCACTACTTTTACAAGGCGAGTGATATGGGAAGCGAATGCTGCAATGATAAGGCGTCCACTACTTGCACGGATGAGTTTACTTAAACCTTCATTTACCTTTGATTCAGGTAAAGAGAATCCTTCGTTTTCGATATTTGTTGAATCTGTTAGAAGACAGAGAACATTTTCTTTGTCGAAGAATGAATATTCCTTCTCTTCCTCGTCTGAGACTTTGCCGTCTATTTGGTCGAGCTTGTAGTCTCCTGGGGTGACTATAGATCCGTAAGGCGTTTCTATTATGACACCCATAGAGTCAGGAACAGTATGTGTAACTCCGAAGAATCGCACTCGGATATCACCTGCGTAAATTACAGAATCTTTCTCTACTATTTGGCAGTTGAGTGCAGGTAGATGTGCGAACTCCTCCTGTCTTTTCTTCATAAGAAGGATAGAAAGGTTACGAGAATATAGTGGGGGATTGCCAATACGACTCATAACCAAAGGTATGCCACCTATGTGGTCGAGGTGTCCGTGTGTTACGAACATGGCGCGTATCTTGTCCTTCCTTTCTTCGAGGTATGTAGTGTTCGGTATGATGTAGTCTATGCCTGGTGTGTCTTCAGTTTTGAATTGCATGCCAGCATCAACTACTATGATGTCATTACCTATCTCTATAGCAGTCATGTTCTTACCTATTTCTTCTACTCCACCAAGAGGGATAATTCTGATTACTCCAGGTGCTGGTGGGGGGATAAGGTGAGTACGCCTCTTTTTGACCACTGTATCTTCTAGCTTTTGTGCAGGCCTCGCTTCTGCTCGAGGGCGTCTGCCACCTTTATTATTACCATATTGGTAACTACCACGACTGCCTTTGTTCGCAGTATTCTGTGTGTTCTTATTGTGGTTGGTATGTGGGGCATGTTTTACACCTGTAGTAGATGTGTTTGTGTGTGTTGCTGAACTAGGCCTATGTGTAGGGCGAGGTGTTGCTCCTGTCCCTGCTGTTGTTCTTTGGAAATTTGATTTATTCCCATGGTATGGACGAGGTGTTCTGCCACTTACGTGTGCTCTTGGTTTGCCGTTATCTTGTGGCTGTTGTATTTGATTCATATTTTTATTTTATTTAGTAAAGATTTTCCATACATGATCTTTCTCTGCGTACCAGTTGTGTATAGATACGAATCGATCAGATGGATTTGTTAATGTATTTAATTGTAAATTATTTAATTTTGGTAATGTTGCGTATAAGTACTTTGGTGAATAGATTAGTAGGGCAGGAGTGTCTTTATTGAACTCATTCACAAAGCTTTCGTATTTATCCATGCGGGCACTTTTATCGAGTGTCTTCTGTGCAGATTCAAGTAATGCATCTGCATTCTTGTTGCTATACATGGCAATATTGAGGCCTGGATCTTGCCTCTGACTTCCATGCCAGAAAGAATATAGATCGGACTCGTGGTTTATAATTTGTCCGAAGAATAATGCTTCATAATTACGACTACGTATATTCTGGCTGAGTGGACCTGGCTCATGTATCTTCACCTCTATCTCGGCGCCCACTTTCGCAAGTTGTTCCTTTATAAGCATGGCCGCGTCCTTGAGCTCTGGTGTGTCGCCTGTAGTTATGGAGAATGATAGTCTTGTTACTGGGCCGTTATTGACTGGGACTTTCTCTGTAACTGTTTTCTTGCCTACCTTTTTAGTCCTTGTGACTACTGATGATCCACCTTTTACTCTTATGCCATCCTCTTTTACTATCCATCCGGCTTTGTCTAGTATATCTCTTGCTTCTTCAAGAGATAGAGTTATGTCTTTCTTTGTATTAGTATCTTTTGTCGTAATACTTGGAACTGGACTATCTGAAACACTACCGTAACCATATAATATTTTATTAATGAGCTCTTCTTTATCGAGAGCCTTATCAAACGCTCGTATAACAGATGTATCAGCAAGAACTTTATTATTATTACTATTAAAAAATAATCCAAAGATACGAGGGAGTTTTGCTTCGTGAATACTATAACCCGCCTCTTCTATATCAGAAGCATTCTCAGGGGAGAGGCCACTTGCTTGGTCTATATCATTCGACAACATGGCTTTGATTAAATCCTTCTCATTTGCAAATGACACCATAGTGAGCTTCTTGATATTGGGTACACCGAGAGCGAAATCTTTATAAGATGATAGCTCGTATACTTCAGGTACTCCTTCTTTGTCTTTTGATACAGAATTTATCTTGTAAGTACCGGAACCAATCGCCTTAATATTAAGTGTAGATAAATTAAATTCTGCAGGATTGATATTCTTCCATATATGCATTGGTAGTATGCCAATAACTGTATTATCGAGGAATGATATATATGGCTGATTAAGGTTGAATACTACAGTGTAATCATCAGTCTTCGATACACTGATACCATCCCAGCCTAGCTTCCTAGGGCTCTTGATAAGAGGGTCTTTTATCTTCTCTATTGTGAATATCACATCATCGGCTGTGAGTTTCGCTCCGTCGTGGAACTTTAAATCCTTCTTCAGGATGAAAGTATAAGTCATACCATTGGCAGACACTTCATATGATTCTGCAAGGTCTGGAATGAATTCTCCTTCCGTAGTCTTCCTCATAAGGCCACTGTATACGAGTGTAGTGAGGTCTTTATCTGCATCAGATAGGGCAAGGACTGGGTTTACTAGTGTTGGTGTGCCTATGATTCCTTCTGTAATGGACCCTCCTTTTGCAGGGACTTCCACCATGAAAGAGTTGTTGAGCTTACTTACAATCATGACCATAGAGACAAATGCTACAAGTAGAGCGAATACCCAGATTTGATACTGTTTCTTAGAAAAGGATGCTTTTGCATCGAATAATTCTTGTTTCTTTGGGATTTTAAATTCTTTTATAAAGGTAATAAGATTACGCATAAATGCATGTAAATAGATTTAATTTAAGGATGATATTAGGGAACCAATATTACTTAACGAGTATTGCAGTAACTGCAGAAATAACAAAAAGTATCGCAACTACAATAGTTGTAACAAATAGAAACTTTTCGAAACCACGTCGTGTATGATACAGTCCACCACCATCTCCACCTCCAAGTACGCCACCTATACCACTGCTTGATTGCTGGAGTAGGACTGCGACCACTAAAATAATCGATAGTATAATCTGTATATACGGTAATAAAGTAGCAATAATCGTCATAGGTCCTATGGTACTATATTTGGGTCAATATTGCAAATAGCCATATTGGTATATAATAAAAATATGATTTATTTTATAAGGCATGGAGAATGCGAAGCAAATGAGAGGAAAGTATTTGCTGGGCAGAAAGATGATTCTATTTTAACGGAGAAAGGCAAAGAACAAGCCAAATCGACAGCAAAAGAGATAATATCAACAGGGATAAAGATAGATAGAATAATAAGCTCTCCTCTAAGTAGGACAATGGAAACTGCTCATATAGTAGGTAGTGAGCTTGGTTTTGATAATTCAAAAATAATAGAAGATGGGCGTATTATCGAGTATGATCTAGGGGATTTGTCTGGGAAGCCATGGAATCCAGTTATCGATTTGGTGGGGGCAAAAGGTGCTGAGGACCCATATGCTTTTAGGGATAGAATAATGTCTTGTATTATGGAGTTATCCAAATTAGAAGGGAATACTCTACTCGTAAGCCATGGCATCGTAGCTAGAATGCTGAAGACCATAAAAGCTGGTAATGATATAAAGACCTTCAACGGAATGCCAACACTAGAAAACGCTTCTATCCTAAAAATAGATTGGGTTTAGGGAAGGTGGGACACTCATGGGTTGAATGTACCCCCTAATTAGCTTGACATAATCTTATATTTATGCTATTATTTGACATGTAAAGTTCTTTTTATAAATCCGAGCTAGTCATATGAAAACCAACGACTTATGTCCTTGCTTGACCTATCACTATCTCAAAAAATCAAAGTTATGACAGATTATTGGATTTCTTTCGGGTTGATTTTTTGCGCCTTTAGTTTCTTTATGGGCTACATTTGGGGTAACTCCAAAAAGGGTAGTTTAGTAGACTACACCAACGAATTACCTAATGGGTACATGAAGGTAATTTGTACCGATAAAGTTTCTTCTGTGTTGGAAGAAATAAGCGTCGGGAAAAAAAGGTTCCTGGTTTCCACAGAAGTTTTCGGACAGTCAGTTCGGCCTGGTGATACTGTCCGTAAAATAAAGGACTGTAAAGAAGCCAAAAATCTAGGTATCAAGGTTCCAGGATACCCTCCTCTTATTAAAGAGGACATTCTGTAACAGAATAAATTCTGGCATCTCTCCAGTAATTGTCGTAGACAAGAGAAAATATAACTCAAGACCCTTATCTTTATGATGAGGGCTTGTTTATTTTACACTGAAGTAAAGACAGTGCCTGCAATATTTACTATTCATCTTCACCTTTACCGATAATCGCTTCTATGATGTTGAAACTACGGTTTTCAATATATTTTCTATAAACATCTTCAAGTTGTGCTTTTTCAAGTTGTTTACTGAATCTATAAGTTTGTTGATTGTCGCAATTAACCAAAGTCTCAATCAAGATGCCGTATTCGCCTAACTCTTTCTTCAGCTCAAGGTGTATGGTTAATGGACAAACTTCTTGTTCAATTCCAAGAATAAAGTGAGGTTTAGCAACAAACCCAATTTTTATTCCCGAAATAGTGTTTTTATTAAAAGCGAAATCATTTTGAGTGCTGTTACTTATTTCTATCCCCATTTGTTCACCACCGACATATACGAAGCCGTTTAAGTTTTTGGCAACATTCTCTCCTTTATTATGAATAATAATTCCGAGTTGGATTTTTATAGTTTCTTGATCATCCACCTCAATAGGTGGAGTCCCATAAACAATAAAAGCGTTGGGCTGAGGTTCTTGTCCAAAAAGTGACCGCAAGAATGTGTCTGGTGCAGGTTGAGAACTACTGCCAGCTCTTATGTAATATCTCAAATCTTTATTTAATACTTGAAATGGTCTCCTGTTAGATTTTGGAATATAGCTCACAACATATCCAGTGTCACTTGCTTCATCTTCAAAAATTACTTTATTAGAGACATTTGGGTGTGGAGGAGAGGTTAAAAGCGATGTAAAGCTTTCAAGCAAGCTCGAGAAATTAGAAACACCTTTTATTGGGTTTTTCCCTATTGCGTAATCTGTATCACTTGGACCAGTCTGTATACCCCATATAATGACCCCACCTTCACTGTTACCAAAAGCAGATATACATTTTCCATAATTCTTCTTATCTGCATCAAATAGATTCCTTCTATCAGTATAATTATCGTTTTCAGTTATCTTAAAATCGAGGTAGTAGTTTTCAGAAGTTTTATTAGTAATAAGATCATCAACGTATGTTGTGCCTTGTTTAATTACTGCATTAAATAAATTTTTAGAAGGGTTAGTCATTTTTTTATTTTAGTATTTTTATCTTAAAAATTAAGTCAAAAATTACTATAAAGTTTCCACAGGAACCGTTCTTGCAAATAAGAGGAATCTTGAATCTTACAGATTCTGTACACCTTTCGTATCGTACTCTCCGTCGGGTGGCGGATCCGTGCGATATACTCAAGGTTTTCGCGTCCTCTCATGCAAAGTATACACATACTTTGCTCCGGGCACAATATAAAAATACCCTAACAAAAGGGTATTTTTATATTGTGCCCGGGAGTGGACTTGAACCTCCAAGGATTGCTCCATTAGTTCCTAAGACTAACGCGTATACCAATTCCGCCACCCGGGCATATTTATGCTATATAATTTTTCTTAATCCACTCTTTACCAGCACCTGATTTCAAATACTTTTCTCTTTTCCTAGCCTCTATTCTTGTAGAATAGCTTTCTTTTAACAATAAATCAAATGGCTTATACGGCTCCGTTGTTTTATTGTGCCCTTGGTTATGCTCGTTCAGTCTTCTATCTATGTCTGAAGTTAATCCTACATAAATGTAATTCCTTATCTTACTTTTTAAAACATATGTGTAGTACATATAGTTCCTAAGACTAACGCGTATACCAACCTGCCTGCCGGCAGAGGCAGGTTCCGCCACCCGGGCATATATCTCTATTAGATTTTCTTACTCTAGCACATTTATTAATAGAAAGAAATTTCTTTCTATGGAGGCGTGGGTGGGAATCGAACCCACGCATGTCGGTTTTGCAGACCGAAGCGTTACCACTTCGCCACCACGCCATATTGCTCACATTCCCAATATCACTATCCTAGCTTTTCGTGAGCAATTCGTCAATTTTCTGGCGATTCTTTTCTCCTTCGTCTATCTCTACATCGAGGAAGGGAATAGGGTTGATGTTCAGGTTCTTGGTCATATATTTCCGCAGTTCGCCCAAGTTCCTACGTATAAATCCATATGCTGCATTCTCTTTCTCTCTTGGGAGAACACTAACCATGATTTTCGCTTTTTTATTATCCGGAGTCATCTCCACACGAGTGACTGTAATCATCGAAGTATTCTCAGACTCTCGCTCTATCCACATAGAAGCGATTTCTTTGACTCTTTGTGTTATTTTTTCATTTCTAAAGTCTGACATATTATTTTATATTTATTATAAATGCTTCTAGCATATCGCCTGGGGCAATATCAATCTTTGATTCAATCGACACTCCGCAGTCAGTACCTTCTAGTATTTCTTTGGATTTAATTTTACTTTGTTGAAGACCTGTTATCTTGCCACGACCTATTTCGAACTCTCTTCTCATAATGCGCACAGTTCCATTATCTGTAATTCTACCTTCCATAACTTTACCGCCGACTACTTGCTTGTCTTTGGTACCATTGAAAGTTTTTAGCACTTTTAGAGTGCCGGTAACTTCTACAACCTCTTGGCGAGGACGCTTCTCCTCCATCTTCTCTTTGAGCCAGTCGATAAGTTTGTAGATGATGTCGAATATCTGTACATCAATTTTGAGTGATTCATTAAGGTCGCGAGCACCATTATCCATCTTGATGTTGAATCCTATCACGATAGTTTCCTTATTCACATTCGCCATCTTCAGATCATTCTCATTGATAGATCCTACTCCTTTACTTACTATCTTATATGATATTTCTTCAGTATTTAATTTATTGATTTCTTTCTCTAGTGCCTCTATGGTTCCGGCTACATCAGTCTTCACTACAAGAGGTATAACTTTACCTGTTGCTACTTCATGACTGTTTGAAGTTTTGTTATCGAATCTATTATTTCGTATTTTCTCTACATAGCTCTCTGCTTCTTTTTTCGTTTTGAAAGATTGGAATATATTACCGACTTCTGGCATAGATTCAAATCCGACAAGGCGAATAGGGGATGAGAAGGTAGCTTCCTTGATAGGTTTGCCTAGGAAATTCTCAAGGATGCGTGTGGTCACTATGGCTTCGCCACATGCGACGAACATGCCAGACTTCAGAGTCCCATTCTTAATAATAGCCGTTGCTGATATGCCACGCTTGGGCTCACGGTTCGCTTCTATGATCACTCCACTTGCATCTATGCCTCTGTCGCCCATAGTCTCATGCATCATAGATACGAGCAGAATCATGTCTAGTAATTCAGGTATCCCTGTACCATCTTTGGCAGAGATTAATACGAAAGGTATGTCGCCACCTAGGCCTTCGAGGTACATACCTTTCTCGACTAAATCCATTTTGACTTTCTCTACATTTGCATTTGGCTTGTCTATCTTATTGATAGCTACTATGTACGGAATCTTACTTTCTATTATTGTATTATAGGCTTCCATAGTTTGCGCTTTCACACTGTCTTCAGCAGAGACGACAAGGATAGCAATATCCGAAGCGATAGCTCCACGAGCACGCATTTTAGAGAAGGCTTCATGCCCTGGAGTATCTAGGAATGTTATCGTTTTATTCACTCCATTTTCATCCTTGTGTGTGACTTCATAAGCACTAATATGCTGAGTGATACCACCTGACTCAGTGTCAACTATGTTTGATTTGCGAATATAGTCGAGTAGTGTAGATTTGCCATGATCAACATGCCCCATAATTACTACGGTAGGTGGGCGCACGACAATATTTGATTCTACATTATCTTTTGGCATATATTATTTTGATTTCTTCAATACTTCTTTTTCTTCTGTTGTTAATTCGAATTCCGATTTGCCTGCTGTTATCGGCTTTGCGAATATACTCATACGGTCACGAGCGTATAGACTCGATATGATTACTCCATCACCTTCATCATTTAGGAATGACATTGCGAAGCTCTGATTGCTCCCTGCATCTACGAATGGATTAAATCTGATCGTCTCTACTCTACGAATAGATTTATCTAACCTTTTATCTACGATAACTAAATGCTTATTTATATGTTCTTGAGTCTCTTTCAGGTTATCCACTTTGTCTGAGATATCAATCATCAGGCTTTCCAAGCTCTCTGCTTTTTTGCCAGCGAAGAATTTCCTCAGTCTGTTCTCGACAGTTATCATCCAGAAAAGGACGAATATAACGAGACCTCCTAGTATATAAATTAAGATAGTTATAGTCATATTAGGAGAGTATATACGAATTCACCCTTTTTTACAATGCTGTGTTATAGTATCGGTATATTTAATATGAAGAATAATACTCGCAAAACTATATATCTCGATTACGCAAGTGCGGCACCTATTGATAAAAAGGTGGGGAAAATTATCGCATCTTACGAGAGTAATTTTTTTGCGAACCCAAGTGCAATACATAGCGAGGGAGTGAAAGCAAGAAATGTTATAGAAGAGAGTAGGGCACAAATTGCGAAGCTTATTTCTGCTCATAGTGATGTGATATTCTTCACAGGCTCAGGGACAGAGAGTGATGTACTTGCAATAGTTGGGACAATTACAAATTACGACCTGCCTACCGGACAGTCAGGATTACAAATTACGAATGGAAAGAAGCAAATTCCCCACATAGTAACAACAGCGATAGAGCACCCGGCAGTTCTTGAGACTTGTAAAATGCTCGCGAAGAGTAAAAGAGCAGAAGTCACTTATGTTATGCCCGATGAAGAGGGACTTATAAATCCGAAAGATATTCGCAGTGTGATAAAAGAAAATACTGTTTTAGTTTCTGTGATGTATGCCAACAATGAAATAGGCACAATACAACCAATCCAAGAGATAGCCAAAGAGCTCCGTCATTATCGGAAAGTTCATAATCAACCAGTTTACCCACTACTACACACAGACGCATGCCAGATGATGAATTATCTAGAAGTAGAAAATATAGAGAAGATTGGCGTCGATATGATGTCATGGAATAGTTCGAAAATTTACGGCCCGAAAGGTGTAGGTATCCTTTTTAAGAAGCGCTCAGTTAATCTTGCTCCTATATATGTTGGTGGCGGGCAAGAAGGTGGATTACGCGGAGGCACAGAGAATGTCGCAGGGATAGCAGGATCTGCTCTTGCACTTGCAGAAACTTTCAAAATAAAAAGTAAAGAAATAAAAAGATTAAATAAGCTCCGAGATTACGGTATTAAGAAATTATTAAACCTCTCGAAAATATCCGGATACGATATCACTCTAAACGGGAGCAAAGAAAAAAGATTACCCAATAATATAAATATTTCTATTTCGGATATTTCAAGTGAATTACTGGTAATAGAGCTCGATGCGAAAGGAATACTTGTCTCTGCGAAGAGCGCTTGCAAGAGCGACGAACCTGATGAATCATATGTGATAAGTGCCCTCAGGCACGCTCAAGGTCTATCACATAATTCGACTGATGGATCACTCCGTATATCTCTAGGTAGAGCGACTACAAAAGAAGATTTAGATATGTTAACAAAGGTCCTAAAGGATGTTCTTGATAAATATTCAAAGTGGAAATAGGCTTGACTATTGTGCTATAATGGGCACATGGATATTAAAGAACTAAATAAAACACAGTTAATACTATTGACCCTACTTATTACCTTTGTAGTGTCTATTGCGACAGGTATAGTGACTGTCACTCTTATGCAGCAGATGCCGAAAAGCGCTACCCAGACTATAACCAACGTCATCCAAAGGACAATAGAGCGAGTAAACACAGTCACAGAAGTAAGCACAGATACACCTGTCGTTCCAGATACTAAAGAGACCAATAATGTATTTCTAGGTGATGGTGATGCTCTTGTTTCTATTTATGCAATTGATGAGAAGCCTGTTGATACAACTACTATAACAACGCCCATAGCAACAGTTGAAGAACCAAAAGCATTAGGGCAAGGAGTAATAATTTCAGATATTGGACTTATTCTAGTTGACACAAGTATCTTAAATGAGAAAGAAGTATACAAAGTAATACTCAATAAAGTTGATTATGATGCAACACTACTCAAGAGATTCACAAACGGTTTCGCAATACTTAAAATCAGCAAAAAGGGAACAGTAGAAGATAAGAAAGAAGAAGAAAAAGTTCCAGAGAAATTCGACACCACGTTATAGAAAAGAGAGTGTATTAGTCCGAACTTTAACAATTTTTAATTCGTAATTTATAATTATTTATTTTTATGCCCCCATTCAATCATTTCACAACTAAAGCTAAGGAAGCAATCAGGAAAGCACACGAGCTCGCTATTGAGCGCGGGCAGAATCATGTGAATGCTCTACATTTACTCACTTCACTTCTTATACAAGAAGATTCTCTTGTCATATCTATACTCGACAAGATGGAGGTGGATACCTTACTACTTACCGATAATCTTATAGAGATGATAGAAGCTCCTGAATCACGTAATACTATTTCGCCTTCATATCAGCTTTACCTTACACCGGACTTGGCACAAGCTATAGAGAATTCAAGTAAAGTTGCAAGTAGTTTGAAAGATGAATTCGTCTCTACTGAGCACTTGTTCATATCACTACTCGAGACTCCAGGTGAAGCACGCGAGATACTAGGTAAATTCAAAATAGACAAAGATCAGACACTAAGCATCTTAGAAACTTTCCGTAACGAGAATGTAACCGAATCTAGTAATAGCAAGAAGCCAAAGTTGCTCGTGAAGTTCACTCGCAACCTCACAGACCTTGCACGCAAGGATAAGCTCGATCCAGTTATTGGGCGCGATACAGAGATCATGCGCATGATGCAGATACTTTCTCGTCGCACAAAGAATAATCCGATACTTATAGGTGAAGCCGGCACAGGTAAGACTGCCGTCGCAGAAGCTCTAGCTCAGAGGATAGCTCGTAATGATGTACCCGAGAGTCTTCGTGATAAGGAAGTAGTGGCTCTCGACTTGGGGCTACTTCTTGCAGGTACAAAATACAGAGGTGAATTCGAAGAACGTCTACGCGGCATAATGAAAGAGATAGAGAAGTCTGAAGGTAAAATCATTCTCTTTATAGACGAGATACATACTATAGTCGGTGCAGGATCCGCTGAAGGGTCACTCGATGCATCGAACATGCTAAAGCCAGCGCTTGCTCGTGGAGAACTTCGGGCTATAGGTGCGACCACACTTAAAGAATATCAGAAGCATATAGAGAAGGACCCAGCCCTTGCTCGCAGGTTCCAGCCGATATTCGTAGATGAACCAAATATCGATGATGCAGTGGCAATATTACGCGGACTTAAAGAAAAGTACGAACTTTTCCACGGTGTGCGTATTACAGATGATGCTATTATTGCTGCGGTGAACCTTTCTTCTCGTTATATAACAAATAGATACTTACCAGATAAAGCAGTAGACCTTATCGATGAGGCTGCTTCAGCTCTTCGTATATCGCTTGAGAATAAGCCACAGGTACTCGAGGATGCACATAGGAAGATAATGCGTTTCGAAATAGAGAAGGAAGCCTTGATGAAAGACATAGCACGAGCCTCTGTTAAATCTGTTGACCACAAGGATGCGAAACTTCGGGTGAAAGATATAGATAAAGAAATTGCAAATCTTAAAGAGAAGACTCATGAACTTGAATTAAAGTGGAAGAATGAGAAGGAAACAGTAATAGAAATTCGTAGTATCAAGAAAGAATTGGAAACTCTACGCCTTGAAGGTGAGAATGCAGAAATGCGTTCTGATCTTGCTCGTGCGGCAGAGATACGCTACGGACAGATACCAGAGCTCGAGAATAAATTAGAGACGAAGCTTTCTCGTTTAAAGAAGCTTCAGAAATCTCGAAGAATACTGAAGGAAGATATTACAGCAGAAGACATAGCCGAAGTTGTTGCTCGTTGGACAGGTATACCACTTGCGAAAATGCTTGAAGAAGAGCGCGAGAAGCTTGCTCATATGGAAGATGAATTAAGGAAGCGTGTAGTAGGTCAAGATATTGCTATCGGTAAGATTGCTGATGTTATTCGCCGTTCTCGTGCGGGAATTTCTGATCCGAATAAACCGATCGGTTCATTCATATTCCTAGGTCCTACTGGTGTAGGAAAGACAGAGCTTACGAAGACCCTTGCGCAATTCATGTTCAATGATGACAAAGCACTTATTCGTGTAGACATGAGTGAGTATATGGAGCGCCACAGTGTATCGAAGCTTATAGGTTCACCTCCAGGATATGTAGGCTATGAAGAGTCTGGTAATCTTACCGAGTCTGTGCGCCACCGCCCTTACTCAGTGATACTTTTCGATGAAATAGAGAAAGCCCATCCGGAAGTTTTCAATGTATTGCTCCAAGTGCTCGATGAAGGAAGACTGACCGATGCGAAGGGTCGCATAGTGAACTTCAAAAATACTGTTATCATTCTTACATCCAACATTGGCTCACACTTGATAGATAAGATGGAGACTCTAGGCTTCTCGAACAATACGAAGAAAGATGAATACGAAGAAACGAAAGAGAAAGTACTAACTACACTGAAAGACCACTTCCGCCCAGAGTTCCTAAACCGCCTCGATGATATTATCGTTTTCGATATATTATCTATGGATGTTATACGCCATATCGTAGATATTAAGATGGATGTCATCCGTGCACGTCTTCATGCGAAGAATATTGAGCTTGTTATATCAGACGAGGCTCTCTCTCACTTGGCGAAAGAAGGTTATAACCCGCACTATGGTGCACGACCTCTTGGCCGCTTAATACAGAATAAAATCTTAAACCCAATTGCTTCGTTCATCATAAATAAAGGTGTGAAGAAAGGTGATGTGGTCCATGTAGACATGAAAGATAATGATCTTTCTATAGAGATGAAGAAGAAGAAAATTAAATCAAATTTCAAAGTAGGAAAAGTAAGTCCGTATAATAAGTAAAAGAAAACCCCTCCAGTGAGGGGTTTTCTTTTACTTGACTATTTTTGTGGTTGGGGTAGATTATAAGGGAATCAAAAATTACCGCTATGAAAAATTTTTTTGGAGAACAAGAAAGTACTTTAGAGAGAATTAAAAATCTTCAAATGGGCTATGTTATTATAAATGAGTCTGAAAAGACCATTCACTATCTTCCATTGTACCATGCTATTGCAGTGTGGACAAAAAAAGAAAATGCAATTCAATATATTAAGGAAAATTCACCAGATAAAGAATTTGGTATGGTTATGAGTTACACGATGTCTTATTTATATTTAGCTTGCATTAAGGCAGGGTTCGATAACCTGGTCTTTGATTTAAAAAGAAATAGGGTTAATGATGGAGATGAAATTATAATTTATTCAATTACAGCGTTAGATAATTATTACTTAAAGATGGAGGTCTGTAATTAAAAATCTAAATTTATTCTTGCAAATGTCATATCAATAGATATGACATTTAATTTTGTTTGGGAGGAATTTCGAATCTTACAGATTCTGTACACCTTTCGTATCGTACTCGTTTCACTCCATGCGATATACTCAAGGTTTTCTCATCCTCCACAAAAGCTACATCGTAGCTTTTTCCGCCGCATATAAAAAACGGCCGAAGCCGTTTTTTTCTTGTGCGCCGGGGAGGATTCGAACCTCCGTAGGCCGAAGCCGACAGATTTACAGTCTGTTGTAATTGACCACTCTACCACCGACGCATACAAAGGGGAGTATACATGGTTTTGTTTAATTTTTCAACATAACAAAAATATGCTAAAATACAGAACATGTCACAGCTATATAGTAATTCAATTTTCTGGGTTGATGTAGATAAAGTAAAGCCGAACCCTTTTCAGCCTCGTCGTGAGTTCGACGAAGCTCGTCTTCGTGACTTGGCAGATTCTATCCGTCAGTATGGTGTGCTTCAGCCACTTACAGTGTCACGTATTGAAGTAATTAAGGAAGACGAAGGCATAGTAGTAGAATACGAACTCATTGCTGGTGAGCGTAGGCTTCGTGCTTCGAAGCTTGCAGGGCTTCAACAAGTACCGGTTATTATCCGTGTAGGTGATGATAATATGGTGAAGCTTGAGCTTGCCATTATCGAGAACCTCCAGCGTGAAGATCTCAATGCTGTCGAGCGTGCTCGAGCCTTCTTCCGCTTAGCTGAAGAATTTAAATTCACTCACGGACAAATTGGAACGAAAGTGGGGAAGAGTCGCGAGCATGTATCGAATACTCTGCGTTTACTTGCTCTACCTCAAGAGATGCTAGATGCACTTTCTGCAGGCAAGATAAATGAAGGCCACACTCGCCCTATACTCATGCTATCCGATAGACCCGAGGAGCAGTCAGTTCTGTTCAAGGAGATAATGTTTAAGAAGATGACAGTTCGCGATGCCGAGAGAGTGGCTCGCAGAATTGCAGTTGATCGAATTCGCAAGAAGGAATATATTCCTGATCCAGAAATTGCAGACCTTGAAGATAAACTCCAAGAGACACTAGGTACCCGTGTCCACATAGATAGAAAAGAGAATGGTGGCCAGATTACCATCGACTTCTTCTCTAATGACGATTTGCATACAATTTTGAATCTTATTAAGTCTAACAAAGAAGGCAATCCGAATGCTATGCTCGAGAACTTCATCGCAAGTAAAGGTTTGGAAGAGGCGCCTCTAGTCACAATCACAGAGGAAGTGATAGCGGATGATAATGAAGATCACTTATTAGATGATCGTACTCCCGATGAAGTGAAGAAAGCCGAAGAAGATGCAGATTTGTATAGCTTCAAAAACTTCTCTATATAAGTAAAACTAAAGAAAAGCAGAATATACTAAAAATTTATTCGCTTAGCCCCATTTCTCATTTCATTCGAAACGGCACGCCCCCACCTACTCATAAATTTTTAGTATATTCTGCTTTTTTCATAATAAAAAAATAGTTATTCCATCGGGTCCGGAAATTTCTTGCTAGAAATTTCCTCATTGCTTGTGTCGACACACTACGCGAGCCCCTCTGATGTAAATATTTTTTTATTATTCTTAGCTTTTTCCAAAAGATAAGAATTTTGAAAGCAAACTATGTGACTTCAGATAGTTATTTATATGTTTGCGGGCGAGGCTTGTCTTCGTATAGTCTAGCCATTTGGAGGATGGATTAGTATTTTTATTTACTTGTATTTCTACAATGTCATTGGTCTTCAGTTTTGTATGAAGAGCCACATTCTTGCCATTCACTCTTGCGCTCTGAGTATGATTACCAATATCTGTGTGTATTGCATAAGCGAAATCTATAATAGAGGAATCTTCTGGCAAGTCGATAATGTCACCCTTCGGAGTGAAGACGAATACACGGTCTTTAAAGAAATCCATTTTAATTTCTTTTAGGAATTTCTCTGGATTATCACCACTATCATTCATGTCATTGAGGTCTTTCAATTCACGAACCCATTCAAGCTTATCTGAATCCATGTCTGCAATATCTTTCTCTTTATACATGAAGTGCGCTGCTATACCGTACTCGGCTTCTTTATGCATTTCATAAGTACGAATTTGTATTTCTACGATGCCACCAGTACCAGTGAATATGGTAGTGTGCAAGCTTCTATATCCGTTTAGTTTCGGTGTAGCGATATAGTCTTTGAATCTGTTTGGTAGTGGTGTCCATGTACCGTGGATAATACCTAGCACGTGGTAACAGTCTGCTACAGAGTTCACTACTACACGAAGTGCAAGTATATCGTAAATTTTCGATATATCCATTTCATATTTATTTAATTTCTTCCAGAGAGAGTATTTATGTTTCTGTCTGTAATCTACGTGAGTATTATCTATCTTTTCTTTTTCTAATTTATTTATGAGTTCATTCTTCACCTCAATTAAGTATTTCTCCTCTACATCCTTTTTGGATACGAGTAACTTGCTTACTTCTTCATATTCTTTCGGGTATGCGAAGCGGAAAGCAGAGTCTTCTAGTCTACCCTTCAATTTACCCATAGAGAGTCTGTTTGCAAGCGGGGCATAGACTTCGAGAGTTTCAAGTGCGATGCGCCTCTGCTTGTCAGGTCGGACGTGCTCGAGAGTCTCTATGTTGTGTAGTCTATCGGCAAGCTTGATCACTAGCACTCGCAAGTCCTCTGTCATCGATACGAAGAATCGGCGCAAGTTCTCGACATTCCTCTCGATGCCTTTATACTTTACAGTTCCCAATTTCGTCACTCCTTTGACAAGAGATACTATGACATCATCAAATTCTTTCCTTAGTTCATCTTCAGAAGTTTTCGTATCTTCTAATACATCGTGCAGGAACCCAGCTGCTATGACAATAGGGCTCATTCCTAGGTCGGCTAAGTTCTTGGCAGTTTGGAATACGTGGAAGAAATAGGGCTCACCGCTTTTACGAAGCTGGCCCTCGTGTGCCTTCTCTGCGAAAGAATAAGCCTTCTCTATAAGGGTCTTA
Organism: Minisyncoccia bacterium; assembly: GCA_041737125.1. Classification (GTDB taxonomy): domain Bacteria; phylum Patescibacteriota; class Minisyncoccia; order Phycocordibacterales; family UBA9973; genus UBA8515. The sequence goes on from JBGSSJ010000014.1 coordinate 172,813, forward strand.
CCTTTGCTGTCCATATTATGCGCGACTTCTAGTATTTCTTCTACCTTTGGCATATACCCAGTATATATGATTGACATCCTTTCGCAAAATGGTAGTATTTAAAAAATCTCAAAAATTTTGTAAATAATTAAAAAAGATCTTATGAAAATCTCACCTTTTATTTTTATTGGCGATGCCAATGATTGTTTTGACAACGAACTTAATCTTCTAAAGGAAGAACCCTTTAAATTTCTGATGTTAGTTGTATCAAATGAATTAAAGATGCTGCTAATGATAAAAGGTAAACCTTATAACCTTCATGCCCAAGGGTTGAAAAAGTATATGGAAGACGAAGAGCTAAAAGAAATAATTGTTCATGGGGGTGGTTGTATAAACTTTGACCCCAATATAAATTATTCAAATGTTTCTATTTTTTCTTATGCTTTTAAAGGAATAGACCGTGAAGAAGTTTCTCGTTTTTTAAAAAGCATATGGCCTTCAATGGAAGTAGACACCAGTGAAGCATATCCCATAGATAAAGAAAAAAACAAAGAAACTTATCATCGAGTTTATACCTTGGAGGAAGTAATTAAAGAAGCAAGTGTACAAGTGTAGAATGTAGAATTTTTTTGGTAATAGATTATGGAGCTCTTATAAGGAGCTCCCTTTTTTATTTATTCAATTTTACATTCTCTCCTGTTTTGTGAGGATTGTGCATTTTGCACATCTTATTGCTACAGCGTTCTGGAATTGTCTTCGTACCTTCCATCATGAGTGATTGGCACAGTGGGCAGATGTTGCCTGTAGGTTTCGCTTTGATAGCATTCTTGCAAGTAGGGTAGTTACTGCAAGAATAGAATATACCGAATCGTCCACGACGCTCCATCATAAATCCTTTCTTGCATTCTGGGCACTCTACCTCTGTCATCTTTTTCTTCTTTTCTTCTTCGTCTTCCTTTATGAATTTACATTTAGGATAGCGTGAGCAGGATACGAATGCACCGAACTTACCTTGGCGAACGACAAGCTTACCTGGTTCATGTTTTAGTACACCCTTTTTATTTACTGGTGGCACTCCACACAAAGGACAAAGTTCACCAGTTTCCTTTGGACCTTCAAGTTCCAATCCTTCCATGGTGCGAGCGCCATTACAGTCAGGGTACTTTGCACAAGAGTAGAATTTACCATTACGTGCGAGCTTTATAATCATTTCGCTATCGCACTTTGGGCACTTCATATCCGCAGGGGCTTCACCCATGTTTGTCGCTTTTGCAAGCTTGTCTTTCTCTTTTATATCTTTCTGGAAAGGAATGTAGAAATCTTTCAGAGTTTTCGTATATTCGCGATCGCCATTGGCTATGTCATCGAGCTTGTCTTCCATATCTGCTGTGAATGTGTCACTGATATATTCGGCGAAGTTATTCTCAAGGAAGCTCGACACCACATCACCTGTATCAGTAGGGAATAGCGTTCGCCCTTCTTTAGTAACATATCCTCTCTCCTCGATTGTTCGCATGATGGACGCATATGTCGAAGGTCTGCCTATGCCACGAGCTTCGAGCTCTTTCACAAGGCCTGCTTCACTGTATCTGTTTGGTGACTCGGTATACTTCTCTGTGTCTCTTAGTTCAAGTAATTTAATTTCTTCACCTACAACTACAAGTGGGAGCTCTACATCCTCTCCGGCAGCTTCAGTATCACAAGCAAGCCATCCGAGCGATAGCATACGTGAGCCATTCGCAGTAAAGTCTGGAACTCTATCTCCCTCAACATTCGCGATGATTTTTGTCTTCATCATTTTCGCATCTATCATCTGTGAGGACACAGTGCGCTCCCAGATAAGTCGATAAAGTTTCTTCTGCTCGTCATTGCTACCTTCATTCATAGATTCTGGATGTGTAGGGCGGATAGCTTCGTGAGCTTCTTGGGCATTCTTTGATTTAGTTTTATAGACGCGTGCTTCTACTTGGTCTTTGCCATATTTCTTCTCTATCACTTTTACCATAGAGTCTACTGCAGCCTTTGCTAAGTTCGTCGAATCAGTACGCATGTAAGTAATAAAACCTTGCTCATATAATTTCTGAGCTACTTGCATAGTGCGTGAAGGTGAGAAGCCAAGCCGTGTGCTTGCTGTCTGCTGTAGAGTAGATGTAGTGAATGGAGCCTTTGGACTTCGCTTCGCTTCAGATGCTTTTAAATCCTTTATATACCACTTCTCTTTATTGCCTAGGTTAAGTATATTGTCGACTGTTTTTCTGTCGCGCGGTTCTTCCGTACAAGTAAGAGTTATCTTACTTTTCTTTTTCGTTTCGAATAATCCTTCTAGAGTAAAATATTGCTCCGGCACGAAGGCACGAATCTCACGCTCACGCTCCATAATTATACGAAGAGCAGGGGACTGCACACGCCCAGCAGAAAGACCGTAGCGAACTTTCTTCCATATAATTCCAGAGAGATCATAGCCCACTAGTCTATCGAGTACTCGGCGAGCTTCTTGAGCGCGACGTAAATCTGTGTCTATATCACGTGGGTGCTTGAGTGCTTCCTCTACTGCTTCCTTTGTAATTTCATGGAAAGTCACACGCTTAATTGGTGCTTTTATCTTTTTATCATTGTGGAGTATCTCTTCTATGTGCCAAGCGATAGCCTCACCTTCGCGGTCAGGGTCAGTCGCAAGCATTATTTCTGTAGCTTTATGTGCTAGTGTCGTAAGTTCGTGGACAACTTTCTCTTTACCTTTTGATATTTCATAGTTTGGAATAAATCCTCCAGGTATGTCGATGGCTTTTGTGTTGGACTTCGGTAAGTCGCGTATGTGCCCGACAGATGCACGGACAGTAAATGCACCATCTAAATACTTCTCAATAGTCTTTGCTTTTGAAGGTGACTCAACAATTAATAATTTCATATTTGCATAGTATTACACGAAACAATATTTTTTTGCAAATATTGTAATAGATATTCTATATCTTCCTTATCTCACCAAGCTCTTCTTTTATTAATTCTTTTATTTCCATTATAGAGAGGAGGGCGTTGGCAGTGGCTATGTCCATACCGGACATGCGGATCAGATCATCACGCTCAACGGGCTCACGGAGGATCTCTATTATCTTCATCTCATCTTTACCGCAATCTATATATTTATCTTTGTCACTCATCTTGTCTTTCTTCACTTCAAATCCTAGAGCTTCGAGTATTTCCTCGCTTGTTGTCACAGGTGTTGCTCCTTGGCGAATCAGTGTGTTAGTACCTCTTGAGTTCGAGGAGAAGGCAGATCCGGGGACGGCGAGCACATCACGATTATAGTCGAGAGCCATACGAGCTGTGATGAGTGTACCCGACCTTTCTTCTGCTTCTATTATAAGTACGGCTTTCGATATGCCAGCCATGAGTCTATTCCTCTGCGGGAATGAATAGAGAGTCGCTTTCCATTTCGGATCAAGCTCAGATATGAGGCAGCCACCGGACTCCACTATCTCGCGGGCAAGGGCTATGTTACTCCTGGGGTGGAGCACAGAGTCATCGATACCTGATCCAGGGAATGACATAGTGATAAGCCCTGCATCAAGTGCAGCTCTATGAGCAATACTATCTATGCCAAGCGCAAGCCCTGATACAATAACAATAGGGTAGCCTTTGAGTCCGTGGATTAAATTCTTACAAATATCACGACCATAAGAAGTGTATTTACGTGAGCCGACAATAGCTAGGTATATGTAGCCGCTCGGAGGTAATTTTCCTTTTATATAGAGAGTGCGTGGAGGCTGAGGTATTTCGAGCAGAGGTTTCGGAAATTCTTCAGGTTTTAGTTTTATAATATCTGCCATAATATTAGTGTCTAAATTATAACATTTTTGATGTGTAAAAATAAATTTTGTCAAAAATACAACTTAGGTATATACTAAAGGAATGTTAGATATCAAATTCATCCGTGAGAATAAGGACATAGTGAAAGATGGTGCGAAGAAAAAGCACGTAGATATTGATATTGATCACCTTATAACACTAGATGAGAAGCGTTTGGAATTACTTGCTCGAGTAGAATTCCTTCGAAGTGAACAGAATAAAGTCAGCCAGTCCATGGGTGGTAATGTGGCTGTTGAAATTCGCGCTCAAATGATCAAAGAAATGACTTTGGTTAAAGAAGAATTGAAAGAGAAAGAAGATCAACTACGCGCAGTCATAAAAGATTGGCAAGCTCTTATGGTCAAAGTCCCAAACATTCCTGACATTTCTGTCCCAGAAGGTGAGACAGATGAACAAAATCAAGAGATAAGATCTTGGGGTGAAAAGCCAGTTTTTAGTTTTACACCACGCAATCACGTAGAGCTCCTAGAGAGGAATGACATGGCAGACTTTGAAAGAGGGATTAAAGTTTCCGGTTTTCGTGGTTACTTCATGAAGAATGAAGGTGCGCAATTATTCTTCGCACTTTGGAATTATTTCTATGAATATTTTATAAAGATAGGTTACACTCCGATGATTGTACCTTCACTTGTCCGTAAGGAATCATTCTTTGGTACAGGATTTCTGCCTCAATCTGAAGAGGATCTATATAAAGTAGGCGAGAATGAGTATCTAGCGGGTACAGCAGAGGTTGCAACTATGGGTTATTACATGGATGAGATGTTGCCGAAGGAATCTTTACCGAAAAAGTTCATATCCTTCTCCCCATGTTTCCGTGCTGAAGCAGGCAAGCATGGTGCTGATACCAAGGGTATAATTCGTGTCCATGAATTCTTCAAAATAGAGCAAGTCCTCCTCTGCGAAGCATCACATGAAGAAAGTGTGAAATTCCACGAAGAGATAACTGCTCATGTCGAGCACCTTATGCAAGAGCTTGAAGTCCCATACAGAGTAGTGCTTAATTGTGGGGGAGACTTGGGTCTAGGTCAGGTGAAGAAGTACGACATAGAAGCATGGATGCCATCCCAAGACAAATATAGGGAGACTCATTCATCTTCATATTTCCATGATTTCCAGACAAGGAGACTCAATATCAGATACAAAGATACAGATGGCAAGATAAAATACGTACACTCACTCAATAACACTGCCTGTGCTACTTCTAGGTTACCTGCGGCAATTATGGAGAACTATCAACAAGAAGACGGCAGTATAAAAATTCCAAAAGTATTACAGAAATATTTCGGTAAAGAAATTATTTCCTAACTTAATATGAAAGAAATTCTTACGTCACCACGTATGGAAGATATCAAGCGTATACGTCGCAAGCGACGTATACGTGCTACTATCTTATTTTTTATTTTTTTAATTATTTTAATTGGAGGACTTTCTTACTTTTCTGGTCATAAAAATATAACCATAAACAACATAAATATTACTGGTACCCGTATTATAAATAGTAACCAAATAAAAGATAAGACAGAGGAAATACTCAAAGGTAGGTATTTGTATCTATTTGCCAAGAGTAATAGCCTCATATACCCGCACCAAGGTTTATATAATCAATTACGAGAAACTTTCCCTCGTATTGAGAAGATTACTATAAATCGCACAGGTTGGAACACTCTTGAGATTGATATAAGTGAGCGTGCTGGGTCATATCTGTACTGTGGTAGTGTTATCCCAGAGAATAGGGATGATGTTGGTGAGAATTGCTACTTCATGAATAACGATGGATATGTTTTCGATAAAGCTCCGTACTTCTCTGGGAATGTGTACTTCAAATATTATCTACCTACCAAAGATGAAAGTCCTTTAAGTAAGGAGATAGTACCTCCACTAGAATTCCATAAATTAGTTCGTTTCGTCGAAGGTGTACAAGCTCTCGATTTCAAACCGACACATATACTATTAAATGATTCTGGTGGATATCTATACTTAGATCACAAAGAAGGATCCAGTAATCCCTATATAGCATTTAAAAATGATAATAACTTAGAAGATATATTAAAGAATCTATCTTACTCCATGAAGAAGCCCGAATTTGCTTCAGAGATAAATTCAAAGTATGATATCCTTTCTTATATAGATTTAAGATTTAATAATAAAGTATTGTATAAGTTTAATAATGAATAATTTCTGGAGTAAATTACCGAAACCATTTTTCGTCCTCGCACCTATGGCTGATGTTACAGATAGGGCTTTTCGTCGTATTATTTGTAAATATGGCAAGCCCGATGTTGTATGGACAGAATTCGTATCTGCCGATGGACTCTCAAGCCCTGGGCGTGAAGTTCTAAAGTATGATTTAGAATATACAGAAGGGGAAAGGCCTATCATCGCGCAACTTTTCTCTGCTCATCCAGATAAGATGAGGGAGGCTTCGAAGTACGTAGCGGAACTTGGCTTTGATGGCATAGATATAAATATGGGTTGTCCTGATCGCTCTATCGAGAAGCAGGGTGCAGGAGCTGCCATGATGAAGAACAAAGAATCAGCCAAGCAAATTATCCAAGCAGTCAAAGACGGTATAGCGGATGCAGGGAAAGATATATCTGTCTCTGTGAAGACTCGCGTGGGATACAACAAAGTAGAGATAGATGAGTGGGTTCCTTTTTTGCTCGAGCAAGATTTATCTGCGCTCACAATTCATGCACGAACCAGGAAAGAAATGTCAGATGTGCCAGCGAGGTGGGAGCATGTGAAAGAAGTAGTGAGTATAAGGGATAGAATGAATCTTAAAACTAAAATCCTCGGTAACGGCGATGTTAGAGATATAGCTCATGCGAAAAGTTTAGCAGAAGAGACAGGGTGTGATGGTGTAATGCTCGGTCGTGCCATATTCGGTAATCCATGGCTCTTTGCACAACATGTTCCAACAGTTGAAGAGAAGCTAAAAGTCATGGTAGAACATACGAAACTATATGAAGAATTACTCGGAGGTATCAAGAACTTCGCCATAATGAAGAAGCATTATAAGGCCTATGTAAATGGTTTCGATGGGGCCAAAGAGCTCCGTGTGAAGCTTATGGACTGTAATAATGCGAGTGAGATAGAGTCGACAGTAAATGAATTTTTGAACAACTAACTCTGTGATATAATATCATCATGTCAGATTCTAATATCGCCTTATATAGAAAATACCGCCCAGAGAATTTCTCGGAAGTTATGGGTCAAGATCACATAGTGAAAGCTATTTCGGGCTCACTTAAGACAGGTAAAGTTGCGCATGCATATCTACTCTGTGGACCTCGTGGTACAGGGAAGACGACAGTCGCTCGCATTATAGCGCGCGAGCTTAATACATCAGTCAATGACATATATGAGATGGACGCTGCTTCGAATAGAAAGATTGAGGATGCCCGCGATATAAATGAGAACGTGCGCACCATGCCTTTTGATTCGAAATATAAAGTGTACATCTTGGATGAAGTTCATATGCTTACCAAAGAAGCTTGGAATGCATTGCTGAAAACTATCGAGGAACCACCAGAGCATGTGATATTTATACTCGCTACTACAGAACTCGAGAAAGTTCCAGAGACTATTATCTCTCGTTGCCAGACTTTCATGTTTAAGAAGCCGACAGATGCAATACTTGCGCATGCTGTAAAAAATGTCGCGAAGAAAGAAGGCTATGAATTAGAAGAGGGTGGACCTGAGCTTATAGCACTACTCTCCGATGGAGCATTTCGTGATGCTTTGGGAACTCTACAGAAAGTTATCGCATTTACTAGTAGTAAGAAAATAAGTAAAGAAGATATAGAGAAGGTGACCGGCGCACCGAGTACGGTCCTCGTCGACGAATTTCTTCTCGCAATTAAAGATGGAGATATTGAGCGAGGCTATAGTGCTATCGGAAGAGCCTCAGTAGAGAACCTCGATATGCAAGTATATCTGAAGATGATCTTAGCGAAGCTCCGCTTTGCTCTTATGCTACGCTATGCACCAGGAACGAAGAGGATGATAGGAGAGAGCGTGTCAGTCGCTGATATGGAATTCATAGAATCCCTTATAAAAGATAAACCAAAAAATATATCATCAAATACTCTTAGTATATTGCTTGAGTCATATCAGTCACTCCGTAATAGTGTAATAAGTGAGCTCCCACTTGAGCTTGCGCTTGTGAAAATATTGAGCGTGTAGTTTACTTTACAATTTCTTGTCGGTAAATAGATACTAGACTATAGAGCAAAGATACAACTAGTGGTCCTATAAGCAAACCTATTGGTCCCATAAGAGCGATACCTCCGAGTATAGATAACAGGATAAAGAGAGATGATATCTCTGTGTTTTTAGATATGAAGTATGGAGAAAGAGCATTATCCACCAGGCCTATAATAACAACAGACCATATGAGTAGTCCTAATGCTTGCGCTTGAAAGCCATTGAAGAACAGATAAATCATAGCTGGCACCGATACTATTGATGTACCAAATGTAGGGATGAAGGATGCAATCCCTGCCACTACTCCCCAGAGTGCCGGATTAGGAATACCGAAAATTGAGAATCCGACACTAACGAGCAAGCCCTGAATGATAGCAATTAAGAACGAACCCCTTAGTATGCGATTGACAGCACTTTCAAGTTTAGAAAATATTTCTGTGATGTGTTCTTCTGAGAGTGGAGTAATACTTACAATACTCCTCTTCCAGTATTTACCGTCTTTAAGTAAGTAGAAAAGAGTCATAACCATAAGTATGAACATGAGTATAGAGTTGAATGTCCCTGTGAAGAATTTGGTCATGTTGTTGGAAAGGAATGTACCTAACTCTTGTATTTTTGCTTCAGTGTTGAAAGTAAATCCATTCGGCATCGCTTTGTTTATAGAAGTGTCTAGCTTCTGGACTAGTTCACTTGCACTATGTCCATTCTCGGTAATATAGCGATAGGCATCTTGTGCTTGGTCAAATACTACTGTGCCTATGAAGAATAGTGGTATGCACATAACTATAAGGAACAGCAACACTGTCATGAGTGAAGCAAGCCAAGCTATGCCCTTGGTAACACGATGCTTAATCCATGAGTAAACTGGGCCGAGCACAACAGAGAAAGCTGCTGCAAGAATGATCATCGAAATAAATGGGAAAAATATCGCAACAGTTAAACCCATAACTAATATAATTAACGCGAATAAGAAGTATCTTTCTGTAGAAGTTGTATTATTCATATGTTTTTATTATATCATAATAATCTAATATATTGACAAATAGTTAATAAAATATAGGATAAAAGAAAAATCAATCTTTAATCCTTAAAATAAAGGAGGTAAAAATGAGAAAGTTGTTCAGCATTCATGAAATCGCCGAACAGCTACAGAATAGCAGAGTCGGCAAAAAAGTTGTTTATTGTTCAGGAACATTTGATATAGTCCACTGTGACCATATTTATTTCCTAGAACAAGTAAAAAGTTATGGTGATATTGTTGTTGTTGGGATTAATGATGATGTATCTGTTTCGAGAAGGAAAGGTCCTGCTAGGCCTATTATTCCTGAAGAAAAAAGAATTATTGTCGTTTCCGCTATCTCTTTTGTGGATTTTGCTTTTATAAAAAAGTTTGATTTGCACAAAGAAGATATTATAGAAATATTACAGCCTAATGTTGTCATTGCTAATAATGATAAAGACAGGTCAGAGTATTATATAAAACGCTGGGATTCTTTGGCAGCAAAATTCCCGAGTGTTGAATTTATTTTATCTCTTGAGCATAAAAGAGATGAAAATAATTCAACAACAGCAATAATAAACAAAATAAAAAAATTGGGATAAACAAGGTTCATGGCACGAACCTTGTTTTTTCTTTTGGACAGGGAGTTTCTCGCCCTACGGTCGCGGGTACTTTTCGATCAGCAAAGCTGATATCGAAAAGTCTTTCTCATCCCTGGCGCGAGACAAGCAGTTGTCTCGCTTCCCCAAGCAAATCTCGCTTGGCTCTATTTGCTTGGGGACAGGGATTCGAACCCCAATTAATGGCTTCAAAGGCCACTGTCCTACCATTAGACGATCCCCAAATACTTCTTTAAAATACACTAAAAATACAAAAAACACAATCTAAAAAATTTGGTATAATATATATATGAACAAATTTGTACTGGCTTTTATTTTCGATCAAACATTTGAGCATGTATTGCTCATGCATAAGAATAGGCCCGAATGGCAGAAGGGGAAAATAAACGGACTAGGTGGGAAAGTAGAAGAAGGGGAGAGTGCTCTCAATTGTGTACACCGGGAAGTGAAAGAAGAATCCGGACTCCAAATAGAAGCAGGCGACTGGGTGAAGTGCGGAGTTATGTATTCTGATAGTTTTACTATGGATGTCTTCGGCTGTGCGTATAAAGGTAACCCGAGTGATGCTCAAACTCTAGAAGACGAGCCTATCGAGTGGTTCTCTGTGAATTCTTTACCGAAGAATACAATAAACAATCTACAATGGCTTATGAACATAACTTTAGATAAAGTGAAAAATGAAGATATAGAAGACTTTGAGGTGAAATACAAGCTGTAAATAAAGGGGATTATTAGGAGCTTTACCTATTGACAAAAAGCTTAAAAGGTGTATAATAGGTACATTATGAAGAAATTATATACAACATTCTCAATATTTTTATTAGTTTTTGGTTTCGCTTTACTAGCTGTTCCAAAACCTTCTGAAGCTGGATTCTCTATATCACTGGGCTTAGGATTAGGTTATACTAGTAATAATAATGGCTATTATGATAGCTATCGTGGCTACGGAGGTGGTAATTACTATCAGCAAGGTTACGCTCCATGTTTTAATTCTTGTGGTTATGATAATAATATTTATCCTACAAGAGGTTACTATGGTAACTCATACAACGGAGGATACTATTCTAACCCAGGGTTCGCTAATAACAGTTACGGTGGTTGCTGGACATATCCTTGCTACTAAAATAGATAAAGAAAATCCCCCGACTTTAGTCGGGGGATTTTGCTATTCATCGCTCGCAGGCTTGTCTATAGATAGGCTTTCTATGCTAAGAGCATCGCCTGTAATACGCATCACGTCCTTATCTATCTTCTTGAATTCATTATTGGACTTGTTGAAGTGGTTCACTGTGGTCGCAAGTGCATTGCCGAGCTTCGTATGAGCTTCTTCGTATGTGCGCAAGTGTGTACCGAGCTCACCGACACGCTTGATGATGTCTTTCGCACTCTCTTCTATCTGGAGTGCTTTCAATCCTTGGAGGACAGTCTGAAGATAAGCGAGGAATGAAGTAGGGGATACAATGATGACTTTGTACTTACCAGCGGCTCTCTGGATGAGGTTCTCTGTATCCTCAGACACGGCACCTATCTTATTGATAAGTAGATCATAGTATATAGCTTCATGAGGTATGAACATGAAAGCGAAGTCCATCGTGCCTTCCTCTGGCTGTATGTATTTCGATGTCTCTACTATTCTATTCTTCAGATCGTTTACGAATACTTTCTCGAGTCTTTCCTTCTCTACTACATCGTTCGTCTCGGATATTCGATTATAATTCTCGAGAGAGAATTTCGAATCGATAGGTATGACTTTGTCTTTCACAAACACTGCCGCATCAACTATGGTTCCATCCGGGAAAGGGTACTGCATCTGATATGATCCCGGAGGCATAATATTCTTCAGTAATGTCTCGAGGTAGTATTCGCCAAGTATTCCGCGCTGCTTCGGATTCTTAAGTATATCTTGCAGATTCTTCAGTTGGTCCGCAAACGATACGACTTGCTTGTTCGTCTCATCTAATCTCGTAATCTTCTCTGTAATGTCGGCAACTATGCGTGATGTCTCGCTCGACTGGTGGCGCATTGTTTGAGTCATCTCCTTTTGAGATTCACCGAGCTTTTGATCGACAGTTCTTGAGAGCTCATTGATCTGGCTTAAGAGTAGCTGTAGGGCAGTGTCATTATTATTCTCTCCCGGTTTGTTCCGGAGGAATAAAAATAGGCCGATAATAAGGAGTACAAGTAGGCACAAAATGACAATCAATAATATATTCATGAGTTTATTCTAACAAATAATCAACAAGTAGAGAAATTGACAAGCGGTGCAGATAATGATAAAAATTGAGCATAAATTGATCTTCGAAATTTTTTTAAACAACCCTTCAATGGGCAAATTTTTTTTATGAAAAAGATTACTTTAATGCTGATCGTTGTTGTAACCTTATTTGCAATTACAGAAGCAAATGCACAAACTGTAAAAGAGCCTTGTTCGAGATTAACAAAGGATACAAGTATCCGAGCAAAAAACGATACAGTGATGATTATTACTTTTGCTTCTTATTCTGAAACAGAAACGGGTTTCATTAAGATGGTATTTTTTACGGAAAATCATGACTCACTGACACTTGTAACACCTGAAATACCTTTCAACATTGTTGAAGGTAAAAAGTACAGATTGGAAGTTGTCTCTAATTCAAAAGCCAAAAGGATTAGAGGTAAAGATCTTCCAATGTACGGTTCGTATCTCAAAGAACTTTGAAAGCACTAACTCGCCCCTCTAACCCCGGGGCATTTTTTATTACATTTTACCTAGGTAATGCTTCAATGTATAAATCCAATCTTCGTCTTCTGGGTTCTGAGTTTCTTTAGTATTGAGGAACCATTCGAGGTAGCTTCTATCAGTTGATGCCACTTCGGCGACAGTCTTGCCTACATGCTTCCCGAAAGAGAATAAGTGCATAAGCGAAGGCTTGCTCGATATATCTATCATCATATCGAGAGCTTCTTCGTCTATATTATTCTTCGTCTCCTTTTTAATACCAACAAGTAATCTTTCAAAAAGCTTCTCTAGTACCATCACGTCACCGAGTGCATCGTGTGCTTGCGCTTCGATCTCTATATCGAGATAGTAGCGTAGATACTGAAGCTTGTGCTGAGGGATTTTATGTTCACGATCTAGGTACCTGGCTACTCGCAGAGTGCAGATATGGTTACTCGGATTTATATCTTCCTTCTCTATCATACCTAGGTCGAACTTCGCATTATGAGCGACCATGATAGTATTCTCGTCTTCAAGCATTGCTTTTATTCTCTTGTAGTCTCCGCTTTCTTTAAAGCTTGGTTTATCCGCCACCATTTTGTTGGAGATATGTGTCACAGAGCTTGCTTCTATGGAAATTTTTACTGGAGGCTTGAAAAGTTCGCAATATATTTCGCTGTCTGTTTTATATGCAAGCTGACATAAGTAGTCGTTTACTTCAGTACCCGTAGTTTCTGTATCTAAGAAAATAATTTTTTTCATGTTTTTATTTTAACATATTATGTTTCATCAAAATAGCTCTTTTTAAAATGCACACATAATTTCCTGCTGAAAATTTGCTCTACTCGGCTCGTCAGCCTCCGTAAGGCATTTCTCAAAGACTATTTTGATTACACTTTTTACATATCTAGTATATTTTGATACAATACATATATGTTACACGAAGAAATAAAAGGAGAAATAAAGAAAGCAATGATGGCGAAAGACACAGTTCGCCTAGAAGTTATGCGTGGTCTTGTGACTGCATTTATGAATGAATTAGTAGCTACAAATCGCACACCACAGGACATGCTTACAGATGAAGAAGTTATAAAAGTTATCACTCGCGCTTCCAAGCAGAGGAAGGACTCCATAGAGCAGTTCACGAAAGGTGGAAGGATGGACTTAGTAGATGAAGAGAAGCCACAGCTAGCTATTCTTGAAGCATACTTGCCGAAGCTTATGGATAAGAGCGAAGTAGAAGTTATTGCGAAAGCGAAGAAAGATGAGCTTGCGATAACTGACCCGACAAAGAAAGGAATGCTCATGTCTGCCGTGATGAAGGACCTGAAAGGCAAAGCAGATGGAACTATAGTCAAAGAGGTCGTTGATTCATTATTCTAATCAAACATTTACATGAAAATTATTTTACATTGGGTTATTCTATCTGTCGCTGTGTGGCTCTCCACACAAGTCGTCACAGGGATTAGTCTTGATCCACTATGGGTGGCTCTTATTGTCGGAGCGTGTCTGACTTTGTTCAACATGTTCGTGAAGCCTATTATTACATTACTAACTCTACCTCTCACTATCGTTACTCTCGGATTATTCTCACTAGTTGTAAATGGATTAATATTTTGGTATTTGGGTAAAGTTATAGAAGGCTTCTCTGTTTATAATTTCAGTGCAGCATTCTTCGGTGCATTACTTGTGTCAGTCATTAATTGGTTGTTGAAAAAGATCTTTAGATTTGAATAAATATTATGTTAAGCATAAGCTATCTCCAACATTTTGTAGAATCAAATGCAGAAATAGTTTATATGCTGATTGTTCTCGGGGTTATAATTGAAGGGGAGATAGTGGTCATCATCGCCGGCATATTTGCCCATTTGGGCGCGCTTAATATTTTCTTTGCATTTATTGCTACAATGATAGGTGGGGGACTTAAGTCGGTGATTGGCTATAGTGTCGGTTACTATCTACATAAGCACCACTCTCATCACCTAATAGTTCGGCAGTCCGAGAGGAGAATACATTACTTCTTCCCTAGGTTTAGCGAAAGGCAGTTCTGGTCCATATTTCTCTCCCGGTTCCTGATACTTGGTTTACATTGGTTCTCTTTGATATTCTCAGGATATAGGCGGATAAAGATGAAGATTTTCGCAGAAGGTGAACTGGCATCACTCCTCGTATGGTCATCTTCTATACTTGCTCTTGGTTACTTTTTCAGCTACACTGCACTGTCTATAAGTAAAGACGTCCGTAAGTTCCTGGGAATCATACTTATATTCTTGGTTTTATTTTTCATAGTAGAGAAAATTATCGCATTTATTATTGAGTTAGTAGAGACTAAAGATAAGAATATTTAATATGTCATTTTTTACGAAAAAGAAAATACTAGTCACACATAACGGAGCTTTCCATGCTGACGACCTTTTTGCTACTGCCACGCTCTCCATTCTGAATAACGGCAATATTAAAATCATCCGCACTCGTGATGAAGATGTCATTAAGACAGGCGATTATGTCTACGATGTAGGAGGCGAACATGATCCGGAAAGGAATAGATTCGATCATCATCAGAAAGGTGGTGCAGGCACACGCGATAATGGAGTACCTTATGCTGCATTTGGATTAGTCTGGGCGAAGTATGGCGAGCAAATTTGTGGTAGCAAAGAGGCCTCAATGAAAATAGATGAAGAATTGGTACAAGCTATAGACGCTCATGACAACGGATTAAATACATACAAGACAGAAGGAGCAGTCGGCCCATATATTATCGAAAGTTTATTCACTGCATTCCGACCTACATGGAAAGAAGAAGAGGATTATGATACTCCATTTGTAAAACTCGTTCCTTTCGTTCGCGAATTTCTAGAGAGAAGAATTAAAAAGACTAAAGACGCACTCGAAGCTGAATCTTTTGTAAGAAAAGATTATGAAGATGCGAAAGATAAAAGATTGATTATTATAGATGGTAATTATCCTTGGAATGACATTCTTATGGAATACGAGGAGCCTTTGTTTGTAGTTTGGCAGAGAGCAAATCTCTGGAGAGTGGGTTGTGTTCGTAAAGAACATAATTCATTTGATAATAGGAAATCACTACCTATAGAGTGGGCAGGTCTTAGTGGTGAAGATATGGCTCGTGTAAGTGGTGTACCTGATGCCACATTCTGCCATAATGGCAGGTTCTTAGCTGTAGCTAAATCCAAAGAAGGAGCAATCAAGCTTGCTCAAATAGCACTTAGCAGTTAGCTCTTAGCACTTCAAAATATATGATAGGA
The DNA here is from genome assembly GCA_041737125.1 of Minisyncoccia bacterium. Taxonomy (GTDB): domain Bacteria; phylum Patescibacteriota; class Minisyncoccia; order Phycocordibacterales; family UBA9973; genus UBA8515. The sequence continues at coordinate 188,449 of JBGSSJ010000014.1, forward strand.
GATTATAAAAAACTTCAAATATGGGAAAAATCGATGGTTTTTGTAACGGATATTTATAAAATTACAAATGATTTTCCTAAAGATGAAATTTATGGAATTACTTCCCAGGTTAGAAGAGCTGTCGTTTCTATTCCCGCAAACATAGCAGAAGGTAAATTAAGAGGTACAGATCCAGAATTTAAACATTTCTTACTTATTGCTTTTGGGTCTGGTGGTGAGTTAGAAACCCACTTAGAAATTGCTAAAAGACTAGGTTATATTGACGAAATAAGGTATAAAAGATTAATAAATGATCTCTCTGAGATTATGAAGATGTTGAATTCATTAATTAATAAGCTAAAAGCCAAAAGCTAATTGCTAAAATCTACCCCATGTTTATAGACGAAATTACAATTCATGCACAAGCAGGCCACGGTGGAGACGGGGTTGTTCGTTGGCGTCGCGAGAAGTTCATAGACAAAGGAGGTCCGAATGGTGGAGATGGCGGACGCGGGGGCAGTGTTATAGCTCTGGCAGTGTCAGACATCAATTTACTTTCCAAATACAAGCACATGAAGGAGTTCCGGGCTTTTCGTGGTGAGGATGGTATGGGTGGTAGCAAGCACGGTAAAGATGGCAAGGATTTGATTATAGAGCTCCCTGTGGGGTCTATTATCATGAATGTAGAGAATGGCGCCTCTGTGTCCTTGGATAAACCAGGACAGAAAGAATTACTCCTCAAAGGTGGACTTGGTGGCTGGGGTAATGAGCAATTCAAGACTTCTATAAATACGACTCCAACGAAAGCTACGAAAGGAAAACTCGGTGAGCAAGGACATTTTAAAATTGAGCTCGAACTCTTTGCTGATATCGGATTGATAGGATTACCTAATGCTGGGAAAAGCTCACTACTAAATGCTGTTACAAATGCTCATGCGAAAATTGGTAGCTATCAGTTCACAACTCTTGATCCGAACCTGGGCGACTTCTATGGTAATATTATTGCCGATATTCCAGGACTTATCGAAGGTGCATCTGAAGGGAAAGGCTTGGGTATCAAATTCCTCAAGCATATAAAGCGCACCTCCACTCTTGCACACCTAGTGTCGCTTGAGAATGAGAAGCCGATGGCAGTGTACAAACAGATTCGCAAAGAACTTGGTGCCTACGATAAGACACTACTTTTGAAAGATGAAATAATAGTTCTAACGAAGACAGATATGGTAGACCAGAAGACAATAGACAAGAGAGTGAAAGAATTCGAGAAGCTAGGCAACCCAGTTATGACACTATCTCTCTATGACGACAAATCTATAAAATCATTTATGAAAGAATTAGCGAAGTTACTGAAAAATAAATAAAGAGCATTTACCGGGGTAAATGCTCTTTAGAAGTTGGTCGTTGATGTTCGATTATTTTTTCCTTGCGTTTATTAGACACCAGGAAACTTCACGACCTACAACCATTCTTCCTCTCGTGTTAGAAAAAAAATAATCAGGCCTGATCTCACCTCTGGTAATCTTTAATTCAAAATTCTTGCCGTATTCCTCAGCCAGTTTTTTGCAATAATTAAATACTCGCAATTTCTGGCTGTCTTTCAAGGTTTCGGGATTTAAGGGGATTTCTCCTGTAAAATGATTTGAAGAATTGTAGGTCACTTTTACTATGCGAAAGTGCACAGCAATTGTCAGGTTCCCTCCTCTAGTTGAACCCCATATAATAGATGGAGAACTAAACAGGGCGAGGGTATAACCCCCATTTTTTTCGTTTTTCGAATCGGTTTTTAGATGCATCGTACAAATTTTTGGTTATGTCAATTCTATAATATAATTATATTTTGTCAAGGATAAGTTATACCACTCTCAACTTTTAATCCCACTATCGTATTATGGAGAAAGTTTTAGAAAAAAATGAGTAAAATAGTTAGCTTTGACTTTGAGGTGCTAATTATATAGAATTTAATATATGGTAATGACAATGGATCATAAATTTTCTAAAGAGGAAGTAGACCTTACGAAACTCGAAAAGTTGGAGGTGACTGAAGGTGGGAAGGGAATCCCTGAATCACTAGAAGTAAAGGGAAAAATAGAAGCACCACAGAATACACCATCTTCACAAGACTTAGATAACAAAAAGTTTGATTCACTTACAAAGAGGCTAGATAATTTAAATAATATAGAAAATGTAAGAAAGGAATTGGGTCTCGATGAGTTAAAGAAAGAAACAACAGATATTATTGCTCGACAGAAGATGAAGATTCAGGAAGAGATGACAGGTATGAAACAGCAAACGACAGAGACAAAACAGGGAGATTTAGAAAATAATGTTCCTGTTCCACCAGCTGAAGTTTCTAATCCAATAAAGAATATAGAAAGCAAAGAAGCGGAACCATTTGATATTAAGAAAGTTTATAATGCTCTAGGGGATATGCTTGCTGTATTTAGTAGAAGGCCTGATATTATACCTAACAGTTCGTTGGGTGCACTGTCGGAACTACATGATTTCATGACAAAAAAAATAATTGGTGAAGATCCAAATAAGGTAGGAGAGAAAGTTAATCTTGATTTTGTAAATCCAGATGAGATAAATAAAGAAATGATAGAAAAATTAAAGACAGCAATGGATTCTCTGGTTATTACTGATACAGGAGGTTAGCAGATTAATGGTTCACAAGAAGAATACGCTAGAGATATGGAAGATATAAGAAATGTTATGGGTGCTATGTCAGGTGAGCTTGGACCACTTACAGAGGCACTTAAAAAAGGTAATGAATATACTGATTTAGTTGGTCCCCTAGAGACTGCTACACAAAAGACGAATAATCTTGCAGGATTCTTTGACGGAAAAGCTAAAACATTTAGAGAGTATATGGGGCAGAATTAAAGGTTAGATTTATTAAAAATTAAAAAAATCTTCAATCATCACCCCCAATATAATTGCAGGAATAAATAATAAGATACTTATTAAAGTGGCAAGGATTTTCTTACCCCATGTTTTTTGGCGTAATAAAATATCAGTCCACCATAGGTTTATAATTATAGAAATAATAAAGACTATTATCTTTAAAGTCATCATAAATTATATTTTAATATATCAAAAAATCCAGTCAAGGCATCTAGGGTATTTTTTGTGCCCTCGGTAGGAATCGAACCTACGACCATCTCCTTAAGAGGGAGCTGCTCTACCAACTGAGCTACGAAGGCAAAAATAAAACAATATTTTAAACTGTACTATATAACTAATCAGATCTGTTATCCACCCAAACAGCTACGAAGGCGTATTGAACTTTATCTTACTTTATTACATTAAATGATTACCCAATCTGTTATCTATCAAAACAGCTACAAAGGGTAAACATGAACAATTTAAAAACTATGTCATTATTGCAGATAAAAAGACTTTTGTAAATGTTTAATTTTGCTTATGAATCTTCTTTATATAGATTAGTACGATCATTTCTTCAAATGCTACAAGGAAACCCAAAGCTGTGTTTATAGTATGAAGGACAGAAAATCTTAATGTTTTTAAGGTGTTTATTTTATTAGCTTCATAGATTATCTTCTCATAATATTTGTAAGAAGAAGTACTGTTTTCTTTTGCATGATTTCTAAATTTTAAAATATCATTTTCGAATCCTCTTGAGATAGCTACATTGTTTGTATTCTTCTCTAATCTTTGAATGAAATCTTTAGAGAAACAGAACATATATGAAAGACCAAGAAGCTCAGTGGCACTTCTTTTTGTATAATCCAGAGCATGAGCCATTTCATGAGCAAGTATTCCTTTTTGCTCCTCTCTCGATAGTGAATAGAATGGGATAGGTGTATTCTTGTTTGTATTTATCACAATTGGGATTACTCTGTCTTTTCTCTTGTTTAATAAAGAAAGTAATGGAGGGTAAGAACGAAGAGTATGCTGAATTCCATAGAACTTATTTTCTATAACGATAATATATGTGTCTTTTAACTCCGGATAGTAGACAATAGTTTCATAAAAAAGTTGCTCTAAGTGCTTAGGTACTACTTTATTCTTACCAAAAATCTTTTTTATTTCTTCTGTACCACTTGGGTGTTTGTTTTCAATGGGGATTTCCCAAAGTTGAATTTTATAACGAAAAGGGTTTGGAATTTTATAAATCATGAGTGCTTATAATAACATAATTTTAAACCCTAAAAAAGTATTGGATTTTAAAATTATAGGAGTATAATTATTGTTATGAGTGATCATAGCCCACATTTCAATCCAAACTTTATAGAACACAATAAAGAAATTCCCCATAAAGATCCGGAAGATCAAAATTTTAGAAATATTGGAATACATAAAGTCCCCACTAATGAATATTTAGAAAAAATAAAAAATGAAGATTTTGATAGATATCTCGAATGGGCTAATCTTATTTCTGAACTTGAAGAACAAGAACAATATAAAGATCACCTAGAATTAATTCTTAATGATTTGGATCAAAAATATCCTGATGCTAAATTAAACCCTTCTCTGGTGGGGTATAAAGGGAACGGAATTTATACTTTCAAAGGTGAGCAAATCAGCCTTAAGCAATTAGAGGATGAATTTCTAAAATTAGATGAATTATATAAAAAACCGGAAGGTAAATTCGAACGAATACAATCTTATGGTCGGGGGCAAGATTAATCTATTAAAACCCTTATTTTGCTAGGGGCTAAGAGCTAATTGCTAATAGCTGTCTATCGCTTGACTTCTTTTCTTATATGTATATAATAGGAGTCACGGCTTGGTTAATTCCAGTCGTTTTAATTTCCTTGACATAAGAATAGGTATGCAATCATAATTAAAGTCCTATGCAAATAGGCTAGCTAAACTCGTGCTAATCACAATGAGTTTGGTGAAGAAAGTCTCTACGAGTGCAATCGTGGAGCAGTCAGTTAATGGAAGCATTAGATATTTTTTCTTTTGTTCCGTTCTATTTTAAAGTAGAGTTTGATCCTAGCTCAGGATGAACGCTGGCGGCGTGGATAAGGCATGCAAGTCGAACGGACTTTATTTTTCCAGAGGATGAGATTATATCAATTCCAAAGGTCGTTTAAAGTTAGTGGCGAACGAGGTAGTAATATATAGGAACTTCCCCCTAAGTCGTGAACAACGTACCGAAAGGTACGCTAATACACGATAGTCTCTCCGGAGTAAAGTTTTTCGCTTAGGGAAAGGCCTGTAAAGTATCAGCTAGTTGGTAGTGTAATGGACTACCAAGGCTATGACGCTTAGGGGAGCTGAGAGGCTGACCCCCACCGATGGGACTGAGACACGGCCCATACACCTACGGGTGGCTGCAGTCGAGAATCTTCCGCAATGGAC
>JBGSSJ010000012.1:0-67117 GCA_041737125.1 Minisyncoccia bacterium
TTTGTGACCCTACAGAGAATCGAACTCTGATTTTATCCTTGAGAAGGATACGTCCTAACCGTTAGACGATAGGGCCATTTAACATACCGATATGGAAAATATAACATTTTTACCCAAAAAAGCAAAAAGCATTACCGGGGGTCGGCAATGCTGTTTAAGGGGTTTTAGGATTTCAATCCCTAGGCATTCCGTAAATACGGAAATGCAATCTAATTTTTTTTAATTTAGGTTTCAAAAAAAAGAAAAAAACTTTTCGCAGTCTAGCTGCTTTTTCCTTTCCTTTTTTTGTTTCCATTGAAACAGATTCTCCTGCGGGCAACACTGGGTATCCGGTCATTCGTTTTGGTTTTAAAATTTTAAAAAATCTAATATCAAAGTCATGATAACAATAAATTACAAAAAAGTCAATGTCTCGTATTTGGGTAAAAATTTAAGCGTATCATCCGTTGGGACAATACGCTCAATGCTTGTTCGCACAATAAAATGTTTAATTGTGTGTTTTAAGAATTTGTTAAAACGCCCTGCTGCCAACCATACCAAAGTTTTGTGTTACAGCTATGATAGATTTAATCTTGGCGGGCTCCTTTTTATCGGTGCCATTTTTTAATAAATGAATCTGTTGATTAAGATCCTCGATCTGTTCATTGATTTCAGTTCTTCTTTTTCCTTCAACATTCCTTCCTTTTTTTATTTTTTGCAATCTCCTTTTTTCCTTAACCAAAAGAGCAACTTCCGGGGGAACCTTCTTTGTGAGCATAAGACTAAGTTTTTTGATTTAAAAAAAATTGTTTACAATGTTCTAGTTCTAGAGATTTATGGTACACACATTAGCCTTAAATGTCAATACTTACCTATTCTTCCACTCCTTCTCCTGTCTGCAGAGGATCTTCGCTGCCTGCTCAGGATGCGCCATTACGGCCTCTGTGGCGCGTTCTAGGCGCACACCCTGGGAACCTTTGAGTAGTACAATATCGCCCTTTTTCACAAATCCTTTCAGGAATTCGGCTGTTGCCATCGAGTTCTCGAACACCTCTATCTTATGCTTCGGGAAACCTTTATCAAGTGCACCTTGGGCTATCCACTTCGATCTAGGACCCACGACTACGAGCACGTCTGCTGTGTAGGACACGCTCTCGCCTATTTCCTTGTGAGCTTCCTCTGTCATCTTCCCGAGCTCAAGCATGTCGCCTAGGACTGCAATCTTCCTTTTACCCTCTAGGTCATGTAGCACCTTTATAGCAGCTTCCATAGCCATAGGTGAAGCATTATAAGTATCATCGATAAGCGTCGAGCCATGTATGCCTTCCATGAGAGACATGCGTCCTTGCGGAGTGACATATTCTTCTAACGCCTTAATAGATGCAAGCATATCGCAACCTATCACATCAGCACAAGCAAGTGCCACGAGCGCTTGTCCTACATAATGCATGCCTATCATATGAGGCAATATTACAGGGAAAGTGTTGCCACCGTATTCGAGCTTAAAGTTTATCCCTTCGGGTGTCGATAAGTCGCCTTCTGTTTTGTATTTATATGCAGGGTATGTAGCGTGGTAAGTAGCATTGTCGTTGAAGCCATAGGACACTGTCTTCCTATTTGCTTTCGTATGGAGGTCGTAAACTTTCGGATCATCGTGGTTGAGTATCAGTGTGCCGTTCTTCTTCACTGCGAAGGCAAGCGCACTCTTCTCCTCGATGATTGCATCTACACTGCCGAAGAATTCTACATGCACCGGCTTATCCGGGAAGCAAAGCATACACGCGATGTCCGGATGGAGCCACTTCGTCACATTCTTGATATCACCTGGCTTGCCTGCACCCACTTCAAGCACGAGCCACTCTGGGTACGACTTCGTCCAGAGTATTAATATAAATCCTCTTATAATATTCTCAATCCACACTACTGGATTATTCCAGCCATTCGGACAGCCCAGGATAGTGAGAGGTATGCCTATCTCGCTGTTGTAGCTTTTCTGAGTCTTGCGAACAGTTTTGAATTTCGATAGTACTGTGAAGATCGCATCCTTCGTCGAAGTCTTCCCTACTGATCCTGTAATCGCGATAATCTTCGGCTTATAGCGAGTAAGCACTAGGCGTGCTTGCCAAGTGAGTATGTTTATAATAATTTTTTTAAATAAATTTTTGGTCATATTATCTATCGGGTGGAACGTCATAATAATTAATAAGGAATTTCGTAATATTTACAAATGGTGGTATCAGAGTCTGGGAAGCATACTTCACCCCTTTAGGATTCTTCACAAAGAGGAATACTAGGAACCTAGGCTCATATGCCGGGAAATACCCGAAAAATGAGTGTAGGTGCCTATCTGTATAATAACCTTTTCCGTTATCCATGGCCACCTGGGCCGTACCAGTCTTCGAAGCGACACTATGGTGAGGGAATTTATATATTCCTCCGTCATATGCTTCATATACGTGGGCAAGCATTCGGCTAATAGTCTCGCCTGTTTCTTTCTTTATCAAATTCTCACGCACTACCGGATAGGACATTTTCTTACTTGTTCCATCTTCGTATTTTATCTCTTTCACCAAGTGAGGAGTCACGAGTTTGCCACCATTGGCAATAGACGAGAACGCACGCACCGCACCTATAGGAGTCAGAGCTATACCCTGCCCGAAGGACGCGTTTGCATACTCGATGTCGCGAGGGCTATCTAAGTTCTTGATCAAACCTGAAGTCTCGTTCGGTAAGTCTATACCTGTCTTCTCGCCTATACCGTATGCTTTCATGTATTTGCGCATATCATCGTGGCCAAGCTTCTCTTCGACGAACACCATACCTGTGTTTAGTGACTGGTCGAGCACTGTCTGCATGGATGCAAGTCCGCGTGCTTTCATGTCGAAGTTATTTATCTCTTTCTTATTCACTATCACAACTCCTTTATCCATATATGTCGTCTCGGGAGTAACTACACCTTTATCTAGAGCTGCAGCCATCACTAGTGGCTTGATAACTGATCCGAACTCAAACACACTCTCAACGATTGGATTCTTAAAATACTCGACACTATCTACTTCGCGGAAATTATTCAAATCAAAGTCAGGCAAGCCTGCTATGGCATATATCTCCCCCGTATTCGGGTCTATAATCACACCACCTGCTTGATCGGCATCCCATTTATCAAGTGCATTTTTAAGCTCTCCTTCGAGTGTGTGCTGAGTTGAAGGCTCGATAGTAGTTATGATGTCACCTTGGCTCTTCTCTCCTGTGACAGTGTCACTAATGTCAGAGAAGACTTCTGCAAAAAAGTTCACATATATCTCATCTTTAGGTTTGGATAATGTATCGTTGTAAAAGCGTTCGAGTCCATACTGACCAACTCTGTCATCTTCCTTGAAAGCAAGGAACCCTAGAGTCTGAGAAGCTAAGTTATTCCCAGGATAGAAGCGCCAGTTGTCCTTGTAAATAGACACGGCAGGAATCTTCAGGCTACTTATGGCATCTGCTTGTTCTTTCGATAAATGGACTTGTATTTCTTCGTATGGATCATTCACTTTACTAGCACGTGCAATGAATGTGTCATAATCCATCTCTATGTATGGGTCGAGTGCTTTATAAAGCTCTTCTTTATCTGTCACATTTTTAGGATTTATAGCGACTTTGAATCCAGATGACATGGTGCCAGCTGCTACGAGCGAATTATCCTTCTTTGTGAAGAATATAGAACCTCTGTCGAATATGTTACCTGCAGGGGTCGCATATAGCTTATCTGCACGCGCTTCATATTTGCTTGCATCGATAACTTGCACGTAGAAAAGCTTGAGTACAAGTACACAAGAAAAAACAAAGACGATTACTGAAATGGCCTTTATTCGAGATTGGAACAATGATGCTTTCATTATCTTATAGCAACTTCTGTACTTGCGCGTGTAGCAAAGATGCTATTCTTCGCATCGACAAAGCCAAGCTCTGTAGCATAAGTCCTGTCTATCTTATTTGTACTTGCAAGATAAGTAAGCTCAAGTGTACCCACTTTATTAGTTAGATCTTTGGAAGTAGCCTCTAGTGATTTACGAGCAAGAACATTGAAAGTAATAGAACCAATAAGATAAACATAAGTTACAGAGAGGACTATAAGAGCGCTTATAAGTATACGAAGTATCATCTTCTGTGTGTATCTATCATTTACCATTTCTATTGTTTTTGTTTTGCTCATATTATTTTGTTATTATATTTTTTCTATTATTCTTAATTTGGCTGAACGTGATCTTTTATTTAAATTTATCTCTTCATCTGTAGGTATTATTGGCTTCTTGGTTATAATGTTTGCATATCCCTTTTGCTTTAATTCTACGAATGCCCTCTTCACTATTCGGTCCTCAAGGCTATGGAAAGTAATGATTGCTATTCTTCCGCCGATTGATAACTTATCAAAACCTTTCTCTATGACCTTCTCTAGATTAGTCAGTTCGCTATTCGTGGCTATGCGGAGTGCTTGGAATGTGCGTGTGCTTGGATGAATTTTCAGTCCTCTGTATGATCTGCCGACAGCTTTATCTATAATTGCTACTAGGTCGAAAGTAGTCTCTATACTTTTCTCGCGTCTTGCTTCGACTATCGCTTTAGCTATTCTTCGAGAATACTTCTCTTCACCGAAGCCATAGATGATGTCTGCGAGTGTCTCTTCTCCCCAAGTGTTCACTATGTCACGGGCTGTCAAGTCTTCCTCTGTAGGATTTTTCTTCATGGTCATGAGCAATGGCTCGTCCCTCATGAATGAGAATCCACGACCGGCAATATCGAGCTCGAAAGATGATACACCAAGATCAAGCAGTATGCGGTCCACATGAGGCATATTGAGCTCAGCCAAGACTTTATCAATATCTTGGAAGCCAATAGTTCGGTAGACTACATCGTGGTCAACTTCACCTATCTGTGCTTTCGCGCGTGCGATAGCATCAGAGTCGAGGTCGAGTCCGATGATCTTCACACCGGAACCAAATCTACGAATGATTTCTGATGTATGTCCTCCACCGCCTAGTGTGCCGTCTACAATGATATCTCCGGACTTTATAGCGAGTCCATCGATTGTCTCATCTTTGAGTACGGGAATATGTGTCATATTAAAGAACTCCTATCTGCCCTAATTTATCTGCGAGGGCGTCGGCTTGTCCATCTACAATCTTCTTGTAATCATTCCAAGACTTTTCGTTCCAGATTTCTGCGCGATTCTGTACTCCGATAACTATCACCTTACTGGTAAGTCCTGAACGATTCTTTAAATTATCCGGGATTAATATTCGGCCTTGAGAGTCCACATCAATCTGGACTGCCTGACCAAAGATAAATCTCGAAAAACTTCTATTATCGCTCGCTATCATCGAACCATCAGATAATTTACTTGCTATCTTCTCCCACTCTTTTGTAGTGAAAATGGAAAGACAATTATCAAGCCCTGGTGCTACAACAACACTCTTCCCCATTTCCTTTCGGAACTTTACTGGAAGTGACATTCTGTTTTTATCATCTAGTGTGTGAGTGTATTCTCCGATGAGCATAATAATGAAGTGAAATAAGGTTATTTTTGTAAAATCTAGTTTTACCACTTTATCCCACTTGGTTTAATTATAAACCACTTTGCCCCACAATACAACAAAAAATACCCACAAAACTGTGGATAACAATTAGAGGTAAATTTGACTTATATTGGAATTGTAGTATTATACTTTTTAGTTAGTTCTTTTGAAGGTTGGGTATACCAGTGGGGTTAAATATAATTAACTCTACTTATAGATTTGACTAATCTTGTATTCTATAGAGTCAAGCTATATTAGGTAGGCCGAGGGCCAGCCCATACAAAGGAGCAGAGCCGTCCGGTATTTATACTGGATGGCTTTTTTTATTCATAAAATATTTTATTCTTTTGGTCTCATTATTGGGAAGAAGATTACATCCCTTAGATTTTTCTGTTCTGTGAATATTGCCACTAGTCTATCTATACCCATACCGAATCCTGTCATAGGAGGCATGCCATGCTCCATAGCTGTAAGAAAAGTCTCACTCACATCCATCGCTTCCGCATCACCTCCTTCTTTTGCTTTCGCTTGCGATACTAGTAGCTCGCGTTGTACTGTAGGGTCTACCAACTCTGCGTACTGATTCGTGATTTCCGCACCGGCGATAATAAGCTGGCAAACTTTTGCAGTATTATTGGCATTCTGTTGAGCGAGTGGCTTCAAATCTCCTGGGAAGTCTGTGACGAATGTAGGATTGATAATCTTCTTCCTTGAAGACTTCTTGTAAATCTTGTCGAGCAAGTTCCCTCTGCCTAATCTTTTCACTTCATCCTCATTTACTCCCCACTTGAGAGCTTGTGCTTGTGCATCTTCTAAGGTAATAGTTTCTATATCTATATCTGCATCACGTTTTAATAATTCACCGAAAGTTATGCGTGGCCACTCTCCACTTAAATCTACATCAGTAATATTACCTTCATTATCATAAACCTTGAAAGTCGTCTTACCCATTACATCACTTGCTATGGACTTGATAAGTTCTTCTGTCCAAGCCATATTCGTATCTAGGCTCTGGTAAGCAGCATACCACTCAATCATAGTGAATTCTTGCAAGTGAGTAGGGTCAGATCCTTCATTCCTGAAATTCTTCCCTATCTCATAGACGCGCTCATAACCTCCTACCATAAGCATCTTGTGCTCAAGCTCAAGTGCAATACGGAGAACCATATCCATATCATAATCATTGTGGTGAGTATTGAAAGTCTCTGCCATGGCACCACCTGCTTGGTTCTGTAGTATTGGTGTCTCTATTTCTAGGAAGTTCTTATTATCAAAAAAGGCTCTGATGAATTTAATAATCTGGGAACGGATGATAAACCGATTATAAACTTCCGGGTCCATAAGTATATCTAAGTACCTCTTCCTGTAAGTCTCTTCTGTGTCTTGTAGTCCGTGCCATTTATCTGGAAGTGGGAGGAGGGCTTTCGTAGCCATCTGCCACTCTTTGATCAGAATGCTCTGTTCCCCTCTTTGGGTAACAAAGAGTGAGCCAGTTACAGAAATGAAATCACCATTATCTATAGTATCTACGAATAGATTAAATACACTCTCTTCTAGTGTATCCCTCTTCAGTACAGCTTGGAGTTTGGCATCGCCGTCTTGTAGCACTACGAAAAGTATGGCTCCTTGTCCACGCACAATCATAACTCTACCTACTATGGAAATACTCTTCTCTTCTGAAAGAGGTGCTAACTTGTCAAAGGAACTTTTCACTTCCGCTATAGAGTAATCACGCGCAACCGACGCCGGGTATGGATCCATACCTGCTTCTTTTAATTTGTTTATTTTAACTATTCGAGCTTGTCTTAATTCTTCTATTGAGGCCATAGGTCTATTGTATATCAACAATAGTGTATTTGGCTAGTCCCTTTGGAGTGTTGATAGAGACTACATCCTTTTTAGCTTTGCCGAAGAGTGCTTCACCGAGTGGTGACTTGTTGGATATTTTATTCTTGGACATGTCAGCTTCCTCTGCACCTACGATGCTGTAAGTCACTGTGTCTTTCGCACCTTCTTTCTTCACTACTACTGTAGTGCCTATTTCTACTTTATCACTGTGGTGCTTCTTCACGACGACAGCTGACTGAATCATATACTCAATCTGATTTATGCGGTCCTCTGTTTTACCTTGATCCTCACGAGCTTGGTGGTATTCGGCATTCTCGGACAAATCACCCAAGGCTTTCGCTGCCTCTAAAGATTCTAATATTTCTTTGCGCTTTACTGTTTTTAAATTGTTTAATTCTTCAATTAAAGCCTTCTTTTTTTCCTCTGTTATATAATGTATTTCATCCATCACGTATGAAGTAGTCTTTCGTAGACAGACGTACTTAATTAAAATAATAAATCAAAATATGGATCATGATGTGCCCTAATTCAAACCATCAAATAGAACATGTATGACTTCATACGTGATCCATAATCGTCGTAGTATATAGGTTTTTGAATGATAAGTAAAGGGCTTACTTCAAATATTCTGGCGCATAGACGCTCATATAGTCTATGACTTCGCTCATAACTCGAGTCGCATTACCGGAAGCACTCTTTGGTCCGCGCTCAAGCAACACTGCAAATGAATAGCGTGGGTTTTCATATGGGAAATAACCAACAATCCATGAGTTCGTATTCGTATTGCCCAAGCCCACCTGTGCCGTACCAGACTTCGCAGCAACTTCGACAGAAGAGAGATTAAGCGCCATACCAGTACCCTCGGTCACAACTTTGCGCATACCACTCTTTATAATTTTCAACTTCTCTAAATCAAGCTCTATTACATCTTTCTTGTCTCTGAAGTTCGGATCATCGTGTAAGACATGTGGTGTATACATCACACCATCATTGGCAATACCTGCGACAGCTTTCGCCATCTGTATAGGTGTGACTTGGAAGCCGTACTGACCGATGGAAGTGTTGTAAGTGTCACCCACGCGCCATATATCACCTTTGAAAGTTTTCTCTTTCCACTCCGGTGTAGGTATGACTCCACCCTTCTCACCTGAGAGATCTACTCCAGTCTTCTCTGCAATTTTAAATAAACTTATGTACTCATCAATTTTCGCAATTCCTAGACCCTTCTGATCTTGGTATCCACCTCCAATCTGATAGAAATATATATCAGAAGATACAGCAATAGCTCTCTCCATATCTACATAACCGAATACTCCGTGATCTTTAAAAATAGACTTCTTGTCTGGAAAATAAGGGTTAGGTATAGACATAGTACCATTGGAAAGAATCTGCTTAAAAGGACTAATAATCTCTTCTTTCAACGCTCCATATGCAACGAAAGGTTTAACAATAGAGCCAGGACTGTATAGGCCTGCGATTGATCTATTCAAAAATACTTTCCTTTTATCAGAGAAGTAGCCACTGATTGTTTTCTTATCTTTACCTGCTGATAATATTGTAGAGTTGTACTCAGGATAACTTGTAAGAGTCAGTAATTCTCCTGTCTTTATATCCATAATCACTCCGGCTCCACCAGAGAAATTTACACTTGTCGCCATGTTTGCAATAGACTCATACATTTTATTCTGTATCCGAGAGTCTATAGCAAGCTTTAGATTATCACCTGCTTTCGGTGGTGTAACTATGTTCTCAGAATGAATTTTACCTGCAACATCCATCTCAGTTATGCGGACGCCATTCTCTCCTATTATTTTATCATTATAGACCTTCTCTACACCGTCCTTACCGATGAAATCTTGTTGCCAATAATTGCCCGATGAATCTTTCGCAGGAATACTGACATAACCCAAAAGTGAACTGAAGCCACCCATGGTTGTATAAGTTCTACTTGGTGAAGAGAATTTATTTAGATCATTTACATCCCAAGTGTTCCATGCGAGAACCACATCATTCCTGTCATAAATAAGACCTCTGTCAGCAAAGATTGGCTGCTTAGATAGAGTATTGTTTTCACTTTTTTTATAAAGTTCCTCACCCTTGGCGATTTGCAGATTACCAAGCTGGAATAAGAATATAATAGTAACAGAGAAGAAGAATATTCCGAGCGATATAATAGATCGCTTTGGTATGGCTTTCTCTAGACGTCCTTCGAATTGTTGAGTATTAAAGTTCGGTAAATTCTTCGAGTCGAGAAATATCTCGTCTGGATCAATGCCTCCTATTATTTTTCTTCTTCTTTTAAAGTTGATCATTGTTGTATAAAATAATATTTTTCTTTAATGCTTCTACTATTATGTAAGCGAAGCTAATAATAACCGACATCCACAGTGGTGATGCAAGCACTCGCACGCCATCCACACCATAGAGTCCATAAATCATAATATTTATTATTATAAATTCGTAGAAATCATGAAATAAGAATAGACCGATGAAAGACAAAGGAATACTAATCCACCAAGGTAGTATAAATACAGAAATTAATAACAAGACATCATATAATACCCTTTTCATGGAAGCATTATACTTCAAAATATCTCAAATTGACAAATTATATTATCTGTTTCTTATTTTGTTGTAGATTGAACGTAATATCCAGAATATAATCAGAATAATTAGTCCATAGAAAACTATTTTTGACCCTAATATAAAGCCAAGTATAATAAGGAAGAATAATTTTACATTCGCTATAGGGCCTTCTGTATTCTCAGACACCGTACTTGCTTTTCCAGCAGCAATATTACTATCATATCTCTCTCGTGC
The DNA here is from genome assembly GCA_041737125.1 of Minisyncoccia bacterium. Classification (GTDB taxonomy): domain Bacteria; phylum Patescibacteriota; class Minisyncoccia; order Phycocordibacterales; family UBA9973; genus UBA8515. Next base: position 10,206 of record JBGSSJ010000012.1, read on the forward strand.
AATTTTTTGCTTTTCTTTGGCTGCTTCTTTGTCTGCTTGTATTCTTGTATTATTCTCAACTCGGAAAGTTTCAATTACATTAAAATTTTCTGATACTTTCTCTGATACAGAAGCAGGCACTATCTTGTCTATATCACCCACAGCTTGCTCTACTTGATTCTTGATTATATCTTTACTGGAAACGGGTACTCCATCAATAACTTTCACAGCAACAGGAACGAAAACATTATCTTTATCTGTCTCACTTACACTAAGGGAAATATTCTGTTTCAAATTTGCTGTACCTACAGTAGAAGTAATAATTTTCGCAGAAATAGAGTGGTCACCAGAAGTGACGACCCAAGGGATAGATACTTCTTTTAGAGAATTCTTCAGGGCTACAACTTCACGCACACCAAGCACTGTAGTCTTGTCATAGAATTCTACTTTTACATTTAGATCTTTAGTTCCTCCATTCCATACTGCTGTATATATCTTAATAATATCTTTCTCTTTCAAGGGCTCACTTGAATACCATATAGAGCCAGGTATTAGACCAGTAGTGACAACTGAAGTCTCCGCATAGGAGAAAGTAGGATTTAAAAATAATAGAGAAATAAGGATAATTAGATATTTACGCATATATTATATTGTATCATCTTTTAAGATTTTATCACCCACCTTATACGCTTCGCCTGCTCCCATAGTCACAATTATATCTTTATTATTCATCTGTGGCAGAAATAATTCTAAATATTTATCTGTGCCTTCGAAATCATAGAATGCGTGAGCATTTGTTCCCTCTTTGTTTATACGCTCTACTAGAATATGTGAGGATATAGTGCCGTCATCTTCTTCGCGGGCGTGGTATATCGGTAATACAATTACAGCGTCAGCTTCCTTGAAGCTTGTAGCGAAGTCGGCTAGTAACAACTTAGTACGACTGAATAAATGCGGCTGGAATATTACAGTTATAGCGTAGCCTTGCTCTTTCGGATAGAATTCGCGGAATCCTTGCAGTGTTGCCCTTATCTCTTTCGGATGGTGAGCATAATCATCGTAAACCATTGCACCTGAACGAAGGGTGCCTTTGTGGTCGAAGCGGCGCCAAGTACCAGAGAATTCCATTAAAGATTTATCTATTTCTATACCTGGAACATCTAGTATTGAGCCCACAGCAGAAGCACAAGCTGCATTCTTCTTATTATGAAGACCTGGGATTTTCAATTTAAAATCAGGATTAAAAAAATCTTGATAATTTATAACTTTCGCATTTATACCTGTAACTACATCTTTTATATTCTTGTCATCTATATTACATACGACATATCCATCGCTTGGGACTTTCATCGCAAGAGTACGGAATGCACTTTTGATATCTTCTATATCTTTATAGTAATCCAAATGATCTTCGTCTACATTTGTTATGACCAAGATATTCGGATTTATATTTAGGAATGATCTTCTGTATTCACAAGATTCAACAACGAATAAATTACTATTCCCTTTCACAAAGTTAGTTCCATTCTTAAGCAAGCTACCTACCACCACTGTCGGGTCCTTACCTGCATCGTGTAATATGCCCGCTATCATACCGGTAGTTGTCGTCTTCCCGTGGGTTCCCGCTACTGCGACAGTGTATTTGTCTTTACTGACTACTCCAAGCATTTCGGGATATGTAAGCACTGGCACACAGAGAGACTTTGCGTATTCTACGAGCTCAGGCCCAAGTGTCGTCCAAGCGATACTATAGACCACAAGCTCAGTGCCATCTGGTATAACAGAATCATCTTTACCAATCTTTGTATCTATCCCGATAGTGCGTAGTGAGGCTACCATGTCGAATTCCTCAAGATCATTCCCTGTGACAATCTTCCCCTCACCTATCATCATCCTCGCAATCGCTGAAATACCGATACCTCCGATACCGATAAAGTGGATATTTTTAATTTTAGTTAAATCTGGGTTCATGTTATTTTAATATTACCTCATCTCCATTCCCTACAAAAGTATACTTATTATCTTCTACTATTATACCCTGTCCATCTCTTAGTATTCTTAGTGGGTACTTTAAGGTTTTAATTTTTTCTTTTATTATTTCTTCTGATTCATCTTTATAATGAACTTTTAAAACAAATGGTACATAATTAAGAGCAGTAAAATCTGTAACTTCAAAACGTAGCTTTCCTGTATTATCCCAGTCAGATACCTCTATTGTAGGACACATAATATAAGCTCCGGCGCTTGTTCCAATATACACCCTTCCTTCATTAAGTAATTCTTTAAGAATATCAGCGAAACCATTTTCCTTAATAGCTCTTATGAGATAGAAACTATTCCCCCCTTCCATATGAATAATGTTTTTATCTTTAAAAAAAGTTTTTATTTCTTCCTTAGTTTTACCTTCAATATCAAACTCCTCAAATTTATAATTAGTATTTAATATTATATTTTTTAAATTATTAAAAAATGATTTATCTCTATCTCCCTTAGATGCAGTGGTAATCCAACCAATCTTCATTTGGTCTTTAGGAATACCTGTAGCCTGATAGCCATACTTTAAAAGGAAACTTGAATCTGACCCTAAAATTATTTTCATAAATTTAATTCTCTATCTATAACTTCTATTAAGTTTTCTTCATTCAGAAACAAGAATGACTTGATGCCTAAACTTTCTGCTGAATCTACATTTGACTGCTGGTCATCGAAATACATGCACTCTTTGGGATCCAAGTTATTCTCAGTCATGACTAGCTCCCATGCTTTCGGGTCTGGCTTCACCAAGCCCGTCTGCCAAGAAAAGTAGACCTTATCTACGGCATCGTGCATCCACGGATAATGACCATAGTATTCAGCTCTTTCCTTGAAATTATTCGATAGTATAAATATTTTAATTCCTTTTTGTTTTAAGCTCTTTACGTATTCTATTATTGTATCAGATTGTACTTCAAACTTGAACCAATAATCCCAGAAATCTTGCTCTTTCAAACCCAAATTCCATTCTTTAAAAACAGGCTCCCAGTAAGTAAATGCTGGCTTTGCATTGGGCTTCCTTACTTCTTCCATAATCATTTTTAATTTCGGTAAGAATACATCACTAGGTATGCCGAAATCTTTTGCAAACCTATCGCTAAGCTTCTCGCTCTGCAAAAATATTCCATGCAAATCAAAAATAATAGCTTTTATCATAAATCTTTAATATTACTATTTATCATTTTTACTATTTCGGGGAAAGTAGCGATGTCGAAGTGACCATTCTTACTTTTATAAATAATAATTTTGGCATTTTTTAATTTATTCCTATACTTTTCTGCATGATCAACGGGTACACAATCATCGTCAGCCGAGAACATCAAAGTGAGATTCTTGGAATTCTTCTCCAAAAGAGATAAATCTTTACCTAGTTTAAAACCACCCACCAAATCCTCTCCAATACAAGTATCATCAAAAGGTGGACAGACTAGGTATGTAGCTAGAATTTTCTTCGGAAATTTATTTTCAGATAAATACTGTGCAAGAAATATACCGCCCAAAGAACCTCCTATTAAGATAACATTATTTCTTAAGTACGGTATGAATTTTTCAAAATGAATTTTCCATTCTTCGTATTTTGCATCTTCGCTAAGAGGCATTCTAGGTCTTAAGATTTCAAATTTTTTACCTAATTTATCATCCATATAATCAGTAGCCCAACGTTTCTTCTTTTCAAAAGTAATAGATCTATCTTTTAGCCACAACAAATAATCTTTCCTGTTTCGAAAAGTCATACCTCCATGAATCATTAATATTTGTGGCTTTTTTTTCATATTATTTTAACTTCTTAATTATCTTCATAAATAAATCGTTTCTTTCATATTCATTATTGAACATTCCAAATGACGCAAATGCTGAAGAGAATAAAACTATATCCCCTCTTTTCGCCACAGATAACGCCTTCTCTACTGCGTCTTTCAAATTATCAACTTTATTACTTTCAACTTTTAACTTTTTACTCATTAACTCATCCGTTCCCGTCCCACCAATCATCACCACAGCTTTACAATTCTTATTTATAGCTTTCACCAGGTTCTCGAGTGGTAAATTCTTCGTGGCCCCACCACAGATTAGTACAATATTTTTCTTAGCACTTTCCGATAGGCCTTGATTAGCGGAAAGTGCTTCGATTCCTGCAATAGTCGCCTCTGGAGTTGTCGCATTATTGTCGTTATATATCTTTATCCCTTTTACAGTTTTTACATATTGAAGTCTGCCTTCCACGCCTTTGAAAGCTTTAACAGCTTTCTTTATCTTAACTTCGGGTATTTGGAACTGCTTCGCTACTTCTACAGCACAAGCCAAATTATCCCTCTGATACAAACCAGGCACAACGAAATCCCAATCTAATACATTTTTAGTCTTTACAACTATAACCTTACTCTTATTGCCTTCCGGTAAACTTTTTATTTCTTTATCTATTAACTTTTTTACCTTAGGTAATGTTATTAGTACATCTCCCTTCTTTTGATATTTAAATATATTTGCTTTGTCTTCGAAATACCTATTCATATCATCTTTATAGTAATTCATATGATCACACATGAAAGTGGTGAAAACGGAAATATTTGGGGAAATATTTGCATCACCGAAGCCTTGCAACTGCCATGAATCAAGCTCAAGTACTACAATGTCATTGCTCTTTACTTTATTTAAGAGTGGAAGAGTAGCCCCACCTCGCACATTACCACCCAAGTATATTTTACGTTTTAATAGCTTTTCATTACTTTTCAATATCTCGTATATAAGCATTGTAGTCATTGTCTTACCTCGAGTACCAGTCACACCGACCATAGTCACATCTTCTGCAAGCTCTGCAAATAATGAAGCATCTATCTTCACTGGAATTTTATTCTTCTGTGCTTCTTTAATATAAATAGAATCAAGTGGCACACCAGCAGACTTTATAATTATATCTTTACCTTGGAAGTCACTTAGTCTATGTTCACCTAAGACGAATTTAATGTTTGGATATTTTGCAAGTAATTTTATAGAAGTGGCGAGCCTTTCTCTTGACTTCAAATCAGTCACTATAAGTTGCGCACCACATTCTGCCAAGAATTGCGTATAGGCAATAGACCGCCCCAAGAGCCCAAGCCCCATGACAGTAATCTTTTTATCTTTAAAGTATTCTTTATAATTTTTCATTTAAAATAATTGCTTTTGCCATAATTCATAAAATCTCCCCTTCTTATTCATAAGTTCATCATATGAACCTTCCTCTATAATACCACCTTCTTCGATAACTATAATCTTATCCATTTCCTTAATAGTTGTAAGCCTATGAGCGATGACAACAGCAGTCACATTCTTGAAAAATTTATGTAATGAATCTTTAATCTTTTCTTCAGATTCTAGATCGAGGTGTGAAGTAGCTTCATCTAGAAGTAGTATTGACGGCTCTTTAAAGATAGCACGAGCAATACCAAGTCGCTGGCGCTCACCACCAGAGAGCTTCACTCCATGCTCTCCTATTTTAGTATCTATGCCATTTGGTAGCTTGTGAACATAGTCCTTCACATGGCCAATTTCTAAAGAATTTTCAAGTAGTTCTTTATCATCCTTTTTACTTGGTTGTGAAATTATTATATTTTCTTTTAAAGATAGATTGAATACTTCTGTATCTTGGGGGACAATGGATATATGTTTATAGAACTCATCCGGATGAATATCTTTGATTGATACATTGTCTATCTTTATATCTCCATGATAATCATCCCTTTCACGAATAAGTAGCTTGAACAACGTAGACTTCCCTGCACCCGAGAGCCCGACAATACCAATCTTCTGGCCTTTAGAAATTTTAAATGTAAGATTATTTAAAGCTTTATTATCTTCATAATAAAAAGAAAGATTTTCTATTAATAAAGTATTCCATACTTTAGGAAATTCTTGAGTACCTATCTCTGGCACAACTTCTCTCCCTACAAGATCATACATTCTATAGATTGACTGCCTCGACACCATAACATCCTGACTTACATCAGTAATTTCTTTAATATTACTCCAAATTTTATCAAAATAAGCTGAGAACATAACAATAAGAGCTATATCGTATCTACCCTTAAATACAGAGTATACAATATAAGACAATACTGTCATCTTAAATACCTGAGAGAATATTGCCATGAACCCACTTCTAAATTGGAACATTTTTATTCTATTCTTAAATGCACGAAAGAGATTATCTGTCAGATAAGCAACTTTATTCATCATTTCTTTACCTATATGTAGCACTCGGATAGTTCGTATATTACTCACAACTTCATATACATTCCCACTTAGTTGATCTTCGTGGATATTTACTTGGTGCGCAGCACCAATACATCTCTTTTGTAAATATTTTGAAATTGAAAAATATACAATTAAAAAGACGAGCATTATTAAAGCTATCCAAGAATCAAACTCAAGTAATATGAATGGGATACCGACAAAAGTAACAAAAGTTTCAATATAACTATTTATGTATGCATATAGGATATCTCTATAACTCATTGCTCCACGTTCTATACGTTTAATTTTTATGCCGGAAGATTCCTTCTCATGCCATGCACTATCTTTAGATATAAGGACACCTAACATATACTTTTCTATATTTAAATACACATCCTGCGCTGTAGAAAAGACTAGCCTTTTTGCAATATATCTAAATAGATGCTGAATAATATAAGATATAACCCATAACATGAGGATAATAGACGCATGATTGAAATCAAGTGAATGTTCAGTTAATCCATTTACAACTAGCCCTAATGCATAGACTGGGTAAAGCCCAGCCACATCACCAGCTAATCTAAAAAAAGTACCAAGTACTATATATTTTTTTCTATCTCCTGAGTACTTCCAAATATCTTTTATTAAACTTTTTAAAGAATATTGTATTCCTTTATCATTTGGATCTGATATTTTCATATTATTTTAAATATTTCTTTAATTCTTCTGTATCATCAAAATGGTTTTTGATGCCATTTATTTCTTGATAATTCTCATGGCCTTTGCCTGCGACGAGTATATAGTCGCCACTCTCTGCAAGCTCTACTGCTTTCTTTATTGCTTCCCTTCTATCAGAGATAATATGTACACCTCCGACTTCGCTCAGGGCTTCGCTGGATAAACCTTTCTTCATATCTTCTAATATGTCTTCAGGTTTTTCTGTGCGAGGATTATCAGATGTAATTATTATTATATCACTCATATCATAGCCGATTTTAGCCATTATTGAGCGCTTTGTCTTATCCCTATCTCCTCCGCAACCAAAGACAGATATTATCTTCCCTTTCTTATTTTGGTTCATTTCATTTATTGTTCGTAGCACATTAGACAATGCATCTGGTGTATGCGCATAGTCGACTATTCCAGTCACACCAGCTGTGCTCGTGTAAGATTCGAATCTTCCTCGTGCAGGAGCGAGCTTCTTTATCTCTTCTTTTACTTTTTCTTTATCTTCTCCAAGTAACACTGCTACAGAGTAAACAGCGAGTATATTATATGCATTGAACTCGCCCAATAATTTCGTCTCTAACTTATCAGAGAAGTCTGCTTCCTTTTTGAATCCATATTTATACGCTTTGGCTTCTATATCAGATAACATCTTCTCTCCATAACCATCATCGATATTCGAAAGTGCAAAAGCGTTACGAGGTAGCATTGTGAAGAACTTCTTCTTGGCTTTAAAGTAATTCTCGAAAGTTTTATGATAATCCAAATGATCATGAGTAAGGTTCGTATATACTCCACCAGCAAAATTAATCCCGGCTATTCTATCCTGTGCGATTGCATGGGAGGATACTTCCATGAAGCAGTACTCACAACCTGCCTCCACCATCTTATTTAATAAATTATTCAACTCTATAGGAAGCGGTGTTGTATTTCGAGCTTCTATTTCTTCATCATTTATCTTATTCACAACTGTGCCTATCATTCCTACTTTATATCCTAAGTTACGGAAAAGCTGATACAGAAGAGTGACTGTAGTAGTCTTACCATTGGTACCTGTCACTCCGATAATCTTTATCTTCTTTGACGGATTACCATAGAAATGCAATCCTGCTAGGAAAGCAATAAATCTATGTTTTATTTTTTTAAAAAATTTATTCATTACTTAATTTGTTTTGGAATAATTTGATTGCTTTCTCTATGTCTTGCGAGACTTCTTTTATAGACTGATTACCATTTATTTTCTTAAGTTTTCCTAAACTGTCAAAATAGTTCACTGTCTTAGAAACCTGATCTTTATGCCATTTTATACGACTTAAGATAAATTTATTATCATCATCGGTACCACGTTTACGTCCAATAGAACGTTTAAATACTTCTTTGTCTGGAAGAGTTATATAAATAGCGAAAAACTTCTCCTTGTGTTCTTTCATTAATTTATTGAGTAGCTGACCTTCAGGCTTAAGACGTGGATTTCCTACAAACAAAAGATTTTTATTCTTTGGTCTTTTCTCAATATTCTCAAGGAGGAACTTCTTCATCAGAGCTACCGGTGCAGGTAAGCCTTTGCTCACAGTTCTGCGTAGCCATTCCCCATCCTTACTTTTCTCTTTCTCAAGCTTTCGCCAATGCTTCCCAGATTCGACTGGTTTAAGGTTGTATTTATCAAGTATTACAAGTGCTTGAGTATCTTTACCTGAAGCAATTTGTCCAAGTAAGACAAGGTGGAAACCAAGTTGTTCTTTCTTCATATAACTAATTTACCATAAAAATGGTCAAATAAAAACCCTTATGGTATAGTATTTTTATGAAAATTCTAGCTATTGAGACATCCTGCGACGATACATGTATTGCTATTCTTGAGGTAAAAGAATTGAAAAATGCTGTCTCATTTAAGATACTTTCTAATGTAGTGAATTCCCAAACAATCCATGCAAGCTATGGAGGAGTATTCCCTATGATGGCAAAGCGTGAACATATCAAAAATATCGGTCCAGTATTTGATAGAGCCATGAAGGATGCGAAGAATCCAAAGATAGATATGATTGCGGTCACAGTAGGCCCGGGGCTTGAGCCTGCACTATGGGTAGGTATTACTTTTGCTCAAGAATTAAGCACGAAGTTAAAAGTTCCAATCATACCTGTAAACCATATGGAAGGTCATATACTATCCATCTTCCCTACAAAGATGAAAACTTTCACTATCAAGAAGGACGAGTCTATATTCCCAGTGCTTTCTTTGCTCGTGTCTGGAGGACACACAGAAATAGTATTGGCGAAAGACTTCGGCAAATACAAAATTATCGGCCGTACTCGCGATGATGCTGTCGGTGAAGCATTTGATAAAGTCGCTCGTATGCTTGGATTGCCTTACCCTGGTGGACCAGAAATCTCAAGATTAGCGAAAGAGGAGCGAGGTAATATTAATTCGGGAAGCCTTGCGCAGGCTGACGAGCCGAGCAGAGAAATTTTTCACCAGAAAAATATTCGTGCTGACAGAAATAATATTCCGAGCGACATAAAGCTCCCCCGCCCTATGATGTATTCGAAAGATTACGACTTCTCCTTTTCTGGGCTCAAAACTGCAGTACTATATATGATACGTGATGTATACAAAGGCAAACTTACAGACAAACAAAAGTCACAAATAGCAAAAGAATTCGAAGATGCCGCCATTGAAGTTCTAGTTCACAAGACTCTTCGTGCAGTGAAGCAATACAAAGTGAAAACTCTCATAGTAGGAGGTGGAGTATCTGCGAATACTTATCTAAAAGAGACTTTGAAAAATAAATTAAAAGAATTTGATAAAGAAATCAAAACACACTTCCCTGTGAAAGGCTTGTCGACTGATAATGCTCTCATGATAGCGATTGCCGGATATATGAATCATATAAATAAGAAAAAGATGAGAGGCCAGGCAAAGCTTAAGGCTGTCGGAAATCTATCCTTATAATATTGGAAAAAAGTCTCCGAAATGCTATATTTTATATATGAATGAAGAGCATAAAGACATAAATCCAAAACTATTATCCCCTTATAATCCGAATGATACAGAAGACCGTATTTATAAGCTTTGGGAAGATAGTGGATTTTTTAATCCTGATGTTTGTATAGAACAAGGTGTAACGAAAGAAGATAGCGAGACTTTCTCTATCGTCCTCCCCCCTCCAAATGTTACAGGCACTCTTCATATAGGTCATGCTTCGATGCTCACTATTGAAGATATCATGGTGCGCTTCGCTCGTATGCAAGGCAAGCGTACACTTTGGCTACCGGGTACAGACCACGCAGCTATTGCTACACAATCCAAAGTTGAGAAAATATTAGAAAAAGAAGAAGGTAAAAGAAAAACTGATTTAGGGAGAGAAGAGTTCCTAAAGAAAGTGGAGCTATTCGCGCAAGATAGCCATGACACAATAGTATCCCAAATGAAGAAGATGGGTACTTCTGTCGACTGGTCTCGTGAAGCATATACACTAGATGACACTCGTAACTTTGCTGTAAGAACAGCATTCAAGAGAATGTATGAAGACGGACTTATATACCGCGGACACAGAATTGTAAACTGGGACCCTAAAGGCCAGACTGTTATATCTGATGATGAAGTTATAAACGAAGAGCGCAAAGCGAAACTTTATACTTTCAAGTACAGCCATGACTTCCCTATTTCTATATCTACAACTCGTCCTGAGACAAAAGTTGGCGATGTCGCTGTCGCAGTGAATCCGACGGATGAACGATATAAGGAATACGTAGGCCAAGAATATGATGCTGTTTTTTGTGGAGTATCTATACACATAAAAGTTATCGCAGATGAGCAAGTAGAGAAAGAGTTCGGTACAGGAGCACTTGGAGTGACTCCAGCCCACAGCTCAATCGATGCAGATATCGCAACACGTCATAACTTGGGATCAAAACAAGTCATAAATGAATATGCGAAAATGATGGTAGGTGGTGAGAATATTCTCGGCAAGAAGACTACAGAAGCACGCGCAATAATAGTGGATTGGCTAAGTAATGAAGGCTTACTTGAAAAAGAGGAAGAAGTAATACAGAACGTACCCACAGCAGAGCGCACTGGTGGTATTATAGAACCGTTGCCGAAACTTCAATGGTTCATAAATGTAAATAAGCCTATAGCGTCACGAAATAATAAAACACTTAAAGAATTAATGCTCTCTGCCGTGAAAAGCCAAGATGTAAATATTATTCCTGATCGCTTTGAAAGAGTTTATTATAACTGGATAGAGAATCTACGGGACTGGTGTATATCTCGCCAAATATGGTACGGCCACAGAATACCTGTCTGGTACAAAGAAGGAGAAATTTATTGTGGAATAGAAGCACCCGAGGGTGGCGATTGGGAGCAAGACCCTGATACCCTTGATACTTGGTTCTCATCGGGGCTTTGGACTTTCTCGACTTTAGGTTGGCCAGATATGGAAGCAAAGGATTTGCGAGACTACCATCCCACAAGTGTGCTTGAGACTGGGTACGATATTATATTCTTCTGGGTGGCACGCATGATACTCATGTCACAATACCTGCTCGGTGAAGTTCCATTCCGAACTGTATATCTTCATGGACTTGTTCGAGATGCACAAGGGCGTAAGATGAGTAAATCACTCGGTAATATTATTGACCCGCTTGATGTCGCAGAAAAGTACGGAGCAGATGCTGTACGCATGTCGCTTATTATAGGCACAGGTCCCGGGAATGATAGCAAAATGAGTGAAGACAAAATCAAAGCTTACAAGAATTATGCGAACAAGCTCTGGAATATTACACGCTTCGTATTAACTAGTACAGATTATGTATACAATGGAGAATTTAATAATTTCACAGAGAAAGATCGTGAGCTAATACTCGATAGGAATACAATACTAAAAGATATCACTAAAGACATGACTTCGTACCGCTTCTATCTTGCAGGCGAGAAGATATACCAATACACATGGGCACGTTTCGCTGATGTCATTATAGAAGAAAGTAAAAAGATACTAGAAAATGGTACAGAAGAAGAAAAAGAATCCAGAAAGCAATTCCTCCTCGATACACTGGTAAAGATAGTCATTACTCTCCACCCTTTCATGCCATTCGTCACCGAAGAGATCTGGTCTATGATTCCAGTCGAGAATAAAAATTTACTCATGGTAACTCCATGGCCAGCTAATGACTGAAGCTATAACAGATCCTAAAGTAATCTTATTTGCTATACTTGGGGGGCTTATGCCTGCCCTACTTTGGCTTTGGTTCTGGTTTAAAAATGAAGACAATGAAGAAAGAGAGCCTATAGTACTAATTGTAACTTCATTTATCTTGGGAGGCTTACTTGTCCTTATTGCAGGCTTTCTACAGAAGGCCACCTTGGGTCACATTACTGACAAAAATTTACAGATTGTGGCATGGGCAGGTATAGAAGAAGCACTCAAGATGGCCGGTGTATTAGTTATAATAATGGGTACGAATATTATCAGGAGGCCAATAGATTACCCAATGTATTTCATAGCTGTTGCACTTGGATTCGCGGGGCTTGAGAATATTTTCTACTTACTGCATCCTATTAGTACAGATGGAACTGTTGTAGGATTACTCACTGGTAACCTTAGATACTTGGGCTCTACACTTCTTCACGCAATCGCAAGCTCGATGATGGGTAGCGCGCTAGGACTTGCATTCTATACGAAGAGTATGCGAGGAGTTTATCTATTCTTTGGTCTGTTTTGTGCTATAATATTACACAGTGTTTTCAATTTTTATATAATGAAAAATGGTGGAGCGAATTTCTTGAGTGTTTTTGGGTTTTTATGGGTCGTCGCAATTATTAATATACTTATTTTTGAAAAGTTAAGACGTATGGGGAGATATATTCCTGTACAACAATAATATATATGCTTAAAAAGAAATCATTTTTAGAAAGACTTACTGGTAGTATGAAATTCGAAGACGAAGAAGAAGAAATTGATACTGAAAGTAAGACTATTACTTTGGATAAAAATCCAAATAACAAAGAAGAGAAGAAAACTTCTAATTGGGAGGAAGAGGAGGAGGCACAGCTCACAGTAGACCTATATCAGACAAATACAGATATAGTAGTCCAGGCCATGATTGCAGGAGTCTTACCCGAGAACCTTTCTATAGTTATATCTCGAGATATGATAACCGTTAAAGGTAAAAGAGAGGAAAATAAAGCTATAAACACTGAGAATTATTTCGTGCAAGAATTGTATTGGGGATCATTCTCTCGTACTATTTCCCTACCAGAGGAGGTAGACCCTGAAGGCGCTGATGCAGTGGAAAAGCATGGCTTGCTCATCATAAAGATGCCGAAAATAAACAAAGACAAGAAGACTACACTAAAAGTAAAATCAATATAATAAAAACTCCTCCCCGACCATGGTCGGGGAGGAGTTTTTATTATTTTATAATATTACGAGGAGGTAGTGGTATGAACATACTCACTCGGTCTTTGTATTCTTTGAAATCTGGATTCTCTTCCATCTTTTTCTCAAGGAGTGGTATGCCAGAAACTTTCAGAATAAGGAAAGTTATAGTGAGAGGCCCAATAATACCGAAAAGTCCGAAAGGTAAACCTAGAGCAATAATCCACAAGCCCCACCATTGTGTGACTTCACCAAAGTAATTTGGATGACGAGTATATGCCCACAAGCCACTCTGCATTAGCTTGCCTTTATTCTCAGGATTCTTTATGAATCTTGCTAACTGTGCATCCCCCACTGCTTCAAAGTAAAATCCTACAAGCCAAACAACCACACCTATAACATCAAACAGACTTATCACAGATGAAACACTTTTATTAATCAGTAACACTGGGAATACAATAAGAAAAAGTAGAGTTCCTTGTAAAATATACACTTGTAGGTAAGAGCGTAAAACGAACCACCTACCCCACTCTTTGCGCCAAGCCAGATAGCGATAATCCTCTGTTTTGCCTTTATTACGATTATAAATATGAGAAGCTAAACGCAAACCCCAAATACTCACAAGCAAACACACAATAAGCCCTCGCATAGTATGCATATCAGAAAGCGAGAATGACACCCATGCCATAAGCACAAAACCCAAACCCCATGCGACATCAGCTACATCATTCCTCTGTTTAATAAGAGAAATGACAAACCACATACTCATGTAAACGAGTAATACTAAACCGAGTATTATATAGTAGTTCATAATCCTATTTTAGTTGAAATTAAATATGTAATAGCAGAGACCGAAGCAGCAAGAACTGCACCCCAAGCCAAATCCACAATAGTCACGAGTAGTGGCCAATCTTTCGCAACAGCTAAATTCGTCAGATCATAAGTCGCATAACAAACAAAACCAAACAATGCACCAAACAGAATTGCATGCATCAAAGAACCTTTACTTACAGCAGGTGATATAACAAATACAATAAGTCCACCGATAAAAATAAGGTAGAATATAATCGCCGCAGCCCAATTCACATCTGGCTTCATAAGCATACCGATTTGTTCGCGATAGAAATTCTTCGCAATTACCCCAAGCCAAATCATATCAATAGCAAAGAAAACAGGTAAAGCAATAGCATAAAGTTTTATAAACATAAATATATTTTGATTAATTTTTAATTTCTTTTAATACGACCTTTATCAAGTTGTCTTCTATGAGCTTCGCATAACCTTCTTTGTTCGGATGGATACGGTCAGCTAGCATCAGATCTCCATCCAGGAATACACTTGCAACAAGGAAAGGCACAAGTGGTAAATTATACTTCTCGGACAAATCTTCATATACAGCATCAAATTCTTTCTTATATTGGAATCCTGCATTAAGTGGTGACTGCATTTCAAGCATTAAAATTGTAGGTTTACTTTCGGCACTCTGTAGTATCTTGATGGTACTTTCCATATTATTTTTCATTTCTGTTACTGGTAGAGCACGTAATGCATCGTTGCCTCCTATACCCCATATAATCATGTCAGGATTTTGTTCTTTAATAAAAGTTGCTCTTTCATTATTACCTTTCGTTGTCTCTCCGCTCACACCAGCGTTGATAACTTTCACATCGATGCCTTCCGCCTTCAGTCTCTCTTCTAGCTGGTAAGGATAACTCTCAGAGAGAGGTAGTCCATACCCCGCAGTCAGACTATCCCCAAAAGCAACTATAGTATACTTTGCACCAGGATTATTTTGTTTAAGATTTACTTCTTTCTTATCATCTTTCAATGTGAAATACCA
This sequence comes from Minisyncoccia bacterium, assembly GCA_041737125.1. Classification (GTDB taxonomy): domain Bacteria; phylum Patescibacteriota; class Minisyncoccia; order Phycocordibacterales; family UBA9973; genus UBA8515. Next base: position 25,377 of record JBGSSJ010000012.1, read on the forward strand.
CAATGAAAATATTGCTAAAATTACAATAACAATTATTAGAATGATTTTAACGTTCTTCATATGACAGTAATTCTCGAAGTGGCTTCTTATCACTTTTCCATAACACTTTGGCAAGTATAACCACGAATAGTATTATAGCACCTAATGCTATCAGCAACTCCACATTATAAAGGCTGGTACTTTCAATTTTAAAATAGTAGCGAGCAATAAATAAAGTGCCCAATATAGCTGTAAGATAGCCGAGCACTCCACTAAATAAAGTAGTAGAAATAGTCTCAAGATAGTACAATCTTTCGATGAATTTCTTCTTCGCACCTAGAGCCATCATCTGGGCGCTTTGCTTACGTCTTCCTTCGAAAGAAGAGATAATTAGAGTGACTATTAGGAAGAGCGCCAAAACCAAAGGTGGTATAGATATGACGAATATTATGACGAGTAATCCTCCTATTAAGCCTTCTGCAAATTTAGTAATTTCTGCTGTATCAATAATCGAGATATTTGGGAAGTTCTGTGCTAAGAATTTCGTAAAGTTGTTCTTCTCTAGACCATCTAGGTAATTGTAGCCGAAGAATGTGGCTGGATACTTCTCTAAATCTTTCGGATTAAATACAAAATAGAAAAATGGCAAGCCACTCCTAGAATCAGACTCCCTTATACTTGTCACCGTAGCCTCAACTTCAAAGCCTTGTATAGAGAATACAACTCTCGAGCCCATAACAATATCAGCTCTCTCAGCGAATTCTTTTTCCACAGAGACTTCATTCACCTCCCCACTGAGCCATTTACCTTTCACTACTTTCTCATTCGGAAGTAAATCTTCACGATAAGTCAAATTGTATTCCCTGCCGAACTCACGACTAACGGATCCATCAGCAAGCGCTATGCCCTTTTGTATATCTCTATCATCGATGAATAGTATACGTGCACCTACGTTCGGGAACAAAGTCACATCTTTGAAATTCTCTTTTATACTCTCTGTCTGAGATTTCTGAATGTCTACTATATATACCGTAGGCAATCTCTCGCCCAAATCTTTCTGTATGAAAGTCGTAAGAGTAGACTGAAGAAGTATAAGTAAAGACAGAGATGTAAGCGCTACGTAAAGTGAGGTTAAAGACACAATACCAAATAGTCCATCTTTATATTTATATGATATTAAGGTCCTAGTTAGGAATTTAAATTTACTCCTCTTCTTGTATAGAGTTAAGATTAAATAATAGAATAAGACAGCAAGTAGTACATATATAGCAATAATCGCAAAGATACTAATAAGCCCATAAAGGAAGCTCTCGAGTAAGAATATGGCTATTAGTACCAAAGGAATTAGAGTAGATAGAGTGATAATAATAAAATTACCAAACACATTCTTCTCTTTAGGTTCTTGCCCGCCGGACAAAAGTATCTTTGGATTGAGGCGCATCAGACTGCGTAGACTAGGGATGAATGAAGCAAATGAAATACTAAAAACTACAAACAAAGTAAGGATAGTAGGAATAAGTAGGTCGACTAATGGTAGCTCTAAATCAAAATTTAAGAAAATATATTCACGAATGAAGTTAAATATAATAAGTGACAATCCTCCACCTAGCAAAGTAGATAATATAAGTATGTAGAATAATGAAAGCGATAGAGTGAGTCCGAGCTTCTTCTTTTCAAATCCTATGGCGAGTAATACTGCGAAACTTTTCCTCATGATAGTAAGTAAGTAAAGCATGCCTGCATAGATATTTACTGCTGCCAAAATACAGGAGAGTAATACTGCAAGCACAAGGAATTGCTCCACGAGGGAAAGACCTTCAACGAAACCAGGCTCTGATATACCTGCTATATCTACACTTACCCCTCGCATTTCCTCTCTGTCGATTATTTTAGTCAGGTTATCCTTACTAGTATCCTCAATAATATAAGTATAAGTGTACTCTGCTCTTAATAATGACTTGTCTATACTAGCGCGATTAAAACCTTCCTTACTAATGAGAACTTGAGGTAAGAAATTAAATCCTGATAGTAGTGACTTACTATCCTTCTCTATGATTCCTATTACTTTGTAATTTTTATTTGCATAGATTATATCCTCTCCGACTGATACATCGAGCTTTGTCTGTGCATTCTTGTCGATGTATATCTCATCCTCTTTTGGAGTGACATAAGTCGATCCTTCTATACTTAGGCCTCCGTAGACTGGATAGCTATTATCCACAACAGATAAAGATACAGGAGTATTCAAATCCCCTTTCGTAAGAATACCTGAGAAGTCATACTGACTGGATTTATCAATAACTTTAATATCTTGCCCCAGGATATCACCCAAACTCTTGTCGTCGAGTTCATAATTGGACTCAATCGATATGTCCCCACCGATTAATTCTTTATTCTTATCTTCCAAGAACATTGAACTAGAATTCGTAAAAAGTAACACTGTGAAAACTATCAGCGTAGTAAAAGTAAGCGACAAAAAAGGTAAGATGAACTTCTTCCATTCACGTGAGACAATACGCAAACTAAATTTAAATATAGTTTTAAAATTATACACTTTTTCTTTCATGTTTTATTTCGTGTAAATTTTTATCTTTCAATTCTATTATACGGTCCATTTTCTCTGCTATATTCATGTCATGAGTAATTATGATTAAAGTCTTCCCTCTCTTATCCACTTCGCGGAGTAATAGATCAAGCACTCTTCCACCAGTCTTGCCATCGAGGCTTCCTGTCGGCTCATCGGCTAGTATTATATCTGCATTCGATGCTAGAGCTCGCGCAATAGCGACTCTCTGTCGCTCGCCACCGGAAAGCGTGGATGGGAAAGAGTGAGCCCTGTCTTTAAGCCCAACCTCTTGGAGTAGAGTGTTCGTAATATCTTCAATATCTTTAGCAGTAAAAGTGCCCCGGATATCTAGCGGCGCGGAAATATTCTCGAATGAATTAAACGGACTGACTAATTCGAAAGATTGGAAAATGATTGATACCTGCTTATTTCTGTATTCTGATAGTTCGTCGAGCGACAGAGTGTTTATCATGCGATTCTTCACATGTATCTCCCCTTCTGTCGGCCTGTCGAGCCCTGCAAGTAGCGATAGCAATGTGGACTTACCACTACCTGAAGCCCCTACTATAGCCACCTTCTCCCCGTCCTTTATCTGTAAGCTAGTATCCTCGAATATAACTAAAGGTGTGTCATTATCATTAAACTCTTTCTTTAAATTTTTTATCTCTATTATTGTATTTTTATCCATATAATATACCCATCTTACCATTTATCCCCCAAACAGCCAAAACCCCAAAAAACATTCCGACATTCTCAAGAATGTCGGAATGTTTTTTAACGAAGTAATGGTTTGACGTATACCAGGAAAAATGTAAATATGTATGAAAATGAGCATATAATTTGCTCTAGGGGTGATTAAATAACATCCTGATGCCATATTGGAAGCGAAAGCAATTATTCAAATAAAAATTCTTTGACATGGTAGAGACTATCATTAATCTCGAAACGGTTAACCCTATTGATTTCTTTGGGGTAAACAATGTAAAATTAGACCTTCTGAAAAAGAAGTTTCCACTGCTAAAAATACTCGGCAGGGGCACGCAAATAAAACTTAGTGGCTCGCCGGAGCAAATTGCAAGTGCACGGGAAAAAATTGAATTGGTAATACAGTACCTGGAACGAAACGCCCACCTGACAGATAATTATTTTGAAACTATTTTAGGTGGAGATGATCAGGAAGTAGTTGACAATTTTGTTGAACGTAATCCCAATGATGTTTTAGTATTTGGTCCTAACGGAAAAAACGTAAGGCCGAGAACCGCTAACCAAAAAAGTATGGTTGAAGCATCAGATACCAGTGACATTGTTTTTGCTTTAGGACCTGCAGGTACCGGTAAAACTTATACAGCAGTGGCATTGGCTGTGAGGGCGCTGAAAAACAAATCGGTAAAAAAGATCATCCTTACAAGGCCTGCAATAGAAGCTGGTGAAAATCTTGGCTTTCTACCCGGAGACTTGAAGGAGAAAATTGATCCTTATTTAAGGCCTTTGTATGACGCCCTGGATGATATGATTCCTGCAGATAAGTTGGGTTATTACATGAGTACGCGCACTATTGAAATTGCACCACTTGCTTATATGCGTGGCCGTACACTTGATAATGCCTATATTATTCTCGATGAAGCTCAGAACTCAACCGATCTACAATTAAAAATGTTTCTTACCCGTATTGGTGCCAATGCAAAGGCTATTATTACAGGCGATATGACGCAGGTGGACCTTCCCAAAAATCAAAGAAGCGGACTTATTAAGGCAAATCGCATTCTACAAAACATAAAAGGTATCGCCCATATTGAATTGAATGAAGAAGATGTGGTAAGGCACCGTTTGGTAAAATCAATTATTAATGCTTATGCTAAAGAAAAAGAGCGCGAGGACAATGTAGAGGCATCCACGGCGAACACTCGTAGTTAATAAAAAATAGAGAAGAATACAAAGCCGCATTCCTACCCCGGATTGCGGCTTTTTTGAATTAATATTGTTTAATAAATAGCAAGGACTATCCTTGCTATTTTTAATTGGTGCCGAGGACCAGAGTTGAACTGGTGACATCTCCCTCTTCAGGGGAGCGCTCTACCAACTGAGCTACCTCGGCATATTATTATTTGTTAAAAACCAAACTCGTTATCATATCTGTCGCTTGTCTTACCAAAACAGCTATCCGAACATATACTTTTATCCCTTAAACCAACCTCGTTATCATATCTGTCGCTTGTCTTACCAAAACAGCTATCTCGGCAAGAAACTATCTAGGCTAAAAAATTATCTTTGATTCAATAATTTAATTAATTCATCCATCTGCTTGCTATCACCTAAACCTTTTGAAATATCACTTATATTCCCCATGTTTGATACACCACCTGAATATATATTCAACATGTTACCCATAAGAGGCTTCACGAAGTAATATGCCCCGAAAGAGAACAAGATAATGACAGTCCAATAGCCTATTCGATAGATAGCCGCCCATTTCTGATTGCGAACTACCTTCTTTAGCATCTCATTATTCTCTTTTGCAATGACTAAACTCTCTTCCAAGAGTCTTTTTGTCTCAGGATCCATACGCTAAACTTTAGCATATTTGAGATAAAAATAAAAGTGTGCCTCCACTCCGAATCGAACGGGGATCTATTCCTTAGGACGGAACTGTTCTATCCATTGAACTATGGAGGCTATATATAAAAGCACCATTTCTGGTGCTTTTATAATACGTCAAAAATGTATAAAATGCTACTCTATAGACCTAGAAGCTGGTCGATCTTCGGCTGATTGAAGCCGACAACCATTTCATCCCCGATGAAGATTACAGGCACACCCATCTGGCCACTCTTCTGTACCATTTCCTTCCTCTTCTCTAAATCAGCGGCTACATCGTAGTCCACATATTCTATATTCTTCTCTTTAAAATAGTCTTTCGCTTTGTGGCAAAAGTGACATGATGGAGTACTATATACAATTACTTTATTCATAATTTTTACACCCAAAAATAGGGCAAATAATTTCTAATGACACTCATTATATCATAACAATAATTATTGCAACACTTGACAGAGGTGCTATCAGCGGGACCGTGAATACACTTATCGAAGCTATTTTGGTGTGCGGGATACGAGAATCGAACTCGTGTCTCATCCTTGGGAAGGACGCATCATACCACTAAACTAATCCCGCAAATATATTGGTCGGGCTAAACTAATCCCGCAATATTAATCTCTATTAAAAAACCTTTTTAGGAATGCACGGAAGCCGTGCTCTTTCATGCTTTCTTCTGTGTTTTCTTCTTTCGGAGTATCATCTACTATGACGACCATCCTCTCTCCTGGCTTTACTACTTGGAACTTGTCGCGGACAGATTCCTCTATACCCTCTTCGGTATTTAGCTTCTCTATATCCGAAGAAAGTAGGCTCTCGCGCTCTCGAAGTTCCTCAATCTTCTTTAATTCTGAGATTTTATTCTTGTGCGTATCCCGCTCCTTCTGTATAAGATCTATCATATTATAAGCAAAAACAACCACTATAATCAAAAGTACAAGTAGCGTAAGTGGTGAGTGCCAAAATGAGTATTTATTTTTCTCCTTGAATTGTGCCATAAAATATGTATAATTATAACATGATTTTTAATGCTAAAAATAAAAAGAGGATAGAGCGCACTTTTGCTGTAATCTCAATCATAGTTATCGTAAGTATGATTTTGCTTTACTTGCCTATCTTCCAGTAATACTAACTGCCGCTTCGCATCATTTTTAGAAAGACATCATGAGAGATGTTTATTTTTCCTCTGCCTGCCATCTTCTTCTTACCTTTCTTCTGCTTCTCTCTTAGCTTCATTTTACGTGTTATGTCCCCTCCATACATGTGCTGGGTGACATCTTTCATGAAAGCACTGACTGACTCAGAAGAGATTATTCTTCCTAAGGCTTTACCTTGGATCTTAAATGCGAACTGCTGACGAGGTATAACCTTCTTTAATTTCTCTACTTGGCTCTTTGCATCTTCTTCTACACGACGTCTTGATACCACCCTTGTGAAAGCAACCATTGGTTCGTCGGCTACAAGTATATCTAGGCGCACTACATCGGCCGGCTTGTATTCACCTATATCATAAGAGATAGAAGCATAACCAGAAGTCAGACTTTTCAACTCGTCAAAGAAATCACGCATGAGTTCACGAAGTGGCATTTCCAAATCTATAGACGAGCGACTATCCCCGAAATTATCTGTCATTTTTACTTCAGCTTCATGCTCATAAAAGAAAGGCATCAAGTTACTAACATACTTAGAAGGAACAATAATCTTCACATCCACCCATGGTTCGAAAACTTGCTTTATATTTCCATCATCCGGGAATAAGTGGGGGGAGTATATCATCTGTTCCTTATCATTCTTTAATATCACTTTATATGTAATTGAAGGCATAGTCACCACAAGCTCTAAGTCGAATTCACGATTAAGTCTCTCCGTTACAATTTCTAGGTGAAGCATTCCTAGGAAACCACACCGAAATCCGCGACCTAGACTACCTGAAGTTTCTTCTTCATATGAGAATGAAGAGTCAGAAAGTTTTAATCTAGAGAGAGCTTGCTTGAGTTCTGGGAAGTCGTCGGCAGACTCAGGATATACTGATGCCCATACCACCGGGAAAGGGTTCATATACCCAGGAAGTGCAGGTAACGGGCGCTTTGTATACGTAATAGTGTCTCCGACAGATGCAATACCGGGCTTTTTAATACCGGTTACAATATATCCAATCTCTCCACCATTAATTGTATCTCTTGGAAATTCTTCAGGAGAGAAAGTCCCCACCTCAAGTGAAATAAACTTTTCATTTGAAATAGCAAAGAGGAGCGATTCACCTTTCTTGAAACTTCCATCTATCACACGCACATATACTATAACTCCGCGATGATTATCGTATTTAAAGTCAAAGACAAGTGCTCTCCCTGAAGTACTCTCTTCTACAACGACTGGTGGTGGAATTCTTTTTACGAGTTCTGTAAGTAGATTATCTACTCCTTGGCCAGTCTTCCCAGATACTTCTAGTATTGTATCTGGATCTATATCTAGGAGTAGAGCGAGCTCCATTTTTACTTCATATACACGAGCAAGTGGTGAATCTACTTTCGAAAGTACTGGGATGATCACAAGCCCTGATTCGCGTGCCATACCTAGTGTAGTAAGTGTCTGTGCTTGGACTCCCTGAGTACAATCCACAAGAAGTATAGAGCCTTCTACGGCCTTAAGTGCACGCGAAACTTCATAAGAGAAGTCAATATGTCCTGGTGTATCAATAAGGTTTAGGATATATTTCTCTCCATCAACGGTATACTCCATACGCACCGGCTGCATCTTGATAGTAATGCCACGTTCACGTTCGAGCTCCATGGAGTCGAGGACTTGGTCTTTCATTTTGCGTTTCTCTATAGTACCTGTAACTTCAAGCATACGGTCTGCCAGTGTTGATTTGCCGTGGTCAATATGAGCTATGATACTGAAATTTCTTATAGATTTAATATCCATAAATCTATACTAGCAGAAAAAGCCTTAAATTAAAAGGTTTAACTTATAAATCCTCCGACTTGATGATTCCACAAACTAGCATATTTACCACCTTTAGCTATAAGTTCTTTATGAGTTCCATTCTCTATAATATGCCCTTCTTCGAGGACCAATATTCTGTCCATCTTCTGAATCGTAGAGAGGCGGTGAGCTATAACAATAGTAGTTTTACCTTTCATAAGTTCTGCTAATGCTTCCTGGATATACTTTTCACTGACGCTATCAAGGGCACTTGTAGCTTCATCGAGTATAAGAACTGGCGCATTTTTAATCATTGCACGAGCTATAGCCACACGTTGGCGCTCACCACCAGAGAGCTTCACTCCGCGCTCACCGACATATGTATCATATCCATTACTTAATCTTTCTATAAATTCCGAAGCATAGGCTTTCTTCGCGACTTCTCTTACTTCTTCATCTGTTGCGTCTTGTTTACCGTAAGCAATATTCTCGCGAATTGTTCTATGAAATAGAACTGATTCTTGTGGCACATATGATATAACACTACGCAAATCATCTTGAGTAATGTTACGAATATCCTGTCCGTCGATAGTAATAGATCCCTTCGATACATCCATAAATCGCAATATTAAGTTTATGATTGTGGACTTCCCTGCTCCAGAGTGACCTACTATGCCGATGCGCTCACCCGGCTTGATATCCAAATCAAAGTTATGTAACACAGGCTTGCCATTCTCATAAATGAAATCTACCTTGTCGAATACAAGATGCCCTTCCTTTATCTTTACTTCTTCTGGATTTTCAGGATCTTTAATTTCTAATTTTGTATCAAATATATCTACTACTTCTTTCATGTCAGAAGCATGCTTCATAAATCTAGTAAGAGAATTACCTAGATTCCACAGACGTTCCGCTATCATTATTAGATAAGTTTGCACTAAAACAACAGTTCCAGTACTCATCTCATTCTTGAGCCATAAATTTACTGTTATATATAGCATGGCACTTTGGAAAATAAAAACCAACATTGACTGTATAAAATCAATTCTATTCCCGAAGAACCATGATTTTTTAGCTTTTGTAGCAGCATCGTCCGTCAAATCTTTAAAAGAAGCTTCCTCTTTTTTACCTGCTGAGAAAATCTTTACAGCTAAAATATTACCAAAAACATCAGCCAACCTTCCTCCTATCTTGGAATCAGCTTGTGCTTCTATGAAATCATATTTCATTTTACGTCTTACGAAAAACAACACCACGCCTATAAAAACAATAATAAATGATAGGAATAGCAAGGTTATAGATAGTGAACTCTCAAATAAAACAATAAAAATCGCAATAAAAGATATAAGAACACTCCAAAAATCATAGATAAAAATATCATACATTGTCTCGAATGATGAAGAGAACTTGCGAGATTTGGTTACAAGACTGCCAGAAAAATTATTAGAGAAAAAAGATTGAGAATGACCTTGAATCTTTTTAAAAGTAAAATTCCGAAGCTCCCTTGCTACATTAATCTCAAACCATAGATGTAGGTGCTTCGCACCTCGACCTATTAAATGAGCAACTAAGTTTAAAAGAATGATCAAGATAATTAAGTTTAAAAGAGGAGTAGAGTATATACTTCTCTCTAATGTATCTATTGAAATAATATCAATAATCTTCTTAAAATAAAAAGGGCGTATTATGTCTACTACTGTTCTTACAGCAAAAATAAAAAGTAAAGAGAAAAATACGAGTTTATATTTTCGCATTTGAGGCCAGACGTATTTAAATATACCTTTAAATAAGGACATTTTGTTATATTAGCAGAAAATACTAAGTAATAAAAGGCTCTTAAAGGACCCCTTGCTCCGGAGCAACTACGCGCTCACGCCAGAACTTATGACTAAGAGCAGCTACAAGGTCTGCTAATTCTTTATTTTTCATCATGGTAAGGGTAAATATACCAAAGCTAATTCCTATTAATCCTGAAAGGAAGCCTTGCATGAACACACCAAAACCAGTAGATAGTGTAAACACATCATCCAAAATACCCAAGGCTACATATGAAGCAAGCCCCATAATGAAAGAACTTACAAAGCTCTGGAAAAATGTTGTATATATGCCAGAACATTTTTTCTCCAAGAAATCTTTTTTGAAAAATACCCACAACAAAAATAGATTAAGTAATGATCCACAAGCGTAAGCAAGTGGAAGAGCAAGCATCATTGTGCCTGGCACATCGGTCACACGTAGTAGGGCTTCTATTTCAGTTAATACATACGGATTACTTTTGAATATATATAAGAATAGATAGGCGAAGACAATAATCATAAATGAGGAAATGATATTTAGGAATAATGGCTTCTTCGTATTACCTGTCGCATAGTAACCTCGGACGAATAGTAGCACCAAACTCTGTGACACGAGTGATATTATGAAGAGCGCGGCGGCCGCCGCTGTAAGCCTTGTGTCTGCCCAACTAAATGTCTCAGATCCCAAAACTACACGCACTATCTGAGCACGAAGCACTATCATAAGAGTAATCACAGGTAGTGACCAAAATATAATCTGACGAGTCGCAGAGATAATATGCTTGATAAAGCTTTCCATGTCCTTCATAGAGAAAGATTTTACAAGCACAGGAAAAGCAGCGACAGAATAAGATATACCTATTATTCCTACAGGTACTGATTGTAAATTGTAAGAGAAAGTAAAAAGTGATATAGTCCCGTCTTTCAAAGTAGAAGCCATAGCAATGAGAACTACGAAAGCCAAGCTATTACAAGATAGTGCCAGAGTCCTTGGTGCGGATAACTTTATAACTTGTACCACTTCCTTCCAATTTATACTGGAGATAAATTTAGGGAAGAATCCATGTTTAATCACAACAGGTATCTGTATAAGTAAATGCATGATAGCACCGATAATTACACCCATAGCTAAACCATATACACCCCATATTGGATAGATGAATATAATCCCAACCAAAATACCAACATTATAGAGTATAGGCGACAAAGAGAAGACAAAGAAATTTTTGAAAAGCTGTGTAACAGTACCGATAAGATTCGAAAGCCCTATGAATATAGGAGAAAGCAACATTATGCGACTAGTAGTCACAAGTAGATCAAACTGACTCTCAGTAAAACCAGGGGCAATGAATTTCGCTATGTAAGGCATAAGTATAGCGACAACCACACTAATACCCACCATGAAAATCATATAAACACTGAAAATATTATTCAAGAACTTCTTAGCATAATTTTCTCCATCTGGACCATTATGAATTTTGTCCACCAGAAACGGCATCAGCACTGTAATAGATGCAAGTGATGCAACGGATATATATAGGAAGTCAGGAATACGGAAAGCAGCATAATATATATCAAGAGTAGGCCCAGCTCCTATGATGTGAGCAAGTGTTCTATCACGAACAAGACCAAGTAATTGTGATATAAATGCGAAACTACCAAGCAAGAGTGCAGCCTCATTCACTCCATGGAATTCTTTATTCAGAAATGTCAGTATCTTCTTTACCATTTACTATTATTGTTGGCCTTGTAATGGTAATTTGGCTGGTTGTTTTGCGGCTTCCTTTTTATCTTCTGTTTTTTCTTCTGTAGGTGCTACAACTGGATTATCTATGGATTTAATAGCATTCTTTATTTCTTCATTGTCAGGAATAATCTTGGCTAGAATTTCGTACTGTGCGAGTGCATCACTCTTACGTCCTACTTTAGAGTAAGATTGTCCCAACAAGAATCTAGCATTTAGATAAGTTGGATCTAGTATTACAGCTTGTTCGAAAGCTCCAATAGCTTCTTGGTATTGTGAGTTATTTGAACGTAGTAAACCTAATCTGAAGAATATAGTTGGATCATTTGGGTTTACTTGAGCTGCTCTCTCAGCCTGCTTTATGGCCCCAGCCAAGTTCCCTTCATTAGTTTCTATCTGAGCAAGAAGGAATATAGCATCAGTATAGTTTGGCTTAAGAGTTAGAGCTTCATTTATATATCTACGAGCTTCTGTATTATTTTTATTTATAATTTCTAGAGCTGCTTTAGATAGTAAGATGGAAGGATTATGAGGAGCGAGTTTTTGCGCACTAGTATAAGCAGATAGAGCTTTATCATAACTACCCTCTATAGCAAGCGGCACGAGAGAACTATACATATTACCCAAATTAACATGATTTATATATTGATTTGGATTCTGTCTCACAGCAAGTATAGCAGACTGTTCGGCTAGATTTACTAATCTCTGAATATTGGACTTCAAGAGATCTTCAGAAACATTCTTCTCATTTAATTGAAGACCTATGTGATTGACATATATACCAGAGATAGTTCTGTAGTAAATATCATTCTCATCTAGACGTATAGCACTACCAAGCAATTGCTCACCTTTTACCAAAGATTCTATTGTATTATTTACTGTTGAACCTTTTGAGAAATAAGCTATAGAGATGAATTTCTCTGTATAAACATATGCAGTGGCAAGCGTTAATACCATGAGACACATAATTCCAAGGATTGAGAAGAAGCTATGGCGTGGATCACCTAAGAAAGAAAATTCTCTTACTTTTATTAATTGAGCTTGTACCATCAACCCTATTAATATTCCACTTGATACAAATGCAATTGAAAATATTACTATACTAGGAGTATAGAATATAATAGTGAACCACGAATAGATTGCAGTGATGAAAGTTATGAATGTAAAATAATTCGACGAAGTACTATTGAACATGTTACGGAATGACTTAGCGCTTCTCTTTATGAGAACACCTAGGAAAAGTAACCATGAGAGTATACCTACAATACCAACAGTCGCAGCGAAAGTCATAAGTGAACTAAAGCCATTATTAAAATCTATATTCCAGTATTGAGAAAGTACGACTTCTTTTGGTTGCCATAGCGCCCAGTTATGCACAAAAGTATTTGGCCCTGTACCGAAGAATGGATTGTGCTTAATGGCTTCAAGTGCAATACCAGATGTAGTAGACACAAGTGGCCTCACAACTAAGTTTGGTATATTTATATACTGTGAAGTAAAACTATATATAGGATTATTTGCGAATATAAATAGTAAAGATAATAATATTACAACAAGAGTAGTAAATGGAAATCTCTTCTTGTTCTCAGTAGAGACATTATTATCTTGCGATTGTTGTATTGACACTTTATATACGAACAAGACTAGAGCAAACAATCCAATCATAATCCAAACAATCGAGAAATTAATGATTACAAGGAAGAATAAACCAGATACTAACAAGAAGTACTGTAGGAACAACATAAAACCCTTATTTTTCATAAATTCAATCGTAAACAGTACAAGTAATATAATCAATCCAAAGAATAATCCGAAATCATTCCAAGAACCGAACAAGTTGCCATTTGATACACCACTTAGCAAACCCGGGGCAAATCGATCAAAACCTATAAAGATATGGACCAACTCAAATACAGATAGTATTGTCGCGCCCAAGAAAAGTAACATGTAGAAATACCACAACCTTTTCTCTTTTTGGAAATGAACAGAAGATAGGAAGAACAGTATGAAAAGTACAAGCATTGAGCTAGCAGTACCTACTTCAAACCCACTACCAAAGATCGATATATACTTAGATGAGGAGAAAAAAGATGCAATCAAAAATACGACAGGTATAGCCCCTGCAAATAACAAAATATTATCTTTAGGCAAAGAGAACTTACCTTCACCTAAACGTGCCATAAGCCAGAATGCTAAAGAAAGGACCGCTCCTATAGATAATAGGAAACCCTTATTTGCATCGAGGGTAATCGGTACATAAGGTATGAATAAGAATAATGACAAGAACAATGTTCCAAGAATTGTCCCAAATGATAATTTATCGAATAATTCAACTTTTTTAGATTCCATAATTTTATAAAAATATAATAATAATTAATTATACCTAAATAGCCTCAATAAAGCTATACCACGATATTCACCAACCTCCCTTTCACATATATAACCCTCTTTACTTCCCTACCTTCTATCCATGGCATTATTACCTTGTCTTCTAATGCTTGTTTTTTGATTATTTCTTCATTCATATCTGAGTCTATCATCATCTCTGTACGCACTTTACCATTAACTTGAACAACTATTTTGAAATTGCTGTCTATAACTTTCTTCTTATCCCACTTTGGCCACTTCGAGACATGTATGGATTTCTTACTAATCCAAAGCTCTTCAGTTATATGCGGAGCGAATGGTGAGAGTATCTGCAGAAATAATTCAAAATCTTTCTTTGATATACTTTTCGTCTTCTCTACTTCATTAATGAAAACCATCATTGCAGATATAGCAGTATTGAAACTCATAGACTCAATATCTTCTGTAACTTTCTTGATTGTTTTATGGAGAAGTGTTTCTAATTCTTTATCCGTCTTACTTGCAAAACTATTACCACTAATACGCCAAACTTTCTCCAAGAATCTTCTGGAGCCTATAATACTCTCAGTACTCCAGGACACTGCTTGATCGAATGGCCCTATGAACATCTCATATATACGTAAAGTATCAGCCCCGTATAGCTTTACTATATCTTTCGGGTCAATTGTATTACCTACTGATTTAGACATTTTTACTCCTCCCTCGGCAAGTATCATGCCATGGGAAGTGCGCTTCATATATGGCTCACTTGTAGGGACAAGCTTCAAATCATATAAGAACTTATGCCAGAAGCGAGAGTACAGTAAGTGCAGTGTCGTATGCTCCATACCACCGTTATACCAATCTACACCATTCTTCATCCAAGCCCGGAGAGCCTTCTTTGATGCGAGTTCTTTATTATTCTTCGGATCTGTGTACCTTAGGAAGTACCATGAGCTCCCTGCCCAGTTCGGCATTGTGTCAGTCTCCCTTTTGGCTTTGCCTTTACACTTTGGGCACTTTGTATTGACCCATTTATGCATGATAGCAAGTGGACTCTCGCCATTATCTGTTGGCACATAAGACTTCACTTTTGGTAAAGTTACCGGTAAATCTTTCTCTGGTACAGGGACATAACCGCACTTTTCGCAGTGTATTATAGGTATTGGTTCACCCCAGTACCTCTGACGGGAGAATATCCAATCACGAAGTTTGTATTTTGTTACAATTTTACCACCAACTGCTTTCGTAATTTCTTTTTGAGCATCTACGTTTGATAAATCATTAAACTTACCGGAATTCACTAATATACCTTCGTTTGTATAAGCTTGATCTTTCCCCAACATATTATTCCAGAAAATTACAGCTTCCTCTTTATCGATAATTTTTTCTACTTCTTCTTTAGTAAGCCATACTATGTCATGTAAATTCTTCTCATTGTCACTTGTATCTTCTTTCTTTCCATCTATTAATTCAAAATATGCTCCTACTACATTTGCCCATCTATTCTCTTTTTTGTGAGGTGCATAGAATTGTGCATGAGCTCTACCCAATGTACTTATGAATTTTATATTCTGGTATCCAGTTTCTTCTCTTATTTCACGAGCACCAGCAATATGAGGATCTTCACCATCAGTTCCACCTATTACGAAAGTCTTCCAATTCTGAGTCTTCCACATTAAGCACAGATACTTATCTTCTGACCAATGCTTCACTATAGATACAATAGTATCTCTTTTTACAAAAGGTTGATCTTTCCTTATTGCACTCTCACCTTCAGTTGTTATAAAAAGTGGGGCGACAACTTGGCGAATCTCTTGATTATATTTCTTCGCAAATAGGAAATCACGTTCATCGTGTGCAGGCACAGCCATAACAGCACCAGTACCATAATTCACCAATACATAATCTGCAATCCATACAGGTACTTCTTCCCAATTTGCAGGATTTATAGCTTTAATACCTTTCACTTCAACCCCAGTCTTTTCTTTGTCTTCTGCGGTGCGATCGAGTTCTGACTTTTTCTTTACATCTAAAATATATTTCTCTACTTCATTCCAATTTGAAATTTGTGGTTTCAGTTTATTAACTAATTCATGTTCAGGTGCAAGAACAACATAGGTCACACCAAAAAGTGTATCGGCTCTTGTTGTAAATACTTTAATTTTCTCTGGAGAATTTTTTATAGAAAATTCTATTTCACTTCCTTCACTCTTCCCTATCCAGTTCCTTTGTTGAATTTTTATCTTCTCTAAATAATCCACATCATCTAGATCTTTATCTAGTCTATCTGCATACTTAGTAATGGCTAGCATCCATTGCTCTTTCTCCCTCTTCTCTGTATCTCCACCACAGCGCTCACATTTGCCATTTACCACTTCTTCATTGGCAAGGCCTATCTTACAATTCAAGCACCAGTTTATAAAGGTCTTCGACTTATAAGCCAAACCCTTTTTATACATTTGAAGGAAGATCCACTGTGTCCACTTATAATATTTCGGATCAGTAGTATTTACTTCACGTGACCAGTCGAAAGAGAATCCAATGGATTTAAGTTGCTTACGGAACATATCAGTATTCTGTTTGGTTACTTTCTCTGGCTGTATACCTGTCTTTATTGCGTAATTCTCTGTAGGTAAGCCGAAGGCATCCCAGCCTATTGGGTAGAGAACGTTGTAGCCTTCCATTCTGCGCTTCCTTGAAATTATATCCATCGCAGTATTCGAGCGTATGTGGCCCACATGAAGTCCCGCTCCAGATGGGTATGGGAATTCTATAAGTCCGTAGAACCTTTTACCTTTGCCTCCGTTCTTTGCATGATAAATTTTCTTTTTATCCCAAGCCGCTTGATGTTTCTTTTCAATTTTATTATGGTCGTAGTTTTTCATAGAAAATCTTATTTATTAAACTTCTTTACTGCAAGCCATATGAGTAAACCAAGAGCGATACCAAGTATTGCGACTTTGGATAATCTATCTGCAAGTGACCAGTAGCGCATAGAAGCAATAATAAGGGATAATACCCCACCCCAAGCAAAAGCTACAGATAGTATAGAAATAGTGATGAATCCAGTCGAAACTATAAGGAATACTCCAAAAATAATCAGAGTGATGAAAACTTTCTTCTCATAAGATTCACGAGCTTTGTCATAATTCAACTGATTCGTATAATTAGAATTACAATAACCATCTATTGTAGTTTTACCTTTTTCATTAGGATAAGCATTCTCTGTCCACTGTCCTCCAGCAGAGACGCATTTATCTTTCGTTTTTATCTCTTCTACTACTTGGGCTGGCTTTATGTAATCCTCATAAACTGGCTCTTTATACACCAGAGAAACAGTATAATTTGCAAATAAATTTATAACAATAATAATAGCGAAAATTATTGAAACATGAACGAACCTCGGTGTCTTCTTTTCTATTATTTGATTTTGATTTATTTGTGTATCCATAATCTGGATTATATCAGAAAATTAGTATATAATATAGCCTATTATGGAACATCTTACGAAGAAATCCGAAGCAACGCTCGGGCATGCAGCAGCGAATGCTACTAGGTGGATAGGCTCTACCAGATCCCTAATCATCCACACTATCCTATTTGCAGGAGCTTTTTCTTTAGTATTCTTTGGTTTTGAATTTGATAAAATCCTCCTTGTGGTAACGACTATTGTATCTCTCGAAGCTATATATCTATCTATCTTCATCCAAATAAGTGTAAACAATCAAGCTAAGCACTTGGAAGAAGTGGCTGAAGATGTCGGTGAAATCCAGGAGGATGTCGAAGGAATTGAGAAAGATATCGATGAGATTCAGGAAGACGTGGATGAAATCCAGGAAGATGTGGAAGGTATTGAGAAAGATATCGATGAGATTCAGGAAGACGTGGATGAAATCCAGGAAGATGTAAGCGAAGAAGATGAGGAAGAAACAATTATAAAACAAGATGAGGCTATGCTCTCTCGCATTGAGAATACACTACAAATACTTATAAAAGATATAGAAGACCTAAAGAAGCAGCAAGAAAATAAAAACAAGTAATTAATTACTTGTTTTTATTTTATCTAATTTTGTTCTAAATTTATTTCTACCTGTCCTTGGCGAAGTATTTCTACTTTGCCATTCGAGAGCCTTATCAAGGTCGACGGCTTGGCTATACGCGTACTATCATTCACATACAAATCAATATTCTCTCCGAAGTAGCTCTCTGCCTCTCTTATATTTCGAGCAGGCTCGAGACCTTGCGGATTCGCACTAGGAGCTACAAGTGAGCCTACAGTATTTATAAGGTTGAACAAATCTTCATTCTTCGCATCTACCATGCGCACTGCTAGAGTATTCCTCCCTCTGTGCAAATAGAACAATGCATCATCATTACTATCAAGTACTACACTCACCTTATCTGGCCATATAGTCTCGAGTATTTTCCTATCTTCTTCACTTAGTTCTACTCCAAGTTTAGTTAAATGTTCATATGAACTTATGAGTACTATGCAAGGCTTATCTGTATCACGACCGCGTACTTGGTACAGCTTCTCTACGGCACCCTCATCAAGAGCGCTTGCAAGTACTCCATAAATAGTGTCGGTCAGTGCGACGACTAATCCTCCACCTTTTATGACATCTATTGCTTGTATCCAATTACTTTTCATAAATTTATATTAAGAACTTATAGCAGACAGAGCATTTACTTTCGCTGCTACGATGAAGTCATTATGGGAAAGCCCACCTATAGCATGAGTAGATAGTACGACGCTCACATTCTTATAATCTGTCAGGTGTATATCTGGATGGTGGCCTTCCTGCTCGGCAATAGCGCCAACTTTGTCGACGAAATCAAGCGCTTCCTTGAAGTCCGCGAATGCATAATGCTTCTCTATACTATCCCCATCTTTCGACACTTCATAACCTTCCACTTCTTTTATTAATAAATCCACCTCCTCTTTTATCAGAGGTGCTACCCCACCCTCACACGCTATACACTTTTGTTCTGTTAGATTCATGTACTTATTATATACGTAAAGAGTCTTATTTGACAAGGTTATTTATATGTATTAGAATATACACGAACATATGTTCATCTAACAATTCTAAAACGCCCGTGTACCGGGCTAGGTTATGAGGCAATTAAAAATCGGAACCAAGATTACGAATCGGGATTCGCAGGCAGTAGAAAAGTATCTTCAGGAAATTTCCAAAATCGGCATGATCACGCCCGAAGAGGAAACCATTTTGGCCCAACGGATCAAAATGGGTGATCAGCGTGCTTTGGAGCGCCTGACAGCAGCTAACCTTCGTTTTGTGGTCTCCGTAGCAAAACAGTATCAGCACCAAGGTTTAGCCTTAAGTGACTTGATAAATGAAGGCAACCTGGGACTAATAAAAGCAGCACAGCGCTTTGATGAAACCAAGGGTTTCAAATTCATCTCCTACGCTGTGTGGTGGATTCGCCAATCAATTTTGCAGGCTTTGGCAGAGCAAGGACGACTTGTTCGCATTCCTCAAAATAAAATTGGGGTGTATAACAAGGCAAATAGAGCCTACGCAGTTTTCGAACAAGACCATGAACGCGAACCTTCCACTGAAGAACTCGCTGAAATTCTCGAAATGAGCGAAACCGAAATCAACAACATTTTCCAGAGTAACATCCATCACAAAAGCCTAGATGCAACAGCTGAAGGTGCGCCAGAAGATGCTGGTACTCCTGGTGATTTGTTGGAGGCGAGCGAGGACACTGATGACGACATTATGAAGGATTCGCTCCGCGAAGAAATCCGCCTGGTGCTGAAATCCCTCAGCCCTCGCGAAGCCGAAATTGTTTATGCTTACTTTGGGCTCGATGGCGAAAATGGTGTAACCATTGAGCAGATTGGTCAGAAGTACGATCTTACTAAAGAACGTATCCGCCAAATCAAAGAACGGGCAATCAAACGCCTGCAAAAAGCACGTTACAGTAACTCGCTTAAAGCCTACCTCGGGTAGTAAGCGAAAAATAAAAACCCAAATCTAAAAACAAATTGCAATGGCTAGACTCAAAAAGTCCGGCCATTTAATTTGCCTAATTTTTTATTAAACTTTCGCTATATTCGCAACTATCGCCTTATGATCACTCACACCTTCTACTAATTTCACATTTGTAATTTGATACTGTGGAGTGCTGAAGAGTCCGTCCACCACATATAGTGCTTCACGACTACGGACATCAGGACCCTTGTGCAAGTTAGCATCTAGAGTCGAATCATATTCAAGGGGAATATTATCTTTATATTTATTTGCAAACATTGCAAATGTCTCACGTCCGCGTGGAGCATTGAAGTCGCCACAGAGAATGAGATCATCGAACTGCGAAAGTATACCTAGCAACTTCTGTGCTTGTTCTAACTGGAATGAAGTAGGTGTACCTTTATGACTTACAGCTAAGTGCGTATTTGCTATGCGATACATCTTGCCCTCTATCATCATCTCTGACCATAACACGAGCTGATTAGATACATGAGAAGCAATCAACAGATCAGCCGAACGCACCCAATTAGGGATATTATCCTCCGTTCCGTTGTAATACTCAGAATGCGATACACTTTCGAAACGTGTAAAGATAGCAATGCCTTGAGTATGAGTTGTCTCCCCTTTTGTCCGAGGTGATGGGTGAATGGACATCGGTTTGAAAGTTCCTTTCATTCCTAGAGCCTCTTCAAAGCGAGGTATGTCTACATCGTATATTTCCTGGAAGCAAACTACGTCGGGCTTCTCAGACACAAGAAAAGGCACTATTCTCTCATAGTGCATATCCATTTCTATATTTAGTGAAATAAATTTAATCATTTATATTTTAAATTCTATAACGTCTCCGTCTTTGACTATATAATCCTTCCCTTCTGTACGCACTTTCCCTTTTGCACGTGCATCAGCATAGCTACCTGCATCGAGCAGATCCTGGAAGTACACTACTTCTGCACGTATGAACTTATCCTTGAAGTCTGTATGTATAGCCATACCAGCGACTGGTGCAGTACTTCCATGCTTGATAGTCCATGCACGAGTCTCATCCTCACCTGTAGTGAAATATGTATCGAGTCCGAGTAATTTGTAGCCCTCTTTGATAAGGCTATCTATGCCATCATCCTGCCCTCCCAATTCCTTCCTGAAGACTTCCTTCTCTTCCCCTTCGAAATCTTTCAGCTCTTCTTCTATCTTCGCATCGAGCACCACATAGCGTGAACCCATGCTCATTATGTAGTCAGTAAGTTCTTTGAATATTTCTGGATTAGTCTCATCCAAGTTCTTTGATCCACCTCTTTTGTTTAGTCCGTAGATGAAAGGTTTGAGTGTCAGCAAGTTCAGCATTTTCACTTTCTCAAGTTCGACTTCTTCGAAGCTGACAGTGTTCGCAAGCTTACCTGCCTCAAACGCAGCTTCGAGCTTTACAAGTGCATTGTTCTCGATGACGGCTTCCTTGTCGCCCTTCTTTATCTCACGTACCAAATTATTCTTCCTTTTGATAACAGTTTCAAGGTCGGCAAGTATAAGCTCGAGGTTGATTACTTCTATATCACGAAGCGGATCTATATCGCCATAAACATGGATGACTTCATTGCCACCTTCGCTCTTCAGTGGGAATATGCGCACCATCTCGAGTATCGCATCTACTTCGCGGATATTGGATAAGAATTTATTCCCCAAGCCTTCGCCAGCCGAAGCTCCCTTCACAAGCCCTGCGATATCCACGAACTCTATCACAGGAGGAATGGTCTTCCTCGAGTTTGAGAATTCAGACAAGTTCCATATACGCTCATCAGGCACAGGAACAATACCCACGGATGGGTCGATAGTACAGAATGGGTAATTCTCCGCAGGAACACCCTTCTTCGTCAAAGCATTAAAAAGCGTCGATTTCCCGACATTTGGTAGACCTACAATTCCAATAGATAGTGACATACTTAAAATATAGCAGAAAAAAGGAATATTTCAAAAAAATATTATTCTCCTATATATTATATGGACTTAATTTGTTCTTTCTTGTGATCTTCGATAGCTTTATCTACTTCATCTAGATCACCTTCTATGGCTTCTTTAATTTCTTTTTCTTCTTTGGATAGAATGCGAGTATGGCGAGTATTTTGTAATATTTCCAGATGTTTCTCTAGGCGCTTTTTTAACAAAAGAAGTATTTTTGAATGGTCACCTCTAACAAGAGCACTGCGAACTATAATTTTCTTGTGGAGCCTATCATATTGACGTCCGAGCTTAAATGCACCAATAATCAAAACTATTACTAGTACGATAATTAAATATATTACAGGCACATCAACTGCCAACATGTTGATAGTGTATGGATCCTTCGCAGGTGCAAGTGGTTGTAATGGTTGTACTTGCTCTACTGGTGCGATAGTTGCAGTGAAAATTCCAACTGATTCCACACTGTTACCTGCGCGATCAAATGCTACTAATTTCACAGTATGGTTCCCCGCTATACTATAAGGAAGGCTGTAGTTGCCATCAACAAAATCTGCATAATCCACCTTCTTTACCAATACATCATTTATGTAAATTTCATAATAATCTAATCCTGAAGTTTCATCTATGATATCAGCATTTATGTTGAGGACTTTCTTAGTATCATCATAGATAAAGGTAACATCATTCTTCTTCGGAATAGTAGTATCTATTCTTGCTATATATGTACTAGTCGGACCCCATTTCCCATCTTTCTGTGCGCGTACTTTGAAGTACCAAATTCCATCTTTCAAGTTTTTCACAGACCTTTCGCTTGTTGCAGGGCTTATTGTCACGCGAGGAACACCCGCAATATTACTATCAATACCTGTTTGTACAGAAGTTATCCCTGTTGGTAATTTCCATTTGAATATTGGATTATTATCCTTATACCACAATTCCTGAGATGGATGAGTGAGTGATGTCACATTTAATGTGATGAGTGATGGTTGTGGTGCGGGTACGTCAGCAACAACCGGCTCCTCCTTTTGCACTATAGAGAGAGTCTTGCCTGTTTTACTATTTAAGACATCAGTACCAAACCCATCATCCGCACGAACAGCAGAGTCAGAGAAGATTAAGTCAGCCTGGCCAGCTTTCTTTGCTTTCACAACGAAAGAGAGTGCAGTGCCACTTGAGCCATTGAATCCCGGAGTAGGGATACCTCCATTGAAAGTAATAATTCCACTAACATTCGAATATGCAGGCTCCTCTACCCACAAGGAGAATACTGAGCCTCCTTTATTTATAGATACTACCTCAAGTAAATCACTTGGATATATAATTTTCGCTTCGGCATTATTGATCGGTACACCTTCTGAATTTATCACTACTGATAGTGTCGTTATACCTCCAGGCGAAAGACTGGTCGAAGAAGAATTAATTTTAAGTGTAGCCGCGTCTACAGTACTTGATACAAAGAATGAAATAAGTAGCAGGCAAAAGAATGCTAATTTAGTTTTTAGTAGATTTTTTATATCCATAGAAGATCCCACCCAACAAAATAATTACTAATAATATTATAACATTGTTATTCATACTAAATCCAGGGAAAATTGTCTTCTCTTCTGTCGGTTCTTCTATTTTACCATCAACTTCTTCTGTAGTAATTTGTGAATCTTTTACCACAAGATTTAAAGACATCGATTTTACTATAGTTGATTCTTCTGTCCCCTTTCCATCATTTAAATATGTCTTCACTCCACTCCATGTCATGTCTATATTACCTGACACTGCAGTACGTAGGTGTAAGGTCAAAACGAGGCCTTCTTTTGCGAGTCCCTCAGGAGTACCACCTACAAAACGAACCGTCTTTCCCTTCGAATTATATACTGGTTCTACCGGCCACATAGAGAGAGCTGAGCCTTGTTTACTTACTTCTACTGACAAGGAGTCGGCAATAGAGCCTTGTAGAGACACAGTTCCTTCGATAACATTTAAATTCTTCCCTTGTGGATCTATACGTACCTCTACCACTGTTGTAGTATCCCCATCTTTGCTAGTAGGTACCACTTTATAGCTTAGTTGGGCTGCCAGTAAATCCTGTGGTACTACGCACAACAAAAAGCTGATTATAAATGCGTATGCTATATGTGATGAGAATATTTTATACATAATTAATTATTGTTTTTTAAAGGCGATAGGTTTCTTGCCCCATTGATAAAGAAGGATAGAAAAGTCGACTGAATTTACTTGTTTGTCTAGATTTATATCAGCACAAGGGTTATTAAATGGGGATGTTGTTTTCCAGAAAGAAAGCATTATAGAGAAGTCTACTGAATTTACTTTTCCATCATGGTTTAAGTCTGCACCAATACATGCATTCGTTAAAATAGGTGCTACAGATGCCCCACCTCCACCACCTCCCCCTCCACCAGGCGGTGTGACTGAAGTATCGGTACTCGCTGCAAATGACTGAGATGCAGTTGAGGAATCTGATCCGAACAATACATCCAAATGGAAGTAATAATCACCAGCAATAGGTACAGTCGAGTTCAATGTTGTATCAAAATTTTCTAATGGCTGAATTAATTTCGCCGCAGTAGAACTAAATATATCATTCCCTCCTCCGCATGTATTGAGTACTGAATCAGTAACACACCATGTGTATTGATATTCATATGCAGTAGATCCTTCATTCGTAATACGAACTGCAGTAGATATACTTGGAACAATCAAATCAGTAAAGCTCTGAATCAATACTTGCGCAGGAGATCCAGGAGTACCACTTACTTCACCTGAAGCGACACTCGTGCCAATAATATTTTTCGCATATACTCGGAAATCATACGAGTTATTATTCGCAAGTCCTGTAACTGTAACAGAAGGAGTAGTACTTACACTATCAGCAAATACAGTCCATGTACCCAATGTCGTAAGTTTATATTCTATAACATAATCAGTTATCGCAGAGCCTCCATTGGAAAGTGGTGCTGACCAAGACAAGCTTACACTACTATCATCAATGATTGCTGCTAAGTTAGTCGGCGCCCCTGGGACACTCGCAGGAGTTACTCCAGAACTTGATCCAGAAGACACACCCGTACCGAGAGCATTTGTAGCAGTGACACTAAATGTATAAGTGACTCCATTCGTAAGCCCTGTGAATATTGCAGTCGTTGTCGCGCTTGTCATTGTAGCGCCGCCTGGACTTGCCGTAATAGTATATGAAGTTATCGGTGAGCCGCCATTTGAAGCTGGAGCAGACCAAGACACAATAACGCTCGTATCCGCTGCTTCACCAGCTACGTTCGTAGGAGCTCCTGGAACAGTTGCAGGAGTTACGGAATTACTTGCACTAGATGCAACACTTGTCCCAACTGCATTAGTTGCAGTGAAAGTGAATGTATATGTCACTCCATTTGTAAGTCCTGTCACAGTGATCGGTGAAGTACCTCCAGTTGCAGTATGTCCACCAATGTTTGAAGTAATAGTATACGAAGTGACTGCTGATCCTCCATTGTTCACTGGAGGTGTGAATGTAATAGTTGCTTCGCCATTCCCAGCAACTGCAGTTATGCTTGTAGGCGCATCAGGTACAGTCGCAGGCACAATTGAGTTACTTGTTCCTGAAGAAGTACTTGTTCCCATAATATTTGTTGCAGTCACAGTGAATGTATAGGTTGTACCATTAGTAAGTCCTGTGACTGTGATTGGTGAACTACCTCCAGTAGCAGTATGACCTCCAACATTTGAAGTGACTGTGTATGAAGTTATCGCAGATCCACCGTTATTTACTGGAGGTGTGAATGTGATAGTAGCTTCACCATTACCTCGAACTGCAGTTATAGATGTCGGTGCATCCGGAACAGTCGCCGGAGTTACAGAATTAGTTGTCGCTGAAGCAATTCCTGTACCCACACTATTCGTCGCAGTCACAGTAAATGTATATGTCACTCCATTTGTAAGTCCTGTGACTGTGATTGGTGAACTACCTCCAGTTGCAGTATGACCTAAGTTTGAAGTAACTGTATAGATTGTTATGGCAGAGCCGCCATTTGAAGATGGAGCAGTGAATGTAATTGTTGCTTGTCCATTACCTGCTGTTGCAGTACCGATAGTAGGAGCTCCTGGTACACTGACCGGAGTTACTGAATTACTAGAACTTGATGCAACACTAGTCCCCACATCATTTGTGGCAGTCACTGTGAATGTATATGTCACTCCATTCGTAAGTCCGACAACTACCAAAGGAGATGACCCTCCTGTTGCTGTATGACCAAGGTTTGAAGTTACTGTGTAGCTTGTGATTGCTGATCCGCCATTATTTACTGGGGGTGTAAATGTGATAACTGCTTCGCCATTGCCCGCTGTTGCAGTCCCTATAATAGGAGCATCAGGAACTGTAGCTGGAGTAATAGTATTACTTGGATCTGAAGCGACACTAGTACCTACCGCATTTGTCGCAGTCACTGTAAATGTATACGAGACACTATTTGTAAGCCCCGTGACTGTAATTGGAGAGCCGTTACTTGTTGCAGTAAATCCTCCAGGACTTGAAGTCACTGTATAACTTGTGATTGTAGATCCGCCATTATTCACAGGAGGTGTAAATGTAATTGTCGCTTCACCATTACCCCTGACTGCAATTATAGAAGTAGGTGCGTCAGGAACAGTCGCCGGAGTTACTGCATTACTTGCAGTTGATGCAACACTCGTGCCTACGGCATTGGTTGCAGTCACAGTAAATGTATATGCGACTCCGTTAGTAAGTCCTGTGACTACAAGTGGTGAACTACCACCTGTAGTAAAGTGTCCTCCAATACTTGAGGTCACTGTGTATGAAGTTATTGCAGATCCGCCATTTGATATAGGTGCGTCAAATGTGATAGTTGCTTGTCCATTACTAGAAACTGCAACTATATTTGTCGGTGCATCTGGAACAGTCGCCGGAGTTACAGCGTTGGTCGTGCCTGAAGCAACACTTGTACCATTTGCATTTGTGGCAGTCACAGTGAACGTGTACGTTGTACCGTTTGTAAGTCCAGTGATTGTTATCGGAGATGTCCCACCACTTGTAGTAAATCCTCCCGGACTTGAAGTGACTGTGTAGCTTGTAATTACAGAACCACCATTATTTACTGGAGGTGTGAATGTGATAGTTGCTTGACCGTTACCCGCTGTTGCAGTGCCTATGATAGGTGCGTCCGGAATCGTTGAAGGAACCACACTATTACTTGTAGCAGATGAGGCACCTGTTCCTGCACTATTCGTAGCAGTCACTGTAAATGTATACGTTACTCCGTTTGTAAGACCTGTGACTGTGATTGGTGAAGTACCTCCGGTTGCAGTGTGACCAAGATTTGAAGTAACTGTGTATGAAGTTACCACAGACCCTCCATTATTTAATGGAGGTGTGAATGTAATAACTGCTTCGCCATTGCCTCCAGTTGCTGTACCTATTGTAGGTGCATCTGGAACTGTTGCAGGAGTTACAGCATTGGTTGTCGCAGAGGCAACGCTTGTACCATTTGCATTTGTTGCGGTCACAGTAAATGTGTATGAAGTACCGTTTGTAAGTCCGGTTACCGTGATTGGTGACGTACCTCCTGTAGCAGTGTGTCCAAGATTTGAAGTAACTGTGTAGCTTGTGATTGCAGAGCCACCATTATTTACTGGAGGTGTGAATGTAATAGTTGCTTGACCATTACCTGGTGTGGCAGTACCAATGATCGGGGCATCTGGAATAGTTTGATAACTAAAGTAAGGATACGATGATGCTTCATCGATGGACCAAATAAGTGAAGTGAAATCCCATCCGACAAAAGTAGCTTCTTCTTTCATTTCTGTACTAGTCTTCCCCGTTATCCCAGCTGGATCAACACCATTTCCGACACCGTCCCCAGTTGCATATCCTGATGTTGTTGTGTCCCAATAATTTGAAACATATGTCCCTCCAAGTGGATTCCCAGTTACTCCACCAGTGTACTGAAGTGAAGCTGCACCTGCTGCGCCCGTTCCACCTGTTGAACCTCCAGATCCGCCTACTCCAGCACTTCCGCCTGTACCACCTGTCGCACCGTTTGTTTTCGTTCCAGATGGTGCTCCTGTTGCATATGTATTAGTAATAATTGTCGTATTATGACTTCCTAATAGTCCACCCACATACGCAGACCCTCCTGCACCACCGGCACCACCGGCACCACCATTTCCATTTACTCCAAGTGCTCCTCCTCCTTGAGCGCCTCCTGCGCCGCCCACTCCACCAACACCACCCACTCCTGGAGTACCCCCAATTGCAGTAATAGACCCACGCTGGTAGGCATTTGTAATCGCTCCCGTATTTTGCCCGACTAATCCTCCGACAAACACAGCATCACCCGCACCTCCTGCACCACCGGCTCCACCGATTGTTCCATTTCCACCATTTCCAGAAACACCTGATCCACCAGCACCTCCTTCACCGCCAGTACCTCCGACTGCTCCCGCTGCACCCACACCACCTGTTACTAAAATATTTCCTGATGCATAACTTGTATTAAAATTCCCAGTAGTGATATTCGCTCCCACAAGTCCACCCACATAACTTGCGCCAGAAGCACCACCAGCACCTCCTCCTATTGATGCTCCTCCTGCACCACCTGCAAGTGTTCCTCCATTTCCTCCTCTTCCTCCTGCGCCAGATGCCCCAGCACTTCCACCGTTTCCACCAACAGTAGTGACGTCGCCGGCTGACCAAGAAAATTGAATAATGCCGGCTGTAAAATTATATCCAACGAGTCCTCCGGCATACAAAGCTCCACCTGCGCCTCCTGCAGCCGTAGTACCACTTCCGCCACCTGCGCCTCCTGCGCCAGAGACACCACCGGTTCCCCCATTTCCACTCAATCCTGCAGCCCCACCCACGCCACCAGTGGCTCCATTTACGCTAACATCTCCTAATGCATAGGTAGTATACAATGTTCCAATATTGTATCCTGCAAATCCTCCACCGTACGTGATACCTCCTGCAGCACCAACAGTTCTTGCACCTGAAGCTCCACCGGTACCACCAGTACCAGAGACATCTCCTGCTCCACCTGTCCCACCATTTCCTCCCGCACCACCGACACCTCCTGTGCCCCCTACAAGAGTGAGCGATCCTGTAGAGTAAGAATCCTTAATCGTTCGTGCGGTATTATTGAATCCAGTAAATCCTCCACCATAAGCAAGACCTGCGGCACCAGCTGCCCCACCGTTTCCAGCTACTCCACCGACACCTCCGTTGCCACTTACACCAACTGACCCAGAGGCACCATTGCCTCCAGTTCCACCAGCTCCTCCGGTGCCAGTAATACCGACAACATTACTTGTTGTATATGAAGAGAGAAAAATATTTCCATCGTTATACCCGACAAATCCACCAGCATACATAACACCTGATGCGCCACCTGCTCCACCTACCCAACCTATGCCACCAGCACTTGATGGGCTTGATACTCCTCCATTTCCACCAATTCCACCATTGCCTCCATTCCCGCTTGTTGATGAGACCGTAGTACCAAGCGAATAACTAGTAAGAATTGTATTTGTCGTATTGACATTAAATCCTGCTAGTCCTCCAGAAGCTGAGACTCCACCTCCACCTGCGGGACCTCCGGCCCCACCAGTTCCTCCTATGTGTGAAGTTCCAAGCGAACCATTTCCTCCAGTACCACCATTTGATCCATGTGCTCCATTACCCCCGATCGCAGTCACAGAACCAGTTGCATATGAATTTAAAATAATTCCTGTTGCCGCATTATTTCCGACAAGTCCACCAGCATACCCCAAACCACCTGCAGCACCACTCCCCCCTGCGCCTCCTGTCGCAGCTGTACCACCAGAGACTGTACTACTTGCCCCACCCGAAGCTCCATTACTTGATACTCCGGCATTCCCTCCGATAGAAGAGACAGCACCTGTTGCATAAGAACTTCCTTCTATAATTCCTGTATTATTTCCGATCAATCCACCAGCATAGCTTGCGCCTCCTGTACCTGCGGTACCACCGGCTCCTCCTACTCCTCCGAGCGCACCAGATCCTGCAATTCCTCCAGCAACACTTGTAGCTGCATTACCACCTGTACCTCCTGTCGATGTAACATTACGCGTAGCATAACTTGTAGTAATAGTAACAGTACTTCCTAGCTGAGCAATTAATCCTCCTGCGTAAGAAACTCCTCCTGCACCACCTGCACCAGCTGCGACACTCGCTCCTCCTGCACCACCAGCACCACCAGCACCAGGAATCCCAGAGGCTCTTCCATTTCCACCAAGTCCGCCAAACGACTCCACTGTATTGCCAGTCGAATATGCATGGAAATAATTACTTCCTCCTCCTGCCGCCATATTACTATACCCCACAAGTCCTCCAGCATTTGATTCACCTCCTATACCTCCTGACCCACCTGCACCAGAGGCACCACCTGCTGCACTTGTTGCGCCGTTTGCTCCATTTCCTCCGATATTTCCTGTACTTCCTGTGCCCCCAGTACTACTAACATTTCCTGTTGCATATGAATTAATAATGTCACTAAGTCCAGCACCTATTCTATTATTTCCGATCAATCCACCAGCATAACTTGCACCTCCCACTGCACCAACCACAGCGCCACCACCTGTGCCACCTGCTACTGTTGATCGTGATGCGCCACCGTTCCCTGATATTCCTGAAATTCCAGCTGTTCCTCCAGTAGAGGAAACATTTCCTGTTGCATATGTATCTAAATAATTACTTGCACCGGTCGTGAAGTTACTGAAACCTACGAGCCCTCCAGCATTTGCTTCACCTCCGACACCAGCTAATCCTGCCAATGCACCAGGCGCACCTGCATGAGTACTTGTTCCTAGAGAACCATCTCCACCATTGCCACCAAGACCTCCATTTCCCCCGAGCCCACCAACAACAGTGATGCTTCCTGTTGCATACGAATCACTAATTCGTACTATTTGTGTTGTTCCAGTCATACGACCAACAAGTCCTCCTCCGTATGCTAGCCCACCAGCTCCACCTGCGCCACCTGCTCCACCGAGTGCAGAGACTCCACTTGAAATAGTACTACCAGAAGTACCTCCAGTCCCCCCATTACCACCAGTTCCGCCAGTACCAGCAGTTGCAGAAAAAGAAATTGACGAATAAGAATTATCTCGAATAATTCCGAGATTGTCTCCCACCAATCCTCCTACTGCTCGTACACCACCTGTACCACCAATACCTCCAAGAGCTCCAACTCCGCCATTAAATGCCCCTACACCACTTCCTCCATTACCACCATTTCCGCCTGTTCCACCACTTTGTTCAAAACCTGAAATAGAAATCAGTGTTGAATATGAGTCTGATACTGCACCTGTTGATGTGCTTGATCCTAAAAGTCCTCCAATAAATGATCCTTGTGAAGCTCCACCTGCGCCGCCTGCACCACCTGCGCCACCTGCTCCACCTGTTGCCAATCCTGAACCTCCATCCCCTCCATTACCTCCATTACCAGGAGTTCCGCCTGTCACCACAATATTACCTGCGCCGGATCCACTATCGACGGTTGCATGCGAAGAAATGACATCAGACGTTGTGGATCCAACAAGACCCCCTGCATGAATTATACTTGATTGGTTTCCAGCACCACCAGCACTTCCTGCTGTTCCAGAGTTGATACTTGCACTTATTCCATGTGCACCATTGCCTCCATTTCCTCCAGTAATATTGAGAGTTGTTTTTGAGTATGAGTTTGCTTGAATAATTCCAGTGCTATATCCTACTAATCCTCCAACATAGATACCTCCACCAAAACTTCCTACACCACCTGTTCCATTTAATCCATCAAGCGCTGTGCCCGTACCAATACCACCAATACCACCTAGAGCACCATGCCCCGCAGAACCACCCACCACTACGATAGTTCCTGTTTCTGCATATGATGAGGTAATTGTTCCTAAACTACTTTGCCCTACAAGTCCTCCTACGTGCAATGCCGTAGAGGCGGTTGTCGCACCTGAACCACCAGCACCACCATTTCCTGCAACACCTCCGATATGATTCGTACCAAGAGATCCATCACCGCCATTTCCGCCCTGTCCTCCGTTCCCGCCATTACCTCCTGTTCCTGTCATACTGACTGTCGCATAGGAACTATTAATAATTCCATTTGCTGTGTTGTTTCTTCCTACTAATCCTCCCAGTGAAAGACTTCCCCCTACGCCTCCTGCTCCACCGATACCACCAGCTGCAGCAGTTCCATTTGTTATAGCTCCAGAAGCACCAGCAGCGCCTCCTATTCCACCATTTCCTCCAGCTCCTGAAACCGCAACGAGAGATCCTGTTGTATGATAACTTGTTTCAATTCCAATAGAAGAATCCCCTACTAATCCTCCTGTAAAGTTTGCACCACCTGCACCACCTATAGCTCCTGCACCACCTGCACCACCTATAGCAGCTCCTCCTCCAGATCCTCCTGAGCCTCCATTACCACCCGTTCCCCCTATACCAGATGTACCAGAAACAGTATTACTAGAGTATGCATTAATTATCTCACCTATATTTGAAAATCCGACAAGTCCTCCTGCATACGAGGCGCCTCCAACACCACCAACTCCTCCTATAGCTCCTGCTCCACCGACAGAATTATTTCCACCTACACCGCCTGATCCTGCATTTCCTCCTGCACCTGCATTTCCTGCACTTGCCATCACTGTACCTGTGGCATATGAATTATCAATATATGCATTTGTTGTAGTAAATCCGATAAGTCCTCCACTATACGCAGAGCCGCCAGTACCACCGGCTCCACCTACTGCTCCTGCTCCACCAAATATATTATTTATAGTTCCGTCACCACCATTTCCACCACTTGCACCATCCCCCCCCGTAGCTCCATTTACAGTAACTGAACCTGTTGCATATGAATTTCTTACTACGTATCCAGCACCGGCATTATATCCGACAAGTCCTCCACCATATATTGCATTACCAGATCCTCCGGCTCCTCCTGCTCCTCCAATAGAACCATTAGCACCTGATGTTCCGGTCGTTCCATTAGCTGCGACTCCACCATTTGCAACGACATCATTTGTAGAATGTACAGTATCAATAAGAACATTACTAAGGGAGACATACCCTACAGCACCTCCTGCATGAACTGCACCTGTTACCCACCCAGCACCACCTGCCCCACTTGTACCATTTCTTCCACTTCCTCCCCCACCAGTTCCTCCTGTAGCGCCTGTTCCACCAGATCCTCCAACACCAGCAAAAGTCACAGTAATAGTTCCACCACTTGCTTGTGATGAAGAAATATTACCATTACCTTGGCCTGCTATCCCACCTATATATACTGCACCACCTACGTTTCCGGAGCCACCGTTTCCACCAACACCTCCAGCATGTCCACCAGTTCCAAGTGACCCATTTCCACCAGTACCACCATCTCCTCCCATACCTGCACTTGCTCCATTTCCAGTAAGACTTCCTATAAC
The DNA here is from genome assembly GCA_041737125.1 of Minisyncoccia bacterium. Lineage (GTDB taxonomy): Bacteria > Patescibacteriota > Minisyncoccia > Phycocordibacterales > UBA9973 > UBA8515. The sequence goes on from JBGSSJ010000012.1 coordinate 58,749, forward strand.
ACTCAGATTTGAAATAACTCCAGAAAAGTTAACACCAAAAAATGCAGTATTATCACCAGTAATACCTCCGATATATGTCGCACCTCCTATTCCACCTGGACCACCGGTTCCACCACTTGCTGCAGTACCTCCGGCAATATTTCCAGATGCACCAGCCGTGCCACCTACCCCACCGTTTCCACCAACTCCTCCACTTACTGTAATAGTTGTAATTGTATATGTAAGATCTTTAATCACTCCAGCATTAGACCCCGTTATTCCTCCGCCGTACGCAGCTCCTCCAGTGCCTCCTGTAACACCCACAGCACCAGTTCCTCCTATTGCTCCACTTCCACCAGCACCACCAGGTGCTCCACCTCCGCCTATTCCACCTGCACCCCCAGTTGAAGTAATTGTCCCTATAGTATGTGGAGTAGAAAGTGTCGTACTCACCAATCCATTAAACCCAATAATACCTCCAGCATAACTAGCCCCACCGACACCACCGAAACCACCATTGCCCACATATGCAACACCTGCAAGACCTGCGACTCCCGGACCACTTGATCCTGGAGTACCGCTTGCTCCAGAATTTCCGCCGGCTCCTCCTATAGCTTCAATATTTCCAGAAGCATATGATCCAGAAGCAACAGTTGCAATATTGTATCCGACAACACCTCCACTTGAAGCAAGACCTCCAGCTCCACCAGAATTACCTAATGTTGCTGCACCTCCCGCAACAGCATTACTTGAATTACCACCATTTGCGCCTGATCCTCCTAAACCTCCAACTCCTCCGATGGCAGTTGCATTCCCTGTTGCATATGAACCACCAAGAACAATTCCATTTGTTGAATTATATCCCAGCAATCCACCTGCATATCCTGCACCCGCAGCGCCCCCGATTCCAAGACTTCCACCACCAGAAGCTCCGATAGTTCCACTTCCACCTGTTCCACCTGCGCTACCGATACCACCTGTTCCACCAGTTGAGATAGTGTTGCCCGTAGCATATGAATTATTGATAACACCGTTACTAAACCCAACAAGTCCTCCAGCAGAAGAATAACCTGCAGTAGCACTCGTCGCTCCATTTCCTCCTATTGCACGGACTCCACCTGCACCACCTGCGCCGGCATTCCCAGAATTTCCACCAATAGAAAACACATCAACTTCTGAGTATGAATAAATAACACTTCCAGAAGAATTTTGTCCTACAATACCACCTGCAAAAGATAGCCCTCCTGCAGCGCCAGCTATTCCCGCTCCGCCAGCACCACCTATAGCATTTGTTCCACCCGCTCCGCCACTGGACCCATCTGCACCATTACCACCAGAGCCTGCAGTGGAATAAACTGACCCTATCTCTGAATATGAATTAGATATTGTTGAAGTATTAAATCCTGCGATTCCCCCTGAGTATGCAGTACCACCCACTCCACCTGCGCCACCAACAGAACCAGCAGCACCGACATGACTTGCACCACCTAGAGACCCGTTCCCTGCTGCGCCTCCAATTGCGCCACTTTTACCAGAAGATGCAGTCGCAGTAACTACACTTGTCGTATAATAATTTGTAATAAAATTCGCATTATGTCCTACAACACCACCAGCATATGCAAGTGCACCTGCACCTCCTGCACCACCTGCACCACCTGATGCAGCGATTCCTGAATTAACTGTTGCAGTTGTTGCACCTCCTGCACCTCCTGCACCACCATCACCTGGAGTTCCACTCGTTGATGTTACTGCACCAGATGTAAGAATTAATGTTTCTGAAGTAATAACTCCAGTACTTTGACCCGCAACTCCTCCTGCAAAAGAAGCTCCTCCAACTCCTCCTGCCGCGCCTGCGCCTCCTGCGCCGCCGATGGCATTCGTTCCGCCTGCAGCACCGGCACCGCCTGCACCACCATTTCCTCCTGCACCACCAGTAACAATGACATCACCTGTTGAATAACTAGATGCTATCGGTCCCAAAATATATTGTCCTACCACTCCTCCTCCATATCCGGCACCGCCTATACCACCGACAGCTCCTGCACCACCTACTCCACCTGTCACACCTACAGCACCTACTCCTCCATTTCCTCCGTTTCCACCTATACCTCCAGCACCACCAGTTGCATTTACTGTTCCTGTTCCGTAAGAAAATAGTACTTGTCCGTTAAGATTGTAGCCAATAACACCACCAACATATGCAGCACCTCCAACTGCTCCAGCACTTCCTGCAATACCAGCAAGACTAGTGCCACCATTTCCACCAAGTGCTCCATTTCCACCTGAGCCACCTGTACCAGTTACTGTGCTCGTTGAATAATCATTTGTTAATGTGGACCCTGAGTTATATCCAATAACACCTCCCACATATGCAGCACCTCCCACAGTTGCAATAGCACCTGCTCCACTAAGAGCTCCAGCACCACCAGCTCCACCGGCACCGGCATTCCCACCAGCACCTGCAGTTCCAGTTATAGTCCCTGTTGTGTGATAACTATGACTTGTTACATTTGTATTTACACCAACTACACCTCCAATATAAACATCACCTGCAGCACCCGCATTGGCACCTGCAATTCCAGGCAAACCAATAAGACCTGAAACTCCTGCACCACCACTCCCACCTCCGCCACCTAGTCCTATTACTTGGTTTTCAGAATATGAATATTGAATTATCCCTGTATTACGTCCTGCGAGACCACCAACCTGTGCGAAAGTTACAAATGCTGATCCTCCTACACCAGAGGCACCGCCTGCACCTGAAGCTCCGCTAGCCCCCTTTACTCCACCTGAGCCCCCTGTACCACCAGCACCACCTGAGCCAGCAACTCCGGTAATAACTCCTGTTGTTGCATATGAAGAAAGAATAACTCCAGCATTAAGTCCAGCAAGACCACCAACATACGCTCCACCTCCTGCACCTCCTGCACCAGCAGCACCTCCTGCACCTCCTGCATGTGCTGCACCAAGAGAAGCACTTCCTCCTGCGCCGCCTGATTGTCCATTTTTACCATTTGATCCAGTTCCGGTCACATTGCTTGTTGAATAGTTTGAGCCTATATCTCCGATAATAATTCCAGCTGAAGCATTCTGTCCTACAAGTCCTCCAGCATGCGCAAGTGACCCTGCACCACCTGCGCCGCCTATTCCACCTATAGCAGCAGTTCCTGTTGTAGCAGTCGCACTTGCACCACCTATACCACCGGTTGAACTAGTTCCACTTTCTCCACCGAATGCTTCTACATCTCCTGTTGCATATGAAGCGCCTTCAATAATTCCTGAATTATTCCCCACTAAACCACCAACATAAGTGACTCCACCGAGAGCACCCGCTGCTCCTGCTCCACCTGCTCCACCAATCGCTGCGCCTCCGCCGGCACCCCCAACACCTGCTGTTCCCGCATTTCCCCCTGTTCCTCCAGTTCCAGTAACAGAACCTGTCGTATATGAAGCGTCAATTACTCCTGTATTAATCCAACCAGCAAGTCCGCCAACATAACTAATACCTCCCACGCCTGGAGCACCAGCTGCACCACCTGCTCCACCGATACCTGTTCCAGAGTTTGTTCCACCATTACCAGCTGCACCTGAGTCACCACCTGTACCACCTACACCGATAACTGTCGCCGAACTACTTGATGTTGTTATATTTCCTTGAGCAGAGAAACCGACAAGTCCACCTACATATGATATTGCTCCCGCACCACCTGCAAGAGTTCCACCTCCCGCACCTGCGACTGTTGCGCCACTTGTTGTATTTCCACCAGCACCACCCGAACCTGATGCACCACCTGCACCACCAGTCCCTGTAATAAAACCTGATACACTTGCACTGGTGATAGTTCCTGCATTATATCCAGCAAGCCCACCGACGTAGACGATAGACCCCGCTCCGCCAATTGTTCCTGTACCTCCCGCTGTAGGTGTTACTCCAGATGTTCCTGTGGCACCATTTGAACCTGTCGCGCCAGATACTCCGACAGCCGTTATAGAAGCATTCGTAAGTACTACATTTTCAATTAGGTTTGTTGTATATCCAAAAAGTCCGACATATGCGAGTGTTGTTGTATTAATAAAAAGATTGCTTATCGCATAATTGTCACCATTAAAATTCCCTGTAAATGGAGTTGTATTTGTTCCGATTGGAATAAATCCGACCCCTGCATTCCATCCTGAAGTCACACTTGCATTAATTGCATTATTTAATTTGTATGAACTAGCAAGATTAGTTCTCGCTCCTTGTAATCCGTACACATCAAAAACCATAAATGGATCAGTGCTGATTCCCATCCCTGTATATCGTCGAAATGTTCCTGCACTTACTGAAAAATTTCCTGTTACAGAAAATGTATCGTTGAGTGGATCAGGTGCAGTAAAGGTAGCTGCGGAAGTTTGAATGTAATCACCAGACAACCCACCAGAATTATTTATTATAAGATTTGCATTCTGAGTAATAGTTCCTGTATATCCAGATATAGTAAGAGAGCCTATAGTAAAAGCTTGATCTATAATTGCACCATTTGAACCTGTATCAAAAATAACGTTCGTTTCAAAATCAGGTATAGAAGCTCCGCTTGCACCACCAGATGTGGCAGACCAACTAGATGTACTACTCCAATTTGCACCAGCTGCTCCTACCCAATATCTTGTAGTGATAGGGTCAACAACTTGATCAATGGTAAGGTCTCCAATAATTTTCAAATCAAATGTTTCTAAAGGAGTAGAGAGCCCTGATAAAATTATCCTATATTTACCATCTTCAGCAATGACAGGGAAAGCAGCGATAAATTCTCCATCAACAGTATAGACTTCAACTGTCACAGCACTACCATCATGAGTAGGCTTTGCATACAAAGTTATATCATTTCCATTATCGAGAAACGTATCAAACGTAACTCGTACAAATTGTCCGTCTAGAATATCTGCAAAAATTTGATCTCTATATTTTATTGCATCGAAAATATCTTCAAGAATATTTTTATCAGAATCCAGACGAATACCATCTGAAATAAAAATAATTTCAAATGTCTGAGTAGAGAGGTGCGGTACTACCCAACTCACGTGATCTATATATTCATCTTCGTCATCGTCGTACGAGACGAATTCCATATTTTCATCTCCATTATTGGTCCATTTTATTTTTATTTGATCTTCTTGTCCTACTTTAAATATTTCTGAAATTTCTATACGGACCGGAACGTCAACCATAGGAGCTACAGCATCTTGCTCGGGAGTAGACGAAACTACTACTACTTTACCGTTATCTATTACTTGCTCCTCGATAGTTGGTAGGCGACTCGTTTCTTCGCCAAGTGATGGAGGTATTTCTTCGCTAATTGCTTCCAATGCACTTGAGCCTCCACTATTATCTATATCTTCATTCTTCTCTTCTTCGCTCTCTATAATAATTTCTGTTACTACTTCTGGTTCTTCAATTATCTCAGTACTATCTTCATTTACTATTTCTATTACTTCCTCTTCAGCTACTTCAGGCTCGGAAATTGTTTCTATAATATCTTCTGTTGTTACTTCTTGTTCTACAGTTACTTCTTCCGTATCTTCTATTATTTCTGTAACAGGTAGCACAGCTTCGATGGTGGGATCATTTGTAGTAACCTGAATCATTTCTACAGTTTCTTCATTGGTTGTGGATTCAATTATTACTTCATCTTGCGCATCAACAGTAAAATAAAAACTACACAATAAAAAAATTGCGAAGAGAAATGATAAAATTTTATTATATTTAAAAGCACAAAGCGACATATGTATATTATATCAATAAAATGCTTATTATTTTGTAAAAAAAATACAAAATGTGTTAATAAGTAACATATTTTCGAAGAAAAAAGTTTGTTTTTAAAAAATATTTCTTATATAATATTCAAATGCCAAACAATGCCAAAAAAAATGTTTATAAACAGAAAGAATTTCAAATTTATTTATTATGGAAATCTTTACCCGCTCATGTACACGGAATGAAGAGAGCAGAACTAGAATCTTCAGGTTTTACTGATCCACTTATTTTAAAAATTTTAAAAATTAAAAATCAAACAGAATTTGCAAAAAAATTTAATATTAAAGACCTTGGAACATTAACAGACTGGAACAATAAAATTAAAAAAGAGAACATAGCCTCCCCTATTTTGGTTAATAACTTTGAAGAACAATTATCAAATATTAATAAGCAAATAATTTTACCTCAAATAGATGAATTGAAACAAATAATAATAGAACAAAATAAAACTATATTTCTTTTAAAAAATGAAAATCTTTCATTAAAAAGTAAACTTAAACCCCGCGTAAAAATCAGAAAAGAAAAAGAAATAATATCCTCAGTATCAATAGACGAGACACGAATTGATTCCTTATCAAAGAAAAATAATCCCAAAGAAATAATAAAAGGTAGTAGTATCTTTCAACAAATTAAAAACCTATTTCTAGGCTAGAAATAGGTTTTTAATTACAAAATAGCTATTTATCAAAATCATCTCCCTTTTGATGTTCTATCTGATTGAGTTGTATAGTCTTAAACCTATCGAATATATCTTTCTCTTGCTCATATCTCATAATCATATCTGACGCATGGTAAGCACCCAAGTAATGCGACATAACTACATAAGTAGACCCTATGTTGTAGAGTTTCTTCGCATCATTTACGAAGTGGCTAGTGGTAATGATTATGCCGTCTTTATTCTTGTCCCTATAGTACTTCGTTAGGAGCATGTTCGTATTGAAGTCCGGAATTGTAGAAATTATTTTACTTGCTTTCGTTATGCCTATCTCATCTAGGAAGTCCACATCTTCTGCGTCACCGAATTTGAAATTAATATTCATTTTCTCTGCACCAGATATCGATTCCGGATTATGGTCTACGACCAAATATGTCGCCTTTAACCTCTGTGCTATTTTTACGAATTCATAACCTACTCTGCCATAGCCAAAGATGATGACATCGTATGAATTATTCTCATCGGTCTTGTTCTCGTAATTATTCTTCCTAATTTCCAGGAATGACAGGAGTGGCTTCACCTTGTTATAAATCTGATCCGCATAGAGGACAAGATATGTAGAGCCCGCAATAGTGATAATACCTACGAGCGTTATGAGCGATACAGCTTGCCTATCTATGTGCCCGAGTGATAAGCCTAGTGCCATAAGTATCAGAGAGAATTCGCTTATCTGAGCGACAGTAAGCCCCGCCATAAAGCCCGTCCTCTTCCGGAACCCAAGTAAATTCATCAAGATGAAAACAATTATTGGATTACCGACGAGCACAAAGAGCGAGAGGATGATAGCTGGCATCATCGACAAGCCGAGCTCCCCTAGCATAAGGTGCGAGCCCAAGAGAATGAAGAATAATACAATGAAAAAGTCGCGTAATGACTTCATCCTAGAACTAATCTCGAATGAATAATTTGAAGCTGATAATGTGACGCCTGCGATAAGCGCACCGATTTCTATAGAAAATCCGATCTTATAGAACAATCCTGCGAGAACCAATCCCCAAGTCACAGAAAAGAGAAATAATAATTCCTGAGATTTCGCTATATTATTAAAAAGTTTCGGTAGTATATACTTGGAAACGAAATACAAAACGATACTTACACCGATACCTTTTAATAATAGAATGAGAAATGTACCTCCGATGTTGCCCCCAGTTATAGCGTAAGTCCCTAAGAATGGAACTATCACAAGGAGTAATGTCGCCACCAAGTCCTGCACGAGTAGGAAGCCAATGGAAATTTTGCCGTATAGTTTCTCCAAGTCTCCCCTATCTGATAATAATTTGAGTATGATAATAGTACTACTAAAAGTAAGAGCAATCGATCCGTAAAGTGAAGTAATCTTATCGAATCCTAGTAACTTCATAATTATGAAGCCTATAACTGAAGTGAACACTATCTGACCCATACCAGTTACTAGCGATACTTTCCCTGTCTCCTTTATAATGCTTGGTCTTAGGCTCAATCCCACTATAAATAGAAGTATTGTAATACCAATTTTCGAGAAGAGTTCTATCTGCTCGACAGACTGCAATATACCGAGCACATGTGGTCCTACGATAACACCACTTAGAATATAACCGACAACCAGTGGCTGTTTTAATAATTTCATTATTAAAGATATGACGGTAGCTACTAATAAGATGATTCCGATTTCGATAAAGATATCCATAATTTTAGAATTTTAACATTAAATAATTATATTTCATAGAGGTAATATTTGCTTTAAATGATGACTATCTATAAAATGGAAGGATGCTAACAGAATTTTTCTATTTCCTCTTATCTATAACAGAAGGGCTCGGCTATAATGGAGTACTTATACTTATGGCCATTGAGAGTTCTTTTATTCCTATGCCCTCCGAGATAATTGTTCCCCCGGCCGCT
>JBGSSJ010000015.1:0-57797 GCA_041737125.1 Minisyncoccia bacterium
AGTCCGCATTGTATTCGCATATTCCGTCCTTTTCCTTTGGAAAAGCTCCCCGCGAGGCGTGGAGGCGCTTTAGCGCACGGATGTGCGATTAGTCATTTGTTTGGAAAAAAGTTCGCGCAAATGATATAATTAGTTCACAAAAGCGCGAGTGTGAAAAGACTGGACTGCTCCAGTCTTTTCCGCTTTTGTGAAGACGGAAGCATATTTTTCTAGTAAGAAAAATAGCTGAGTCCGGGGCTGGAAAATTTGTTTTTGACGAAAAACAAATTATTGTGGCTCACGACGAACCTTGACACCACCTCCAATATTTCACATACTTCACTCATGCCACATGAAATACCACAAATCCCGAATTTACCCCAAAAATCAGAAGAACAAGAGAATTTTGAATTCAATAAAAATCTGCGTATAAAGATAGAACAGCTTAAAACAATACCTCTTGTAAAGGAAGCCTTTAATCTGCTTGATGGTCTATCTAAGAATTTAAAGTATCATAATAAGGCACATACAGAGGAAGTACTGGGTGAGGCTCTATATCTGGGCATGAAGGATGGCCTCTCAGATGAAGATTTACATACTCTTGCTATAGCCGCATCTTGGCATGATGTAGGTTTTCTAGTAAAAGCTAAAGATAATGAAGCCGATGGAGTGCGTATAATGAAGGAGCAAATTGCCGACATGGGTGATGTGGATTTAACAGAAAGAGAACTCGCTATAGTTGAACAGATGATTCTGGATACCAATTTGAAAACGATAGACGGTGTGCCAACGATACAGATTACAGAAGGGGAGTCGAAGCGTTTAGCAGGTTATTTGCTCGATGCAGATGTAGCGAACTTCGGTAGGGAAGACTTCTTTAAAAAAGGTGAACTAATAGCAGAGGAGATAGGAGTTGATTTGAATAATCCACAAGAGAAGCTAGGCTTCTATAGATATGATGTAAAATTATTAGAGAACCACAAATGGCATACTGATGTAGCCCGTAATTCAAAAGAATCCCAAAAATTAAAAAATCTCCAAATATTAAGAGAAGAAATATCACAACTAGAAAAACAAGCAGCCTAGGTTTCTACCTTTGCGTCGCCTGTTGAAATCAAAGACAAGGTAAAAACTTGCATTTATATATTAGTATATGCTAATATGTAATTATGAATAAAAATAACACATACAGAGCATTCGGGAATGAACAACGAGTTAATCTCTTGAAGTGCTTGTCGAAGCCTAAAAATGTGACCGAGATGCTAGAGTATTGTACTCTCACTCAGTCAGCACTATCTCAGCATCTAAAGGTATTACGAAAGGCGGAATTAGTGAAGACGCGCAGGGAAGGTAAGGAGGTAGTTTATGAAGTTAGGAACAAAGAAGTGAGCAAGATTATTAATTTATTATTAAATTTTAAATAAAATATATGACAAACAAAAAAGTATTAGTGTATTCCACACCCACATGCCCTTATTGCGTATACGCAAAGAATTTCTTTAAAGAAAAGGGTGTAGATTTTGAAGATATAGATGTGTCTCAGGATCGTGCTCGTGGTATGGAAATGGTGGCAAAAAGTGGCCAAATGGGTGTACCTGTTATAGATATCGGGGGTAAGATAGTCGTAGGTTTCCAGCCTGCTGTTTTCGAGAATTTATTAAAAGATAATTAAAGAAATATGATGAAGAATAAAAATATAATATTGGTAGTAGGTATAATAGTTCTCGCATTGTTTTCGCTATCGTTCTTTGGTGGGGCTACGAAGCTCTTGGCTGGAGATTTCATGGAGAAGTATACTAGTACACAAGATGCCGTTCTTGTAGATGTACGGACACCTGCTGAATTCACCGCAGGTCATATTGATAATGCAATAAATATCGATATAGGAGGAGGAGAGTCATTTGTATCGGAAATTAACAAGCTAGACAAAAGCAAGACTTATTTCGTCTATTGCCGTTCTGGTAATAGATCGGGTCAAGCTATAGAGATAATGAAATCAAATGGCATCAAGAGTATATACGAGTTAAGCGGAGGTATTGTCTCTGATGGAGATACAGTAAAGTTGGTAACAGTAAATAGTGCTGAACCTGAGTATATGGTGGATGCTAGTGATATGGTTGATGGAAATGCTCTTATCTCTAATATTAAAAAATCTAAACTATCAGATAAAGAAATAGCGGGGCTTATATTGATGAGAGAAGAAGAAAAACTTGCTCGTGATGTATACACAACTCTAGGCAATATTTGGGGCAAGAGAGTATTCTTAAACATTTCTGCTTCAGAACAAACTCATACGGAAGCGATAAAAGTACTTCTTACAAGATATGATATCAAGGATCCTGTTACAGATGATACTGTTGGAGTCTTCACTTCTAAAGATATGCAAGAGCTTTATAATACACTAACTACAAATGGAAAAGTGTCACTTACTGATGCACTTATAGTTGGGGCGACTATTGAGGATCTTGATATTAGAGATTTAGAAAATCTTAAAAAAGAAACAACCAAAGAAGATATTCTTATTACCTACAATAATCTCCAAAAAGGATCACGGAACCATATGCGTGCTTTTGTTAAAAATATACAAGCAAGTGGTGGTTCATATATACCCCAGTACATAAGTCAAAGTGAGTATAATGAAATCATTGCTGCATCTCAGGAAAGAGGAAGATACTAGGATGGTACTGTCCCGTTTTGTCTCAAAATTCTAAAGAATCACAAAAAGCAAAAAATATTCAAATGCGAAAAGAATAAATAATTAGATTAGAAGAATTATTAAAATAATTAAAACCCCCTCTGTAGAGGGGGTTTTAATTAAATTTCTAGTATCTTAGTTCCAGTACATATTTGCCTTTTGAGACATTGTTTTATATGATGTTGTGTTTGGAAGTGAGATGTTGATAGCTCCTGTTGTAAGGTCACTATCTGTAAAGATTTTTATTTGTTTTAATGCAGCACGATAGTATGTGTTCTCTGGTGAGAAAGGATTGTTATATACTACAGTCATAACAAATCGTGCAGTAGTATCTTCATCGATATGATATGCACTTCCTTCTTCTGTTGCTCCAGAAACCATAGTAAATGTATGTGTTGTGTCAGCTAAAACTCCTGAGTGAGAATTATGTGATTCTATAAGGTAAGCAATAGCCTCTTTACCATGTATGTGACTATTGTTAGCAAGAAGATTTTTACCAATGTAATAATCCCCACCAAATGAAGTAACCTCAAGAGGTATGTTGTAAGTTATTGAATTTGCGTCAGAAGTAACTGTTGATCCCACAATAGAAAGAAGTACTCCCTCTGCTCTGAAAGTTTGTGTCTTACCAGAGAGGATAGGCATTTTGCTGTATACCTTTAGTACACTGTTACCGAATAAGTTCACTGGATCACCATTTTCGGTTGTTGTCTTGATTCCTTTCATTTCTGCTTGTGTAATTGCAAGTGTAAGTTTATCTCCATTATCAAAACTTCCTGGATTGATTGCATTAATATCTGCTTTTACTGTGAATGTGAAAGATTGACCAGAGTTTAGAACAATAGAAAGATTATCGAACACAACAGATCCAGAAGTTCCAGTAAGTACTACAACTTCTTCGCTCTCTGCTCCGCCATCAATTGATAGTGTTGCTGATCCTGTTATTACACTAACACTACTTCCACCTACAGTTTTAAAGTTAAAAGGAAGTGCATCAATAGTTATTGAGCCATTACCTTGGTATAGCATCTTACCTTTTAGTAGAACTACATCAGGGGTAACAGAGTCATTACTGACTACTATTGTACCTTCTACAGGATTATTCCCCATGTCAATGATATGAAGCACTCTTTCTTGGATAGAAAAATTTCCATCAGACAAATCATTTACTTTCGGACCAGTCATCTTTGTTACTCTTACTTTAAAAGCACGATCTTTTGCTATTTCAGACCATACATCAGCTGTGGGTAACATCAATACTTCAGACCCATCATTTGGAGTACTTACAACTACTGTCTTATTTTTAGCTGTAGGACCATTAAGACTAACAATATCAATCTTCATGAGAGTCTCTGATGAGATATTACATGTAGACCAAGTTACTTCTACTTCTTGTCCTTCTGAGTATTTCTCACCTCCATTTGGAGAAAGAACAGTAACAGTAGGAGTGCTTCCTGCACATACTGGCAGTGTTATCTCTGCTTCAGCGAAAGCTAGGTTTTGTGATGAAAAAACAAAACCAAACACGAGAACACCTAATATAATTCTATTTTTCATAAATAATTTTAAATATTAATAAACTACTAATAACCCAAACACTACCTTTTTTGACCCATTTTGTCAATAGCAATATTGAGGTGGGATATAGTACTTCCAGGAACAAATTTATATAGAAAAATGAGGTAATTTTGGTGAATCAAGTAGTTAAATGAATATTCCAGTTGAGACGATAATATTATAAGTCGGCAATAAAAAATGGCCGGTCTGCAGTATGTCGCAGGCTCGGCCGGTAATAAGGTTGACCACTGCTAATGATGGTCTTTTTCACCCCTCTTCCATATTCTTTGGAATACATAGGTAACACCTACATATCCTTGGGGTTGAGGAGAGTGATGATTTCCAGGGAATTCAATTCCTAATTCCATGAATGGAAATATGTGGAATTCGTTCTTCCCGAAACATAGTTTTTTAATGACTATGTTTTTCTCCAGACCAAGTCCGAAGTAATCATAATGATGTTTCTTGCTGTTGTGGTACACAGCGTAAACATCATATTCCTCCGGGAGCTTTAAAGCCTGAAAAATTTTCAGGTCACTATTTAATGGATTGAAGATAAAGAAACTTTCCCACTTTCCAAGGCCGAAACCCAGGAAAGGGTAAGCAGTTATATGGGGCTCTAGCTTGCCCCACTTTTCTCCTTCTTCGCGTTCTTTTGAAGGCGAATAGGAAACTTCGGTGAAGCCAATTGCTCCAACCGAAATATGTTGCGCTTGCCCTGCAGCGCAAAATAAACAGGTTAGGGCGAAAAACAATTTTTTCATTTTGTTTTGGTTTTTTTTGTTAAGAAAATAATACCAACCTTATAGATAAGATGAGCATTATTTTCTTAACAAAACCTTTACAAAGAACATATTTTCGAATTTCGTCAACACTATACACTATTTTAGGCTTAAATGCAAGGGGTTAAATTTAGATTAGCTCAAATGGGCTTTATTATATATACTGTGAAAGTAATCGATATTATATGAAAACTAAAGAAACATACGACGTAATAGTTATAGGAGGAGGCTCGGCTGGGCTTATGGCTGCAGGCGTGGCAGGTAGCCTGGGCAAGAAAGTGCTCATACTCGAGAAGAACGCAAAGCTTGGTGAGAAGCTCCGGATCACTGGTGGAGGCAGGTGTAACATTACCAATGCTGAAGAAGATATACATAAATTCCTCAAACATTATGAAGAAGGGGCAGACTTCCTGTACTCACCATTCTCGCAATTTAATAATAAAGATACTTTCAAATTCTTCGAAGGCTTAAACTTGCCTCTAGTCGTACAAGCACGCAAGCGAGCATTCCCACATACAGAGAGGGCAGTAGATGTGTACGAAGTACTGAAGAATTATATCGATAAAGGCAATGTAGTGGTAAAGTCATCTACGGAAGTTTTGGAAATAATAAAAAGCAAAGATAATAGAAGTATAGAAAGTGTCAGGACGAAGAGTGGCACATACGAAGCACGATCATTCATACTTGCGACTGGCGGTGTGTCGCACCCAGAGACTGGGTCTACTGGCGATGGATTCGCATGGCTACGTGACCTCGGGCACACAGTGCACAAGCCTACGCCCACAATAGTGCCACTACGTCTGTCTGACAAATGGGTACACGTGCTTGCAGGAGTATCGCTCTCATTCATGAAGATAACTTTCTATCTAGAAGGGAAGAAGCAATTTAGTAAAACAGGGAAGATACTATTCACTCACTTCGGCTTATCAGGCCCACTTATACTAAATAGTTCGAAGAAGGTTGCGGATTTGCTCCATGGTGGCAGTGTTACCGCCCTTATAGATGCATATCCTGATACCGATCTAGGGACACTTGAGAAGAGGATAATAAAAGTATTCGACATGAATAAGAATAAAGCTTTAAAGAATGTCTTCAAAGAGATAGTCCCTGAAGGTACGAATAAAGGAATTGAATTATTATTCTCGAATATTGATTTCGACAAGAAGGTGCACAGTGTCACTAAGGAAGAGCGTAAGATTATAGTGCAAACTCTAAAGGCTATGCCATTACATATTACCGAGCTTATGGGCTACGATAGGGCAGTAGTGGCTGATGGTGGCGTACCTCCTAGTGAGATAGATACGAAGACTATGCGATCAAAGCTCTATAATAATCTATACATAGTGGGGGATTTACTACATATAAACAGGCCGTCGGGCGGATTCTCCCTCCAGCTCTGCTGGACCACAGGCTACGTCGCCGGCAAGAATGCATAAAAAATGCCATCTTGTGAAAACAAGACGGCAAGGTGATTTATTTGTGGTGTGCCCTCAAACGGACCAGAAAACACCACGGCTTTTAAACTAATTCTACTTTAACAGATAAAAATTATCTGTCAATTATTTACCTTACTTTTTGTAAATAGTTTTTATTACCATCACTCCGATAAATATTGGAGTTACAATAAAAAAACTATTCATTAGTACATAGCATTGGTATGCTAGGTATGCTAATAGCCCATTTGTGAGGGTATTGATCAGGCTTCTAGACTCCAATGCCGTTCCCCATGGATGAAGGTTGTTTCTTCCTTTCTGCGTGAAAGCTGTTATTGTCATAACAGTAACAAAAAATGGTCCAGCAATGTTATCCCAAATTTCAGTTGTCTTACTAATTTCCAGTATTAATGGAAAAATAAGAAAACTGGAAATAGTGTGGAATAACAAAAATTGAACTTTTTTTGTCATAGCATGGTGCCTGGACAAATCGTCTTTCTTTATATATGACTTGTATATAAAAATATACAGTAAGTATATAAATATTAATTCACCACATGCTTGTTGGGTGGGGTGCGTTATATACACGTAAATTGTACATAAGCTTGGTACGGTTACAAATAGAAACTTTGCCAAAGTCTCTAAGATCAAATATATGCCAAAAATTATGGCATGAATAAATTTTTGCATAACATAATTTTTTGGTTTGTATCTAAATTACCATATTTATAACTTATGTCAACTAAGCTTTGTTTATATATTGTGTGATATAATTATCGTATTATAATAATCAATTAATTTTCATGGCTATAAATATTTTGGGTTTTATCATATTCGGTGCTTACTTTGTTTACTCTGGTTTTAATCATTTTAAGAATGAGGCCATGCTCACAGGCTATGCGAAGAGTAAGGGTATACCTTCACCACGTCTTGCTGTATTACTCTCTGGTGCAATGATGATAGTCGGAGGAATTGGATTCATAGCACGTATGTATATGGATCAATCTGCTGTATTACTACTAGCTTTCTTGGTGCCTACAACTTTCGTAATGCATCAATTCTGGAAAGTATCTGATGGTAATCACAAGATGACAGAGATGATAAACTTCACAAAGAATATTGCTCTTATAGGTGCTCTTTTAATGTTCGTATAACAAATATAATATTTTGCATGAATAATGATGTAGGGACTTTGTATATAGTTGCGACTCCTATCGGTAATCTTGAAGATATGACTCTTCGAGCTATTCGTATACTTTCCGAAGTAGATATTATCTTATGTGAAGATACTCGCACTACGAAGAAGCTACTAGACAAGTATGATATCCATACGAAGACTATGAGTTACCATGCACACAGTACGAATGCGAAAGAATCGGTAATTATTAAAATGCTTACTGAAGGGAAGAATCTAGCCTTGGTGTCCGATGCTGGTACTCCATGCATATCGGACCCAGGAGTACTTCTTGTAACAAATATATACAAAGAGCTCGGTGATGATGCTCGTGTTGTGCCTATACCTGGCCCTAGCGCCCTTATATCTGCATTATCAGCCTGTGGTGTATCTGCAGCACGTTTTACTTTTCTAGGATTTCTACCGCACAAGAAAGGGAGGGAGACAATATTTAAACAGATAGCAGAGAGTGAAGATATGTTTGTATTCTATGAATCGACCCATAGAGTAATGAAGACACTAGCATCCCTTGAAGGAGTACTAGGTGAAGGTCGTACCGTGGTGATAGCACGTGAGATAACGAAGCAATTCGAAGAATTTGTTCGTGGTACACCGACATATCTCTTAGAATATTTTACAAATAATAAAGAGAAGCAAAGAGGGGAGTTCGTTGTGATTGTCGCACCTAAATAAATAAGTTATAATAAAAATATGAGAAAAGAAAGATCACTGTTCGTAATAGGATTGCTTATTATTGTTTTACCTTATTCAGGGTTCCCATCTTCATGGAGGACATTTATTTTTGCTGTACTAGGTCTATGTGTTGTTTATATTGCGTATTTATTCTATATACAAGCAAAAATTAATTTATCCAAAGACAGTAATCATAGTAAAACTTTTATTGATAATATAGGAATTGGAGAATAAAATAATATGGATCCTAAAAAAAGTAATAAGAAAATTTTAATTAAAATCCTAGCTTTTTGTATTTGCGGGGTAATACTTTACTATGCATGGCCTATGTTCTCTGCAAAGGTGGAATATACTTCTATAGCATCTTCAGTGGAAGGAGAAAAGGAAGCAAGTGCTGAGAATAAACTAGTCGATGTATTAAATATAGAAGAAGAGAAAGTAGAGCCAGCTATTCCTCTTGCGAAAAATACTGAAGTTACACACATAGAAACCCCAGATCAAGTTAAAGCTATATACCTATCTGCTTGGGTAGCAGGTAGTGCGAAATATCGAGAGCCACTAGTAAAGCTTGTCGATAGCACAGAGCTTAACTCTATGATAATAGATATTAAAGATTCTACTGGTAGAATTAGTTACTATACAGCGAATAAAGAAGTGAATGACTTGGGCGCACCAGAGAATAGAATAGGTGATATTCGTGCTTTAACAAATGCACTCCATGCGAAGAATATATATATCATAGGTCGTGTATCAGTTTTCCAGGATCCGTATATGACGAAGAAGAATCCATCCTGGGCAGTTACGAAGAAGAGTGATGGTACTGTGTGGAAAGATAAGAAAGGCTTATCATTCCTTGACCCAGCAAACAAAGAAGTTTGGGACTATACTTTAGCCATAGCACATGATGCATATGAAGCAGGATTTGATGAAATTAATTTTGATTATATTCGCTATCCATCTGATGGAAATATAAAAGATATAAACTATCGCTTGGCCCAAGGGGAAACTCGCGCGGACAATATAGAAGAATTTTTTATATATTTATCAGAGAACATGAAAAAGGATAAAGATATTCCTATCTCTGCGGACTTATTCGGTCTTACAACAGAAGTTGTAGATGATTTGGGTATAGGTCAAGTCTGGGAGAAAGCATTACCACATTTTGATTTCCTAGCACCTATGGTTTATCCATCACATTATCCAAGTGGTTATGCCGGGTATAAGAATCCAGCAAATTATCCGTATGAAGTTATAAACAAAGCCATAAGCAGTGCAGTAAAAAAGACGAAAGCAGTCCCAGGACAGGATATTGCGAAAATAAGGCCTTGGTTGCAAGATTTCGATATGGGTGCAACTTATACGAAGGAGATGGTTCGTGCGCAGATAAAGGCAGTATACGACAACGGACTTGATTCATGGATGCTTTGGGATCCAAGCAATAAGTACACAGCAAGTGCCTTATTACCGGAAACTGAATAATATTAAATATAATGATAAAAAATCGAACAATAATTTATAGTCTTTTCTCCCTTTTATTACTTGGGGCTGTATTTTTTGTTGGTGTGTATGTCGGATATGAGAAGAAGCCGGCAATTGATAAAGTAACATCCATAGATAACAAAGAGAATCCTACAGGCAATAATGCTGACTTTGACTCTTTCTGGAAAACATGGAAATTGCTCAATGATAAATCTATCTATGCTAGTAACGTATCTGATGAAGAGCGTGTATGGGGTGCTATAGCAGGTATGACAAACTCACTTGGTGATCCATATACAGTATTCTTCTCACCAGAAGAAAATAAATTATTCACTGAAGAGATAAAAGGATCATTCGGTGGTATAGGTGCAGAGGTGGGAATGAAAGATAAATATATTACTATTATTGCACCACTGAAGAATTCTCCTTCTGAAGCTTCCGGATTAAAAGCAGGTGATAAAGTCTTAAAGATAGACGATAAAGAAACAACAAATCTTACTGTAGATAGCGCTATATCACTAATAAGAGGAGAAAAGGGGACTGTAGTTACTCTAACCATACTTCGTGAAGGAGAAAGAGCAACTCGTGAAATTAAGATTACAAGAGATGAGATTCAAATACCTACTATAGATACAAAGCTAAGAGACGAGGGTGTGTTTGTTATAAGTTTCTATAGCTTTTCTCAAAGTTCTGATAAATTATTCCTTAAAGCACTTGAAGAATTTAAAGCTTCTAAATCTGACAAGCTTATTATAGACTTACGAGGTAATCCTGGAGGATATCTAGATGTGGCTGTAAATATAGGCTCATGGTTTATAGATGAAGGGAAGGTAATAGTAAGTGAAGATTTCGGGAATAAAAAGAAACCACACTTCTATCGAAGCCGTGGACCAAAACTTTTTGAGGATAAATTAAAATTAGTTGTACTTATCGATGGAGGATCTGCTTCTGCTTCAGAGATACTTGCCGGAGCCCTCCGAGAGTATGACCTAGCGACACTAGTAGGACAAAATACTTTTGGTAAGGGCTCAGTGCAAGAACTTCTGAGTATTACTGAGGATACTTCACTCAAGGTAACTGTAGCCAAATGGTTGACTCCTAAAGGAGTATCCATCTCTGAGAACGGGCTCAAGCCAGATGTAGAAGTAGATTATACACAGAAAGATTTTGATGCAAAGAAAGATCCACAAATGGATAAAGCTGTCGAAATATTATTAAAGAAATAATATAATAAATATATGAAAGTTATTTTACTTGCTGACGTTCCGAAAGTAGGGAATAGATACGAGGTGAAAGATTTGAGTCAAGGCTACGCACAAAACGTACTCCTTGCGAAAGGCCTGGCTGTACTAGCGACCCCACACGAACTTGCCAAAGTTGAGAATAGGAAGAAGGAAATGGAGAAGAAGAAGCAAGACGAAATGAATGCATTCGAAAAATTAATCGGCGTTGTGAGCTCTGAACCTATAGTTATAAAAGTAAAAGCAAATGAAAAAGGCCATCTCTTCAAGTCTGTAAGCAAGCGCGATGTTATAGATGCAATAAAGAGCAATAAAGGTGTAATAGTAGATGAAGACCATCTAGTTATGGATCATATAAAAGAAATAGGTTCACATAATATTATTCTAAAAAGGGGTGACAAGAAGGGTGAGTGTGAAATAGTAATAGAAGCCGATAAAAAATAAAAGAAATAATAAAACCCTCGCAAGAGGGTTTTATTATTTATACGATATGAACTACTTTCTTGACTGATGTTGTTCGGTCAAAGTTTGCTTTTCTTTTTGTGCCGAATTTAACTGTACCTGGAGTCATTGCATATAGTGTGTGATCCTTACCCATACCTACATTCTTGCCTGGAAGTATTTTAGTGCCACGCTGGCGTATAATAATAGAGCCAGCCTGAGCTTTCTCTCCAGCGTAAAGCTTCGTACCGAGGTACTTTGGATTTGAATCGTTTAAGTTTTTGGCCGAACCACCGGCTTTCCTATGTGCCATATAATTTTACTAGCTAAAAGCTCTTTTATTATTTATAATTATGTTGTATGAGTATACATGATTTATTATATAAAATCAAGGGGAGGAGGGAAGTGATAAATACTACATTTACATACATATTACTTATGATACTAGTGGCTTTTGGGTCTTTTTTCTTAGGTCAACTGTCTGTCAGTAGCCTCGAGGTCAAGTCTGATATAGAAATTGTAAATAGAGAAAGCGTGGTGGAGAATGATTCAAATGTCTATCAAGATAAATTACAATCCACAACTCTATCTGTAGTAAAGGGCAAGTATGTTGCTTCGAAAAATGGTAAACTATACTACACAGTAACATGCAAAGCATCAAATAGAATCAAAGAAGAGAATAAAGTTTATTTTGATACGACAGCAGATGCTGAAAAGTCCGGTTATTCTTGGGCCACTTCTTGTAAATAATAATGAAAACATTTTATCACCTGTCATTAATAATAGTTATTTGTATGATGCTTTTTATCGTGCGGGAGGATATAAAATTATCATCACAGAAGCTAATATCAGAAATAACACCGAGAGTTAAGATCCTAGTTACCTCAACACAAGATAATCAAAAGAATATAATCAAGGAATCGGCAAATCTTGTACCTGATCTTCTAAACTTTATAAATACTCCTGGAGCACTGAAAGTAGAGGACAGTGTTGTTTTACGACAAGAAGATACAAAGCTAACGATAAAAGAAGTTATAAATCAAACAAATATAAATCGTCTCTCAAACGGAAATTTAAAATCATTAAAAGAAAATTCTAAATTAAATATCTCATCACAGGTGAAATTAAATGACATGTTCAAGCAGCAGTACTTCGATCACGTATCACCAATGGGGGTAGGAGTATCAGACCTAGGGAATAAAGTTAACTACGATTATATAATTATCGGAGAGAATTTAGCATTGGGTGGATTTAAAGATGAAAAGGAGATAGTAGATGCCTGGATGGCATCACCTGGTCATCGTGCGAACATTCTCAATGATAATTACACTGAAATCGGAGTTGCTGTCGGCTATGGTTTATATAGAGGTGAAAATGTATGGATGGCAGTTCAACATTTCGGTTTACCGAAATCAAGTTGCCCTTTGATTAATGAAGTCCTCAAAGGAATAATCGATATAGAACAAAAAAATATTAATTCTATGACCATAGAGCTTTCTAATCTACGCAATAACATAGATAAGGGGGTAGTGTATAAGGGAATGACCGTAAATGAGCAAATTAATAATTATAATCAAGCTGTTGCTGATTATAATAAAGTTATCTCAAATATTAAAGAAAAAATTTCTAGTTATAATAATTCAGTAAAAGCTTTTAATGATTGCTTGTCTAGTGCTCTCAATTAGTATTAATAAAAGGGAAGGGTTTATTTTATCACAAATAATGTATCCTATTAGAAGGAGTATTTAGTTTATATCAGAGCGTCGCACAATATATCTTTACGGTAACACAGCATATAAAATATTACATAAAAATAACCCTATATATTATATAAGGCTATTTTTATTATCCCCTTGTATTATTATTGATTTACGAATGTTAAAGCTACACCTTTCTTGCTTGCACGGCCAGTTCTTCCTATTCTGTGAACATACGTATCATAAGTCTGTGGAATTTCATAATTTATTACATGAGTGACATCAGGAATATCGAGTCCACGAGCCGCTACATCAGTAGCTACTAGGATGTTTAATTGGTCTTCCTTGAAGGCCTTTAGAGTACGTTGGCGCTCATTGTGGCGCTTATCGCCATGTATTGACCCTGCTTTGAATCCCCTTTTAATTAATTCAATCGAAAGCTTCTCTACAGCATGCTTCATCTCAGAGAAAATGACTACTTTCTTGAATTCTTTACCAGCTAGAAGCTCTGATAGTACATCTATTTTCTCTGATCCACGAGCAACTCTTATAACATCTTGTTCAACATTTTTGGATGTATCACGCGTCTTTACTACGACTCGTACTGGATCACTAGCGAATTTATTTATAAGAATTTCTATCGGTTTTGGAAGTGTTGCAGAGAAGAAGAAACTTTGTCTTTCTTTATGAGTTTTCTCAAGCAAATATGTAATGTCATCTACGAATCCCATGTCTAGCATTCTATCAGCTTCATCAAGTACTACAGAACGAGTGTCAGATAGATCTATCTCTTTCCTTTTTACTAGATCAAGAAGTCTGCCTGGAGTACCTATAACAACACTACAACCACGACGCAAATTTTTAATTTGAGCGAATATTGGCGCACCACCAACACAAGCCACTGACCACATCTTCATGCCACGAGTAAACTCCACGAACTCTTTTTCTATTTGCAGTGCAAGTTCACGAGTCGGAGCTATGATGATAGCTGTCTCTTTACTATTATTTAAAATTTTATTTATTATTGGTATAAGGAATGCTGCAGTCTTACCTGTACCAGTATTGGCTATACCAAGTATGTCACGTCCTACCAATGCGTGTGGGATGGCCTTGTCTTGTATCGGACTTGGGTAGATATATTGCTTCGCTGCTATGGCAACTTTAAGACGCTCATCTATAACGAAGTCTGAAAATGTATTTGTTGGTATGTAGATCTCCTCTTTTTCAATGATAGTAGCTTTGCTGATAAAACGAGATACGTCTATTCTTTCGAAAGATTTCCCGCGTTTGTTTCCACCACTTCTACGATTGTTGCTAAATGATGGTCTTGCAGCTCCTCCATGTGGTCTGTGACTATTGTATGAAGGTTTAGAACCAAAAGATGGTTTGCTGTGTGTTATACCCGCGCCTGATCTTGCACCTGGTTTATAACTTGGTCGAGCGGAAGGACGAGATCCTCCAGAACTCGGACGACTTGATGTAGGACCACGTTTCGGTCCCGATGAATATGAAGAAGCCCGTTTTGGGCCTTGTTTGCTATATGTAGCCATAATAATTAATTCTTACGTGTTTCAAAAATAAATAATTGTACATTTAAGTACAATAGATTGAAACACTTATATACACGTCCTAAGGAGTATTTCAACAAATAAAGATTATCATTTATCCCCTATTTTGTCAAGCTATATTTTAATTATAGGCTTAAAAGTGAATAATCCAGTTGACATAGAATCTCATATCTTGTATAGTGGATATACAAAGGACGTATCGTTGCGAAGTAGTCGATCTCACACATTCATCACATTTGTAATTATTATTTTATCTTAAACATATCATGACTGGCTCAATAAAAAAGCTTACTGATAAAGGTTTCGGTTTCATCACAGCAGAAGGACTAGCGAAGGATTTATTCTTCCACAGTAACTCTCTTGTAAACGTACAGTTCGACGAACTACGTGAAGGTGATGCAGTTACTTTTGACACTGAGGAAACTGCAAAGGGACCTAGTGCTGTAAACGTACAACGCGCATAATACAAGCAAATAAAAATCCCTCGACCTAGGTCTGAGGGATTTTTATTTGCTACTTCTTCTTCGCAGCTTTTGGTTTCTTCTTTTCTTTACGAGCACCCATTCCTTTTGCCATATATAATTTAAAATTATTTAATAATAAATTTATTATATCACTTTCTTTTATTTAATTACACTATTTATCACCTTCCCTGTTTTTAGTGCACTGATGATATTTTTGGCTGCAATTTCAGACATCATATTCCTAGCAGTATCACGTGCAGATGCTATGTGAGGAGTCAGTACTACATTTGGAAGCTTCGATAGTCCTTTAGCTAATTTTGGCTCAAATTCATATACATCAAGCCCTGCACCCGCTATCGTCTTCTTCTTTAGAGCATCTACCAAGTCATTCTCATTTATGACAGGGCCACGAGATGTGTTTATAAGAATAGCACTCTTTTTCATTGTTGATAAAGTCTTCTTGTTTATAAGATGTGTAGTGCTAGGTAGAAGTGGAACATGAAGAGATATAATGTCTGCTTCTTTTAATATATCAGCAGTTTCTTTCTTAATTGCATTTGTATTTTTCTCAAGCAGAATATTTTGATTTATGTCACTGTAAAGGATTTGTGCACCGAATCCATGATGTAGCATACCCGCTACTTGAGAACCTATATCCCCTACCCCTATTAGTCCGATGGTTTTACCTTTCATATCTGTACCAATTAAGAGCTCTGGATCCCACCCTTTATACTTGCCACTTCTGACAAATTTGTCGCCCTCTACAATGCGAGTAGTAAGAGCAAACATAAGAGCCACAGCGTGCTCTGCCACGGCTAGACCTGATGTGCCTGGAGTATTGGATACTTCTATGCCATTCTTCTTTGCTTCTTCTATATTAACATTATTAAAACCTACAGAAAAATTAGCAAAGACTTTTATGCTAGGGCATGAATCCATAACTTCTTTATCTATAGTATCTGTTAGGAACGATATTACACCATCATACTTACCTTTTTTTAATATTTTAATCAATTGCTTTTTATTCGGAGACACTTTACTTTTACCCATATCAAAGCTGATATCTTCTTTCTTTAGTAACTCTAGTCCAATATTTGGGATTCTTCTAGTTATGTAAATTTTTTTATTCATATATTTATTTAATTAACCTATTATTGTACTATTACGATGAATCTCGGCTACTTGTGCAATTCTTTCCATCATTTGGACTGCTTCAAGCGGGTATTTACCAATAGCTGATTCCTCCGAAAGCATTATACCGTCTGCTCCATCTAGTATGGCATAAGCTACATCAGAAACCTCAGCTCTGGTGGGAGTGGGATTCTCTACCATAGATAAAAGCATTTGTGTGGCAACGATAACCATCTTATTTCTTTTCTTTGTTTCTACTATTATATGATGTTGAACAAAGGGTATTTTCTCTAATGGAAATTCGTTCCCTAAATCTCCACGGGCAATCATGATGCCATCTGCTTCTTCTATGATGCCAATAAGGTTTTCTACTGCCTCCTTTCTCTCTACCTTTGCGATTATTTTTTGGTTACCGCCATTCTCTTTTATTAGAGATCTTAATTTTATAATATCATCTCTGTGTCCTACAAAAGATAATGCGATATAATCGACTGAATTTTGTACTCCGAATATTAAATCATCCTTATCTTTTTCTGTAATAACTTCTACAGCACCACCGAAATGATGCCCCGCACCATCTTGCACCCGTGGTCCCGATAAGTCTTGAATTATAGAAACATTTACATCTTTTTTACTCGCTTCATCTCTTATTTTTCTAATAAAATCTAGGTGTTCTTCGTGAGTACCCCAAGAAAAGTTTAGACGTGCTATGTCTATATGGCTTATAAGTTCTGAAAGCACTTCTTCTTTGCTACTTGCTGGTCCAATGGTTGCTATGATTTTTGTTTTTGTTTCCATATTATTGTTTTTCTATGTTAATAAGACGATTATATTTTACATCTCTTTCTTTGGGTCCTAATGCACCAGCCTTTATTCCAAAACATCCGAATGCATATGCAAGATCTGCTATAAAGTCATCCATCGTTTCACCACTCCTATGACTCACAATACAATCAATCTTATTTTTATACGCAAGAGATATAGTATTTAATGTTTCTGTTAAGGTGCCTATTTGATTCGGCTTTATAATAATACCTTTTATGCTTTCCTTTTCGATTGCCTTAGATAATCGATCTACATTTGTTACAGTTAAATCATCCCCTATTAATTTTACATCTGGTATTATTTTTTGTAATTTACTAAAACTCTCGTAATCTTCTTCATCGAAAGGATCCTCGATGGATATCATGGGGTAATCATTTACTATCTTTTCATAAAGATCTATCATCTCTTCATTCGTCCATGTTCTATCGTCAAAGTTATATAATCTTGTTTCTTTGTTATAGAAGGAACTCGCTGCTACATCTAATGCAAACTTTACTCTATCTGTTAAGCCAATGGAATCCACAGCATTTTTAAGGAGTGAAAGAGGCTTAATAACATGACTTTCTTGTAGTGCAAACCCACCTTCATCACCTTTTATAGGTAAGCTTCCGTATTCTTTAATTATTATGTCATCTAATGCGGATTGAATTTTTTTACACATTTCAGTATTTTCTTTTATGGTATCTCCTTGGGGAACTATATGGTATTCCTGGAATGCTAGCTTTGATGAAGCATGTTTGCCTCCATTTATAAGATTAAAATATAAAAAAGGTTTATTGCCTGTAGGTTGTATGTCGGAGAACGTTCTTAGATATTCGTATAATTCTTGATTATTTATTTTAGCAGCAGCTTTAGCACATGCGATACTGACTCCGATCATACTGTTCCCACCTAAATTCTTCTTCTGTACTGTTCCATCCAGGTCAATCATAGTTTTGTCGATAAGTTGTTGGTTATGTATGTCTATACCTATTAAAGCAGGCAAAATTGTGTCATTTATAGCATTGATAGCCATTCCTATACCACTTTTACCATTATCTCCATCTCGGAGCTCAAATGCCTCGTACATGCCTGTACTTGCTCCTGAAGGGACTGAGAAAGTACCTATTGCTTCATCTATAAATACACTGACTTCAAGTGTAGGATTATTCCTTGAGTCTAGGATCTCTTTGGCTACTATGTTTGTGATTTTATTGTTCATATTATTTACGTAATAAGATAATAACATCAGAGACATTACTACCTGTTTCGCCAGTTATAATTTGTTCATTAATTTCTGTAAAAAACTCATCAATAGTATTATCTTCAATATTTTTTTCTATTGATAAATTCTTATCATTAATTTTGCCTTGTGTAATTTTATCTGCGAGTGCGCCAGCAGATATAGATAGATTATCTATTCCATCAGAAGCAAAGGAGCAGAATATGTCGTTATCTTTTATTTTATTTAAAGATTTAATAGTTGCGTGTTGGCATCTACCCGTAATACCACGAGGACCCTTTACTATGACTGAGGGTTCTCCTGCCCCTATAACTACGGAGTGCGGTTCTGCTTTCTCTAAAAAATTATCTATTATAGTATCAACGTCTTGGTATAAATCCGCACCCACATCGATAACTTTATAACCAATTTCTTCGGCCTTCGTTCTCATACCTATGAGTGCATGACTGTTTGTTACTAGTGGTATGTTGTGTACTTTTTCGAAATACTTATCTTCTTTAGGTGTTTCATTTAGTATCAAATCAGCAGATAATTTATATTTGTATAGTATATCAATTACTTCTTCAACTGTTGATGTATCTTTGTACGTAGGACCGGACGCGACTTCTGCAAACTTATCTCCTGGAACATCACAGAATATGAGTGATGCTACTGTTGCTGGATATAGAAGCTTTGCTAAACCCCCACCCTTTAATTGAGAAAGGTGCTTTCGGATAGTATTTAATTCGGAAATATCACCACCAGATTGTAAGAATTCATCAAAGAGTGTAATTCCTTGTTTATACTCTAATTCGGGATAGCATAACATTGAAGAACCACCACCTGATACGATAACAATAGCAAGATCCTTAGCATCTAGCTTTTTAGCTAAAGTTGCTAATTCTTCGGAAGGCTTAATATTATCTACGGAAGGACGAGGATGGGTACAAACGAATTGCTTCACATATTTACATTCACCCAACTTTTTATCCATTACTATACCCCCTGTGATTTTATCACCCAATATACTCTCTACTGCATTTACTGCTACAGATGAAGCTTTACCGAAACCTATAAGATATATGTGATCATAGTTATCTAAATTAAAAACCTGATTCTTGATAGTTAGTATATTATCTTTAAATTTTAAATTATCATTAATTATTTTATTAGTATCTATGGCTTCATAGCCCGCTTCTATAATATTTAAGATATGGGTGCGT
Organism: Minisyncoccia bacterium; assembly: GCA_041737125.1. Classification (GTDB taxonomy): domain Bacteria; phylum Patescibacteriota; class Minisyncoccia; order Phycocordibacterales; family UBA9973; genus UBA8515. The sequence goes on from JBGSSJ010000015.1 coordinate 19,584, forward strand.
TCATCTGTTACAGCTAGTTGGTCGAAATTTTTAATATATTTTTTCATTTATGCTTACATTATATACCTCTAAAAGTGATATTTCAATCTTTAAATATTTTGCTATAATACATATATATGGATGAAGAACTAGAACAAGAAGAAAAGACCAAAGAACCAATATGTGCAAGATGTGGGCTACGCTCTTATGATACTATGTGTGCAAATTGTGGTACTCCAATTGTAGATAAAACAGATGATGAAGATGAAGAGTACGATTGGCGAGAAAAGAAGCGCTAATTACTGCTAACTGAAAATCTCATCTATAAGTGCCTCTAAACCTACTCTTTTTTTGGAAGAGAAAGGGACTAATACATGTGTCCCTATTAGAGCATTTATCTCACCTATTTTTTTATGGTATTCCTTTTGGGTCATCTTATCTATTTTGCTTGCTACTATGATGAAGTTCTTATGATGCTTTTTTAATTCCTTAAACATAGTTATGTCCCTATCTGTCATACCTACATTCGCATCGATAATAAGAACTACTTTTGCTTGGTTATAAATTGAATTAAATAAATAGGAATCTATGAGTTCACCTATCTTCTCGCGTCCACTACCCGACGCACGAGCAAAACCATAACCTGGTAAATCTACCAGGTAATGTGAATCATTTATAAGAAAGATGTTTATTTCTTGGGTACTCCCCGGGTAGGAACTAGTCCGAGAAATTTTACTATTTGTAATAGTATTTATAAGACTAGATTTACCCACATTAGATCGGCCTATAAAAGCGATTTGAGGGATACCATCTCCTAGTATAGGATCATCCCCGACTACTCCTTTTATGAATTTAGAGGATGTAATTTTCATTTCTTCTTCTTATTTCATTGCTTCAGCGTCTACTTTAGACATGAATTTGAACATATTCCCTCCACAAACACTACACTGACCCTTTGCTGAGTATCTATTATTCTTCTCTTCTATCTTTGGGTCTTTCATTACTTGCATAGTAGGTTTATTCTTATCATCGCGACACTTCATACATAATGCTTTAAGTTCAGCCATATATTAATTCTAGTTATTATTACTAATAGCATAATTATACCATAAATTTTTAGATTAGGGGATTTTTAAATAAAAAGCTTAGCTAGTCTTATATCTTCGAAAGTCAGTTTGTGACCCTGCTTTTCTAATATAGTTTTTATTGGAGATAACTTCCCTGCTTCATCTCCCTTTAATTTATTATTTACCTTTTTTACTAGGTCTATGTGAGCCTGCTTTGGTCTGATGTGAGTGATAATAGTCTCTGGGTACTCAGTAATAATCTGCTCTATGTGGTGAGTGATAGTGCCTTTCGTTAGATTACGCTCCTTTGCAATGCTCGCTATATTCTTCCCTTGTTCTAATAGTTCTTTGGTTATTTCTATTGTAGATACTTTCTTGTTCTCTACAACCCTACTCTTCACCCCTTTTTTAATACTTCCACCCATGCGCATAATGAAATCAATTTCCATTTTGTCTTGTTCATTCTTGCTTAGTTTGCCGAAAAGCTTCTCGTGCTCGGAACTCTCTTTTCGTAAATCTTTATCAAATTCTAATACCTTGGGATCAACTCGAAGCGCTTCAGGATTAAAACCTATTAATTTTATCCCCTTAAGTGTTCGTACTCGTGATAATGCTACGTAGCCCATACCATAAGCAAAAGTACGAGATAGATCCATCTCGGCATTATCAAGAGACATTCCTTGGCTCTTGTGTATTGTTATAGCCCATGCAAGGCGTATTGGGAGCTGACTTATGGAAGCTTTCACTCTACCGTCTTCTTCTATTGCCCAGGTGTCAGGCTTGGCATGAATGATCTTTCCATTATAAAGCTTGATAATAGGTGTGTTGTCTGTAGGTAAGAAATCAATAACTTTTCCACGAGTACCATTTACATAGCCTTCTTCGAAGTTATTCTTGATGCACATTACCTCGGCTCCTATTTTCAGATAGAGTTCTTCGTGTGCGAGACAGCTCTTCTTCAGTATATCAACTAGTGCATCTGGTCCTGTAGAAGTCATCTTGTACCTAATAGCTTCACTTTCAATTGCTTTAAGTTCTAGGCCATTCTCTGTGTCTACATTCATATTATGGGTGTAGAGTTTCGTCGGGCGGATACCTTCCCCTAGATTAGTATTCATACATTGTGAAAGCGTGTCGTAGTGTCCCTCATCTATAGAGTTATCGCGTATAGCATTTAATATATTGGTTAGCACTTCATCTTCTTGGCGATGTTGCTCGGTAAGATAGCATACTGCAGGGTTCATAATACGCCATGCTTCACTGTAGATGACCATGTCTTTTATTTCCGTTTTCTCCCCATCTTCTTCATCTTGCTTAATATATTTAGAAATAGGAGGTAGTTGGAAGAAATCGCCTGAGAGAATAACTTGTAGGCCACCGAATGGTTTATCGCTCCTCTTGAATCTTCTACAAACACGCTCTACCATATCGAGCCTGTGTGCATGGAGCATGGATACTTCGTCTATAATAAGTACGCGTGCTTTATCAAAGCGCTTCCATAAGTACTGCTTCTCTTCTAGGAGCTCAATGTCATGCTCATCCATATGATCCTTTATGCCAATACCCGCCCAGCCATGAATAGTCATGCCGTTCATATGAGTAGCTGCTATACCAGTAGATGCAGTAATAGCCACGGGGATATCGTGATCCTTCAGATAAGATATATATTGATTGAGTAGATATGTTTTGCCACTTCCAGCAGAGCCTGTGAGATAAATATTTACTCCAGTTTTCATTATGGCAAGTGCTTGCTCTTGAGTCATAGAACTATTATAGCATTAGTATTTTCGAATGACGGCTTTTACTACAGCGGTAATGGTTAGGTATGTTGTCGGGTGTATATTATGGAAATCTTTGTTGGCAGGCTCGAGCCATACTTTCTCGCCCTCTTTACGGAAGTATTTCATGGTGAACTCTCCATCTACATCGGCGATAACTATCTGTCCGTCTTTTGCTGTATTCGTCTTTTCCACTAGGACCATGTCACCATCTGCTATGTAGGCGCCTATCATAGAGTCGCCATCAACTTCAAGCATATAAGTATTGCTCTTCTTCGTAACTAAGTACTCATCAAGGTTCACTGTGTCGCGAGATTCTTCACTTACATCAGCTGGAAATCCTGCCTTTACAGATCCTAGGAGTGGGATACTATTGAATGAATCACTTGCTATAAGTCGGCCTAAGTGATCCTTGGCAACTAGACCAGCATCTATGAATTTATCTACAAGACGAGCGACAGCATTCTTCGACTTGAAGCCGAAAAGCTTCATCATCTCAGTGTATGTGGGCATGCGCTTCTCGCGAGAATAGAAAGATTGTAATTTGTTTTTGTATTCTGTAGAATTTCTTTCCATATATTAAAAGAATGTTAAGAATTGTGGCACTGCCATAGAGAACTTACTGAAGAAGCTTTTGCGTGAGTGCTGGATCATTTTCTTCTGAAGGAGTTTGTGTTCGCGTGCCTCCTTCTTATACTCTATGCCTTGGAGTATCTTCATGTCTATTCTTTTGCTTAGATTGTGTAATTCCCTTTCTATTATTTTTACGTATTGTTCTCTGTTCATATATTTATTATGTATTTTTGATTAATTATATATTAATCGACTATACGTATAGTATATGTGAACGCTCGTTCACAGTCAAGAGAAAACTGTGGATAACTCTATATTTTGTTTTTTGCTATCCCCTCAAGTGCTCTTAGGGCTTCTATTGGTATCATGTAGACAACAGTATTTGATTGATCTGAAGACATGTCATTTATGGACTGAAGAGTGCGTAGGTGAAGAGCTCCAGGGGTTGCAGAGAGCATTGCGGCGGCTTGTGCAATATTCTGAGATGCAGCAAGCTCACCTTCTGAGTTGATGATGACTGCCCTCTTCTCCCTTTCGGCTTCAGCCTGCTTACCTATTGTTCTTTCCATTTCAGGTGGAAGACTAACATCTTTTAATTCAACATTGTTCACTTTGAGTCCCCAAGCATCAGTTTCTAGGTCGACTATCTCTCTAATTCTATCTGCAATTTTATCGCGACTTGAAAGTAATTCATCAAGAGTGACTTCACCTACGATGTTTCGCATTGTAGTTTGTGCGTATTGAGATATGGCGTATTTAAAATCCTCTACTTCAATTATGGCTTTCGGAGCATCACTAACTTTGTAATAGATAACTGCATTTACTCGGACTGATACATTGTCACGAGTTATTGCATTTTGGTCAGGCACATCTACAGCTTTTACTCTGATATCTACTCTTTGGTAACCTTGAATGACGGGGAGTACTAGCCTCCAACCCGGCTCCATTACTGAAGAGAATTTACCAAAAGTAAACCGAATACCCTTTTCGTATTGATTAATCTGACGGATACTTATTAAAATAATGAAAACAATAATACCCAAGATAATTAAAAACATATAGTTTAATTTGTTAGCTTATTAATATTTTTATTATAACATTACTTTTAAAATTGGCATAAAAAAAGCCCCCAAATGAATGGCGGTTTTCTTTATGAGACTCACAAGTGCTATCAATATTGCTATTGAAGATAATCCATTACTGTCATATCCATCATACTTACGAGACTCATTACATATATTACTCTTATTCTAGATTTTAGATAGTGAGTTATCCACAGTTCTATTCTATAAAACAATTACTATATTCTGTCAAACTTACTTTAGTACTAGGTTTTTCTTTAAATTTTTCTTAAGTTGGTAGAATTTCCACTTGATAATGCACCAAGTATTACAATAAGCCTCGCCGTATGGTGGATGATCTTCTGCATTTGTTTTGAGGCAACTCTCACAGCAGATGAAGTGATCATGACACATAAGGTTCGCACAGTTTACATAGTGCTCGCTTGGAGTATTACATTTACTACACTTCCCTATTACTTCATGATTAGTAGGATCATCGAAGTTCATAACTATACGCTTGTCGAATACATAGAGTGAACCTTTGAAATCTTGGCCGGGGTACTTCTCCATATAGCTTACTATTCCCCCATCGAGTTGGTATACATCTTTGAACCCTTCGCGGACAAGTAGGCCGGAAGCCTTCTCGCAACGGACTCCACCAGTGCATACTGTGAGCACTGTCGTATCTTTCAGATCCTCGATCTTTTTTAGATTCTGTTTTAAGTCGCGGAAATTATTCAAATCTGGGAATACTGTACCTTCGAATTTACCCACACGAAGCTCGTAGTCATTACGCATGTCCACGATGTGGAACTTTCTCCCTTCTTCATACCATTTGTGCAAATCCTCTGGCTTCAAATGTACGCCTGTAATTTGGTTCGGGTCGATATCAGCTTCATCACCTAGATGAAGAGACACGATCTCTTTACGGACTTTCACAGAAAGCCTAGGGAATGCTGTGCCGTCTTCTGTGCCATTACTTACCTTCCAGTGTATATCGGCAAAGCGACTATCGGCCTTCATATAGTCCATATATTCGTTACAAGCCTCATCTCGGCCCTCGAAAGTGCCATTGATACCCTCATGGGCTATAATCATACGGCCTTTCATACTAAGCCTCTTACATAGGTCAAATTGAGCATCTCGAAGTGCTTTCGGATTGTCTATATGGGCGTATTTGTAGAATAGTATTATTTTGTACTTATCGGTCATATTTATAAATATACATTTTTAATAAGAAAATGACAATTTCCTTGACTTGTATTGTGGATAGGTATATAAAAAAGATAAATCTAATTCATAAAATCTAATTTTATGAACATCCAAAAAATAAAAGAAAGGGTGGCATCAAATATCTCGGTGTTCCTTGCTCTAGTTGAGGTAATTTTTTACTTTACTACAGCACTGCTTATTATTTTCCTTAAAAAGAATCAAAAAATAATAATAAGCTGGATAAAGGGGACATTGATATTTCTTGTCTTACTTATGGTGATTCCATACATCATCATGAGTACACTCCTTGATAACCACATTTACTTCAGAGTAGTTTTCCTTGTAGTATATGGATCTCTCATGGCATTTATATCAGCATTGCGGATTGTCCCCAATATGATCGAGATGTCAAAAGAGATTTCGAGCAAAGATTTTCCACTAACATATGATAATGAGCTCTGGGCAACCACAGCAATATCTATGATTAGTGCGTTAATTCTAAGTGTGTTTATCTTAGCTGTATGGTAACGCCCGTCTTGTTGTAATAACAAACGGCGTTTTTTAGCGTCTGTATTTCTTCTTCCTCCACTTATCCGCAATCTTCACACGAGTAAGTGAGCGCTCGAGTTCTGCTTCGAAGTACTCGAAGTCAACTACGCCCTTATTGTCCGCTAGGTGCTTGAGTTCTTTCGCTTTCGTTTCTGCTTCCGCTATAGCTTGATCTGTTATGTCTTTGATGTGTTCAGCAAAGTCGGCCAGGATTGCAACTTCTGTTTTGTTATCTACTTTATTCACTTCTATGAATCCACCTGCTACAGCCATCGGCACAAACTCACCTTTTGATAAGGCTACAATGTCGCCAGAGGATAGACTTGCAATTAGCGGTATATGATCCGGTAGGATAGTAAGCTCACCTTCCGTAGTAGGAATAGTAACTTGGTCAACTTCTTCTTCAAGTATGAGCTTCTCTGGTGTGACTATTTTAAGTTTTAATTGTTTACTCATTCGTAATTCTTAATTCGTAATTAGTAATTTTTTATATTGCACCCTTCATGTAGAATTCTCCTTCTGGCTTGTCATCGTGCTTACCATCAAGTATCTCGCGGAAAGAACGAATTGTCTCTGATAATGGGACATACTTTCCTTCTGCACCTGTGAACTGTTCAGCTACGAAGAATGGCTGTGAAAGGAACTTCTGTATCTTACGAGCACGGGAAACTAAGTCGCGGTCTTCATCAGAAAGTTCTTCCATACCGAGGATTGCGATAATGTCTTGCAAATCTTTATAGCGTTGTAACACGCGCTGGACTTCACGAGCGACTTCATAGTGCTCCTTACCTACAATGTTCGGATCAAGAATTGTAGAAGAAGAGTCTAGTGGATCAACAGCTGGGTAAATACCTATTTCAGAAAGTGAACGGTTTAGCACCACAGTAGAGTCGAGGTGAGAGAATGTAGTAGCTGGAGCTGGGTCTGTAAGGTCATCGGCTGGCACATAGACGGCCTGCACTGATGTAACTGAACCTTTGTCAGTAGATGTAATACGTTCTTGTAAGTTTCCCATTTCTGTTGCTAGCGTTGGCTGGTAACCCACAGCAGATGGAATACGTCCAAGCAAAGCTGATACTTCAGAACCTGCTTGTGTGAAGCGGAAAATGTTGTCGATGAAGAATAGTACATTTTTACCTTCTTTGTCGCGGAAGTATTCCGCCATAGTAAGCCCAGAGAGAGCAACGCGTAGACGAGCACCTGGTGGCTCATTCATCTGACCGAAGACCATGGCTACCTTTGGTAGCACTCCGGATTCCTTCATTTCATGATATAGGTCGTTACCTTCACGAGTACGCTCACCCACACCTGCGAATACTGAGTAGCCTCCATGATTTGATGCGATGTTGTGTATGAGCTCTTGGATGACCACTGTCTTCCCCACTCCTGCACCTCCGAATAGTCCAACTTTACCCCCCTTTAATACTGGACATATAAGGTCGATGACTTTGATACCAGTCTCAAGTATTTCTACTTTAGTAGCTTGGGATACGTAGCTAGGTGCTTCGCGGTGGATAGAAGAGCGCTCTACTGTCGCTACTTGCTTGCCATCGTCAATAACTTCACCCAAGACGTTAAATATACGTCCTAGAGTGTCAGTACCTACTGGAACTGATATTGGCTTACCTGTGTCTGTGACTTCCATACCACGAGCAAGTCCATCTGTTGTATCCATAGCTACTGTACGAACTACGTTCCCACCTACGTGCTGTTCTACTTCGAGGACTAGAACTTTCTCACCATTTGTAACAGTAAGCGCATTGTAAACAGCTGGTAAGTTTCCTTCAAACTCCACATCTACGACCGGCCCTATAACTTTTTTTATTTTTCCTTTCATAATAATTTGATAATGTTTAATAATAAAATTTAACTCACACTTGCCATACCGGCACTTATTTCTGATATTTCTTGGGTGATACTTGCCTGACGAGCCTTGTTGAAGACTAGAGTCAGGTCATCTATCATCTCTCCGGCAGCTTCACTAGCATTCTTCATCGCAAGCATTCTGGCGGACTGTTCACTCGCATTCGATTCTAGAATCATCTGGTAAACTTGCATGCGTACGAGCTTCTCGGCTAGGCTCTCTATCAGTGTATGAATATCTCCTTCGAAGATGTATTCTGTATCCTCCTTCTCTGCAAGTGGAGCCTTTGCAGAATTATCTTTACCTAGTTCTTCTATTAACTTCTTCACATCTGTCCTACTGATAGGCAGTAACTGCCTTGTGTTCGACTTCTGTGTGAGTGCTGATACGAAGTCGGTATAGATAACTTTGATTTTCTGGTATTCGCCATCTTTGAATTTGCGAGTAATAAGCTCAGATAGAGGGCGGATGTCTAGTAGTGATGCATTGTCTGGTATCTCTATGAATGTGGCTATAATATCCTGGCCTAGTCTACGCATGGCATTGTCGCCTTTCTTGCCTACGGTTATGATATCGATTTTGGTATTTGGAGTGGTTTCTGTGAGGGTTGATTCCTTGATAGCAAGGATAGCTTTCTTGATAGCTTGGGAATTATATGATCCACAAAGGCCGCGGTTGGAAGTAACAAGCACAAGAAGCTCACGAGGGGCTTTGCCCTTCTGTGGCTCTGGATGCTCGAAGTATGGATGATGCATGTCGCCCAACTTCTCAGACAAGGAAGTTAAGAGGTCCCAAGAGTACCTAGCATATAGACGTGAAGAAAGAGTCGCATTCACTGCACGCTTCATCTTTGAAGCTGCCACGAGCTCCATGGCTTTCGTGATCTTCTTTGTGTTCTTCACACTCTTTATTCTTCTTTTAATTTCTTTTGTTCCTGCCATAAAATTAATTTATTTTTTTACTATTTTATCATGTATTAAGTTAGAAATTAATATAACTCCACCTATTATTAAAATACAAAATACTAAAGTTATTACGAAAAAATCTTTTGCATCTTCTATTTTTCCTTCAACAAAGCTTGATAAGGTCAAAGCAATAAATATACCAGGTACAGGTAAACTAAAAATACTCATTATTAAAGTAAAAGTAGCAATTATACTTTTTTTTATTTTAATAATTTTTTTACTTTTATTTATACCCCAAATCGATATTATTAAACCAGGAAACCAAAATAATCCAAATCCAATCATAATATCTAATCTCCACCCCCCTCTAATATTTTTCATAACAAAAAAATACATTACAATTTCTAAAAATAAAATTATAAAAAGCATTAATGTATCTTTTTTATTTGTTTGTTCCTGTACGTATTCCATATTTATTTCACAAACTCCTTTACAAACTCTTCCATTGCTTGTTTGAGTGTTGCTTCGCTCTCATCTGTCCACATTTTCTTCTCCATGACATCTTTGTAGAAATCTTCTGCATGTTGCTCTGTGTAGTCACCAAGCTCTATTTCGAATTGCTTCACTTTATCTACTGGCACAGTGTCCATATAGCCTTTTGTAAGTGCATATAGAGTGACTATCTGGCGAATGGTATTTACTGGAGAGTATTGAGGTTGCTTCAGCACTTCCACTGCACGTTTACCACGTTCAAGCTGGCGCTTTGTAGCGTCATCTAGATCTGAGCCGAATTGAGAGAAAGCTTCAAGTTCACGGAACTGCGCAAGGTCAAGCTTCAGTGTTCCTGCGACTTTCTTCATGGCCTTTATCTGAGCACTACCTCCCACACGTGATACAGAGTTACCGACGTTCACAGCTGGGCGAATACCTTTGTAGAATAGATCCGTTTCAAGGAATATCTGTCCGTCTGTAATAGAGATGACGTTTGTCGGAATATATGCAGAGATGTCTCCACCTTGTGTCTCGATAATAGGGAGAGCTGTGATAGATCCACCACCGTAATCTTTATTCTTCCTACATGCACGCTCGAGTAAACGTGAGTGCAAGTAGAACACGTCACCTGGGTAAGCTTCACGGCCTGGAGGACGACGAAGTAGAAGTGAGATCTCGCGGTAAGCTACAGCGTGCTTGGATAAATCATCATAGATTATAAGTACGTCCTTACCTTGATCCATGAAGTACTCAGCAATAGACACACCTGTATATGGAGCAATGTATGATAGAGCAGCAGCTTCTGAACTACCTGCAGATACGATGACTGTGTAATCCATAGCGCCACCTTCCTCAAGCCTTGTTTGAAGTTTGCGAAGCTTGGAGTCTTTCTGACCGATAGATACATACACACAGATCATATTCTGGCCTTTCTGGTTCAATATTGCATCGATAGCAATAGCAGTCTTACCTGTCTGTCTGTCACCGATGATAAGCTCACGTTGTCCACGACCGATAGGAATGATGGCATCGATAGCTTTAATACCAGTCTGTACTGGCTGGTCCACACTCTGACGACTCATCACACCTGAAGCGACGCGCTCGATAGGATATAACTTTGTAGAAGCAACTTTACCCTTACCGTCGATAGGTTCACCGATAGCATTTAATACTCTACCGATTTGAGAATCACTTACTGGTACAGAAAGGATGTTCCCTGTTGCGCGAACTTCCTCGCCTTCTTTAATAGATGAGAATCCTCCAAGGATAATAACACCGACTGAATCTTCATCAAGGTTAAGTGCCACACCTGTTGCACCTGAAGCGAAAGTCACCATTTCAGATGCTTTAAGATCAGAAAGTCCAGATACTTTTGCGATACCATCGAAAACTTCAAGCACATAACCAACTTTCTCAGCTTTCACTTCAATGCTGAACTTCTCTATTTGTTTCTTTAATTTTTCTATAATGTCGTTTTTTATCATATAATTTATGCTTGTGAATTTAAGTAATTCTCTAATTGATGTAATCGCTTCGCAATAGTCAGGTTGATAACTTCATCATTAACTTGTATCTTTATGCCACCAATATGATCCTTATTCTCGACTATTTCCATCTTGATGTCTTTGGCTTTATATCTCTTTATCAAATGCTTCTTTAGTAAATCTACTGTTTCTTTGTCCAGGTGATGGGCCGTTTCTATGTGAGCTCGGATGATTCCCTCTTTCTCATCGATCATCTTCTCTAAGTGCTGAAGTATTTCCGGCGACTTGCCTACCATTTTTTTCTCAGTTAGGAATTCGGCTGTAGTCTTAATGACTATATCGAGGTCTTTGCCTTCTCGTTCCTGCGAAGCTTCGAATATAGCTTGAGCAATTTTTTTGGTTGATAATTTGGTCATAATAATATTAATTAAGCTTGATCAATGTGTTTTAATTGTTTCTTTACGAAAGTGTGATCTACTTCATCGTCTTCTAGTAGCTTTTCTGTAGCACGAACAACCAAAGAAACTATTTCTTTCTTCGCTTCGTCTATTATTTTCACTTTCTCATCCTCGAGTACTCTCTTTGTACTTGTAATCATGGCCTGGACTTCCACTCTTGCTTCATCTATCATTTCATTCCTCTTTGTTTCTGCTTGGTCTTTTGCTTCCTTCCATATATCATGTGCATCGAGGCGAGCTTTAGAGACTATCTCATCTGCCTCCTTCTGCGTAAGAGCAAGCATTTCAGAGCTGTGCTTCGCATCGACAAGACCCTTCTCTATGCGAGCTGATCTCTCTGACATGACCTTCTTTAATGGCTTTAATGCAAATAAATAAAATATAACCAATACAACTCCGAAGTTAATCGCTTGAGCGATTATGATCTTCCAATCTATGTGAAATGTTTCTATAAATGAATCCATAAATACTTAATTAAAATTAATAAATTATTAACAACTAATTTCTAGTAACTAGAGATAGAGATCTAATTACTAGTATTATTCGTCAAAAATATTACTTGATTGAAAACGCAATAACTAGAGCGTAAATAGCAATAGCTTCAGCGAAAGCTGATGCGATAAGCATAGGAACGAAAACTTTTCCTGAAGCTTCTGGGTTGCGACCGATCGCTTCCATAGCTTTTGAACCTATCATACCAATAGCGATAGCAGGAGCAATTGAACCAAGTCCGATAGCAATTGCCTTTGCAAGAGTTGAGATTTCCATACTATTTTATATGTATTAATTAATAATAAATTTCCGACTTTTATCCGAAGGAAATTATTTCTATAAACAAAATTTATTTACAGAAATAATTTCCTTCTACAACGCGCCTAATGTGCTTGCGCAAGCTTTGCCTCCCCTTCTTCCTCTACATGATCCTTCTTGTGGTCATGATCTTCATCATGGTCCTGGGAAGCAATCGTGTAGTAAACAAGAGTAAGTATACCGAAGATGAATGCCTGTATAATACCAACAAATATCTCAAGTATTAGAAACGGTGTAGGCAGTAAGTAAGCGATGATCGCACCCATAGAAGCAAGCAATACTTCACCGGCAAATACATTTCCGAAAAGACGGAATGAAAGTGAAGCAATCTTTGCGAATTCACCGATAAGCTCAAGAAAACCAACAGCGAACATGATTGGAGCAGTCATAAGAATTGTAGGTTCCTTCCTTATCTTCTTAAAGATTCCTCCAAGCGCCTTTATGTTAACATACTTATTGAATGTTTTCCATAAACCTATAGAAAATATTCCGAACAAGTTTGCACCTAGAACAGATAGAATTGCGAGTGGTAATGTGCCATTTATATCTGCTGTACCACTACGTATAAGAGGAACGAATACTTCACCTTTATCAGTCATTTCTATAAGACCAAAACCGCCTAAAGGCACTAATCCCATCCAGTTATTGAGTAGTACTATAACGAAAACAGAAAAAACTATAGGGAAAGCTTTGTTCGTTATCTTCCTATCACCTGTTACTTGGTCGCAGAGCTTCTCTGCACCTTCGATTAGAAATTCAAAGAAATTCTGAATACCTTTTGGAACTTGTTTTATAGATATACGGATAGCAATAGAAATAGCGATTATAATAAGGACAACTATCCAACTTGTAAAAAGTGCATTTGTTATAGCGAAGTCACCTATGATCGGTAAGTGTAAGTGAGCTATAGGCTCAGCGTATAATGTAGGCACATGAGGTACACCTCCTGCTGCCTCTGCTACTTTTGGACTTAGTATACTTATTAATTCTGTGTAAATTTGATTCATATATTATTTTAAATTTCTTTTTGCTTCCTCCTCTTCTTTTAACTTGCTAATGTAATTCTGTAAACTTCTCCAAATACTGATTAATGAAATGATGAATGCTATGAATGTGAGTCCGAGGAATATCCAAGGAGCTGTATCATATTTAGTATCCAAATATTTACCAAGATAAAGTGCGATAACTATTGGTATAGCTACTGCAGCTGAAACTTTTGTGAATATTATTATACCTGGCTTCCACCAGTCGTCTTTGTTGTTCATATTAATAGAAAAACATACATAAGTGAAAGACATCTCGCCTACGGCGCGTGATTGGTTATTTGTTCAAATAAAACCAATCTTTCGATTCCTTCCCACAAGCAAAGGTTTTGCTTGTTCACACTTTACAAATTAAAAAATTGTATTCCAATTTTTTAATTGTGCGTGTGGAAGGAATCGAACCTTCGACCTCTGTCTTATCAGGACAGCGTTCTACCACTGAACTACACACGCATAGCCTTGAAAAACAGGTGCACTTAGAAACAACAGTGACAATATAGCAAAAAAAGCCTAATTCTGCAACTAAAAACACCCTTATAAAAAGGTGTTTTTAGTTTAGATATAATTATCTGTTTCCACGGAAACCACCACTAGCTGGGCGAGCTTCCATAGGACGAGCTTCGTTCACAGTAAGGTTACGACCTTCGTAATCTTTACCATCAAACATTGAGATAGCTGTCGCAGCATCAGCATCGTTTTCCATTTCTACGAAACCGAAGCCTTTTGAGCGACCTGTCATCTTATCCATAATAATAGTTGCTGATGCAACTGGGCCTGCAGCCTCGAAGAGAGACTTAAGCTCATCGTTAGTCGTCTTATAAGGAAGACCTCCGACATATAACTTTTTTGCCATATATGACAATGTGCTTTACAATTTGTTACTCATAGAATACCAAATTGTAAATTTAACTAATCCCGACCAAAGTCGGGATCCCGACACTAGGTCGGGGCTTATAAATGTAATCGCTCCAAGCCTGATTCCATTTACATACTCAATGTTTGAACATCACGAATATGAAACTGATAACCAAAACGTAACAACTACTAGGGAAAATGATAACACAGATGTTATAAAGATACAACAATAAATAAAAAAGGGACTGGTATAAAAAACAGTCCCTTCAATGCTCCCCTCCATTGGTTATCCATGATACGCCATGTGTACTGGATCAGAAAAACCTTGGTATTCAAAAACTTCTATAGGTGGACACATTTGTCTGTTCAGTCCTGCAAACTCTGTAAATAAAGGCCTTCGCCCCTCTTTTACGTTTAGAATAGTATATATAAAATTCTGTACTCCAAGAAGAACATCGTACCTGTCTATCTCATTTTGTGATTCCGAAAATTCGAAATCAGTAATTCCCAAGTCGATTAAGTAAAGAAATTCTATCTCTTTACTTGTAGCAATGGCCAAATAATCCTTCGCTACAATTTCGTACACATCGTACAAAGTATTTGAAGATAAATTTCGAGGTAAATAGAATTCTTCCAAAATTCTATCTATTACTGGGTTGAATGCTTTCATAGTAAATTTTTTTATTGGTTTAAAAAATGGTTCCAGTTTGTGTTTAATCAAACATTACTATAGATATCAATATGTGTCAAAGTTATTCCTCCTCTTCATCTCCCACTACTCCTGCTTGCATGGCGTCTATAATTTTATTTAAGTTGCCGTCCATAATGCCTGGGATATTGGACCAAGATTGCTTGATACGGTGGTCGGTGACTCGGTCTTGTGGGAAGTTATAAGTACGTATCTTCTCGCTTCTATCTGCTGTACCTATTTGGGCTTTCCTATCACCAGAGTACTTCTTTGCTTCTTCCTCGTCCTGCATCATTTGAAGCTTGGCTATGAGGATACTCATAGCTTTCTCGCGGTTCCCTAGCTGATTACGCTCTGAAGTTGAGCGTACGTCTATGCCTGTTGGCTTGTGTATAAGCCTGACTGCAGTTTCAACTTTGTTCACATTTTGCCCCCCTGCTCCGCCCGAGCGTGAGTATTCCATGTCGAGATCCGCTGGATTAATAACTATTTTTGACTTCTTACGGATTGGAAGGATAGCAATAGAAGCTGTCGAAGTATGTATTCTGCCATTCTTCTCTGTCGCAGGTATGCGCTGGACACGGTGGACACCTGTTTCGTAGCGGAGGAGTTTATATACGTCTTTACCCTTTATCTCTAGAGTGTATTCATCGAGGTGCTTACTATTCCAGCCTTTCATATCTGCATATCTCTCATACATCATTACGAGCTCAAGTGCGAAGAGTGAAGCTTCATCACCACCTGCTCCAGCTCGAGCTTCTAGTATGACTTCATTCGGGAATTCTTCTTCTTCCACATCTGCTTTCATTATCTCCTCTAGTTGCCTCTCTATTGCTTCTTTCTGGAATTTAATATTTTGCAATTCTTCATCGGCAAGATCACGAAGTGAAGGATCATCCGATACCATGTCATTTACCTTCTTTTCCTCATTAAGTAAGCGCTCGTATTCTAGGGCGAAGTAGCTAGTCTTGTGATCTTTTTTTAATTCTTCTAAATCGAAGTTCATCCGTTAGTAAAATTTTAATAATAATTAATTCTTTATACAACCTTTTCATCTCGTACATTTTTTAATAACTAATCTTATTAATCAAAAATTTACTACGGGACAAGTATATTTATTATAACAAAAAATACGAATTAGTCTTTCTGGATGGGCTCGCGTAGTGTGTCGACACAAGCAATGAGGAAATTTCTAGTAAGAAATTTCCGGACCCGTAAGAGAGAGCTAATTCGTATTTTTACCTTATTTCTTTGTCTTAGCGACAGAAGCACGCTTCTTGAAGCGGTCTACACGTCCTGCCGTGTCTAGTATCTTGTCATTGCCTGTATAGAATGGGTGACATTGACTACATATTTCAACATCCATTTTGTCCATAGATGAACCTACAGGGAAAGTAGAACCACATGCGCATGTGACTGGTGTATTATTGTTATATTTTGGGTGAATATCTTTCTTCATATTGGGCTATATTATCATGAATATGTTAATCCTGCAATAGGTCAATATTATTCTGTATTCCTATCTTTAGCTTCATCACACTATTACTATAGGCACATGTCGCACCACCTGTTCCGTAGTATTTACAAGCTGCTCTATGCTGAGCACTCGGAGTATTACCTACTGCGCCTAAATCAGTCAAATACATAGATGATGCGAAGAAAGCATCTCTTGGGTTCCAAGGGCTTGCTTCTCTGCCGAGTACAGATTTCAACCTCCCCTCGAACATTTTCCATGTAGAAGGTATAAACTGCGCTGGACCCATGGCTCCACCCCAGCCGTATGCTGATCCGTCCTGTTTTCGATACATTGGTATCCAGCATGACACACGAGTAGTTGAGTAATCAAGACCCAGTTTACTTGTAATACTTAGGAATACTGGTACATCACGAGTTGGGCTCATAACTCTCTTTTGTGCACTGCCAGTGTTCGCACCCTTACCGTTACCTGTAACTGTATCCGTGAGGTAACATTGACCAACGTTCTTCCCGAGATTACTTTCTTGGGTAAGTATTGCTAGTAAAAAGGCTGGGTCGATATTGAATTGTTTGCTTGCTTCTTTTGCATAAGTTAAAGCTTGCTCGAAGTTTATCTGCTGTGAACCACCAACTAAGTTAAAGATTGCAGAGAGTATCTGTGCTTTCCTTTTATTCTTTTCGTCAATTACTTTTTGATACTCACTCTCTTTACTCTTACTTATAGTTAGAACATTCTTCTTTTCCTTTTCGGTTAGTTCAACTTTAGCTTTCGCGGCTTCTAATTGGTATTTATTATCTGTCTCTTCGTTCTTCTTCTTTTCTAAATCCTTTCTTTCGGCTTCGGTCAGTCTCTTTACCCCGTTTATCTCATCGACAGATTCCTGTATACCTCTTTTAATAGAAGCAAAGTTACTAATATCACTATATGCGTCTGATATATTATCTTGGGATAAAACTAGATGGATAATAGACTTGTCTTCAATTTGCCTCTCTTTTCTTATTAACTGAGCAAGTGACTCCTTTTCCCTCTCTATTTTAGTGGATAATGCTTCAATTTTCTTACCTTTTGCATCTATTTCACCCCCTAGTTTCTTGATAACTAGAGTTTTTGCACTAATTTCTGACTTTGATTTACTTATTTGGCTAGTAAGTATAGCAATATCACGTGATAGTGAAGTCGACTGACCTTTTTGGGCAGTTAGTTCCTTTTGTTTTTGGGCTATTTCTTTTTCTAATTCTTGTAATTCTCTTTCTAATCTTTGTTTATCAGTCTGTGCATTAGTTAAAGCTTGATTTTCAGCATTAACAAATTGTGTATTGTATATATTATTACTAAAGATAAGTGTGATTATGAATGTAAAGACAAAAAAATATCGGATTAATTTTTCCATACACATATTATAGCATAAAAAATCCCCTCATTGTCCATGTGGGGATTCTTTATAAATATAATATTATTTAGCTTCTGTTTCTTCACCACCTTCTTCTTCTTCTTTCTTACCTTTCTTTTCTACTTCAATTGCAGATAAATCAACAGGAGTAGCTTCTTCTTCTACTTTCTCTGCCTTTGCTGGAGCAACTAGGGCCACTACTTCTTCAGAATCTGTAAGAATAGTGACACCTTTTGGAGCTACTATATCTTTGACGTGAATCTGGTCTTGTAATGTAGCAAGTGATGATATATCAACTGTGATAGTGTGAGGAAGATCTTTTGGAAGAGCTTTCACTTCTACTGTGTGAAGAACTTTCATGAGTGAACCCAAGCCTGCCTTCTCAGCAGGAGCTATACCTGTGAATTCGAGTTCTATCGCTACTTCGATTTCCTTATTCATATCGACAGCTAGGAAGTCTACGTGTACAGGGAATCCTTTCACAGGATCTACTTGTACGTCATGTATAAGTACATCAATTTTCTTGCCTTCTAATAGAAGCTCGATTGTACTTGACTCGCCGGCTTCTTTTAAAGCTTTTATGAAGTCGACACTCGATACGGAAATTGATGTGTTTTCCACACGAGCGCCATAGACTACGCTTGGAACCATGCCGTTAGATCGCACAGTTGCAAGCTTATCTGTCTTACTTCGCTTTGTTGCGGTTAATGTTTGCATAGGTGTGATAGTAGCATAAAAACCCTATTTGGGCAAATAGTTTTTATTCCAATTCTGTAGTAGCTGGAGGTTTTGGTGTTTCATCGAAGAAGACTCGGTTGAAGCCGTGTTTGGTTACTTCGGTAATTATAGATTTACGAATATCGCTTGGTATCTCGAGGCCTTTCACAGTCATAAAGTCAGTCGATGATACAGTCCGCACTACTATTGGGTAATTATATGACCTACTATCCCCTTGCACTCCGACAGTTTTAGCTCCAAGGAGCGCAACAACTATTTGTGATATCTCTTTGTAGAAAGGTTCTTTCTTTAGTATTTCTGTCACTATACTATCTGCAAGTCTTACTTTGTCTATAAGTTCACGTGTAGCGGATGTGCCTACAACGCGTACGAAGAGTCCGGGGCCTGGGAATGGCTTCCTCTCACTAATAGCACTCTCAAGTCCGATATTACGGGCAATCTCACGCACTTCATGCTTGAATAAGTGTGCAAATGGAGTGACTTCTTTGACTCCGAAATCAAGCCCTACATTGTGGTGGGATTTTATTTTCGAAGCACCACCTAAGTGGCCGGACTCTATCAAGTCAGTCGCAAGTGTACCCTGGAGTATGTGAGTTATATTATTATCTTTAATAATTTTCTTGAAAATTTGCTGATATGTTTCTTTGAATAATCGCCTCTTCTCTTCTGCGTCAATCTCATCACCTATATTATTGAAAAATTGTTCTTTAGCATCCACTATATGTAAGTTGATGCCTGCATTCTGGCACATTGTTCTCACCTCCTCTACTTCATTGTGTCGCATTGCACCCGTGTCTATAAAGAATGGGAATAAATCGTTCCCCATAGTTGAAGCAAGTAACCCGGCAAGCGTAGTAGAGTCCACTCCACCCGATACACCAATAGCTACTTTACCACCACCCACAATTCCTGATACTTCATCTTGGATATTCTTTATAACATCACTTGCTTCCCAGTTGGGAACGCATTCACATATATTCGTAATAAAATTTTTTAAGATTAGATTATCATCTTCTGTGTCAGTAACTTCTGGGTGGAATTGTACACCATATAATTTATTTACTTTATCTTCTATTGCTTCTATAACATTCGGAGACCGAGCTATGATTGTAAATCCTTCTGGAGCATCGCGTACAATGTCGCCATGGCTTGCCCAGACTTTGAGCTTATCTTTCAAGCCGCGGAATAAGTTGCTCTCTGATAGTGTGACTTCTATAGGACCATATTCCTTCTTGCCGTGCTCCACTCCCGATACTAAAGATTTATCAGAATGGTATGCGAGGTATTGCATACCGAAACATATTCCCAATATCGGGCAGCCTACTTTAAATATCTCTTCAGATATTACAGGTGCATCACTATCGTACACACTAGATGCTCCGCCAGAGAGAATAATTGCTTTTGGTTTTGATCTTTTCAGATATTCTTCCACAACATTTGGCTTTAGTATTAGAGATTTATATCCGAGCTTCAGTAATTCGCGCGCTATGATGCTCGTGTATTGTGAACCTAAGTCAATTATAATTATCTGTGGATTTTCTATGGACATATATTAGGATAATTTAATTTTCTCTATCATCTCGTCTCTTTTTGGTCCGGTAGATATAAATGCTATAGGTACTCCAACTTCTTTTTCTATAAATTCTAGGTAATCTTTTGCTTCCTTTGGTAATTCATCATATGAAGTAGCACCGCGAGTACTTGTCTTCCAACCTGGAAGCTTCTTGTAAATTCCTCTCACCTCTCCTAATCTATCCATATCTACATTCTCGAAATTATCATATCCTATACAGACAGGAATTTCTTCTAATGTATCTAGGATATCAAGCTTCGTAATACCAAGTTTGGTGACACCGTTAAGAGATACTGCGTATTTCACAAGTGGTAAGTCGAGCCATCCACAGCGACGCAGTCTGCCAGTAGTTGCTCCGTATTCGCGACCTAAAGTTCGAAGTGCTATCTCTTGGTGAAGTGGATCAGAATCGTTCACATCGTATTCGAAGTTTTCTTCATCTACTCTTTTATGTGATCCGGACCAAGCGTATGCCTCTTTGCCACCAATCTCTGTCGGGAAAGGCCCACTACCTACACGCGTACTATATGCTTTGCATATTCCGATAACTTCGCCTATTGATTGTGGTGAGATACCAAGTCCTACACATGCTCCAGCGGAAGTGGTATGTGAAGATGTTACATCACGTCTAGAACCGAAGCGAACATCAAGGAGAGTGCCTTGCGCACCTTCAGCAAGTACTTGCATACCTCCACTTAATGATGTGTCCATAAAGTTATGAGAAGAAACTATGTTTAGAGTTCGCATGAATTTAACACAATTGAAAAATTCTTCTTCCATCAAAGCGAGTGCTTGCTCATCTATATTAAAATTATATTTATTCTCGAGTGTATTTAAATGCGAAGCTTTTATCTCAGCATATCTTTTATTAAAGATATCTTCATTTACTGCTTCGTATACAGACAGGTCATCTGTGCGCCCATAAAAGTCGCTGTAAGTCGGGCCTATGGCTTTGCCTGTTGTACCAATCTTCCCTGTTCCACGATGAGCTTCCTGAGCATTGTCTATGAGCTTCGCCGTAGGGACTACCACTGTTGCTTCTTTGGATATGAATAAATTCTCTTTCCACCATGGAGCTATATCGGCTATTTCTTCTATTTCTTTCTTCATAGAGATTACATCAACATTGACTCCAGCGCCGATAAGGTTATGAGTATCTTTTTGTAGCATGCCGGAAGGTAATGCATGGAACACCACAGACCTTTCACCGAATTCTATAGAGTGTCCAGCATTTGATCCTCCTTGGAAGCGAGCGACTACGAGTTTGTGCAACTTACTTAGGAATAAGACAAGGAAGTCTATAAACTTCCCTTTCCCTTCATCACCCCATTGCAAACCAACTATCACCATGACACCTTTCCTTTTCTGTTGATTGTTTTCCATATTTTGCGAATTTATTTTGTATAATTTGGAGCTTCTTTGGTAATAGTTACATCATGAGGATGACTTTCTTTCATACCACTTGATGTAATCTTTGTGAACTTCGCACCCCACATATCTTCTATCTTGTGCGCTCCTATATAGCCCATACCAGAGCGGAGTCCTCCTACGTATTGGTACACAGTTTCAGCAACTGTACCTTTGAATGGTACGATACCTACAATACCTTCAGGTACTAGCTTTGAGGATTCGAATTCACCTTCCTGAAAATATCTGTCACTAGAGCCTTCTTTCATAGCTTCTACTGATCCCATACCACGATAACTCTTGAATTTGCGTCCTTCGAATAGTACGACTTCACCTGGGGACTCTTCTGTCCCTGCGAAAAGTGAGCCCATCATCACAGATGATGCTCCAGCAACTAAAGCCTTCACCATGTCGCCACTGTAGCGTATACCACCATCAGCAATAATTGGAATATTATATTTTGCATTCTTTAGGGCTTTCTTTACATTCATAATGGCAGAGAATTGGGGCACTCCTATGCCTGCAATGATACGAGTAGTGCATATAGATCCAGGTCCCACACCTACTTTTACAGCATCTGCTCCTGCACGAGCAAGGGCGACTGCTCCTTCACCAGTAGCAACGTTACCAACTATAATTTGAATTTTAGAATCTAGTTTCTTAATATTTTTTGTAGCATTGATAATATTCTTCGAGTGGCCGTGAGCACTATCGAGTACGAGTACATCTACTCCGGCTCCTATCAAAGCTTTCGCATTAGTCATGACATCTCCACTTACTCCTATAGCTGCACCGACACGAAGCCTACCTCGCTCGTCTTTACAAGCATTTGGATTAGCTTCCTCTTTCTGTATATCTTTATATGTTATAAGACCTACAAGGATACCCTTTTTATCTACTATTGGTAGCTTCTTTATCTTATTCTTTAAAAGTATATCTTTGGCTTGGTGTAGTGTGCACTTCTGATCTGCAGTAACAAGGTCACATGTCATGATATCACTCAGTTTCTTTGACATATCAGTAACAGAACGTAAGTCGCGACTAGTCACTATGCCAACGAGCTTGCCACCCTCCTCTATAATAGGTACACCGCTAATTCCCTTTTCTTTCATGAGAGTCGTCGCTTCTTTAAGTGTTGCATCAGGACCTAGTGTATAAGGGTCTTGGATAATACTATTCTCTGAGCGCTTCACAAGCTTTACTTGCTCTACCTGCCTAGTAAGCGGCATGTTCTTGTGAATAATGCCTATACCACCACACTGAGCGATAGCGACAGCCAAATGTGATTCGGTCACTGTATCCATAGCTGCTGAAATGATGGGGATATTTAAAGTAATTTTGTTAGTTAAGCGAGTGCGAGTAGATACTTCACGAGGGTGAATGTCGCCATAGCGTGGAATTACGAGAACATCATCAAATGTTAAAGATTCTTCTATGGAGCTCTTCCCTACAAGTTTTTTCTTCATAAAAAAAGTATATCATAATTATCTTCTAAAGAAAATCTCGTATATTATTTTGGTTTTAAAGATAAAAAGATGTAGAATGCAACTATGTACAATATGCAACTACTTCTTACCTTAGTTGGTGTCATCCTTTCTGTTGTTGGTACGGGAATATACATAGTTGGTATTTTTAAAGGGAAAACAAAGCCTCATCTATACACTAATATTATTTGGTCTATTGTCACTATAATTGCATTTCTAGGTTCACTCACTTCTGGTGGTGGTATTGGTGCATGGGTTATTGGCTTTACAGGGTTTACAAGTGTAGTAATTTTTCTACTAAGTTTCAAATATGGTACGAAAGATATTAAACAGATTGATACAATATTTCTTGTCGCAGCACTTATTTCTATAATTCCATGGATAGTTCTAAAGGATCCTTTTTGGTCCGTCATAATTGCTGTTATTATTGATATGTTTGGATATTTCCCAACCATTAGAAAAACTTGGCGAGATCCAAGTAGCGAGGTGTATTTACCGTGGGCTATTGGTAGTGTTAAAGCAGTTATTGCGATTATTGCACTTAGTAATTTTAATATTCTAACAGTTCTATTTCCAATAGAGTATCTAGTTATGAATAGTATTGTTGTTTATATAATAATATCTAGACGTAACAATAAAACCGTTAATATATAAAACATTTATTTTATATCAAGAATATATTTAGGTACTATTTGGTGATCTATATAATCTTTCCTTAATTTAAGAGGCAAATTTTTAAACATTTTTATAATCTTTCTACAATTTTTCTCACCACAATTGCATTTCATCTGCCAAATATCATCGCTAGCAAGTACTGTCGAATAATCAAAAGTTATTTCTTTGTTTTTCATTATTGACTTAATTGCCGATATAAAAAGTTTATTATTCTTTTTATACACCTTACTATTTGGATTACAAGAATGATTAATTAATTCACTCAATTTACCTTCAGGATTTATAAAATTAGTCTTACTAAATCGAATAGTATTGGATTTAGTTTGTGAATCAAGTTCATCATCTTCAACGAAGGTAATTAATTTACCTTTAATTTGGAATATTACTTCGCCATCTTTAATATCACATTTCGCAAATAATCCTTTACCATTTATTGATGTGCCTATATAGATTATTTCACTTTCCTTTTTCGTCATACTTATTTATATTTTATGACTTAAATCATGAGCTTCTTTAACTATGTGGTTATTTAGATACTCTATAGTCGCGCCGACTTTCTTGCCAGGGTTGAATATATTTTGAGAGTCGAACAAATTCTTTGTCTCCTCGAATAGTTTATAAATTTTCTCGCCATACATTTGTTGTAAGAATGGTGCACGGATGATGCCGTCATTGTGCTCAGCTGTAGTTGATCCTTTATATTCGAGGACTAAATCATAAACTCTCTTTGATAATTCGATTATTATTTTCGCTGTTTTTTGATCTGAGAAATCCATAAGTGGAATTATATGAAAGTTCCCATTACCTGCATGTCCGGCGATAGTGTATGTTATCGGATACTCATTCATTATCTTATTTAACTTCGGTAAGAATTCTGGTAGATATTCTGGGCGGACAATAATGTCATCTATGAATGGAGCTGTGTGCTTGTCCTTCACATGCTTGCGAAGGAGGGCGAAGCTCTCACGCCTAATGTCCCAGTACTTCTCGCTCTCTGCTTGAGAGTGAGTCACGCGAATTTTGAAAGGAAAGGGTTTCAAGTCTGGCATCAGTGCGCGGGCATTCGCATCTATTTCTGCTTCGCTATTACCAGCGAACTCTACAAGTAAGATTAACTTCGGTATACCGAAAGTACTCATCATGAAAACTTCCGGCCAGAAGCTCCACATGAACTTTATCATTCCCCATAAACCTTTCTTCTTGAAGAAATCAGGGAAGAAACGAATTGCAAGCTTCATGGTCGCATCATCATAAGATTCCAAGCTCTCTGGGTGGTGAGGTAGTATTGTATCTACAAGCTCGCCTAACCTCTGTATGTCTTTCATGAAGACTACTACAAGCTTCGAATAAGCTTTCGTATCTACTAAGTGGAAAGTAATTTCTGTAACTATACCAAGTGTACCTTGCGAGCCGACGATGAGCTTCGTGAGGTCGAATATCTCTTTCTTCTCATCCCAGACATTCCATAGATAGTATCCTGCTGAATTTTTCGAGACATTGGGTTTGGCTTTTGTGATATCTTCTTTATTATTATTTATAAGGGCGAATAGATTCTTGTAAATATCACCCTCAAAGTCACCTTGAGCGATTTTCGCATAGAGTTCCTTTTTGCTTAGTGGCTTAACAATGTACTCTCTGCCGTCACTCCACACTACTTTTAATTGTTTTATGTAGTCTTCTGTCTTGCCGTAGTTTAGAGTCTTCTCACCGGCAGAATTGTTCCCTACCATACCACCTAGTGCATTTAAACTTTTCGATGCTGTGTAGCAAGGTAATAATAAGCCCTCTTTTAGTGTAAGTGGCTCGAAATCTCGATAGTAAACACCAGGCATTACAATAGCTTCACCTGTAACTTTTATCGCATGTGATCCTGGATACTTTGGGAACATTTGTCCTTCTTCCACTCTCGCTACTTTCTCTACTTTGTTCATATACCTAGTGAAGTCTATAATGATAGACTCACCGATAGATCCACCAGCCATACAAGTACCAGCTGCACGTGGAGTGAGAGCAAGCTTCGGATACTTATCTTTATTTTCATGTGCCCACTTTACGAGTGATTTAATATCTTCTTTGTCTTTCGGGAAGACGACGAGCTCAGGATAGACTTGTAGTAGCGATGCATCCCTAGAATATTTCTCAATTACCTCTGTACTATCTTCTATGTCCCCTTTCCAAAATTTTAGTATTTCTTCCTTCATTTGTAATATTTTATATTTATTTAATATTATTAAAAAGTTTCAGTCGTGATTCTACGATTGTCGCAATTGCATCGAGGGCTGGTTGCAAAATTTTGGCAGGAACGATTTCGTTTGGATGTTCGGTGGTGAATTTTCCGACGGCGTCCCTGTATGCAAGCCTAAGCTCGGAATTAATATGGACTACAGAAATTCCATTTGCAATTGCATTCGTAAAATCTTCATCTCTGAGTCCTGATCCACCATGAAGTACAAGTGGTATACCAACAGCTTCTTTTATTTCTTTGACGCGTGTTGCATCGATGTGCGGTTTACCGCTTTTGATCAAACCATGAATACTACCAACCGATGGAGCAAATAGGTCAATACCGGTGCTTTCTACATAGTGCTTTGCATCTTCAACAGTGGTTAATACTCCAGCACCTTCTGGAATCGTGTCTTTAATATCAGAGCCAGAACCGATATATCCAAGCTCTGCTTCTACTAGTACATCTCTTCCTGTATTTTTATTCACTTCACGTGCGTAGTCTACACACTGTTTCGTGACTTTAATATTTTCTTCAAGGCTTAATTTTGCCGCGTCTATTATAACCATATCAAATCCAGCATCAATGCATGCTTTTACTGATTCAAAACTGCTGTGATGATCAGCGTTTAAAAATATTGGATAATTATCTCTATCCCTGATTGCTTTTATGAGGGCGACACCTTCCTCCCTACCGACAAACTTCTCTTCACCCTCAGACATACCTATAATTACAGGTAAATTAAGTTTTCTTGCGGCACTATATATGCCATGCAACCCCTCTAGATTAGATATATTAAAATGGCCAACTGCCACACCTTTGTCACTTGCTTCTTTTATAATTTCTCTTAAGCTTTTTATCATATACAAGATTATAACACATATGTTATAATAGCCACATATGGATAAACAAATTGATTTCTTAGCTATAGGTGATTTAGTAGTAGATGATTTTATAAGACTTAACGATGCAGAAGCAACTTGTGATCTCGACCAAGAGAACTGCAAGCTATGTGTACGCTTCGGTGATAAAGTTCCTTTTGAATTCCACGAAGTACTATATGCTGTCGGTAATAGTGCAAACGCTGCCGTATCTGCTAGTAGACTAGGCCTTCACTCAGCTCTCTCTGCTGTTGTCGGTAATGACGAGAATGGTAAAGCTTGTATGAAGAGCCTTGCCGATGATAATGTCGCCCTCGACTATATAGAGATAGACCCGAAGCTCCCTACAAACTACCATTATGTACTCTGGTACGGCCCTGAGCGTACTATCCTAGTGAACCATGCTCCATTTGAGAGACATTTCCCGAAAGATATGAAAGCACCAAAATGGATATATTTATCATCTCTAGGTGAGAATACAGAAGAGTATCACCATGAGATAGCCTCTTGGCTCAAAGAGCACCCAGAGACAAAGCTTGCTTTCCAGCCGGGAACATTCCAGATAAAGCTCGGTATAGAAAAACTGAAAGACATATATGAATTAACAGAAATATTCTATTGTAATTTAGAAGAAGCACAGAGAATACTAGGTACGAAAGATAACGATCCGAAGAATCTTATGAATATGATTCATGATCTAGGTCCGAAGATTGTTGTGGTGACCAATGGTATAAAGGGAGCCTATGCTCGTGATATAGATGGTAGCATGTACTTCATGCCTGTATATCCACACGAGCCTGTAGAACGTACAGGTGCTGGGGATTCATTCTCATCTACAGTAGCATCTCTACTGTGTATAGGTAAGACACTCTCTGAAGCACTAACTCGGGCGCCTATCAATGCGATGTCCGTCACCCAATTCACTGGCGCACAGAAGGGATTACTTTCTCAAGAGAAAATTGAAGAGTACTTAAAGAACGCACCGGAGGATTATAAGATAAAGATGTTGGGTTAGGAATTTATATGAAAGAAGACCCTTTCAAAGTAAAACCATTCTTTAAAGATCAAAGCGGTAGAAATATTGATTCCCTAAAGAGGATTATTCGAGAGGCGGGTAAAGAACATAAAGAACAAATCAATAAGAATCCTGATTATGTAGAATCGACTGAAGATCAGATGCTTAATATTACGGCACAAGAAATTTATGATAGTGGAAATATAAATAAAGAAGTTTTAAACGAAAAGGAAGGTGAACAAATTGAATTATCTATGTCTAAAACATACGGGTATTTATCCGACTATATTGATGCAATAGACCAATATATAAATGAAAATTTGAATTCTGGTGGTTTAGTAGATCATTACAAAACAAATTTAAATAATTTAAAAATCATAAAAGATAAAAGAGAGAAATTAAAAGCGAGATTCCTGGGATATCTCAGAAAATCGAAAGATCTAACAAAGGAGGAAGCTTTTTCCTTAAATGAAGAAAAGAATAAGATTATTATGGAATTATCTACCCTACGAACTGAAGCAGAGATAGTTCAATATGAGATAAATTTATTAAATTCAACTCTAACAATAGAGGAGGCAACAGAGCTTGAAAAAGAAAAAGATGTGCTTGAAGAAAAAGTAAAAAAATACTTAATTTTTATGGGGGCAAATTATGAACGTAACTAATTTTAGTGCTGGGTTAATTGATTATAAGATTATGGAATTTAACTAAAAATAATATGGAAAATCCTAAATTTAATGTAACTCCTTTTTTCAAGAAAAATGAAAAAAGTAAGTTTCCGAAAGCAATAGAAGATAAAATTCAAAAAGGAAAAGAAGAAGAGCTTCAAAGAATAATTAACGATTCTGTTGATTTCGAACCCGAAAATTCATTAAACGAAAGAGTGAAAGAGAAAAATTTTGATCCAGCTATTCATTCAGAGATATCTATGACGAGTGAAGCTAAAATGCTTAGCTCCCAAGCGCAAACAATAAATGACTTAATAGAAGTCCAAAGTAAAATAGACGATTCTATTGAAATGAAGAATTATAGACAGCATGAATCAGAGTTAATCTTAAAAAAGTCTGAGTTAAAAAATTTAGAAAATAAAAGAGATGAAGATTTAATTAACGCTATTACAAAAAATAAGCAGAATGCTTATAAAAATGATATAAATAAAAAGAATGAAGCTGCTAGAATGAAAGAATTAAAAGTCGAAATAAAAAAATTAGAAGATGAGCTAGAAAATTTAGAAAAGAAGTTAGATCCAAAATTAATAGAGCAAAAAAAGGCTCTAAATGAAGAAATAGAACGATATAAGGAGTTAACTAACGCTTATAAAGATAATTAGTTTCAAGACTACCATTTTAATGGTAGTCTTGCCTTTTGCTTTCTATTGAGTTTGTTTTTCTTTCTGCTTCTTCCGGCGTTATTTTATTTGATATTAAATCACTTACTATTCCTTCAAGTAAACTGATTTCATCTGTTGTTGCTCCAGTAGTTTGCATTTCAATTTCCTTTCCTTTTAGATAATTCAAAACTCTATTTTTTTCTAATATAGTATTATTGTTCTCGAATTGCATATATTTAAACTTTATTATTAATATTTGTTTCGACTACTATATGTTCACCATTTGTTTCAGGTGCTTTTACTACTTCAGGTATTGCTACTACTTCAGGTGTTGATTCTATACTTTCTTTTATATCATCATAGAACTTTGCTACCGATACCTGCATCCATGTCATTAGCCAAATCATACTTACTAAAATAATAATGACAATTAAAATAGCTAGAACAAACATCATGCTATGATCCGCACCACCTTTTAGTATAAAAGCCACAATTCCCCATAATATAACAGGGATTAATAATAATAGGAACATTCTACCTATAAAATTTAGATGCAATCTGAAAAGCTTCATTCTGTTACCGAACATCATTTTCTCGCTTTTATTAATGGCATCGTTTATCGCAATATCTTTATCATCAATAATAATAAAGAATGTCATAGCATAAGCAAATGCTTTCATAATACCTGGCACAATTAGCAGTAATGTCCATAATAATATTTTAATTACAACTATCCAGTAAGCTTTGAATGATCGCCAGAAATTTTGAAAGCCATCAAATAACTGCTCTACCCTAGCATTTTCATGTCTAGATAGAGAAAGATAAAACATCATCATTCCTATAAATATAGGTCCACCAATAAATATTGATATTAATTGCCCTATGCCAGGTATTATACCTAGTACTATGGTTATTAAGTAATAGAGAAGTGTAAATTTAACAACTAGCCCCCACTTCCCTTTCAGAGATTCACTAGCACTCTGCCTCAGAACTTTGTTTGGTGTATTCATATAAAATAATTATTTAATAAGATAAGTATATAATGAAGAATTATTGCTCCTTGTCAATACTTTTTTAACTGCTTGTGTTATGTGCTCTACTCCCATGCCGTAGTGCTCGATCAGTTCCTTCGGTGTGCCTGACTGGCCAAATACATCAGCTACTCCTACGAATTCTATAGGTGTCGGATAATATTTTGCCAAGCATTCAGCCACTGCAGAGCCCATGCCACCTGCAATTTGGTGCTCTTCTACTGTTACTATACATCTAGATTCCTTTGCAAGTGCGACTACAGCTTCTTCATCTAGAGGCTTGATAGTAGAGAGGTTCATGACTTTTACTTTCACTCCATCTTTTTCTAAATTCTTCGCTGTAATAATAGCATTGTAGAGTAATGCACCTGTAGCTATGATACCTACTTCAGCAAGCCCCTTTTCTGGGATATAGACAATCTGAGCTTTACCTATCTCAAATGGAGTATCCTCTGTGGTTATTATCGGAGTCTTCTCACGAGCAAGGCGTAGATATGTAGGCTCTTTGGTTTTCGCACATGCAAGTGTCGCCTTCTTGGCTTCTATAGAGTCACAAGGAGAGATGACGACCATATTTGGAATGACGCGAGTTATAGCTATGTCTTCTATGGCCTGGTGTGTACCACCATCTGGACCTACAGATATACCAGCATGTGAGCCAGCAATCTTTACAGGGCGGTCATTGTAGCAAATAGTAGTACGTATTTGCTCCCAGTTGCGCCCAGGGGAGAACATCGCATATGAAGATATGAATGGAATCTTCCCCATCGCAGCCATACCAGAAGCTACAGAAGCCAAGTTCTGCTCGGCGACACCTACTTCTATAAATCTATTTGGGAATTTGTCAGCAAATAAATTCATCTTTGTAGATTCCACAAGGTCAGCACATAGAGCGACGATTTTCTCATTCTCAGTACCAGCTTGTAGTAATCCTTCTCCAAATCCTTGACGAATAGGTACTTGCTCGACATCGTCGTTGAAAACTTTTGTATTTAATTTTAGTGATTGATTAAGCATATTATTGATGTTCACTTTCAATTTTACCTCCGAGTGTTCGGAGTTCTCTTAAAGCTCCATCGGCTTGAACCTTGTTTGGAGTAACTCCATGCCAATGATAATCACGCTCGAATTCACGCACCCCACGACCTGGTATAGTACGAGCAATGATGACTGAAGGCTTCTCGTAAACTGCTTTTGCTTTGCATATAGCATCATTGATAGCGCGGAAGTTGTGGCCATCTATCTCTTGGACATGCCAGTTGAAAGATTCCCACTTAGCTACCATGTCGTTTAGTGGCATGACGTTCTCTGTGTTACCGTCTATCTGTATATTATTCCTATCTACTATCACTATTAGGTTACGTAGTCGTTCCTTCGCAGCGAGCATTATAGCTTCCCAATTCTGACCTTCATTAAGTTCCCCATCGCCTGTGAGGCAGTATATAGTCTTGTCTGTAGTATTACTATTATCTATACGATCAGCCAGAGCCATACCTACAGCTTGTGATATACCAGAGCCTAGTGGACCTGAGGAATTCTCAAGCCAAGGCATGAATTCCCTATGTGGATGGCCTTGAAGCCTTGAACCAAATTTACGCAGAGTTTGGAGTTCATCTACTTTCATATATCCGGCATGGGCCATAGTTGCATAAAGAACCGGACATATATGGCCATTTGATAACACAAGTCTGTCTCTATCTACCCAATCTATTCTACTTGGATCATGCTTGAGCGCATGAAAATAAAGCAAAGTGAAGACGTCAGTCATACCTAGTGGACCTGCTGTGTGGCCGGACTTAGCTTCAACTAGCATTTCTATAATACTCTCACGAATATTATTGGCTGTGATTTCTAATTCTTTTATTTTTTTATCTGTTAAGTTTTCCATCCCGTATGAAGTAGGGATTCTTCAGATTCCCGTACATATTATTAATATTATAAGTATAAAATATCTTACCTTTTTATTATAACACCACTCTTGCTAATTACATGTATGACTTCATACGGGATCCATTTCCACAATCTAAAGGTTTTCAAATTCTTTTATTGTTTCTCTGATGTCTAGTGAGTGAAGTATAGCTGAGCCCACTACGAGCCTAGTGGCGCCTGCTTTGACTAGAAGTGGTGCAGTATTCTCGTTTACACTTCCGTCTATGCTTATTATAAGCTCAGGATAACGCTTATGCAATTCCTCTACTTGCGTAAGTACACGGGGATCAAATGGCTCATCTTGTGCACCTATATGCTCTACCCCCATACACTGCACAAAGTCTATGTAAGATATAAAAGGAGCAAGCGCGCCTAGATCAGTCGTCGTGTTTATAGCTAGACCTATGTCTATATTCTCGCGCGTATACATATCGAGCCCTTCAAGGAACTCTTTGAATTTTGATTTATCCTGCTCTGCCTCTAAATGGAAAACTATTCTTTTGGCTCCAAGCCTAGTAAAGAATTCAAATTGCATGTGGGCGTTGACAACCATAAGGTCGAATTCGAAATCCACAGAATCCCAGAATGGCAAACCTTCTTCCTCGTTTAATATTCCTTGTACACTTTCCCTATCGCTCATCTGCATAGGCCAAGTCGGATGAGGTGTAAACTTGCCGTCGCATATATCTATTTGCACCATGGACACCAAGTTTGCCACACGAGCAAGCTGTCCGCGGAAGTCTTCATAATTATCTTCTAATATTGCTGGTATTACTTCAGTCATATTTTTTGTATGCGACGGACATTCCTCTCTTCATTTAAGAAAGAAGTCTCTATGAATAATCGAACTGCATTCCTTGCTTCGTCTTCTGTTATGAATCTTGCTCCAAGGGAAAGTATATTTGCATCATTATGGATTCTTCCGAGCTTTAATATTTCGTAGATATTTGAAGATAAAGTACCACTTACATCTATAGCACTTTTTGGTGTTACTCCACCATAGAATACTATTGCGCGGGCACCCGCGACTTTATTCGCACAAATAGCCTCACCTTGGCCAGAACCACCAAGGACTATACCCATAGATCCGGTGTTACCTATTGTCGCTTCTGCAACTGGTCGTATATAGTCTGGATAGTCATCATCAGACTCATACTCAAATGCACCCATGTCTTCTACTTCATGTCCTAGCTCTATTAGATAAGGCTTAAGCTTTTCTTTTAATTCATACCCTGCATGATCTGTACCGATGTATATTTTCATAAGATTATTATAACATTTTTATAAAACATAATATAATGTGGATTATGATTAACTTCTACAAATACCATGGTGCAGGGAATGACTTTATTATGATAGATAATAGAGATAAGTCTTTTGATGTATATAACGAAGAACTTATAAGAGAAATGTGCCACCGTAGGTTTGGCATAGGCGCAGATGGAATAATACTTTTAGAAGAAAGCTCTGATTATGATTTTTCAATGGTGTATATAAATAGCGATGGAAGCATAGGTTCAATGTGTGGTAACGGAGGTAGGTGTATAGTGCACTTTGCCCACTATATATTGAAAATAGTAAAAGACCCTAGTAGTGTGCAGTTCATGGCAGTCGATGGATTACATGAGGGGGTAATAGATGGAGATATAGTAAAGATAAAAATGATAGATGTGGATGAGATAACAGAAAGGAATGAACATACATTTCTGTGCTCTGGTACTACCGCCCACAATGTGGTCTTCGTAGAAGATCTAGTGAACTTTCCTGTCCTTGCTAAAGGTAGAAAAATGCAAGAAATAGAAATAGATAAAAAGGGTGTGAATGTAAACTTTGTGGAAGAACGTGATGGTATATACCATGTCCGTACATATGAGCGTGGGGTCTGGGATGAGACAATGGCTTGTGGCACAGGAGCGACATCGGTAGCGATAGCATGCCACTCTCTAGGTAAGTTAGAATCTAATACTTGTCATATAAGTATGCCTGGCGGTAATCTAACCATAACATTCGATTCTCCTACAGATGGTAGCGACACATACCAAAACATTTGGCTTACAGGGCAAGCCAAATGTGTGTATAAAGGAGAGTGGATTAGCTAAAATAATAGAATATTAAAATATCAGATATTATAATAAATCCAATCAGGATTAACATTTTTGTAGAAATCTTGGGTTTCTCCTCCCATGTTTGGATGATATCCAAGGGGTGAAAAATTACTTCATCTCCTAATTTTATAACTTTCTTCATTTTTTCTCCAAAAGGTTCATTGTCTAACTTACCGCTCCATTCTATACTACTTTGTTGCTTAGTTATGATTACCCACATTCTTTCAACTCCTTCATCTTTCTCTCTAAACATAATCTTAACAAGATCCCCAACTTTCAATTTAAGTAAAGTCTCCCTACTAGGTAGTTCAAAATTTTTTGCTAATGGAGGTCTGTCAATACTATATTTCATATTATTTAATTACTATACCAACATAATTCCAAAGACTAACACCACCATAACAGCTTGTTCTATTACCACTATCATCAAGACAAGTTGAATTAGGTGAAGCTTTTTTAAATAAAGGCAAAAATGAAAGTACTATAAGAATAACAATGATAAGAATTGTCTTTTTCATATTACTTAATTGTTTCCCCTGTTTTGATCACATGATCAACAAGTGTGTGAGTGTAAGACATTTCGTTGTCATACCAGCCCAAAACTTTCACCAAGTTCCCACCGATGACGCGAGTCATTGCTAGGTCTGCAATAGATGCATGTGATTCACCGAGGATATCACTTGATACTAGTGGCTCTTCTGTAACTGCAAAAAGTTTACTCCATTTGTCACTTGCTGCGGCCTTCTTCAAGATATCATTTACTTCCTCTGCAGATGTCGCACGCTTTGCTATAAATGTTATATCCACTATAGATCCTGCGGGCACAGGCACACGTAGAGATATACCATCAAACAGTCCTTTTAAGTCTGGGAATGCTTCTGTGACTGCTATAGCAGCACCTGTTGAGCTTGGTACTATGTTCTGAGCTGCTGCTCGGCCTTCACGAAGGTCCTTCTTGCTTGGGCCATCTACGAGTGACTGACTGGCTGTATATCCATGAGTAGTCGAAAGTACTGCTTTCTCTATACCTATCGCTTCATGTAGTATACCGATAAGTGGTGAAGCTGCATTTGTAGTACAAGAAGCATTGGAAGTAATGTCGCAAGTACCGAACTTGTCTTCATTTACACCGAGGAGTATTGTCTCACCTGCAACTGATCCATCGCCTTTACTTGGGGCAGAAATCACGACTTTCTTCGCACCGCAATCTAAGTGGAACTTCGCTTTCTCGAATGCAGTAAATAAGCCCGTACATTCTACAACTACATCAATGTCTAAGTCTTTCCAAGGAAGCTTCGTTGTATCTTTCTCAGATACAAAGTGTACTTCCTTACCATCTATCCAAATATTCTTCCCATCATGCTTTACGTCATGATTCCAGTTCCTGTATACAGTATCGTGCTTCAATAGATAAGTAAGACTATCGAGTGAACCTAAGTCATTCACTGCGACTATTTCCATATTCTCCTTTTCCCATGCAATTTTCACGAATGCACGACCTATACGCCCGAAACCATTTATTGCAACTCTAATTTTTCTATTTGTCATTTTAATTTTTTTAAATTTTATTAATATAATTGTAACATAAATCTATATCACGAACTTTTTGTTTATATAACCATTTGTTACAGTTATTGTGCCTTCTAGTTTATGGTTTAGATATGTACCATCTTCCTTCTTCTCATCTATAACTACATTGTATGTTCCATTTGGAATAATAGCATAGTATCTACCCATTTTATCTGACACTTTGTGTGCGATCTCTGTATTGGTTGCAGCTGAGACAAATCTTAAAATAGAGAATGGCATAGGCTTTCCAGTACTGGAGAAAACAGAGCCATCCACCTTTAGATTGTGGCTATTCTTCCCGAATATATAAATTACAACATAAAGTATAATTATAAGTATATTAATTTGCGAAGGGTCAATTATCACCATACCTAGTGAAAATACAAATCCAGCGTAGAAAAGAATTTTTGATAATATTGATATGAATATATCTAAACGATCAAAGTAATTATATTTAATTCTAGTTTTCTTCTCTTCTTCGTTCCAGTCAAATGCAAGTTGATCTAAAGGTATATTCTTTTTAATCAGGAAGCGATCTTCTAAGACTTCAATCTTCTCACCGAAATAAAGATTATCATACAGTATATCTGAATCACTACCTGCTAATCTCTTTGATGGGAATAAATAATTTGTTTTGCCTGCGTTTATCGTATATATACCAGGCTCTATTACGAATCCGTACCTACCGTCCATATCACTAATAGACGAAGCTTTCTCCTCTCCTTTCTCGTCAAGAAGGGTTATATACACTGGGTCAAGTGGACGTTTTGTATCACTATCATATACTGTACCCCAAGGCTTCGGACGCTTTTTAATTCCTAGGAATACAAGTAGTGCATGCCAGAAATAATTAAATATGAATTGAGTTGGTATTTTCAGTGCAAAAGATACAAAATTCAATATTGGTGGTATCGTGAGAATAGAAGCCGTAGATATACTAGTCATTTGTAATACCTTAGGATCAATTTTAAGGGTATTGTTATTTATACCTAGAATACTAGTTATATCTTTTTTAATATCTTTTAGAACATCTGTAATAGGATTCTTGTCTCCATCTCCATCTCCATCTGGATCATCGGGATTAGGTTTTATAATTTCAGGATCTTCATCTTTATCTGGATCTTCTTCTTCCTCGCCTTCTTCAATTAAAAAACATGAACCATTTTGTGCGTAGTAGCCATTTGGTACTGATTCTTGATTGTCTACTATGTTATTACATAAATCTTTCGGAGGTATAACGCAATTACCATTTTGGTCGAGCACACGTGGTTCTGGTATTCCTTGTTGTATGCCAGGCATGTTTGGACAGTAATCAATACTATTCGGCACACAAAAATCATTGTTATTTTTCGTGTATCCAGTTGGAACTTCAGGTTGAGTTCCAGCTAAATTAGGACATGCATCATAAATTAAAACACAATTACCATTGCTATCTATTGTATAACCAGTTGGTATTGTAGATTGGGTATCTGGTATATTTTTACAAACATCCTGTTTTTTTATACTTCCTCCTCCACCAGTATCAGGATCAGAATCCTCATGCCTCCATGATGTCTTCACACAGCTAGATGGATCACCACAATCAAACTTTATCCATCCACCATAAGGACCACCTGACCATGCATATCCAGAAAATTCACCAGTACCTGGGTCAATTGTCACTTCATGACCTGTAGGAGCGAAATTTATCCATCCTGAAACTTGACTCCATGCCTTGCCGGTAAGTTTACCTGTAGTTACATCAGAGAAAGTCACACCTCCAGTTGTAGGCTTTAAATCTATCCAACCAAGCTCATTCCCCCATATTTGCCCAGAAAGACCAGTAACACTATCCACTACTACAGTAGTGCCAGTAGGCTTCCAATTAATGCTTCCTGGTGTCGGACTCGTACATGTCACATCATGACAAACTTTTGCAGTGTGATCTGTATCATCAATAGTACCTGTCGAGGCAAATGTATTTGTTGAAAATATTAACAGTATAATTATAATATATAATTTTTTCATTAAATTTAATTCTCTACACTAGTTACTTCCTCGACTATATTATCTGCGCTAATCTCTCCTGTGACTTCTTCGCTTGTTTCTTCATGTGCTGGACTCGATTCTTCTAGTTGTATTGGGTTAGGTTCTGTGTCTTCTATTATTGGTTCTATTATATCAGATGGTGGCACATTATCTTCTTCGTTGGTTGTAGCTTCCTCTATCTTTGGATCTTCGTTTACAGGAGGTGTATCATTCGCTGGTTGAGTTGGTTGCACAAGTAGACTTTTAAGTTGTTGCAATTCCTGCTTATTTATACACTCTTGACTTCCATCAGCATCAACCAAGCAAAGGTTACCTGTAAATATACTACCTATCCTATTCCCCGCATTCGATAACCAATTACGTAGATTATTCATAAAGTAACTATCTTCTTCCCCTTCCTCAAACCCCTCTATCCCCTGTATCTTAATATCCATCTCTTGTATAGCTTTAACTGTATAAGGTATGAGGTTTGTATAAGCAAGAGATTTGAGTCCTGTAGTAGAGTCAGTGAATACTAGATTTGGGAATATCTGTTCTACT
>JBGSSJ010000007.1:0-14596 GCA_041737125.1 Minisyncoccia bacterium
AAGAAAACGCACATGTTATGGCTCTTATTGTAAGAGGGGTGGAAACTTTGAGTAAAGTCGGACACGATGATTGCACTATTCTTATGAGAGATGGTCATGCTAGTGGAAAGAGTGTAAAACATATGCATTATAATATTATTCCGGGTGGTCTAATACAAGACATAAGCTTAGATACTGGGACTAGGAAACTTTTAAATAAAAAGGAAGAGGCTTCCCTAATAAAGGAATTAAAGAAGATTATCTAAATGGTTCTATTTGTTCTGTTATGAAAATCGACATGCTCCGTCATATAAGACATGAAAGGCTACAATAAAAACATAGAAGAAGAGACTATAGAAAATAAGAACTTCCGTAAGGTGGTCTATACGAGCGCGAGGAGCCAGGTGGTGCTTATGTCACTACTACCCCATGAAGATATAGGCATGGAAACACACTAAGAGAATGACCAGTTCTTCAGGTTCGAGAAAGGGCAAGGCAAATGCATTATGAACGGACAAGAAAATAAACTTACTGAAGGTATGGCGATATTGGTACCTGCCGGATGCGAACACAACATAATAAATACTTCAGATGTGGATGTACTACAATTCTATACAATATACTCCCCTCCTCATCACAAAGATGGAACGATACATAAGACCAAAGAAGAGGCCGAGAAGTCCGATGAGGAATTCGACGGACAGACTACAGAATAATAAATTTGAAATAAAAAACCTCCCAGTAAAAGTGGGAGGTTTTTTATGCTTTACGTTATCTTTTCTAAACCCTTCGGCCGCGAATTGCTTTCACTATAGCTATAAGAACTACAGCACCGATAAGTGCGACGACGAAACTGTATAAGTTGAATCCAGTTGTACCCGTCTCACCCAAGGAGCCTGCGATGAAGCTACCTATAACTGACCCTATGATACCGACGACGATGTTCATGATAGATCCTTGCTCACCGTCCGTCTTCATGATAAGAGACGCCACCCAGCCCACTAATGCTCCAAAAATTATCCATAAAATTATTCCCATATATTTATCTTCTATTATTGTTATTAATTATTTTTCTTCTTCGTTTAACTTAACTGCTGCTTCTGGGGTGGATACTGTCTTCCCTATTAGGAATAGATTT
Source organism: Minisyncoccia bacterium (assembly GCA_041737125.1). Lineage (GTDB taxonomy): Bacteria > Patescibacteriota > Minisyncoccia > Phycocordibacterales > UBA9973 > UBA8515. The sequence goes on from JBGSSJ010000007.1 coordinate 1,118, forward strand.
ATAATAGCTATTGCTATCATCCAGTACACTAACATAGCAAGTAGTGTCGTCCACTCGAATGCACTACCGGCAACTTTCGATACCCGGAAAACATTCAAGAATGGCGTAGCGAAAACGTAAGTTATATTGTAAATAAAACTAGAGAATCCTGCACCTGCATTCGCCCCTAATAGCTTTAAGATAAATCTGAAAGCAAGTAAGACTTCTACTATGCCTAAGATATACCAGACTATTTGTGTACCTCGATAAAGAGGCTTTGTAGTTGGTGAATTTGTTGAATCCATAAATTATTACAAAAATTATTTTGTTAATAATATCCATTGATTCTGTTTATGTATTATTCTTTGTAAATATAATTAGAAGATTTCTAAAATAGACTCATAATGAGTTAGACACATGTAATCAGTTAGATATTTCAGCGACTATTTAAGTATAGTCTTATTTTTAGTAATATACTAATATTTAGATGCTGTCTATCTCCTTAGTACTGAGGTCTAAAAAAATAAGAACTATTCTGAAATAAAAAGTAATGAATATAGATCTAATGAGACTTTAATCTTGATAATTCGTCTTTGGAAACAATTGTAGAAGTTCAAACCTCTGCTATAATAAGAAAATGATATTTCAAATCACCGTCACAGTTATAGCATTAGTTCTTATTTTCATTTTCGGTATAAACAAATTTAGTGGACAGATCGAACAGGTGGCAGGAAGTAAATTTAAGATTTTATTAAAGAAGCTGACTAAAAATCCAATAGTAGGAACTCTTACTGGCACAGCAATAACTTCAATCATACAATCAAGCACTGCAACAACGGTAATGACCGTTGGTCTTGTAAATGCTGGTATTATAACTTTCTACGAAAGTCTTAGTATAATCTTCGGAGCAAATATTGGTACCACTATTACATCTCAATTAATAGCTTTAAATATTACAGCCATTGCTCCATTTATAATTATATTTGGTTTCTTCCTTTTAAAATTTGGTAAAAAATATAATATTTATGGTAAACCAGTTTTCTACTTTGGTCTTGTGTTCTTTTGTATTTCTCTTATAACTCAAATCGTTGCACCACTTACTAGTAATCCAGATATTTTAAATGCTATATCAAAGATTACCAACATCCCTACTGCTATTCTTGTTGGAATAATAATTACAACAGTGTTCCAATCCAGTAGTGTAGCAGGGGGTCTTATTTTAGCTTTATCTATTTCAGGTTTTATTAGCTTACCACAAGGGATAGGATTAATGCTTGGAACAAACATAGGGACTACTTCAACAGCACTTCTTGCTGCCATACCAATGGAAATAGAAGCGAAGAAAACAGCCTTAGCTCACTTTCTATTTAACACAATGGGAGTAATAATAATATACCCTTTCCTACCAATATTTATTAATTTAATTACTAAATTAGGAGGTAATGTAACTCAACAGATTGCCAACATGCACCTACTTTTCAACCTACTATCAACAATCATTTTCTTAATCTTTATTAAACAATTCTTTTTAATTATAAATTGGCTTTCAAAATTAAAAATATTACACACTAATGTTAAAGACTAGGAACCAAAATTGGAGTGTAGAGTAACAAAATAATTATTTCGACTTCCCTTTTATAACTTTTCTTGCTTTTATACTTTTTTTAATAAGGTATCTTGCTTCTTTACTTACTGGTAATCTCTTTTCCCTCTTTGTTTCAGATACTAATTTATTTAAAATCGATAGAGGCTTTTTAGAATAAAAATTTCCTTCGATTATTAAATCTAGCTTTTTGGTAAACTTTACAGGCAATGCTTCCGCAATGTAATTCTTAATATAACTTGGGCAAAATAAAAATATGCTTTCATAATTTGTAATTTTTAAAGATTTAATTTGTTTTTTTAACTCTTTGATAAATTTTTTTATTATTTCGATATTATCAATTTCGCGCACAGACCCGGACTTCATTGTATGACCATCTGAGCGTGACCTAAAGTGACCTTCATTGTCAGAATACGGCAAAGAGACTACATTAAAATCCAATAACTCTTTGATGTTATTTTTTTTAACTTCATAAATAATCATATTTTGTTTACTAGAAACAAAAAGAAGTACATTTTTATTTTTAAATTTAGATAGTTTTTTAGGTATAATCATATATTAAATTATACCATGAATAAAAAATTTAATGAGGTTTATTTGTGGTATAATTAAATTTACATGGAAAAAGACAATAAAATCAACGTAGATAACGGAATACAGGAAATAGAAAATTGGCGTGACAAGAACGGTAAGCCTAGTTTTGAATATTTACAGTCTTTGATGGAAGATGGCACCGTAGAATCATTAGACACACTTAGGTCTATTGCCGAGGATTTAGATGTAGATTTTAGTCTAAATACTCCTGTGAATGAATTAGTTGAGATGATTAGAGCTTCTGTTCGAAGAAATTAATTCATACCCATGATAATATTTTATTATTAATACGTGTTATACGTGGGGAGAATCCTATTAGATAATGAATCAACTCAAATACAATATATAAAACCCGACAGATTTCAAGTTAAAAATTCTGCTCGGGTTTTTGCTATAATACCTCGATGAAAACGAAAGCCCAAAACCTATTCCTACATGTCGATGGCGACTCATTTTTCGTCGCTTGTGAAGTGGCACAAATGCCACAGTATAAAGGCAAACCTGTAGTAGTTGGTGAGGACCGAGGGATTGCAGTAGCAATGAGTATAGAAGCAAAGCGGCTCGGTGTTACTCGCGGAATGCCGGTATTTCAAATACAAAAGCAATTCCCACAAGTTATCATACTCCCCCACCATTTCGACTTGTATAATCAGATCTCACATGAAGTATATACAATACTTTGTTCATATCTATCGGAAGTCGAGGTGTACAGCATTGATGAATGCTTTGCAATAGTTAAGCCTTCAGATATAAAGTATGCAGGAAGCCCTGAGAAGCTCCTCACTGCAATTAAAGCGGACATACAGACAAAGTGCGGGGTGACGTATTCACTAGGCTTAGCTACGACGAAGGCCCTTGCCAAGACTGCTTCAAAATTAGACAAGCCGAATGGATTGGTGATGCTCCTCACAGAAGAAGATGAAGAAAAAGCACTGAAGAAAACGACCATCGATGACATCTGGGGCATTGGCAAGCAGACAATTCCAAGACTCAAGAATATGGGAATGAAGACTGCGTATGATTTCGTAAATTATCCAAGTGCTGATATTGAGAAATATTTCTCGCAAAATATTTATGAGCTCCATGAAGAGCTTGGAGGGAAAGTAATATACGAAGTAGATGAGCATCAGGACCCTCGCGATCAGAAGTCACTCCAATCAACTGCTACATTCAAGCCACCATCTAGTGATACTGAAATAATATTCGCTGAACTTTCCGAGAATGTAGAGAGGGCTTGCGAGCGTGCTCGCGCACTTGGGCTTATGACGAACTCTATTTCATTCTTTGTGAAGAATACTGACTTTGGTTATAAATTCGCGGATGTGAAGCTGCCTCTCTATACGACGAACCCGAGCACTGTCCTTGCGGCTATGGAGCCATTAGTATCCAAATTATTAAAAAATAAAGAGAAAATTCGCTCGACAGGTATAACCCTACAGAACCTTCGTCGTACAGAGAATGTGCCTAGAGATTTGTTCTGTATTCAAGAAACTTCAGATGAGAAGAATATTGTCGATGAAGTAGCGGATAAAATAAGAAAGAAGTTCGGCCAGAGTGCCGTCAAGCGTGCTTCATCGCTAAAAGGTGGTGGACGTAAGCGTGGTAACTCGTTCCCAAAGGCACACTAAATATATATGTATTTATTATTTAGCTATGAGCGGGTACACCTGTACGCTTTAGGAAATGTGCAAGGATTGGCGGAGTAAGTAATGTAGTAAGAATAACCATTATGATAATGATCGAGAATATTTCGTCATTTAATACTCCTATTTCTTTACCAATAGCAGCAAAGATCAGCCCCACTTCGCCGCGTGGCACCATACCAAAACCGATGATATTCTTATTCATTCCGCGTGCTGCAGCAAAGCCTGAAACGTATTTACCTATAAATGCTACTGCTGTAATACCGAGCGCTACCATAATAATATTCGGGTCAAAGAGTGTCTCTAGCTTTACATTCATACCTGTGTAGACAAAGAAAATAGGGATAAGAAAGTGTCCGACTGGTTCGATCAGTTCTTCAATGTGCTTTTCTGTGTGATGCTTAGCTTTCTTTTTTAATTCCTCTTTATGTTCAACATTAGAAGCTAAATCTGCCTGACTCTCTAAATCTTCTGCCATTTGCGGCTTCCTGAAGTATTTGAAATGCACAGGATCAAGAACCAAGCCTGCAGCAAATGCTCCTATAATAGGAGCAAGCCCGATTAAGCCAGCGATAGCTGCATAAATTAGAGCGAATACTACAGCGAAGGTAAATTTCAAACCTGCACCAGTATGAATCTGTGAGAAAATATGACCAATCTTTGGAGCAAAAAGTCGGCCGAATATAATTGACCCGACAAGGAATAAAATGGCTTTTGCGATAATAATACTTACGAGACCAAAAGTCACAGCTCCAAGAGTAGCCATAGCCGTTACAACAGCAAGAATTATTAGACCAAGCACATCGTCTATAACTGCAGCGCCAAGCACTATCTGAGCTTCAGGAATTTTCAACTTTCCAAAATCTTTGAATACGCGGGCTGTAATACCGACAGAAGTCGCAGTAAGTGCTGCTCCAAGGAATAAGTAAGTATTTGGATCAAGATCTGGTAAAAGCCATGGACCCACAACCCACGCACCGAGTACGAATGGAACAACTACTCCTATGACTGCGACAAGAGATGCGCGTCCACCCACTTTCTTCATTTCATAAAGATTCGACTCCAGTCCTACCAGGAATAGGAGGATAATAACACCAAGATCTGATAAGAATTTAATATGTTCGCTACCGAGTATGCCATCGAAAACATGGAGGCCGATGAGTCCAAGATTACCCAAGACTACACCCACCAGAAGCTCACCTAGGACTTGTGGCTGACCTACGCGTGTGACTAATCTACCTAATGCAGCGAATAAGAAAATAGCAGACATATAAAGTAATGTCATAGCCGGTCCATGACTTGCTCCAGCATCACCACCAGCAGCGAAAACTTTATCAGAAATAAGAAGCCCAATTACAATAAGCAATCCAACGAGCAAAGGTCTCTCCCAAATTTTCTTCATATTTATTATCTTTAAATATTATTTATAATCGGTCATTATTATACAGAATCATCTTAATTTTTCCTAGCCTTAGTATATATACCTACCTATGGTAAACTTATGGTATGAAAAAATTACCTATTTATATTGTTTTAGGAGCTGTTGTGTTATTAATAATTTTCGTAGTTGTGAAGAAAGACAAGAAAGTGGAAGTGGTAGATAATAATCTGATAGTACAAGGTATCGACATGTGTTATCAGTATTCGAAAGAAAACTCAAGGGGTATCACTGATAGAGCTTGGCTTAAGATGAATATCGTAGGTGATAGTGTGACCGGTGAGTACCACAATCTTCCTGCAGAGAAAGATAGTAAGACTGGTAAATTCAGTGGAACTGTAGGTAAAATGGATCCGAAGATTAGTGGACGCATTGCGGATGTATGGTGGGACTCTTCTGCTGAAGGAATGACAGTAAAAGAACAACTATATATAGAGTTCGGTGAAGGTAGTGCCGTTGCACTATTTGGCGAGATGGTAGACAAAGACGATGGAACATACGTATACAAAGACACAACCAAGCTTACACCTGGATTCCAAATGTCGCAGGTAGACTGTGTGGCTCTAGATGAGAGAGTGGCAGTAGAGCAATATGTTCGCGCCAATATCAGCACCATTACACCAGAGAAAGCGGTACTTGGTGGCTCATGGTATGTAACTTCTATAGATGTAAATACTGCTACTAAGACTGGATCTATGACATATGAAGATGGCCACATACAAGGTAGTCAAAACTTTAGCTATGTGGTAAATAATGGTGAGGTTAAAATTAATTTGTTAAGCAAAACCACACCACCTAAACCAAAAGAGAAGCCAGTCGCCTGCACTATGGATGCAAAGCAGTGTCCGGATGGCTCATACGTCGGCCGTTCCGGCCCCAACTGTACATTTGCATGTCCTCAATAACAAACTACTTAATACTTATTATAAATACCAAGTAAGCTATATAGATAAGGATCATGATGATACCTTGCCATTTCTCAATAACATGCTTTTTACCTATAAACATAATCACGAACAACATAAAACTTGCAAATATGGTCATCACTATATCTATATCAGAGCTTGGACTAAATGGTAGTGGCTTTATAACTGCACTAAATCCAAGTATCCAGAAAATATTAAAAATGTTTGAACCGACTACGTTCCCTATCGCAATGTCAGACTGCTTTTTAAACGCAGCAATCGCTGAAGTCGCAAGCTCAGGTAGTGATGTACCTATAGCAACAACCGTAAGTCCTATGAGCGATTGACTTACATTCAGCATCGTAGCAATCTTCACAGCTCCATCTACAATCCATTTGCCTCCAATAACAAGCCCTGCAAGACCGAGCACTATATACACCCATGACTTCAAGTAACTCAAATCTTTGACTTCATCTACCTCCTCTGCCCCACCTGAAGTTTTCGCAATGCCGAAAGTATAATACAAGAAAATAATAAAAAATGATAAAAGCACAATTCCATCAATCCTACCTAGACCCGCGAATACTCCATTATCTATTCGCACATCATTTACAAGCACTCCTAATATAAGCGCAGCGAGTAGTGACATGGGTATTTCTTTCCAGACTGTATTCCCTTTCGTAGTTAGTGGATAAATTATTGAAGCTACACCTAGAATAAGAAAAACGTTCGCTATATTACTCCCCAATATGTTCCCTATCGCAATATCTGTATTGCCATTCATACTAGCAAAGATATTAACTATGAACTCCGGAGCAGAAGTCCCAAAGGCAACAATAGTCAGACCGATGACTATGCTTGAGATTTTCAACCTCTTCGCAATCGAGGCTGAACCATCCACAAGCAGGCTTGCACCTTTTATTAATAAAACGAAACCAATGACAAATAAAATGTATGTGAGCATAAGCACCATATTAGCAAAAAGTTATTATTTGCGCGAATGTTTTATCTCTAAGTTGCAGATCATACTCAAATTGCTATAATAAAATAATGGAACTTGGTGAAAAAAAAATAAATAAACTTTCCATGATTTCTTTGATATTACTGGTAAGTGCCCCGTTGTTATTTATTGGACTAAAAAAGCTCTTATTTTACATGGATATAGAATCTGGAGTAGAGTTTGTATTTATAACATTATACATACCTTTTATCCTTAGCATTATTTTCGCGATAGTTTCACTTTTTAAAATCAAAAAATATAACCAAAAAGGGAAAGGTTTTGCTGTTGGAACAATAGTACTATTAACTATAATAATTTTATATGTATTTTCATCCTATATAGGATTAGGGAACCCACCAGGACGCCCAAAATCTTCTAATGATTCTGTTAGGTCTATGTTGGCATCCATGAGAGGTCAAGCCGAGATATATTATTACGATAAAAAATCGTACGAAAACATATGTACTGATACGACTGGTTTCGGAGCGCTACTTTCTAATGCAAATGAGTATTCAAATAAAGAAGTAAAGTGTTTTAGTGATAATGATAGTTTTGTCGTATCAGCAGAATTAAAAGATAAACCAAAAGAAAATGACAAATTTTATGGGTATGACTATTTTTGTGTAGATTACACAGGGGTAGCTAAAAATATTACTCCTTCTCAAGATGACACAATTATAAATTCAGAAACTATTTGTCCTGAATAATAAATACTTTCACCAATATTATTTATTCATATCATAAAAAATATGAAAAATAGATAAACCATTGGTTGCTATTTTGTGTGATTAGGTTACAATTAAGATGTAGATATGGACAGTATAATGCAATCACAAATTTTCTTTTTCATCTCTTCTATAGGATTTATAATCTTATGGGTTTTGATAGCTATACTACTCATCTACATCTTGCGCGCATTTAATAAATTGCTCAAGATTCTCGATAAGGTAGAGAGGGAGATTGATTCTATTGGTGATCTAACAAAAGAAACAATAGATGATATCAGGGATAGCAACATTTTTCGTTTTCTTTTCGGTAAAAGCAAAAAGAAGAAAAGTGCAGCTTCCAAAAAGTAAACTTATTAAAATAATTCTCCACAAAGTGGAATAAAATATATGAAAAAAACAAACAAAGTAAAGAAAGGAATGTCAGCAGGTAAAATCGCAGCTATAGGCGCTGGTGCAGTAGCAGTTGGTGCAGGTGCGTATCTACTACTAGGTAAAAATGGGAAAGCAAATCAAAAGAAGGTGGGTGCTTGGATGAAAGGTATGAAAACAGAAGTTGCCAAAGAGTTGAAGAAGGCCAAAAACGTAACTATGCCCATATATCATGAGGTAGTAGACACAATAGCAGAAACTTACAGCAAGAAGCATAAAGATTTCTCTAAAGAAATTGAAGCTTTTGCGAAAACTCTAAAGGCAAGTCCTGTGGTGAAGAAAATGAAAGCAAGCCCTGTAGTCAAAAAAGTAAAGAAAGTAGTAAAGAAAGTTTCCTCTAAAAAGTAATATTGTAAGTATTCGCCCAAAACTGATATACTCTTTCATATGGAGAAACATGAAAGAAATGCGGCTGAAGTATTCGTACAATGCCTAGAAGTAGAAGGTGTAACTAGGATTTTCGGTGTACCCGGAGAGGAGAATCTCTTATTCCTCGAAGCATTAAGGAAATCAAAAATAGAATTTATTGTTACCCGTAATGAACAAGCTGCCACTTTCATGGCGGCTACTTTCGGTAGACTTACGGGTAAAGTGGGTGTGGCCCTATCTACACTGGGACCTGGAGCTACTAATCTACTAACAGGAGTGGCATACGCTGCACTATCTGGTATCCCTCTCCTCGTCATCACAGGACAGAAACCAATAAAGAAGAGTAAACAAGGTAAATTCCAGATTATTGATGTGGTGGGTATGATGAAGCCCATCACTAAATACGCAGAAACTATTATTTCAAGCGACCGTATTCCTAGTATGGTCCGTGAGGCAATTAGTCGTGCAGAAAGTGAGCGCCCTGGCGCAGTCCACCTCGAATTACCAGAGGACATAGCCGAAGAAATCTGTGAAAACAAGCCTATAGTTCCCTACAAGGTCAGGAGGCCACTTGCAGACGACAAATCTATAAACTTAGCATTAGAAGATATAGAGAGTGCTTTGAACCCTCTTGTGGTTGTCGCTTCGGGTGGGAATAGAAAGCTGATAAGGAAGCAATTGAAAATATTCCTCGACAAGACAGGTATTCCATTCGTATCTACTCAGATGGGTAAAGGAGTGGAAGATGAGAGTTCCCCACTATATATAGGCACGACAGCACTCTCAAAAGGAGATTATGTTCACAATGCTCTACGTGCATCTGATTTGATAATCATGATTGGTCATGACATAAGTGAGAAACCTCCTATAACTCTAACTCCCGAACACTGTAAAGTTATACATATAAATTTCTATCCTGCCACGATAGATGATGTCTACATCCCTACACATGAAGTTGTGGGTGATATCTCGCATACACTTTGGGCCTTCTCAGAAAATATAAAAATTAATCCAAATTGGGATTTTTCTTACTTCTTCAAGGTTCGTGATTTATTAAAAGAAAATATTGCCGAGTTTAAAGATGCATCTGACTTCCCTCTCCGACCAGAAAGAATTGTAAGTGATATAAATAAAATATTACCAAACGACGGAATACTAGCACTCGATAATGGTATGTATAAAATTTGGTTCGCTCGCAACTTCATAACTCGCGAGCAGAATAGCCTGCTACTTGATAATGCACTTGCAACTATGGGTGCAGGACTATCCTCAGGTATAGCTTCGAAAATGCTCTATCCTGACAAGAAAGTGTTAGTAGTAGCTGGAGACGGTGGCATCATGATGAATATAGCAGAGCTCGAAACTGCGATAAGACTCGGACTTGATCTTGTTATTCTTATTCTAAATGATTCCGAATTCGGCATGATAAAGTGGAAGCAAAAGGATATGAATTTACCTTCATTCGGACTTGATTTTAAAAATCCGGATTTCGTAATGCTCGCAGAGAGCTTCGGAGCAATAGGTCACAGAGTAACAAGTGCAGATGATTTTGATATAATTTTGAAAGAAGCACTTGATAGTAAAGGTGTGCACATCATAGACTGCCCTATCGACTATACAGAAGCAAATATTGTACTAGGTCAAATTGGGAAAAATGATATTTAGTAATTTAATTTAGATAATATATGGCCATACAATCCAAAAACCCCGCAACAGGAGAAGTACTTAAAACTTTCAGTGAACTAAGTGACGAGGAAGTAAAGAATAAAATTGGTGTTGGGGCAGAAGCATTTAAATCATGGAGAGAAACTTCTTTCGAATATAGAGCCGGATTAATGCACAAGCATGCAGAATATTTACGAGAGAATAAGGAGAGATTAGCAAAGTATGCGAGTATAGAAATGGGTAAAACAAAAGCTGCTGCAATTATAGAAGTAGAGAAATGTGCGACAGTGTGTGACTACTATGCTGACAACGCAGAGAATTTTCTTGTAAATGAAATCATAGAATCTACAGCAAAAGAGAATTATGTGAGCTTCGAACCTCTTGGTATTGTGCTTGCTGTAATGCCTTGGAACTTCCCTTATTGGCAAGCTTATCGCTTCCTCGCACCGGCTCTAATGTCTGGCAATGTATGCCTACTCAAGCATGCTTCAAATGTTCCAGAGTGTGCCGAGAGTATAGAAAAGTCACTCTTAGCGTCAGGCTTCCCAGAAGGCACTTTCCAAAATTTATTTATTAGCTCTTCTAAAGTTGAGAGTATCATTCGTGACCCGAGAGTGATGGCAGTCACTCTCACTGGGAGCGAAGTCGCAGGCAGGAGTGTAGCCTCTATAGCGGGTGACGAAGTGAAGAAGACAGTTCTAGAGCTCGGAGGTAGTGACCCATTCATAGTACTTGCTGATGCAGATGTAAAGCTTGCTGCAAAAGATGCGGCTATAGGCAGAATGCAAAATAATGTAGGCCAGAGTTGTATCGCTGCAAAAAGATTCATCGTACATACTTCTATCGTAGACGAATTTACTAAACTATTCGTAGAACATTTTAGTAATCTTGTAGTGGGCGATCCTCTCGATGAACGAACTACAGTAGGGCCACTAGCAACAGAGCAAGGACTCCTTGAAGTAGAAAGACAAGTAGATGAGTCGGTAGCGAAAGGTGGCGAAATACTATGTGGTGGTAAAAGAGTTGGTAGTGTAGGCTACTTCTATGCTCCGACAATACTTGGAAACGTGAAGAAAGGTATGCCAGTGTATGACGAGGAGGTCTTTGGGCCGGTGGCTCCTATAATTACCTTTACTGATGAAGATGAGGCTATAAAGATAGCGAATGATACACCATTTGGTCTGGGTGCCACAATATTCACAAAAGATATAGATAAGGCCAAGAAGCTCGTAACCAAAATAGAAGCTGGTAATGTATTCATAAATGGATTTGTTAGGTCAGATCCACGCGCACCTTTTGGCGGAACCAAACGCTCAGGCTACGGCCGAGAGCTCGGAGAGTACGGAATAAAAGAATTCGTAAACATAAAGAATGTGTGGATACAGGATTAAAAAGGTGGTATTTTAATTTTATTTAGTGGTATAATAAGAGGGTTCGATAAATTATAAATTAATCATAAAATAACAATGAAAAAATATACTATATATATATTAATGCTTGGTATGGTTTTTACATCTTCAGCTGTTTTCGCCGAAGATGATAAATCAACAGACGTATATCCAAGACCTCTAAATGGTGAATTTAAGGAAATACGTAGTGAAACTAAAAGTGAAATCGAGGGAGAAAGAAAAAAATTACTAGAAGAACGCATGAAGCTTCAAAAAGAAAAATTAGAAAAAGCAGATGAAATGAGAGAGGAGAGTAAAGATGAAATTCATGATCTTCTAGAAGAAACAAAAGAGAAAGTTCTGTCTGGTGAGTTAACAAAAGAAGAAGCTATGAAGAAAGTACAAGAGCAAATAAAGGCAGAAAAAGAAAGATCTAAAGAAGAAATAAAGAAAGTTCGTGAAGAATATAAGGAAACAATAAAAGAAAAGAGAGAAATCACGGGTGATATTATTAAAGAGAAGAAGGATGATCTTATAGAAAATATCCAAGCGAAACGTGAGTTGTTCAAAGTTGAATTCGAAGCTAAAAGAGAGGAAATGGAGGAGAAAAGAGAGGAAATGAAAGAGAAATTCAAAGAAGAATTGAATAAAATTAAAGATGAGAATAAAAAAGTAAAAATAGAGAACATCACGAATAATTTAGCAGAATTAAATGTAAAAATGACAGAAAGAGCTTCTGAAACTGTCATTAAAATTGAGACAGCTCTTGCAACAATTGAATCACGCACTGATAAAGCAGCCGCAAATAACGTAGATGTGGAAGCTACACGTGCAGCTATCGTAAAAGCAGAGCAAGCAATTGCAGATGCTCGTACTGCGATTACAAATCAAGTATCTAAAACTTATCCGGTCACTATAACTGAAACCACAGCAAAACAAGTATTAGAGGCTACTCGTGATTTATTCAGAACTGATGTGAAAGCTATGCATACTAAAGTAAAGGCTGCACATGAAGCGACAAAGGCTGCAGCCAAATTACTTCAAGCAATACCAAAAGTTAACGAGCTAGAGGTAAATGATGATAGTAATGACGACAATGATAATGATAATGAGGATGAGGATGATTCTTCTTCTACCACAAATACAGTTCCAGCAGCAGTCGAAACTGAAACATCTACGACAGTAAATATTACTAACTAATTATTAAAATATATGAATAAAAACACTACAATATCTATATTCGTAATTATCGTTGTAATCATTCTAGGTGTTCTCGTTTGGAGATATAATTCCAAGCCCGAAGTAGTAAATGAGGACCCGAAAGAAATCCTCGATCAACAAACATCAGCAGATACTACAAGTGATATAGATGCGAGTTTGAATTCTATAGAAGCAGATTTTGATGTAGATGCTGAATTACAAGATGTCGATGCAGATCTAAAAAGTCTATAGATTATTAAATAACTAAATTATATATGGCAAAAAGAGGAACAACATTAAGCCCAAAGAAGAAGTCTAGGCACTCACGTAAAACACAAAAGAGACTAGCAGTGAAGAAAGTGATGCTCGCTAAAAAAGCATCAAAAAAGAAGAAATAAAAGAAAATAAAAAACTACCTCACTGGTAGTTTTTTATTTTTAAAGTATAATATAAATATGATTACACTTAGCACTATTGGGCTTTTTATTTTACTGGCTGGTTTTATTATAGGATTAGGTGCTGTGACAGTTATAGATAT
>JBGSSJ010000002.1:0-2394 GCA_041737125.1 Minisyncoccia bacterium
TTTAAGCAACATAACAGAAAGGACCTCTCAGTATATTAACAGGGGAGTAATAACTAAAGTTGCAACTCCTGGTGCAAGACCTAGAGTAACGGTAACACCAAGACCGAGTACACCGACAGTACCGACTACACCAGTAATACCTACTACTCCTGTGGTGCCAGATCCAATTAAACCTGAAGATAAAGCGAAAGAAATAGACCCACCATGTGTATCATGCAGAGAAAGAGAAAAACCAGAAGAAGTAGATCTCTGTAATAACATAACGGGAAATCAAAAATCTATCCCTACTGGTTACTATTCTAAAGACGGTGCATGCTTTGTCATACCACCTATAGAAACTGGTTTATCTTACCCTACAGAAGTCATTGGCACTATAGATGATGCAGAAGCTAAAAGAGCAGTAGGTGTAGTAAATAATGTTTGCGGAGTAGACCTATCTCTATCATTTGATATTATCAAAGATACATCACTTTCTGTTCCCTCATACAAGATTAGAGGTTCACAGATTAGATACAATGGAGACAAAGCACGGAATACTGCAGTATTTGCTCTTGCTCAGGTAAGTGAGGATCTTCTTGGTGCAAAGATGCTTTGGCCTAGTGATGATGGAATTACTTGTAAAAATAAACCAAGTACTGAACAAATTAAAAATATTTTAACGTTCTATTCAAAAGATTGGAGGCCAAGATTAACCATGTCATATATTTTTGATAATCCAAGAAGAGTCGAAGAAAAGCTGTGGTTCCAGTGGCACCATCTTCAGACAGAGAATCCTACAAAAGGAGGAGGAACGGACCTTATGCGTGTTATCGGAGAAAAGTTTCCTCATTTAGTACCAGAAGGTAGTAGAGCAACATCTAAGGGGCAGAAAGTTAACTTGCTACACCCAGATGTTCCAAAGATTTTTTATGACCAATGGATAGCTGATGGTAAACCGAAAACTGTAAACATTCTAGAGCTCGACGGAGTAGGTTTCCCTTATGCAGATGAATTCCCTATGCCAGAGGGGCTTAATAGATACGAACAAGAGACATTCAAAGGGACAATAGGATCAGCGACACCATTACGACATCAATATGTTAACGGAAAGTTCCAAGGGGCATGTAAAACATATGAAGATGGAGAGAGGAGCTGTATAACACAATATTTCGGAGATAATATTAGAAAGTGGCTCACTTTCTATACTGCAGCATCTGGTGAAAGAGAAAAGCTGGTGTTAACCCCTATCTACCTTAAGGCATATAAAAATATAGAGAAATATTTTATAGAACAAGGCGCTACTAATACTCGCTTCTCGATATATGCATATTCCGCTTACTACTATATTCCACCAAACATGGAGATTCCAGATTTGAGTAATTTTGGGGTTCAGTATGTATCACCGCTTGCTCCAGCGTGGGATAGGCAATATATGGAAAAGGATATTGAAAATTATAATAGGTGGAAATCCTCGGGGGCTGAAATGATATGGAGACCAAATCTATGGTATAACAGACCACTTGAACCATATTTTAAGTTTGATTTCCATAATGAATTTGTTCACAGGATGAAACCTGATGGAGTTATGCTTACAGGATATACACCAGGAAGTGTTCCGGGTATACAAGGAGTAAATTTTTACACCATGTTCCGTGTATTGCGAGGAATGACATCTAACGAAGCTCTAGAGGGCTACATTACAGCATTTAAACCAGAAAATCAAAGTGTAGTACGGGAGTACATTAGTGCAGCACAACGAATGATTTCAGAAGATCCTAATTTTACAGATAAAGAGATAGCGACACTCACAAGTATTCTAAGTCGTGGAACAATAGAGAATGATCGAATGATGGGATACCTAAAGAAAGGAATTGAAATTACAGAGAAGAGAAATGAATACGTAAGTAATAAAATTTCAAGACCCGAAATAATACAATGGTTCAACGATCAAATAAAAACATATCCAGGGCTTGGGTTGAGTCAACGTTTTATAAACTCTGTTGACAAATTGAAATTTGATCCGACACCACCAGAGTATTAATACAAAATTTGTTTTTTCACTCCCTTTTTGTGTATATTTGCTATACTACGCAGATATGAATTGGTCATCTTTTAGAAAGATAAAAGTAGTAGCTCTTGTTGGGATTGTATGTGGAGGACTTTTTTTCCTCTTGTTTTGGAATATTCTTTTCCCAGCCCCGACATGCTTTGATGGCAAGGAAAATGCTGATGAGCGAGGTAAAGACTGCGGCGGATCGTGCGCACTGTACTGCAGAGCTGATATGAGGGATGTTCGCATCCTTTCTGCACGAGCGTTCCCTATTGCAACAGGGGTTGTTCATGCAGCGGCATTTCTTGAGCAAACAAACCGCGAAGCAGGTATCCGCAGTGTGGCATATGAATTTACCTTCTTTG
>JBGSSJ010000010.1:0-88874 GCA_041737125.1 Minisyncoccia bacterium
TGCCATTACACTATCGGCACGGTTTCCATTCGCGCCTAGCTAACCTTAATAAACTCCTCCGTTACTCTTTAGGAGGATACCGCCCCAGTAAAACTACCCACCAGATACTGTCTCTCTAAGTTTTTGCCTTAGAGATTAGAACATATAATCACAAAAATTGGTATTTCACTGACGAGTACCGCACAACCGAAATCGTACGTATAACCTCTCCCAACTATGCTACGTAGTGTAACCATATGCTCAATATCAAGCTGCAGTAAAGCTTCTAGGGTCTTTTCGTCTATCTGCAGGTAACCGGCATCTTCACCGGTATTGTATTTTCACCGAGCAGGTCTTCGAGACAGTTCTCCAGTCATTACACCATTCGTGCGCGTCGGAACTTACCCGACAAGGTACTTCGCTCTTCTGTACCCTTAAGAAGGACTCTATCTTTATCCACTAAATAAATAGTTAGGATACTTGACGTTGGTCTCTCGTTAATCAAGTGTGGACTAAAAGTATATTACTATACTAATAGGTAGCTGAAATGGTTCGTGAAATTTTTATAAATTGTTTATCTTTTTCTATAACAGTCCTAGTCCGTTCTACATTCAAGTTTTTACACTTAAATGCAGAACCTTAGGACCGTTATAGTTACGGCCGACATTCACCAGGGCTTGTATCAGCCAGCATCCAGCACTAAATCCACAAATAAATTTATGAAGTTAGTGCTGGACACCACCGATAATTGACCTTCTGGCATTGGTCAGGTGTCACCCCCTATACATCCTCTTGCGAGTTCGCAGGGAGCTGTGTTTTTGATAAACAGTTGCCAGAGATACTTTCGCTGCGGCCAAACTAAATAAATTTAGAATGGCAAGCCTTATTCCAAAGTTACGGCTGCTTTTTTGCCGAGTTCCTTGAAGACCTCTCACTCGTTCGCCTTGGTCTACTCGACCTGATTACCTGTGTCGGTTTACGGTACGGATTCTATTGCATTAACCTTAGATGCTTTTCTTGGAAGCGTGCTTTATAAAATCTACATGGGCGTACCCACACATTTATGCAATGCTCGGATGTTACTTTAACGTCATCTTCCGGATTTTCCTAGAAGACATCCCTACATTACAAACTCAAATCCAATAATGAGCTTTATATACTACACTCCGTCCCATCTTCGAATACAACAGAAGTTAGGGAATATTAACCCTATGCCCATCAGGTGCGGCTTTCGCCATCCCCTTAGGACCGACTAACCCTTGGATGATCACCATTGCCAAGGAAACCTTAATCTTTCGGCGGGAAGGGATCTCACCTTCCTTGCGGTTACTTGTGCCAACATTCTTACTTCCACACGCTCCAGGATGGGTCACCCCTTTCCCTTCACAGCTGAGTGGAATACTCTCCTACCGCTCCCCATAATCCGTAGATTATAGAAAGCCCTCAATTTCGGTACTACGTTTAGCCCCGATTATTTTCGGTGCAAAATCTCTTGATGAGTGAGCTGTTACGCTTTCTTTAAATGATGGCTGCTTCTAAGCCAACATCCTCATTGTCAGAGAAATTTCACCTCCTTGGTTTGCACTTAACGTAAATTTAGGGACCTTAATTAGAGATCTGGGCTGTTTCCCTTTTGGCTGATGGAGCTTCGCCCCCATAGCCTAACTGCTACGCTTTAGCTCTTGGTATTCGGAGTTTGATAGGTGTCGCGAGATTGCTCCCTGTCGAAACCTTCCAGTGCTCTACCCCCAAGAGGAACACGTAACGCTAGCCCTAAAGCTATTTCGGAGAGAACCAGCTATTACCAGGTTCGATTAGCTTTTCACTCCTTACCACAAGTCATCCGAGACTATTGCACGGGTCACCGGTTCGGACCTCCCCCCATCTTTCGACAGGGTTCATCCTGCTCATGGCAAGCTCACCTGGCTTCGGGTCTTATCTAGACTACATTAATTGTTCGCGCTATTAACACTCGGTTTCCCTAAGGCTCCACTGTTCTAACAGCTTAGCCTGCAGCATAGATAAACTCGTTGGCTCATTCTTCAATAGGCACGCCGTGACGGATCGTATAAATACGTCCGCTCCGACTCCTTGTAAGTATATGGTTTCAGGTCTATTTCACTCCCCTCATCGGGGTTCTTTTCACCTTTCCCTCACGGTACTAGTTCACTATCGATCTAAAGCAGTATTTAGCCTTGCCAGTTAGTTCTGGCGGATTCGCTCAAGCTATTCGTGTCTTGAGCTACTCAAGAATGACAACCAAAGAGACATATTATTTTCGATCACCGGGCTATCACCGTCTGTGGCGCTCCTTTCCAGAAGCTTGAACTAATAATATATTTTTTAACTCTTCTAGATAAATCTACATTGTCACCTTACAACCCCGGCCAATCACACTATGCACAATTACTAATTGTAATTATTCACAAAGTGATAGGCCGGTTTGGGCTTTTTCCTTTTCGCTCGCCGCTACTCAGAAAATAAATATTTTTCTCTTTTCCTCCAGGTACTGAAATGTTTTACTTCCCTGGGTGCGCTCCTTCATATCAAGTATGAAGGTACTTACGGTTTACGTAAGTGGGTTTCCCCATTCAGAAATTTCCGGATCAAAGGTTGCTAGGCACCTCCCCGAAACTTATCGCAGCCATGCTACGTCTTTCATCGCCTGCTTTAGTCTAGGCATCCACCATATACTCTTAATTTCCTATTAGGAAATTTGAAAACCATCTGCATCTTCTAATAAAAGAAGACTCAGACGATGCAGATATTCTCGGGAACCGCTTCCTCTAATATCTGTACATCTTTCTTTTTATTATTTCGTTCTGTTTCCGACTCGTATAAAAGACCCTAAAAAATTTAGGATAACAGGTGAGTCGGAACAGCATTCAGTTTTCAAATATCATATTCGATGTCTCTAATTAAAAAACCGCCTCAAGGCGGTCAAAGGAAAACCATAAGAGGTTTAACTTCTCCGCAGTTTTGGATGATTTTTATTCATTAACATCGTGGGTGTATTCTATACTAAGCCAATTTGAAAGTCAAGCAAAACCCCTATACAAAACGAGCCTTCTGATTTAGGGTCAAAAGGCTCGTTTTTATGGGTTAATTTGAGGGTTAAAACAACTTAATTGATGCCACGATCTTATCAAGATCTACTAGCTCTTCGTTAAGGAATTTATCCACATCTGTAGGGGACGTAGAACCCGCTGGTATTTCATTAACTCCTAATCCAGATATACTCTCGGAAATTATATAACATTTACCGGATGATTCATGATAATATTTTCTTTGCTTCGATACAGAACTCATCCCACTTGTTGACTCCCAATCAGGGTCGTGAAATGAATAAGAAATACCATTTATTATCTTTTTCTCTAATTGAATTGACCCCGGTAGATAATCACGGCAACTACTTTCACGAATGATAATATCTATTTTCTTTGAAGTCCACATACTGTAAGTAGTTTTGAATGGAACACTTACTGTAATTATTGCACCTGCTGTTAAATCAGTTTTACTCAATTTTTCTTCTGTGATACTCGCTGTCAATGGATACTTAAATTCAATTCCAAATTCTTTATTAGAATAAGTTTTTAAATTATTTGTAGTAACTTCTTTTTTATCTTCAACTTTTACCTCATCTTTTTTTTCATTCTCTGCGACTTCAACTTCTTTCCCTTCTTCTTTTACTTCTTGTTTAACTTCCGGCTTTACTACACTACCCTTCCCAAAGTAATAAGCTCCTCCGGCCACAATAGCCAAAAGTAGGACTACTACTCCTATCTGCCCCATACTCACAGATCCTTTATTTTTATTCATTTAATTAAAATTTAATAATAAATTACTAACTATATAATAGTAGCACTCACTATATAAAAGGCAATACAGATACCAAAATAAAAACCCCACAGATGTGGGGTTTTTATTTCTTCAAAAACTTTAATTACATATTTGAAGACATGTCTTTTGAGAACTTCTCTACAGCACGTCCGGCTGCATCGCGGCCTCCAAGACCAAATGAAAGTCCAAGGGCAATAGCAAGAGCTGCTATAAGACCTGTGAACATGATTTGCATAAATGCAGTTGCTATACCAAGCTCAGATAGAGCAATGATAAATGCGAATATCCAGATAGCATAACGAGTGATAGTACCTAGCATATTTGCAGATGTGTGAACATGAGCTGCTTTAGCTGAAGCTTGCACCAGTCTCTGCATTGCACCAGCAAGAACACTTGCGATAACAAGTACAAGTGAAGCAATGATAACTTTTGGTAAGTAGAACAATACTGTCTCACGAAGGAAATCATTCACTTGTGTAAGACCCATGATCTCAAGTGATGCCATAAGGAAGGCAACGATGATAAACCACTTTACGATAGTACCAAGGAACATTCCTACATTGAGCTTTAAACCTGCTCTTTCCATAACTTCAGAAGCGCCAGCACTTTCAAAAAGTTTATCAACCTTGAGCGCGTCGATAACTTGATGAATAGCTTTACCGATAACTGAAGCAACTAACCAACCTATAATAAATAGAATAATAGCCCCTAATAGACTAGGTACGAAGCTAATGAAACCAGCCCAAAGTCCTAGCAATGATCCATTGAACGCTCCTCCCCAATTTTGTATAAACATCATAATAGATATTTTGTAATAAAAAATAATAATAAAAGGTACCCTACAAAGCTTCGACCTTCTCAAGTACTATTCCTATTATATCAAAAAATAGCTATATAAAGCTATTTTTGAGAAATATATGTGGATAACTGTCCGTTATCGATGAGCTTCAAGTGAGGTAAATCTATCACATCGCAGACAAGCTTGTCGTACATATCGAGTCTGTATTTAAATTCTTGTGTATCAAAGACTACATAATCGAGCTCCTTACCTATCTCTGCTTCTAGGACTTTCATAACTTGCTGGAGGATATTCTTCTTCAGTTTATCCCCTACTATGAGCACATCCACACGGCTCTCTCTGTCACCTATAAATACACCCGATACTATCATGAGCTTTATCTTACCTATTTGCTTGAACCTTTGAGCAAGAGAACCATCTTCTACGAGTAGATCTGGGTCTACAACTAAATCCCTTATGGAATCTAGGTGCTTGAATGATTGGTTCAAGTAGAAAGCTGTGACCTTCTTCTTTGAACCCCGAGAGCCTTCTCTAGAAACTATCTTACTCTTAATGAAGCCCATAGCAGAGAGAGCATTTACTTCCTTGCGGGCATTAGCTTTCAATACTCGACTGCGAGTAGACACTTCCTCTAACTCAAAAGCGTTTGCATCATTTAATAAAAAGAGGCGCATAATCTTCACTCGAGCTTGTCCGCCAAATAGTTTTGCTAGGGTTTCCATCACGTATGAAATAGGAATCGTTTTAAACGTGAGTTCAAATATCTTCTTCCTATTCCTGTTTTTAAATATAATTCTCTCGACCGAGCATCATCTATATTGATACATGCTTCGTAATAAATAATTTGATAAGGGCCACGTCCTTTAGTATAAACAGACTTACCTTCGTTGTGTTCTTTAAAACGTTTCCGTAAGTCATTTGTATATCCTATATATAACTTACCATTCTTTTGACTTTGTAATACGTAAGTATAGAACATATAAGATTTCATACGTGATCCATATACCCCACAGTATACGCCAACATAAAACACCCGGCAAGGGGTGCTTTATGTGATAGAGATTTTATTTTTTTGAGTGACTTTGTCACAGATATTTTTCCTGGTGGAAAAATTCTGCCGACCCCGCCTCGACGCCGTCGCGTCTCCGGCCGTAAAGTTACCCTATTTGAGGGTAACTTTACCTCCAGCTTCTTCGATCTTCTTCTTTAGTTCTTCTGCTTCAGCTTTCTTCATACCATCTTTAAGTACAGCTGGAGCACCGTCTACTAGATCTTTAGCTTCTTTTAGGCCTAAAGCTAGGACTTCTTTTACTACTTTCATAACTGCAATCTTCTGTTCACCTGCAGCTGTAAGCTCTACAGTGAATGAATCCTTCACTTCTGCTGCTTCCCCTGCTACTGCAGGACCTGCAGATGCAACTGCTGCTGCAGATACACCGAACTTTTCTTCTAAAACTTTCACTAGTTCGTGCAAATCAAGAACTGACATCTCTTCGATCTTTGCTACTATGTCTTTGAATTTTGCTGGAACTTCTACTTTTGTTTCTTCCATAATATTATGTGCGTAACAAATTATTTTATTTCCGAATGGTCTGGCGTCGACCTTTTAAAAATTTAGTCGACGAGATCCGAGGACCTGAGGAAAGAATATAATTTGTGTAGCGTTTATAAATTTTAATAATTAACTAGTCTTTGTTTGTGCCATCCCATAGTAGAGCAAAGCTCACTACGGGACAGGCTTGATCAACTAAGCTGCTTCTTTCTGTAAGCGAACTTGTTCCAATACGACTGCAAATCTTTGTATTGGTGAGTTGATAAGGTTGACGAACATACCGCGTAGTGTCTGTAGTGGAGGTATAGTTGCAATTGAAAGCATTTCACTTGCATTCATATATTTACCCTCGAACACTCCTCCGACAATAGCTACATGCTCTTTGTGTGTCTTCGCGAAGTTATGCACTGCGCGTGCTGGTGCGAGCAAGTCTTCACTATAAGCTATCGCAATCTGCCCAGGCATCTCAGGCATTTCGCCTGTCACACCGTGAGTACCAAGAGCGCGCTTTAGTAATGTCTTCTTCGCTACCACATAGCCTGCTCCCTCACTTTGTAGACTTCTACGAAGAGTGTTCACATTGGCTACTGTTAACTTATCGAATTTCACAAAAACAACAGACTGTGATCCCTTTAGTGACTTCTCTAAACCAGCAACAAGTTCTTTCTTTTTGTCTAATGTAATTGCCATAATTGTTTTTTTAAAATAAAAATGACCCCTGTCCGAATGTCTAAATGACAGGCGGGCTTGTGGGGCCGTTTGCGTAGTCTACATACTATAGTATATAGAGTTCGACCTCGGTAGGACTTATAGTCTAAAGTTATCAAGTTTTAAAGTATAAAGATTTAATTCTTTTGACTTTATAACTTTCTACTTTTTACTCGTGTGACATGCACACTGCCTACTTTCTACGGCTACCAGAACATACTATCAAATAATGAGTTTTTGTCAACAAACAGGTAAAAAAAGAGAGCGCCTTATATCGTTAGATATAAAGACGCTCATTGTAATTTGCCTTCGGAATGTAATGTTACCTAGGGCGTGTGGGTTTTGTGTGTGCTTTTGTTTAAAGGTTTTGCGGGAGCCTTATATTGGCTTGTGTGAGTGTGTTCCTTTGTTAAAAGGGTTACGCGGGGTAAGCACGGTAAGCAATTAGCTTGGTTTGGAGTTAAGGTTAAAACCTTACACCTTTTTCACCATAAGGCCTTTTGAAGCCTTGATCATGTATAGAACGGTCTTTTTCAACTGTTCCAACAATGTTTGAGGTTGAAACCTCTTTTTTGTTGTTTTCTTGCTGTTCATTACTTCCTCCTGACTCCCCAGCACCGTGAGTCATTTGGGTTTTGTTCATATCCTCCATTGGTACAAATTTAGTTCGCGGGTATTGTAGCAGAAAAAACTCCCCTTGTCAAACCAAGTTCGTGTACCACATAAACCTCCCCTTATCCCCTATTCCACAAACCGAATACTCCCTATTATCTCATCGACAACTTTTTAGGCACAAAAATACTTTATTCAACTACAAATTAACAAAGTCAGGATTTAAAATCGTTCTCATTTCTGAATAAGGTACTGAGATGCTAATTATCCCTGTCGCATGACTCAATCTTTGAGCTTCTGTAAAAACAAAAACAATCTCTCCCACCCTCATTTCAAAAGGTACATCCGAGATAACTTCTGGAGTAAGAGCTTCTCTCATAGAGTCTACATCTGGATACCCAATTTCTTGTTCAAATTGATAACGTACTGCTTTCTTTATAATTTCTATTAATTCAGGAACATAATCTCCTTGATAATCTTTCCTAACTAAATCACTGAATGTATATGCTTTACCTAGTTTATCTACAGTAATTGTATCCACTTCAAAGATACCATGTGCACCACCAGCGAAAGTATATTTATTTAAGATGTGCGTCATCAACTTACCATTTGCTGTATTAAAATAGTCTATTAATAAACTGCATACATAAGAAGATCGTAACCACTCTCCTTCTTTACTAATTTCTTCTTCTGAAATATTTTCGTCATCATTAAGGCAATCAAAATTATTCACTTCACTATTAATAGTTTCTTGAACAATTTTAATACCAGGAGCATTACCAATTGGATAATCAGCAGAAATTGATTTGTACCAAGATACTTCTTTATTAATTCTTTTTTTTGGTACAGAATTTTCCTGACTTATGAAGTGGTATAAATCTTCCCCATTATACGCAATTGGTTTTACCTCACTATTAATAACTAATTTTGAATCTTGTAGCGCGACATGTTGAAGACTGGAAATCTGACTATAGCTATACCCTACAACAAGACTCCCTAAAACAGCTATTAAAATAAATAGAGCTGTTTTCTTATCCATAATTAATTAACAAAGTGAATACTTTGAATAATTTCATCAACGATCTTTTCATAGTCTTTTATATTTTTTGTTTCTTCTTCATTCAAGACAAACTCTGAATCTTCAGATATCTCTGGCGCCAAAAGACTATCTATTTGATAAACATCACCATTATGAAATATATATAAACTCCTATGATTATAAACACTATAACCAGTAGGATCATTAGAAAGTTTATAAAATAAAAGTATTGCATCATTATTTTTTATCTTTAAGATCTTTGTACTAATAGGTAGCTGTGAACTACCTTTGTCTTTATAAGGCGCATTTTGATCTAACCATTCTTCCATTGAAATATCTTTAGGGCTATCATTTTTCGAAATATTAAAATAAACTGGGGTTTTATTTACAGTAATTTTCTCTCCCCTATATTCGTTAACCATAACAGAGGGTATGTTTAAATTTAAGGCAAAATTAGAAGGTTCTTCCTGTACAATAAGCTCCTCTACTGGATAAGAAAATACCATATTTTTAAATACCTTATCTTTGGTTTTATTTAAGTCTTGATTTTGTTTTATCTCAGATTCTTGTTTAACCTCTTTATTCTTTAGAGAGCTATTTTGTGAATAGAAATAAAAAACCAATACAATTATAAATAATGCGGGGATTGTAATTAATGTTATTTTCTTCATATTTCTATTTTACCATATTAATTATAATAGAATGTCTTACTTTGTCACCAAGACTTACTTCTACTTTCCACTCCCCTTCTGTCATGGTATTCTTTGGGATTTTAAATGTGTAATTTTTATTATGCCCTTTAAATAACTTCTTGTAGTACTTCCTATCTTCATCATCTTCTCCATCGTCTTCATCTAATTTTTTATTATTAAGAGGCAGTATATACCCATCAGACACACGAGTTATAGTGAACTCGGGACGTGGTATTTTAATTTTACCCTTTTCCTCTTTTACTACTTTTATCTGTATGGATAGTTCTTTATTAATTTTATTCATACTGCCATCTTTCGGCTTTTTGAAGTAGAAGTCATAAGGGGCAACTGAAGAAAGAGTGTCGCCTGTTTTTATGACTTTCTCAGCTACGCCATCAGCATCCGCATCTATACTTACTGTTACTGCACCCCCTTTACCTGAAACAAGCTTTGCTTGGTCAACATTATATGTATGCACTTCACCCGGAATAATAGGGATATCAAAAGAATTAAAACTAATTGGAACTTCACTGTCTTTATACATATTTATGTCTATACCGTATGTTCCACCAGTATCATCACCAATAACTTCATATGCATATGTATCATTAGGGAAAAATACAACTGCCGTTTCTGTTTCAAGGTTATAATCAGAATAAGGAATATTATCCTCTATTTTTCCATTTACTTCCCCTGTTATATTCCCATATGAATCTTTTATAGCAATTGTTATAGGACTGTGCTTTTTTAATTCAATTCTATTTTTACCAGCGTATGCTAATTTTTCTATCATTTTGTCATTGTTATTATAACTATATCCTGGAAAATAATTTGGTAAATTCTTTAATGCTTTAGATGCCAAACCAAGATAATCATCCCCTGTTGTAACTGCTCCATTATAACCCCATATGGACTTTATAATTAGAATCTCATCACAGGTTATACTTAACCCTGTTTCTGTAACCCAACTATTTAAACAGGGTTTTTTAAAAATATTTCCATAATTTCTAGAAAGAACACCTAGCCCATCTTTTATGTTTGCATAAATAGATTGTGTTGTATTGGCATATTCTTTATATATTGGATTAGTAGCAACATCATCATAATGATCGTATATTTGTTTAAATGGTTGTTTTTTACTATTAAGAACAGGGGTATAACATTTTTTATAATTATCTGACCCCCCGACAGCAATCCCATTTTCATTAAAAATAAAATTCAAACATTTTCTTAGAGAAACTTTACTATATAATCCTCTTTTGTCATAATTATCTAGATATGAATCGTACGATTTTACAGTTAACTGCATCATTCCATGCCCATAATCACCAGATACCCTTTCATTATCAAAGTTAGCTCCACCAATCTCAACTGCTATAAATGCGCGAATTAAATCTTTAGGAAAATTTTTTAATTTAAGTTTTGGAATATTTATATTGTCATTACTACTATATAATGATTTTTTTGATTCAGTATTGTCATAGTAATAATCTAATGCTTCTAAAATTACATTTTTCCGTGCATTAATTTTATCCATAGTGATCCCACTCAAATTATCTACCGACACATTCTCATACTCCGCTTGTTTTTGAATATCGTAAGGTAGGTGTGTTATCGCATTGCCGACCCCAGCAATCATATAATGCACCGTCTTATCTGTGGGGTCCTCTACTTTGAACCACCTGAAACCTCCTGCAATTATAGGGTTATTATCCTCACCAACCTTTGATATAACTTTCACTACCCAGTCATTTGGAAGTGTCTTTACAAGTGTTGCATTAATACTAGGTGCGTCATATAGTTCAACTACTCCATCTGAAATATTGGTAATTCTTGCGTAATATTGTGCTGGAGAAGCATCTTCCTCTACTTTGCCTATCCATGGGTCGAAATCTACTAATCCATAGAGCTTCTCGCCTTGCCCACTTGGGTTTAATGTCTCGTGATATGGACCAGAGGCACTTCCCCAATTATTATTTTCCGCCAATATGGTTGTAAATTCTGAATAATTCTCAATTGCAAATAAACCGAAATTTCTGAAGATAGAATTCTTTATACTCATAGGTGTAGGTATGGGGTTGCGAGAGAAAGTGAGAATTCCAGAACCAATTCCCCCATCAAAGAGAGTGTCTTCAATATTTATACTTGATGGTGTGTTTGCATAATCATCACCATCAAAAAGAGTAATGCATGCTTCATCTGGACAATCTTTGAATAAAGAATTCTTTATGTCTAAATGAGAATCATTAAAAACAACAATAACATCTGTCCAATCATTAAAAATGTTTTTAATATTAAATTTATCCCCCACTAGAGAACTGTGGTTAAATACAGAAACTGGATCATCGTATACATTGGATATATTCAAACCAGAGAACAATAAATATCCAAAGTTATACATTACTAATGCCTCACTCACATCACTTATGTTTAAATTCTCAGCATTAATTTTTGATTTATAGATAGTCATTCCTTGTTGTGCGTACTTTATAAAAACATTCTTGAATATAGAGTTCACTGAACTATCTACGTATATATCGCTCCAATCTCCCACATCTGGATCTGCTGTATCATATACTTCACAAATCTCGGGGCCGATAATATTACCTTCTTCATCTGTTGGCTCATAGCAACTCTCGTAATTATCAGTATCCCCACCAACAGTATCATCATATGAAGAAGTAAAATAAATAGGCTCACTTTCAGAGCCTATAGCGATAATGTTCCCACCAAACACATTTATTCCATTTTTAGAATATGAATACGAAGGTTCTACTTTTATTACCACCCCCGGGTTTATAGTTAGTGTGGCCCCTTCAAAAACTGATATTGAATTACGGAGAATATATGGACTGCCTTCCTTGGTCCAAGTCGTAGATACATCTATATCATCCACAACCTCAGTCGAAGCGCGCGCAGATAAAGGAGAAATTAATAATATTATTAATAAAGATAAACCAAAGATCACAAAATGTGATGATTTATACATATATTTAATTATAAAAACAAAAATACCGCAGTACAAGTAAAACTGTGGATAACTTTCCTTATTTCGCCAAGACCACCATGGCTGCTAATTCCCGCATATGCGGGAATTAGCAGCCAATAAAAAAATACAAAAAATCTACTTGGTATAATGTTAATTATAGATCAAAATACTTTCTTAATTTTTCATCATTTACCAATTCTTCCACAACTAGAATATCCACATAGTTTTTTACTTTATAATAATCAGCTATGAATAATAGCTCATCAGTGCATGGATAAGGATATACCCAGACACTTTTCTGTAGTTGTATAAAGCCTAATTGTTTTAGTTTCAAGCGTAAATATTCTCGTACTTTCGTATACTGTATTGGTAAATCAAACATCACCACCCTCCACTTGCCATCCCATTTCGCTTGCTTATCAATAGAAAGCAGGTCCATTGAAAATGATTTTAGTCTAGTTTTACCTTTACTTGTTATACGTACAGTAGTCACACCATTCTTATCAGAAACGTACTCAATTAATTTTCTTCTTCTTAGACCAGCGAGTGCATTGTTTATTTGCTTCCTCTTATAATTTTTATTAAATAGTTGGACTGCGTTACCCATCGCCAAAGCACCTCCGACAATAATAGGGAGCGCGCCCACCGCTAAAGAGACAAGGATAATCTGCGTGACTTTGGCTTTAGATGATCCTGACTGAAGAAATTTCTTAAAATTTTCTAAATCATTTGTATTAATCATATAAATGTGGGTTGTATATGGTGGCTGCTAATTCCCGCATATGCGGAAATTAGCAGCCAACGGATTTTGTGTGTTTTTATATTTTTTAAAATACAATATATAATAAACTACTATAATTTATTACCTCGGGGTGGTTTTTGGGGTTGTGGGTTTAGGAGTAGAAGTAACTGGAGGGAGTTTGCCACCGGCATTAACACTCTCCCCTGCTTGGACTGAGGGGATAGTATTTGTCTTCTCTGCTATCTGCTTCTGTTTTAGGCTATCCATCACAACTAGCATAATAAGGCCGAAGAGGATCATGCCGGTGAAAGCGAGGATAACTTTGAATGTATGATTACTAAAAAATTTCATATTTTCATTATACATGAAAAAATATTTAAATAAATAAGATTAAATTTTGTTGATTTTTGTCTTTTTTATATTCTATAATATACAAAAAGGAGGTTTTTATGAAAAAAATTTCTATTATAATAAGTCTCTACTTATTTGCTTGTATGCAAGCAGTGTACGAACCACTCTATTTTACATTTGAAGGAAGCAAGGTGTGTGCTTCTAAAACCACACTAATCAAGCTTTTCTCAGAGTGTATCTCAGATAGTATTGGGGATGAACAAGTAGCCATGTTTACTGACTACAGGACAGGGATTGGTAGTTACATCCTTGTAAAGAGAGAGGGTGGTTGCTGGGAAGTAGTTGATCTGTATCCATTCTCTCAAAAAGTGGTGCAAGCACGAATGGTGAAGCTAGACTCCTTGGTTGTGTGGTACGAGTTATGCAAGGAACTACTCGTCACACAATCATACAAAGTCACAAAAGACTCTGTGACACCATACTAAAGAGTTATGGACACAAGTAGCAAAATAGCCGTAAAGCAAGCTTTACGGCTATTTTTAATCCTTATAGCAAGGACGATCCTTGCTGTCTAAAGTTTACATAAATCCTTTCGCAAGAACGGTTCTTGCGAAAGGATTAGCAACACTAGCAAGAACGGTTCTTGCTAGTGGGATTCTTACTTTCTTGCTAAAGTAAATTAATTAAGTTGTAAATAAAAATTTTCCACAAATTCTTTAAAAGAATATTCCTTCTGAAAATAATCTGGGAATGAAATTTTATTTAAAATCGAATTTTCTGCTCTGTTTACTTCTATGTAGTCTTGATAACTTGAATATCTATATGAATCCAAGAATTTCTTCATCATGACTTCATCTCTATTTTCTTTTTTATCCCATCCAGAAAATTCAATATCAAGTGCATTCAAATGAATATAAGCCATGAGCTGCCTCATGTAGTTATCATCTGTCTTTATGCATTTTGATTTAAAAGGTCCTCCGAAAAGAGCTCCCTGCCTTTGGTATTTAATATTGAAAAACATAGAGTACCCAACTCCTACTTTTCTCATAAATTTTGTTATTCCGCCATCCACTTCTTGTCTAATCAACAAATGAAAATGATTAGTCATCAAACACCAAGCTCCTATGGAAACTAAGGGTTCATCTTTATCTAGGATCATTATTTCTTCAAAATTTTTATGTAAAATGTTAATTAAGTTATCTAACCTTAATTGACCATCTGAATTCGCTATATATAACAGCATTATAAAACGTTCATAGTCATAGCTTGATTTAAATATATTTCTTTTATCTACTCCCCTGTTATAGATGTGATAATATTCTCCTGTTATGAATGGATCCTTCCTCAACATAATTTAATTATATCAACTAATTTTACCGCTAGCAAGAACAGTTCTTGCTAGTCCCCTTGCTAGTCCTATCAACTAATTTTACCACTAGCAAGAACTGTTCTTGCTAGTCCTCTTGCTAGTCCTAAAGCTTGCTTTACGGCTATTTTTAATTCCTATAGCAAGGACCGTCCTTGCTATCTAAAGTTTGCATAAATCATTTCGCAAGAACGGTTCTTGCGAGTCATTCTTGCGAGTCAGGCAACAAAAAAACCACCCAATAAAGGGTGGTTTTTTGAATACATTTTAAGGCGTATTAATCATATCCATTCTTTCTTGAGAAAGATTAAAGATTGATACTTAGTCAACTATGACAGAGTAAGCAGTCTTGTAGTCTTGAACAAGGTTAGAAGTGAATACAAAGTCTCCTGTAGCTGAATCACTATCACCGAAGTTTATACCTCCAAGAATTGCACGGTAACTTCCTGAAAGGTCAGGAGTACCATCATTCTGAACTATAACCTTAAGTGTAAATGTTTCACTTGAACCTTCGTCAACCTTGAAAGAGTTTGTCTCTTCGTCAGCTGTTGAAGTAAGAGTTGTAGATGTTACTGTTGTAGCATCTGCAGCAACTCCATTGTACTGAATACCATATCCAACACCTTGTACAGTTGAAGGAGCAGTAGCAGTAGCAGAAGTTGAGAATGAAGTTCCTGTAGCTAGAGCAGGAATGTATGCATTCTGGCCAATAGCTGTTACTTTAAACTTGATTATCAACTCTGCACGGTCATTATTAGCACCATCAATTGTAACAGATGAGTTATCAACACTTACAAGTGATACTTGAATACCATCATTGTAGAAAGTCTGAGCCTCTCCTGTTACTGAACCAGAACGATCACCGTTTGCAAGAATATCACCTTCTTTATCATCAACTGATGAAGCTATAAAGTTTGCATTAGTGAATGACGCAAGGATTGAGTCACCATTATCAAATGTACCTTCAAGGTCATTGATATCTGCAACAAGTCTTACAGTTACTGAACCGTCTTTCTTAACCATGAAATCGTCTTCTAGGTCAGTGAACAAAATTGTACCTGTTGCAGTACTGACGATTGAACCTGCAGCTATTGAATCAATTTCTTTTCCATCCACAAGTAACATGTATTCTTTAACGATTACATTAGCATTAGCACCTGTAGGTGTAATATTAAATTCTAATTCGTCAACTGTCATATCTGAACCTTTAGCAGCTAATTTAACTTCTAAAAGTAATACATCAGTAGTGTCAGAAACATCGTCAACTTCTACAACTTGTGCAGTTGGAGAGTTAGACCCTTCTGTCGCCTTTAATTCAAGGTCTCCTGATGATGTTAAGTCCTCAAATGAGAAATCAACACTCTGACCAAGATCACCTGTATTTGAATCAGTGACAACTACACCAGTAGCATCCATGAATCTAACTGATTCTAGAGTTACTGTCCAATCTTCATTGAAGTCATTTGAATCGATGTTTGAAAGAGCATCTACAGAAACGTAGAATTTTGATTTCTCACCATCTCTTATAACTGCATTACTCAAATTAATTGCCTTTGAGTAAACATCACTACTTTCAGAGAATTCTGAAACATTAGCTGAACCAACCTTAGTTGATCCTTGCCAAACTGAAACATTACTCATGTACTTATTCATACGAGTATTACCAGTTCCAGTCATTTCGAATTCAAGGCGTACGTTTTGAATTGCAAGGTCTGAACCATTGTCAGCTTCAAATTCAAAGCCCATAACCTTTGTATCATTTGATCCTTCTAGAACGTCTTCATTTGAGTAAGTAGAAAGAACATCTACGGTTTGTAGAGATCCAGCACCACCCATAAGAGCTCCTGTTGTACCTGTTGTTCCTGGAGCACTCATACAGTTACTTGCAAGAGTCATGCCGTTTGGACATAGAGTTACTGTTGTTGTTGTTCCTGGAGCAACTGTACAGTTACTTGCAAGAGTCATGCCGTTTGGACATAGACTACCTGGAGTTACTGGAGTTACTGGAGTTGTCATACCATTAGCTTTAGCCATTGACATTGGTCCGAAGATTCCGTCAGCAGTTAAGCCATTTACAGATTGCCATGTAGCAACCTTTGCCTTTGTCATAGGTCCGAAAGCACCGTCTGGAATTGCACCTACTAGAGTTTGTACGTTTTTAACGTATTCACCCCTACTACCTTCTCTTAGAGTTGTTGTACCGAAATCCATAGCTGCGAAAGCTGATGATGCCATCAAAGCTACTGCAAAAACGAATGTTCCGATCAAAAACTTAAAAGCGTTTGATTTTTTTAACATAATTTTTATTAATATTCTATTAATCATATACACGTTTAAACTAATTCCGACTTATTCGAGAATACCACTGATAAATAAATAATATGTATTCAAGAAAAAAATTAGTATTTGTGCATACTACTTTTCTTATATTGATCTCTATCAACCAATATAAACTTTACTTCTAAACTTTGTAACTTGAATTCATAACTTCTTCTCCCCGCCTTCACGTAAATCTCTATCAAAAAATTACGGGCGGACAGGTATAAAAAATTAAGATGAATCTCGGAAACAAAATTTAAATAACGTAAACTAATTTAATCTGCTTAACTAATCCCTTGCGGTATAGCTAAGCATATCTGCCTTGTCGACAGGGCCGATACCACACTCATGAATAACTTTGCTTATTTTTATCTCCCCGCCTTCACGTAAATCTCTATCAAAAAGTTACGGACGGACAGGTATCAAAATAAATAAGTGTAAGTAAAACATAAAGCCTATCACGACCAGTGAAACTTAATTACGAATTACTAATGTCGAATTACTAATTGAAAAATCAAAAAGTAATAAACAAAATAATTAGGGCTATGAACTGTTTGGTATTAACAATTTATAGTATTAAATTTTCAATGATCGCTCCCCTACATAATGACGAGTCAAGATATAGGAGATACTGCTATAATAGCATATATAGTGTAAATACACTAGTGCTAATAAGCTTTCATATTATATACTTGGGTATAACTAAAGGCAATAGATATAGGGGCAAACTGGGGATAATGAGGGGGATAATTACAATCAAAGAATCATGAATTGCAAATGATGAGGAATACTACATAAAAGGCTCGAAAGTTATACTTTCGAGCCTTTTAACTTAATTCGTAATTAGTGCGTATTTACTCCACCTCTTTGAGCCTGTCTTCTTCACTTGGCCTTTCGATACTAGAATGTTGAGCTCTCTTTGTATAGTCTTCTCGGAGCAGTCCGTAAGGATAATTGATATGTCCTTTATAGAAATTCCCTCACTCTTGCCTGTCGCCTTCTTGTCCTTTAGGATTGATATTATCTTCTTGCTTCTATCTTCCTTGCTCTCTTTATTCCTTATCACACTGAGTCCTTTATTCAAGGACATACCTGTGGCTGATTTGTAATTTGTAAAGGACATATTATAATCTGTCCTTTTGTCCTTTATAGAGGTATCCATGGGATTAAAAGACTTGTTTATACTAGGTGCCGCCGGGCGAGGTAAATTAAAAATATTGTTATCGATAGTGAAAGTGAAGTGATTATCCTCTTCTTGGTTTGACTTCAGATCTTTAGCTAAACTTTGGAGCTCTTTGATGAGGATGTTAGTATTCATATCTGATATATAACCTATCGTGCGAGCTATGTTTATGAGAGAGATAACTTCGTCTATATTCATAAGAGATGTGGTGATAAGACTCTTGCTCTCAATTGGATTAGTTATATCACCTCCAAGCTTGTGTATATAGGACAAGGTATCAATACTGAGAGTTCGGATCTTACTCTTCATAGCATCATCACGATCCATGCAATCAGTTACCATATACAATGCTGTTACTAGCTTTTCTGTCTTTTTGTAAGAAAAAGTAAAAATATCTTTATTTATTAAGATTTTATCATTAGAAAAACTATTCTGTCCGTATAGATTTATATCTTTATTTGTAGTGTCTTTTTGATAATCCATGTGTCTTTTTGAGATAAAAAGGCTAATATTCTTGTCTTTGATTTGTCCATTATAGTGTATCTATTTGGTAAACGCAAATATATAATACAGCTCTCAGCATTTAGCCTTTGGCTATTAGCTAAAAGCTAACTGCTAATAGCTATGTATTGTGATATAATCATAGGATAATTATGGTCCCGTTAGAGATGCGCTTGTTATTATTCTGATGGATATGGTGAACTTTTAATTTATGTTTTATTACTAATTATTTTTTAATAAGATACGGAAGACTAGAGGCTTCCTATCTCTAACGGGATGGCAAAAAAAGATATTGATACGAAAGAAGAGGAAGCAAAAAGTGGAAACAAAAAATCCACCAAAAATAAAAAAATGAAAGTGGAAATAAAAGAGGAAGCGAGGCACACTATCTGGGGGGTAGTATTAATATTCCTAGGAATTCTTTTATTGTTATCCACATTCAAGATGGCAGGTGTCGCTGGGGACTTCATCTTCCGATTATTTAATTCACTGTTCGGATTAGGGTACTATCTGATACCTATATTACTCGTAGCCGTAGGTGTGTCTTTCATGCGAAGTGGTAGACCACAGGTTGCACGCTTCCATGCACTGACATCTGTAGGAGTGTTACTCTCTGCGCTTGCGATACTAGACCTCGGTGCGAATGGTGCTGGTAAGTCGCTCGATGTAACTTATGGTGGATATATTGGCAGTATAGTAGCATGGCCATTCCTAAAACTTTTCGGTGTGTATGCTGGAATACTTCTACTCGGAGCGATACTTATCATCTCACTTATACTATTACTAAATGACAGACCGAACTTGGTAGAGATGTGGCAGAAAATGATATCTTTCTTCAAGCAAGATTTGCGTATACCGAAAATAAATACAAATGCAAATAATGAAGAAAATGTGACAGAAGAAATACACAAAGATGAGCCTACAGAAGAAGTCGCAAGTAGTAATGCAATAACAGATTATGAAGAAGGCGATATAGAAGAAAACGAAGAAGAAATATTCAAATTAAAAAAGAAGTTCCGAACTACATATGTCCCTCCCCCACTATCGCTCCTTGAGAGGGACAAGGGTAAACCGAACGTCGGAGACCTGAAAGGTAATATGAACATCATCCAGAGGACACTCCTTAACTTCGGTATATCTGTAGAAATGGATGAAGTCACCATCGGACCGACAGTCACTCGCTACGCACTCAAGCCTGCACAAGGAGTGAAGCTCTCACGTATAGTGGGACTACAGAATGACTTAGCTCTCGCACTTGCTGCCCACCCTATCCGTATCGAAGCACCTATCCCTGGTAAGTCACTAGTCGGTATCGAGATACCAAACAAAGTGAAGTCCACAGTCGGACTTGCAACCTTACTCGCAGATGACCAATTCCAGAAATCACCGAAGCCTCTAACTGTCGCCCTTGGTAAAGGACTCTCCGGTAAAGCTTACTTCGGCAACCTTGCGAAGATGCCACATGCACTTATCGCCGGAACTACAGGCTCTGGTAAATCAGTAACTATACACTCTGTTATTACTTCACTACTCTATAGGAATGGCCCAGACGAGATGAGGTTCATCATGGTGGACCCGAAGCGTGTGGAGCTTACTCTCTACAACAAAATCCCTCACCTACTGACACCAGTTATTACAGAAGCAAAAAAGTGTATCCTCGCCCTCAAATGGGCAGCGAAGGAAATGGATCGCCGTTATGACATACTCGAATCACACTCAGTCAAAGATATTACAAGCTATCACGAGAACATCTTGGCGAAGAAGAAAGGTGATGATGAAGTGGAGAAGATGCCATATATAGTTATCGTCATAGACGAACTTGCAGATATCATGATGGCATACCCTCGGGAGCTTGAAGGCGCAATAGTGCGCCTCGCTCAGATGTCCCGTGCTGTCGGTATACACCTTATACTCTCAACACAGCGTCCGTCTGTGAACGTCATTACTGGACTTATTAAAGCGAACGTCCCTACTCGTGTCGCCCTACAAGTTGCCTCACAAATTGATTCACGAACAATACTAGATGCAAGTGGTGCCGAGAAGCTCCTCGGTGCAGGAGACATGCTCTACTCTGGTTCTGAAATGTCCCAGCCGGAGCGCTTACAAAGCGCCTTTATCTCTGAGGAAGAAGTGAAAAAGGTGGTAGAATATCTGAAGAGGGCCTACATGGATGAAATACCAGATACTATTGAACTCTCAGGTTCTATCGACAAGGGTAATAACTTATTTGAAAGCGAGGTAGATAGTGGAGAAGATGACCTATACGAAGATGCCCGAGCTATAGTCATGGAAGCAGGTAAAGCCTCGACTTCATACCTACAGAGGAGGCTTGGTATCGGATACGCCCGTGCAGCAAAGATTATAGATATGCTAGAGGAGCACGGAGTAGTAGGACCAGCGAACGGATCCAAAGGACGTGATATAATAGAGAAGCCAATAGATAATACAGTAGGAATGGAATAATTATGGAAATACATAAAAACAAAAACATAAAATGGTGGATAGGAACAGTCTCATGCGCAAGCCTATTTATTATCATTGGAGTTTTTGCTTTTATGAAAATGAACTTCCTTATCCATGGAGTAGAGATAAAAGCTACTATCAACAATGAAGAAGATTCTTCTATTGTGAAAGTAGCAGGCAAAGCAGCAAATGCAGTCTATATAAGCCTGAACGGTCGCGAGATATTCATAGACAAAGATGGATCATTCGAGGAGCCAGTTACCCTACTGCCTGGGCTCTCAGTAGTGACACTTGATGCGAAAGATAAATTCGGGAAAAGTTTTACAAAAGAATTTGAACTTATTTATAAAGAGAATCAAAAGGTCGCAGTAGTAGAGAAAGTTATAAACACTAATTAAAAATATATGCAAAAGAAACCAAAGAAAGAAGCAAAGGAAATGGGCGGTGCGATAGAAGATACAATTAAATCAATTCAAACTAAATTCGGCGAAGGCGCGATAATGAAGTTCGGTGACTCACCAAAAGTAGATATTGATGTCATCCCTACTGGATCTATCGGTCTTGATATGGCGCTCGGTATCGGAGGTGTGCCTCGTGGACGTATGATAGAAATATTCGGACCAGAATCAAGTGGTAAGACTACCCTTGCCCTACATATAGTAGCTGAAGCTCAGAAGAAAGGCGGAGTATGTGCATACATAGATGCTGAGCATGCTATGGATCCAGAGTATACGAAGAAGCTAGGAGTCAATATCAAAGACCTTCTTATATCACAGCCAGATAATGGTGAACAAGCACTAGAAATAACAGAGAGCCTAATACGCTCAGGTAAGATAGATGTGATAGTAGTGGACTCAGTCGCAGCACTCACCCCTCGCGACGAGATAGAGGGCGATATGGGCCAATCACATGTAGGAAAGCAAGCCCGCCTCATGTCACAAGCATTACGTAAGCTCACTGCGATAGTCGCCCGCTCTAAAACTGTAGTTATATTCATAAACCAGATTCGTATGCAGATTGGTATTATGTTCGGTAATCCTGAAACTACTCCAGGAGGAAAAGCTCTGAAGTTCTATACTTCTATACGTCTAGATATACGCCGTATAGCACAAATAAAGAAAGGTGAAGAAGTCGTAGGTAGTCGCACTCGTGTTAAAGTCGTGAAGAATAAAGTCGCTGCCCCATTCAAGCAAACAGAATTCGATATACTCTACGGTGAAGGCATCTCTCGTGAAGGCGAAATCATGGCGCTCGGTGAGAAGCTTGGTATCATAAGTAAATCAAGTGGTGCTATATTCACCTATCTAGGTACAGCAAAGGCACGCGAAAAGGGCCCAGTCGAGGAAGTGAAGCTCGGCCGTGGATACGACGCTGCTCGCACCTTCCTTCGTGATAATAAAAAGCTATCAGAAGAAATACTTAAAGAAGTGAGGGGTAGATTCGACGAAATCCAAGTAACTTCAGCTGGAGAATAAACCTAAACTTCGTAAAGATTATCAATAAAAAAATCCCTGACTACCGCAGGCAGGCTCGGATCTCCTCGCTTAAAAAGCTCGGCCAGACGTTTTTTCTTGAAAATCTTTACTTCGTTTGTTATACTCTGTTCGTTATCATTAACTAACAATATTATGCTTGAATACAGTGAAATAAGACAAGGGAAGATTATAATACATGAAGATGAGCCATGTGAGGTCATAGAGAACCACGTCGCTCGTACACAGCAAAGAAAGCCTCAGAACCAGGTGAAGCTCAAGAGCTTGCTCTCGGGCCGTACATGGAATACTGTTTTCCATGCGTCAGATAAAGCTGATGAAGCAGAGATCAATAAGAAAGATGTGAAGTTCCTCTATACGAACAAGAGCGAGTTCTGGTTCGCAGATCCTGAGAATCCAAAAGATAGATTCAAACTCGATGAGAAGATTATCGGTGATGCTTCAAAATATCTAAAGTCAGATGAAATAGTGACTGCTGTCGTCTGGGAAGATGACGATGAAGAGAAAATCATAAATATTAAACTATCAGTAAAAATGGAATTCATAGTAAAAGAGGCTCCCCCATCTATCAAAGGTAATACTGCAAACGGTGGAGGTAAACTTGTGACTCTTGAGAATGGAGTAAAAATAAACGTACCATTCTTCATAGAAACAGGAGAGAAAATCAGAGTGAACACAGAGACAGGTGAATACGTAGAGCGAGTTTCATAATAATTTAAAATAAATAAAAAATACACGTGTAGTTGCATGCGCTGCGTGTATTTTTATTTTGCGCGTCAATAAACAAACCTTTTAAAATTTGCTTACCATTATAAAATACATACATGAAGTCGTATGCGCTACCATGTGAGAGAACTTGAGTTTTCAGGCATAGAGTGCGAACGACGCAATGTATGTATTTTATAATAGGCTTTATTTGTTTTTACTTACCTATTTTGCCATAGACTTCAGGACTTCTAGATACATGTCTTCTACTATCTTTTGTTGCGCGCGGCCGGTGGTCACATAGTGGTCGAGGCCGGGAGCAGCGTTGATCTCTATAACCCAATATTTCTTCATCTTATCTTTTATCTCCCCTTCTATCATCAAATCAACTCCGCAAAGACGCAAACCCATATCGCGAGTGAGATCTATGGCAATCTTTTTGAAATCTTTGTGTATAACACTTGTCACATCTATTGAATCCCCTCCTGTAGATAGGTTGGCATTATCAAGAAGAAAAATCTTCTCACCTTTCCCTAAGACTGACTTTAAGTTTTTATTAATTTGTTTTAATTTATTCTTGATGCGAACGTCACTAGCTTCTATAAAAATATCTCTTTTTACTTTTTTGTAATATTTTATCTTGGCTTCTAAAAGTTTCCCGATTGGTGATTTACCATCTCCTGTCACAGAGAGCGGTACTCGCTCGTACGCGGATATTATTTTATTATCTAGGACTACCACCCTATAATCTTTACCTTCCACCTGTCTTTGTACTAGTGCCATGCGATCAGCTTTAAAAATTTTATTCATTGCCTTGTAGAAAGATACTTTGTCATGGACAAGAGCCACCCCTGAACCCTGGCTTCCACTATTTGGCTTCACTATTACTGGGAACCCGAGTTTTTGTGCGTATTTATAACCAGCATTTATATCGTCCTTAGAACCAATTGCCTTTGCCCAATGAGGCGCGCAGAAAGCTTTCCCTTCTATAGTCGGATAGCCCATTTTTTGCATGAAAAAGGTGGCATAATCCTTGTCCGCTGCTACCTCTGAAGCACCTAGGGGATTGAGGTCGACACTCCTGAATCTTGAATATCTACGCTTGCCGTTTTTAAATGTAATCTGGGACACTATCCCCCATTTGGGTTCGAAGAAAACCTTTGCTCCAATTTTCGGTGCGATTTTCTCTAACATATTCATAATGAACTTATTCCTTTTTCTTTTCATACAAAATAAAATCTCCCCAAAGGACCGGCTTTGGGGAGATTTTAATTATTAGTCTACGATTGTAATACCTGCAGAGCGAGCACTACCTTCTATGATCTTCATTGCACCTTCTAAATCTTTCGCATTTAGGTCTGGCATCTTCTTCTCTGCGATTTCCTTTACTTGTGCACGAGTGATTTTGCCTGCCTTTGAAGTGTTCGGCTTACCTGAACCTTTCTCTATGCCTGCTGCTTTGAATATAAGTCCTGCAACTGGAGGAGTCTTCACTTGTATATCGTAAGTACGGTCTTCGTATACTGATATCACACATCCGACTATTTCCCCTGCCATTGCTTGTGTCATAGCGTTGAACTTCTGACAGAATTCTGCGATGTTCACCCCGGCTTGACCGAGGGCTGGACCAAGTGGTGGTGCAGGTGTTGCTTTAGCTGCAGGAATTTGAAGTTTTACTTTTTTAGTTATTTTTTTAGCTGCCATATAATTTGTTTAATTACGTATAAATTTGAAGCTTTAGCGTAACAGGCTTAATTTAGCACAATTCTCCTCTTTAATCAATTAGAGCTTTTTAATCTGTAAGAAGTCGAGCTCGACTGGTGTCTCACGACCGAACATTGAAACAAGCACTTTCACCTTACCACGCTCACGATCTACATCATTCACTTTACCTTCAAGCTCCTTGAATGGACCGTCAGCAATGCGAACAATTTCATCTATCTCTACATCTATCTGGTGCTTGCCAGCAGCTCCATTCGCTTTGTCCATTCTGCCGAATAAATCATCTACTTCTTGCTTGTTGAGTGGGACTGGGTTTACTCCTGCGCCGACGAATCCTGTCACACGTGGAGTATTACGGACTACATACCATGAATTATCATCCACGATCATATCTACGAGTACATAACCTGGGTAGACCTTCTCTTCTACTTCAGCGCGCTTGCCTCCCTTGATTTTGATCTTCTTTTCTGTAGGAACAACGACAGAGAAAATCTTATCATTCATACCTAGTGAATCAATGCGCTGCTTTAGATTACGCATGACAGCATTCTCGTACCCTGCGTAAGTGTGTATTGCGTACCAGTTCCTCTCGCCTCTTAATTCTTGTTTTGCCATATATTAAATATAAATTATAGTGATAAAAGTTTATCTAAACCAAGTGAGAATAGCTTGTCGAAGAAACCTAGGAAGTAAGCAACTAGCACTGACACGAGAATAACAGCCAGAGTGAAGAATATCGCTTGCCTTCGTGTAGGCCAATTCACATTATCCATTTCTGCCTTAACCTCTTTTAAATATTCAATAGTTTTATTCATAAATAATTATCCCCTTATTAAAAATCACCCCGTAGGGCTTATAAAAACATAGTACCATAACTAAGGACAAGTTACAAGGAAGCGCTAGAACACAAAAAAGCCTAGTAATACTAGGCTTTTTTGTGTTCTTATCTTCAATTTATAAACTTTACTACTTTATCTCGTAAGTTATAGTAACATTTGAAGTTATCTTATTCTCACCTTTTGGAAGCTCTGGAGCAGCCACAGCACCTGCTGTCATAGATTCCATCCTCATATCTTTGGCATACATCATTGGGTAGCCTCCACCATTCTCAGAAAAGCTGACAACACCACCAAGAGTCACACCTAGCTGCTTTGCTAAGACTTGTGCCTTCTCTTTTGCATCATCTATTGCTTTCGCGCGAGCTTCTGCAGTTAGACCGTCTTCATCATCGATAGAGAAAGAGGGACCACTAATATCGATAATTCCTAAGCTAGCGAGTCCAGTGCGTACTTCATTTGCATTATCTACCTCACGTACTTTGACAGAGATAGATTGAGTAGCTGTGTAGCCTGTAATTTTTGGATCTCGTTGTGGGCAAGGATATGTAATACAATAAACTTGCTCATATGAATACTTTGGAGAAAGTCCTCCGTACTCTGACTTGATGTCTTTATCCTCTATCTTTTGTTCTTTGAGGTAATTTACAACTTTAGTAATATCTGCATTTAGAAGATCTTGAGCTTCCTTTGAAGTCTTTCCATCTTTGGTAAGGTTCACTGATATTGTGGCAATGTCTGATACTGCCATAACTTCCCCACTACCTGAGACCGTAATAGACGCTGGAGCTTGTTCCCCGCGACCTATATACTTACCCATCTTCACCTCATTGATAGACTTTAATAAAACGAACACTGATAATAAAGCAACTAAAACTACAGCTGCCATAATAAACCTTTTGTTATTTAATATATTTTCCATAGGGCTATTATAACATAAAATAACCCTTTAAAATAAATTGACAAATAGGGACTAAATGTTACCATAAAAAAATGCCAGTACATTTAATCCAGATAATTATTCCTGCAGTTGGAATAATTATCTTAGTGGTAGCTGCTATTTATAGTAGTCGTCCATGCACGAAAAGTGCGGATACAAGGGGATAAACACCCCGCCACTAATCACAAAAAAAAATAATGCCACCAAAGTTTAAATACTAAAGTGGCATTTTATTTATTCATTTTATCACTTGTTATCAATCCATCTGCCATGGTGATAGTCCTATGAGCGAGCTTGGCATACTCGGGTTCGTGGGTAACCATGACTATGGTCTGCCCTTCTTTATTTAGATCGAGGAATGTTGCTATAACTTGCTCGGATGTCTCTGAGTCGAGGTTCGCTGTCGGCTCATCGGCAAATATAACTTTTGGATTGTGCGATATTGCACGTGCAATAGACACACGTTGCTGCTGCCCACCAGAAAGCTGACTTGGCAGATTGTTCATACGGTCGAGTAGCCCTACCTTATCTAGTGCTTTCTTGGCTTTCGTTGTAGCTACTTTCGTAGTATAACCTTGCATCAAAAGTGGAAGCATTGTGTTCTCAAGTGCAGTAAGTGACGGTAGTATCGCGTAATCCTGAAATATATAACCCAAATCATTGAGTCTCGCATGTGTGCGCTCATTCTCATTTGCTACTACTAAGTCTCTGCCGTCGATGACTACTTCGCCTGATGTAGGTAGGTCGAGTAAACCTAGCTGATAAAGCAAAGTGGATTTACCAGAACCGGACTTCCCTGTAATAGTAATGAACTGTCCTTGAGGCACGGTAAAAGAAACTTTATTGAGGGCAATAATTTTCTGATCACCGCTTTGGAATATTTTTGTAAGATCTTTTGCTTCTATCATGTAAATTAGTTAAAAGTTTATAAAGTTTAAAGTTATAAAGGCTACCTACCTAAGATAGCACTGAGAGTATTCTGTCTAATAACGATTCGAGCTGGAATATAACCTGCGATAATTGTAGCGACCAGCAAGATTCCTGCACGTATCAGTGTACCGCTCATAGTAGCCACGAGTATACCGTCAGAGAATGGGAAGTCGAGAGGATTAGCAGCAAAGTATGGCTTGATAAGGAAGAATATTAATATCATGCCGATAAGTATACCTAGCCCTGCATATATACAAGCTTGGTACATATAAGAGTAGAGTATCGCCCTCTTATTAATACCTATACCTTTCAATATCCCTATGAAGCGCCTGCGTGTAATTGCATTCACGAATATAACTATGAATATGGTAATAGAGGCTACCACAAGACCAATACCAGAGATAACGGATCCAAGTATAGCAAAAGTAGCTTTGATATCTTTTAAGAATTTAGGGAATGCTTCCTCGGCAGTTTGAATACGGGCGAATTTATCTACACCGGATGCTATCAAGAAGTTCTTCGCTTGCGTCGGATCTGTTCCTGGTTGTAGTTGTATCGCTATGGTACCAGCGTTGAGGTCATTACGGCCGAGTAATTTAC
The DNA here is from genome assembly GCA_041737125.1 of Minisyncoccia bacterium. Taxonomy (GTDB): domain Bacteria; phylum Patescibacteriota; class Minisyncoccia; order Phycocordibacterales; family UBA9973; genus UBA8515. The sequence goes on from JBGSSJ010000010.1 coordinate 28,362, forward strand.
GAACTTCGGAATCAAGAGCAACTACGGAGGTATCGAAGTCATCCACTTTACTTTTTATAATACCTTTCACGAAATATTCTTTCGATGAATCACCTGAGGTGACTTTAATACGGGAACCAATTTTCACATCTTTAAGAGTCTGGAAGCCTGGGGCTTCGATAGGAGTGAATTCATAAAGCAAATTCTTCCCTATTAACACACTATCTTGATCTAAAGTATTTAAGAATGAACCACGAATAACGAACTTCGATATGCCGGAGAACTTCTCTTCTTCTATCGGATCGATGCCTAGTAGTGATCCTCCTGCTCCATCACGCTTGTCACCTGGAGCTACTGTCTCCCTGTAATTTGATTCCACTCGTGCAGATCCAGAGTAGCGAACTGTATGATTCCTATAACCTGGGATAGTTTTCACAATGTCGACTACCATGGGGGTCTGCTCTATAGCGCTCTTATTTAGGAATGGAGATATCACGAGGTCCCCTATAGAGTACTTTTTCTGTGCATCTTCTGAGCCCTGGATGAGTCCGATAAGTATCCCCGAAACCACAATAAGGTTCAGAAATGTAAGAGTCATGACTAGGACTATGAGCCCTGTCGTCCATATATTTGCTCTTTTAATATCTCGCTTTGCTAAAAACCATCCGACTTTTATATTACGAGAAAATGAGTTTTCATTTGTAATTTGATCTTTCATTATTTTGAAACAATTGCAATATCATTCCCATCAGAGAGTCCGGAAGTAATCTCTATAAGGTTACCGTCACCAAGTAGGCCTATTTTCACTTCTACTTCTTTGTACTTCTGTCGCTTTAGATCTGTAATTACATTTACATAGTTTGCTCCATCTTTTACAAATACTGCAGCTTTCGGAACCACAAGACTGCGTCCCCCTTCTGCTGTAATAATTTCTATATCTGCATTCATACCAGTTAGAATACTCTTATCTAGATTATCTATTGATGCCTTTATTTTGTAATTCACAATTCCCTCCTCGGTTGTAGAACTAGGGTCGACATGGACAACTGCACCTGTAAATACTTTCTCGTCGCCAAAAGCATCAAATGTCATAGAAACTCTCTGTCCGAGCTTAAGATTCGCAATACTTGATTCATTTATCTTCGCTTCTATATACAAATTAGAGACATCTTGAAGCATCATAATCGGCTTCTGAACTTCAGACAGCTCGCCTAGCTTCACATCTATGTTCGTAATTGTTCCATCTGCTGGTGCACGAATTACTGTGTCTTCGAATTTCGCTTGAGCGGCTTGTAGTTGGCCTTCTGCTGATAATATATCTGCACGAGCAAGATCTAGATCAGAGCCAGAAGCTTGGGCTTTCTTTAGATTAAGCTCTGTGGTACGCTGCTCTATGATTGAATTACGATGTGATATTGCCTCTTGGTATGCATTGTAATTTGTTAGATAATTTGGAGCTTTCTGATTTGGTATGTTTATAGTCCACTCTATGTTTGTATCTATTTGCTCAGGGAAAGTTATGTACAAACCGGAGTTACCTATCGGCTGAGGAGTCAAACTTGTAGCCATCTTTGTACCACTGACAAGCCCAGAGGCAGTAAAACTATATCCTCCACTACTAGAGTACGGCTTGATTTTAATTGTGCCTTCTTTACCCAAGGTATAAGTACCAGATATTATGGGAGCTACTTTATCCTCATTGCTATCTAATAGAAATGCTTCATGTGTAGAATTTAGTAGATTCTGATAAGCATTTTTAACGGCCAAGTCCTCGACAATTTTCGCCTGAGAAAGTGCAACTTCTGCAAGTGCAACTTCTGAGCCTTCTATTATCTTCTTGTATTTAGCTTGAGCGGAAGCATAAGCACCACGTGCTTGTGTGAGACTTGCAAGAACTGAACCTTGATCCACCGTAGCCAAGATATCGCCCTTCTTTACATTATCTCCAACTTTCACTCGAAGAGACTTCACTGTGCCACTAGAGTTGAAGGACAAGCTTAAGTCAACATTCGAAGTCACCGTACCTGTAGCTAGAACTGTCTGCTTCAAATCTACATAGCGTGCCTTATCGAGAACAATTTCTGTGGAAGTAGCGGCTGGGCGCATAAAATAAGAAAGTAGAATAATTACGAGAATAATTACCCCCCAGAAACGCTTCTTCTTATAGTACTTTTTAAAAAAGTTTATTATTAATTCTTTCTTTTCTTGCATATTATTTAATCGCTACGAGTTCTACGTCAAATACTAAATCAGCATTAGGTGGTATGCCTGAACGAGGATCAGGATTCGCGCCATAAGCTTGCTCGCTTGGAATAAGTAATCTTCGTGTGCCACCTATCTTCATACCTGGAATACCATCTGTCCAGCCTTTAATCACGTTACCGAGTGGAAATGTAATCGGAGTGGTACCAAAATCTTTTGAACTTTGAAATACCTCACCCGTACTTGCGATAGCTCCTATGTAATGCACACTCACTGTATCCCCTGCTTTCACTTCCGCACCTGTACCTACCACTGTATCAACTTTTTGTAATGTATCAACTTTTGATACTGCTGTGAACCCTGTTAGTAATCTTGTGTTTGTATCCATATCTATATTTATTGTTTCCGACTTTTGTTCTGTCGGATTATTATTAATAATTTCCTCTTGTTTGTTATCTGATAAATTTACTGTTTGCATATTGTCTATCTCATTTATATCTTCTTTTGTAGCCATATAATACAAACCAAGTCCTACTAGACATATAACTACAACAGAAATCACAATATTTGTGTTATTTTTATTATTTTCCATATTTTTATTTTTTATTTATAAGTTTAGCTATTATAGCATTATCAATTCATTTTTAAAAATGAATTTTTATATTGAATTTCTGCCTAGGCTACCAGCACGAAGTGCATAAAGTATCACAGCCACATCGATACCCTCTTGAATTATAGCTCCCCAGAATGGAGCAAGGTATCCGAATAATGCTACTACCATAAATATAGAAGAGAGTCCTATACCAATAAATATTCCTTCGCGTGCAACAGAAAGCGACCTCTTCGCTATTTTATACGCATCATGAACAAGTCCTACTCCACCTGAAAGGATGACAATATCTGCACTATCACTCGCTGCCGTTGCACCATGTGTACCAAGCGCTATGCCCACATCTGCTTGTGATAAAGCTGGTGCATCGTTGACTCCGTCACCTACCATGGCAATGGACTGCTTCCCTTCACTTTGCAAACTTTTTATAAATGATAGCTTCTGGTCTGGTAAATACTCTGCTTTATACTCACTGATGTTTAAAGATTCTGCTACTTTTTTCGCAACTTTATCTTTATCACCCGATAGTAATATCATACGCGCGGCTCCGCTCTTCTTCAGATTAACAAAAAGCTCTTTGGCATCTGCTCTTACTTCATCTAGGAAATACACTACTCCTATTAACTCATTATGCCGTGCCAGGTATACAGGTATTACACCTTCTTCTCTCTCTTCTTCGTGTGACTTCAATATTTCCCTTGGTATACTTACTCCTAGATTCTCAAGGAATGATAATTTACCAAAAATATAAGGTACACCCTTCACTTCACCACTTACACCATCACCGAATACTTCTTTGAATTTCTCTGGATAAGTTACTTCTAAGGCCTTACTGTTTACATGCTTTACTAAAGAGTGCGCAAGTATGTGCACCGACAACTGATCGAGAGATGCAGATATCTCTAGTATTTCATCTTCGGTTAATGACGAATATGAATGTACTTTATGAATACTAGGAGCTCCGAGAGTGACAGTACCAGTCTTGTCGAAGACAAAAGTCTTCACTTTATCAAGAGCTTCAAGCGCTCCTCCGTTCTTCACTATGATACCTCTACGTGAAGCGAGGCTCATCCCCGACATGAATGCAATGGGTGTCGCAAGTATAAGAGGACAGGGTGTCGCTACAACAAGTACAGCAAGCATGCGAATAACATCACCTGATATAAGATAAGCGAGCCCTGCCATAACTAGGGTAAATACAGTAAAGTAGACACTATACCTATCAGCTAAACGCACAAAAGGGGCTCGATTCTCTTCTGCTTCTCTGACCATTTGGATAATGGATTCAAGTCGACTATCAGAGAGCATTTTGATTGTGCGTATCTCAAGTACACTATCAGTATTGATGGTACCCGCTAGGACAGTTGATCCTTTGCCTTTCTTCACTGGCTTTGATTCACCAGTCATTATGGATTCATCTACATATGACTCACCATCTTCGATTACTCCATCAACAGATATGACCTCCCCTGCTTTTACTAAGATATGGTCACCTACTAGAACTTCGCGACTATCGATATCGACAAGGCTACTACCTCTCTTCACATGCGCTTTGCTTGGGATAAGTGATAGTAGTGATGATAGGGATTTCCGTGCGCGATACATGGCATAGCTCTCAAGGGCCTCTCCACCCGAGAGCATAAGTAATACAATTGTACCAGCAACATATTGCCCAAAAATAAGAGAGAATAGCAAAGCAAGGCCTGCAACAAGATCTACGCCGAAATTCTTCTGAAAAATCTTTACTATTATCTCAATCCAAATCGGAATAGAAAATAGGAGAAGTACTACAGAAAGTAGTTTGTCGGCAATATCTTTATGATCATAGATATTGAGCAATAAAGCGAAAAGTAGAGCAGCAGCCACGACAACTGGCGTCCATTTACGGAATAGATTTTTAGCGGAGATTAACATATATGTCTATTATATAATAACTTCTAATATATTAAAACACTCCTCTCTATATGGGAGGAGTGTTTTAATATTATTTTCTTGATTCAATGATAGCTGTAGCTACATTTGTAGGAACTATATCGTAGCGTAGGAATTCCATGGTGAATCCTGCACGACCTTCAGTCATAGAACGAAGCATAGTCATGTATCCGAACATTTCAGATAGAGGGACAACGGCTTTCACAACTTGGTTCATACCACGACTCTCCATGCCTTCGATAATTCCACGTTTTGAAGAAAGTGAACCTGTCACATCTCCCATGAATTTATCTGGAGTTATAACTTCTACTTGCATCATAGGTTCTAGTATTACAGGCTTTGCTATCTTACATGCATCCTGTATTGCCATAGAAGCTGCAATCTTGAAAGCCATTTCGTTTGAGTCCACATCGTGGAAGCTTCCGTCATATAGATCCACAGACACATTTTCAAGCTTGAATCCTGCAAGTACTCCACGGTCAAGACCTTCTTTGAATCCTTTTTCACAGGCTGGAATATATTCCTGAGGAATAGCACCACCTTTGATAGTATTTACGAATTCGAAACCTTTCTCACGTTTTACATTCTTTGGTAGATCATCTACATCGACAGTCTGGTCCATAGGCTTGATCTTGATCTTCACGTGACCATAGTTACCACGGCCTCCTGACTGCTTGATGTACTTACCTTCTACTTGTGCTTCGCCTGTAATAGTCTCGCGGTAGGCAACTTGAGGTTTACCAACATTGGTCTCTACAGAGAATTCACGCTTCATACGGTCAACGATGATTTCAAGGTGAAGCTCTCCCATTCCTGCGATAATAGTTTCGTTAGTTTCTGGATCAGTCGATACTTTGAAAGTCGGATCTTCTTGAGCAAGTCTGTTTAATGCCATACCCATTTTCTCTTGGTCTGCTTTTGTCTTTGGTTCAACGCGTAGGTTGATAACTGGTTCTGGGAAAACGATACGGTTTAGTTCTACTGGCTTCTCTTCATCACAAAGTGTGTCTGAAGTAATAGTGTCCTTGAGTCCAACTGCAGCTGCAATCTCCCCTGCGTACACTTTCTTCACTTCTTCGCGATCATTGGCATGCATACGTAGTATGCGACCTAGACGCTCTTTGTTGCGAGTACGAGGATTGTAAACATAACTACCTGCAGAGATACTTCCTGAGTAAACTCTGAAGAATATAAGCTGTCCGACGAATGGATCAGTCGCAACCTTGAAAGCAAGAGCTGAGAATGGTTCTGCGTCTGATGCATGGCGAACTGTTGGCTCATCTGTAGCAGGATCTACACCTGGTATTGGAGGGATATCGATAGGAGATGGAAGGTAGTCCACAACAGCATCAAGAACTAGCTGTACACCTTTGTTCTTGAGCGCACTTCCTGCAAATACTGGAAAAATTTCATTGGCAATGACTCCCTTTCTCATTAATTTCTTTAGTGTATCGTAGTCTGGGATTTTACCTTCGAGATATTCACTCATGATTGCGTCATCTTGCTCGACTATCTTCTCGATAAGTTCAGCATGGTACTTCTCGGCATCAGCTTTTAGATTCTCTGGGATTTCTTTCTCTATAACTTTGTTACCCATTTCACCTTCGAAGTAGAAAGCCTTCATCTTCAGCAGGTCGATAACTCCTTCATGTGCATCTTCAAGACCGATTGGGATCTGCATACGGATAGCTTTCTTTGTAAGTCTGTCTAAGATAGTTTTATATGAGTGCTCAAATGATGCACCTGTACGATCAAGTTTATTCACAAAACATATACGTGGAACAGAGGCTTCATCAGCATAGCGCCAGTTTGTCTCTGATTGAGGTTCTACACCTGCAACACCGTCAAATACTACTACTGCACCGTCGAGTACGCGAAGTGAACGCTTCACTTCTACCGTGAAGTCAATGTGACCAGGAGTATCGATAATGTTGAAACGATGTTTTTTACTTTTATCAGTTAATGCATATGTAGGAGTCCAGAAACATGTAACAGCCGCTGAAGTGATAGTGATACCACGCTCACGCTCTTGCTCCATCCAGTCTGTTGTAGTCTCCCCGTCATGAACCTCACCTATTTTGTGTGACACACCAGTGTAAAAAAGCACACGCTCTGTTGTGGTAGTCTTACCCGCATCAATGTGGGCTATAATTCCTATATTTCGAACTTTCTCTAGTGGATAATCTCTTTCCATATGTATTATGTAACGTTAATTAAGCTTAATAAAAAAAAGACCTTCGCGTCTTATGTCCCTAGAATATACAACAAATGGCCTATTTTTGCAAATAAAAAAGAGCCCATTGGTGGTGGACTCTTGGGGGCTAGTATTTTGATTGTCTCTTTTTTTATTTATGCTTGTGAAGGCGTAAAATATGAAAAGAATTAACACTAATAAAAAACGCAGCGGATTTTTCATAGTCTTTGGTTTTTATATAAGCCCTGCAATATAGCTCGATAGTTTATTTAATTAAATCATACGAGGAGCTATATGTAAACAAAACTCCTTACAGGAGCAGTACACCTTTTGTATACTTTATTTCATTCTTCATAAAGATACCTCAAAAGGTCTTGCGTTTTGGGTCCCAACCCAAAACTCACCCCTTTAGGTGAGTTTTGTATTTTGTGTAAATTTTTATTACCAAGCGAAGTGGGCAAATGCTTTGTTGGCTTCTGCCATCTTGTGAGTGTCGTCACGCTTCTTGATAGCACTACCTTCGTTCTTTGATGCAAGAATTAATTCTTCTGCAAGCTTAGTGTGTATTGGAGCTCCTTTCTTACCACGAGCTGCAAGTATTATCCATCGCATAGCGAGAGCTTGGCGTCGTTCAGGGCGAACTTCACGAGGCACTTGGTAGTTCGCACCACCGATACGGCGAGAGCGTACTTCTACTAGTGGACCCGCGTTCTTGATAGCTGTATCGAATACCTCAAGTGGGTTTGGATTACCAGTTTTCTCTTTGATAATATCAAATGCTAGATAGACGGCTTTGCGAGCAGTCTCCTTCTTGCCATGGAGCATAATGCTGTTTATAAACTTCGCGAGCTTTTGCGAATTATACATTATGTCTGGATCAACTATATTTCTGTTTTTTATTTTACGTCGCATATATATTATTTTTTAACTTCTTTCTTAGGAGTCTTTGTACCGTATAGACTTCTTGATTGTCGGCGCTTGTCTACACCTGTAGCATCGAGTCTTCCACGAACTATGTGGTAACGCACTCCGATAAGGTCTTTCACGCGACCTCCACGAATCATAACAACTGAGTGTTCTTGTAGATTGTGTCCTTCACCTGGGATATAAGCAGTAACTTCCATTCCGTTAGTTAGACGTACACGGGCAATCTTACGGAGAGCTGAGTTCGGCTTCTTTGGTGTAGTAGTAGAAACTTTCGTACAAACACCGCGCTTGAATGGTGCAGGGTAAAATACTGGGCGATTCTTAATCGTGTTGAAACCGCGAGCAAGAGCTACGGCTTTAGATTTTCTTTTTGTAATTTTGCGGCTCTTTCGAACCAATTGATTAATTGTTGGCATCCCAGTTAGAAATTTAAATAATAACACTTATACTTTATACCACGTTAGTTAAATTTCTAACGGGACAAGTATTTCTATTTCAAACAAAAATAGTCACAAAAGGACTAGTCAGAACACTTTACTATACAAGGGATAAAAATGCAAGCCCCGTTAGAAGCCACCCTCGCAAGCATGCGAGTGCTACGATCACCTTGGGGTGAACTGCTTCTAACGGGGCAAGCGGATAGAGGCCCCTATTCTAGGACCCCCAATTAAGCCCTGTTAAGAAGGAAAAGGCTATTAGAACAATAGGTGCAATTTTGTCCCAAACAAAGAATATGAAGAATATAAGGAAAAATATAGCGTATTGATTCAAGAAGTTCTCTATATAGCGTAATCTATGTGGCAATACAGAGAATAGTAGCTTCGAACCATCAAGTGGTGGTATCGGGATAAGGTTGAATAATGCGAGTACTAGATTCATAATCACTATAGTTGCCGCGATTTTGTAGAACTGCTCACCTAGGTCTATAGGCATGAAGCGGATGATGAGGGAGAATATAAGAGCAATAGCCAAGTTTGCAACTATACCTGCGATAGCCACGAGGAATGTCCCCTTCTTCACGTTCTTGAAATTATCCGGACTGAAAGGCACAGGACGTGCCCAACCGATGATAAAGCCAGTATTACTAAGTACAAGTAGTAGTGGAAGTATGACAGAACCGAATGGATCGAGGTGCTTTATTGGGTTTAGGGTAAGCCTGCCTTGTGCTCGGGCAGTGTTGTCCCCTAGTAGGTAGGCAACATAACCATGAGCAAATTCATGGACGACTACGGACATTATTAGAACCATTACATAGAATATTCCATCGATTGCTTGCATACGTATGTGTTATATGATAGCATGGGACTCACATATGGCAAAAGTCTGCGCAATAACTAAAAAGGGCTCAAAGATGGCTGGAGGTTACTCCAACGTTGTTCGTGCTACGAAATTCAACCCTACAGGTATGGTCCGCAAATATGCGAACCTTCAGAAGAAGCGTATATATGTCCCTGAACTGAAAAAGTACTTCCCTCTTACACTTTCAACTACTGCAATCAAAACTATAAACAAGCACGGTGCTTACGCAGTCCTCAAAAAAGCTGGAATCATAAAATAAAACCTCACAATGTTGTGAGGTTTTATTTTTAATACACGAGTTCTAATCCGTCGGTTTTAAATATTAAATTCCCCTCTTCGTATGTAGCCTTATAAGGAATCTGTAACTTCGAAAGCATACTGAGTACGTCTTTGTGCGGATGGCCGTATCTATTATTCTTTCCGGCAGAGATGATAGTCACATCGGGATTTACTTTCTCCAAGAATAATTCACTCGAGGAAGTATGTGAGCCATGGTGGCCGAGCTTGAGGACATCGGCTTGTAGCGCTTCTATGCTATTACTCCTTATGAGGATATTCTCTGTGAACTTGGTTGCGTCCCCAGTGAGTAGGAATGACTGCTCACCATACACTAGTCTCCCTACTATCGAAGCGTCATTTGATTCCATTTTACTTATATCACGATCCGGGAATAGAATATCGAAATAGATATTTTTTTCTTTGTCTAAGATTATACGATTACCTTTCTTCCCTATCGTCTTAGTGATTTTATGCTTTGCTATTTGATCTTGGAAGCTTTTATAAATTAAAGTATCTGATGTGCCACCATTCTCTATAACTTGGCCCACTTCATATGAGTCGAGTATAAGTGGAAATCCACCGATATGATCTGCGTCTGTATGTGTAGCGAGCACTAGATCGATGGACCTATCAGCGAAAGGCATGACTTCAGAAAGCGCAGAGAGCACTGCAGAGTTCGCACCTGCGTCTACTAGCATTTGCCTGCCATTGGGAGCTTCTATATAGATGGCGTCGCCTTGGCCGACGTCGAGGAAGACTACTTTTAATATATTGCTCTCTTTGCCAACTCGTGCCGAGTTCCAAATAAAAAAGACGAGTACGACAAGTGAGACGAGGAGTATGGGCAATAAATATCTCTGTAATCTTTTCATGTTATACTACAAATATTACCACTAAATCGATAATAAAACATGACAACATTTACACTTAAAACATTTACTATTGGCGAGTTGAAAGGAATAAGTACGAAGAATATAGAAGAGCATTTGAAGCTATATAAGGGCTATGTTACGAATGCGAACTCAATACTCGAGAAGATTCCCGAATATAAAGGCTACGAGAAGGAAGATACTTTTGCCCCCTATGTGGTAGGTGAGCTCGGCAGACGCTTCTCTTTCGAATACAACGGTATGCGTAACCATGAAGTGTACTTCGCATCACTCGAAGGTGGAGCGAAGGAAATTTCTGATGGAAAACTGAAGAAGAAAATTGAAGAGACTTTTGGTTCATTTGATGACTTCCTTGCGAATTTTAAAGCTTTAGCACTTACTCGTGGTATAGGCTGGGCAGTACTATGGTATGACAAAGCAAGTGACAGTTTACTTACATCATGGGTAGATGAACAGCATTTAGGACAATTAAATGGCTGCACTATGATACTTGCACTTGATATGTGGGAGCATGCATTTGTGTACGACTATCCAACAAGCGAAAAGAAAAATTATGTGGAAAGCTTCTTTGATAATGTTAACTGGCAAGTGATTGAAGAGAATTTCAAGAAAACTCAGTAAGAACTTTAAAAAGTTTCTAACTTCAAAAAGCATCCAGAATCAAAAAGAATTGAGAAAATAAATCTTAGGTGTGGGCGCGCCGCAGCGACGAAGGAGCGGAGAGGGATAAGAGATTTATTTTTCAATTCTTTTTGATTTCTTCATACTCCACCAAACAATAATAATGTATAAAACTATCACCAAAACTATTGGGAACTTTTTTATTATTACACTTGCAAAAGGGATAGAGGCAAAAAGGTCAACTATCGAAAGTATGTAAGATAGCAACAAATGAGAAATGTATGCAAATGGTATAGATAAAGTTGTAGACACAAGCCCTACAACTCCCACAATGAAACTCATAAACATAGTAATAGGAATTATCGGCAAGATTAGTATATTGGCTGGTATGGATACTATCGATAATACCCCTGTCGAGTAGAGGAGTATAGGTAATACTGTAATTGTAGCAGCGAGAGTAGTCGCAACTAATTCACGAAAGCCGAATATGTTGGGCAAGAACTTTACCCATTTAATTGTCTTCGGTGTCACGAATAGCACACCGAATGTAGCAATGAAAGAAAGCTGAAATGATATGTCCGTGACTATACGTAAATCATAAGCAACCATGATTAGAGCCGCTATGAATAACGCCCTGCCAGCATCGTATGTCCGTCCGGTCATACGAGCAAATAGTACAATACCTGCCATAATACCTGCGCGAACTGCTGTAGCCGACGCTCCAGCTAGGATAACGAATAGCACTATCGTGACTATGCCTAAAATAATCGATGCAGTTTGTGCCAAAATTAACCCAAAAACTTTCATCACTCCCTCAGCCACAATCGTGACATTATATCCAGATAGTGCCACGATGTGTATGGTCCCTGTACTTATGAACTTATCTCTCAATTCATTACTAAATCCACCTCTTACTCCTAAGATCAGCCCATTAGCCAAATCACTTTGTCCTTTCCCGATGACTTTATTAATATTCCTGATAAACACATCACGCAGCTTGAATAACAAAGACTTTACATAATTACCATGGCCATGACTTAGCACTTCAATCTCCGCATTTTTGATAATAAAATATATATCTTGGTTTGCAAGATACCGCTCGTAATTAAATTCTTTCCCTGCATCTGTCATGAAGTTCTCTGGCGTCTCGAGCTCTCCAGTAACTCTTGCTATATCACCATAAGACACAGGAACTGTAAGTGGAATAATGGCGAGGATATTTACATCCCCTTCTTCTTTTGTGATTACAATACGCTTGTTGCTCACTCTTACATCAGGAGGCTCGGACACTATGCCTTCGAACACTACATTCTGCCCTATCACACCTTCGTATGGCGGCGGAACTGGCAAAAAAAATAAATATCGAACTATAGCAATAATTATGAGTATGAATATTAAACTAATTTCCTTTTTGCTTGGACGCATAAGTTGTGGCTATAACATCTGCTCGTTCGTTATGAACATGTCCTGCGTGGCCTTTCACTTTCTGCCACGAAAGCTCCCCCTTAAATTCACGTACACATTTTATAAGCTCTTTCCAGAGGTCTTGATTGAGGACTTCTTTCTTATTTGCTGTCCGCCAGCCATTCTTCTCCCAGTTATGGATCCAAGTCGTCACTCCGCCTAATACATAAGCAGAATCAGCATATATTGCAACTTTGCCTTGTGCATAATTTTTAATTATGTACTTTAAACTTTCAATTACAGCCATTAGCTCCATACGATTATTGGTCGTCATCTTCTCGTAGCCACCAAACTCATCGATCATCTTGTCACCTGACACCACAACGACGCCGTATCCGCCAGGACCTGGATTACCTAATGACGAACCATCTGTGTAAATTTCTATCGAGTTATTCATCCCAGTAGTAAAATTTTACTTTTAATCTTCATATTTTTATATATTATCATGAAACTATACATATTATCTAAATAATTAAGTAATCAAAAATTTACTACGGGACAAGTAATTTTTATATTATATCAACAATTTTAAGTCTTAGCTCTGTTCGGCCAGCAAAGGTACTTTTGTCGAAGTTCGCAATTAGATTGATCCTCTCCCCTGCTGTCAAAGTCCTCCCTAGGAAGCTATCACTTGTCTTAAAGAATGCAATTGCTTTCACAAGTCTACCTTTACTATCTGTGAACATAAGCTCCAAGTGATTCTTCTCTTTACCGAATTCTCTTACTTCTGTGATAGCTACATCTTTGAAGATAAAAGTGGGCTTCGGATTACCCATACCATACGGAGCAAGCTTCTCTATCACAGAGTAGCTCCCAGAAGTTACATCCTCAAGTCCAATAGATGCATCTATGTGGTGATCTATAATACTTTCTTTCACACCTGCCTGTCCGGTAGGCAGGTCTTTAATACCATCAAATACAGTCAGCAACCTCTCCTCTAGAAAGTGCACTTCTTCATGTGATATAGAGAATCCACCAGCCATAGTATGCCCACCAAAGTTAAGCAAGCTATTTGTAGGCAAGCTTGTCATAAGCTCTACAAGATTCACATCGCCATATGAGCGACATGATCCACGAATAACTTCGCTCCCTTCACTACCCCAGACGAAAGCAGGCCTCTTGTACTCTTCAGCAATTTTCGAAGCGACGAGCCCTAGTATTCCTACTCGCCAAGATGGATTACCTATCACTATCAATGGCTTCTCTTCCCTCTTACCGAGAGTCTTCTTCACATCTTTCATGATGTGCATTACTATCTTCTTCCTTTCGTCATTTATCTTGGCTAAGTGATCCGCCAAAGTTTTTGCTTCGACTTCATTTGTCGTAGCAAGCACTTCGAATGCATCCATGGGGTTCCCCATGCGTGAGGCAGCGTTGAGCCTTGGTGCTAGAGTAAAAGTAATATCTTCTTCATTTAATTTATCTACATTCACCCCTGCTTTATAGAAGAGCTCAGCGAGCCCTGGCCTACGACCCTTCTGCAAGACTTTCAATCCATAGTATGCGAGTACTCTATTCTCCCCTACAAGTGGTACTTGGTCAGCAAGTGTAGCAAGCCCTGCCATATCGAGGAGCCACTTCTCCCACCCACTATTTATCTTCCAGTATTCTCCGTACTTTTTCACTAATGCTTGCACGAGCTTGAAAGCTATACCTGCTCCGCAAAGATTCTTATCTGGATAAGTACAACCTTCTTGCTTCGGATTTATAATTGCGAAAGACCGAGGTACTTCGGCTTGCGGTAAGTGGTGATCAGTAATAATGACATCTATACCGGCACTTTGTGCTTTCGCGACTTCCACCACAGCGGTAATACCTAGGTCAAAAGTAATGATGAGCTTCACTCCATCATTTATAAATACATCTATCGCGTCAATATGGAGTCCATAGCCTTCGTCGTGGCGATCTGGAATATACACCCGCACACCATAAGAGGGTGATGCGCTTTGCGCGTTATTTAAAACTTCACCCTCTTTGGTGTGCGGGTAAACAGAAACAGGGTACCCTATCTTCGTGAAGAAGTCATGCATAATAACCGCAGCTGGAATACCGTCGCAGTCATAATCGCTATAGATAACAATCTTCTCTTTCGCTTCAATTGCCTCAAATATCCGTACGCAAGCACGCTCCATGTCTTTCAGTAAGAATGGGTCGTGTATATGGTCCTCATATGAAGGGTTTAAAAACTTATCTTGGTCTTCTAGTTTTATACCTCTATTCTTAAGGAGTAATTCCAATAGTTCTACATGATTCGGCATTTTATGATTGTAACATAAAAGTCGTTTGACTTTGTAGCTCAAAGTAGTAATGTTAAAAATAAAACTAATTCCCATGAAAAAACTAATTATTTTAGTAATGGTGATAGTTATCGCCCTTACTACCCAAGGCCAAGACAGCCTAAAATGTCCTCGGTATGTTTGCGTTGAACCTGCGGCTAGACCCGGCTCTATAGAAGAGCTGTGGGAGAAAGAAATGGTTCGTTACATGAAAATCATTGTGGATAAATTCGGACTCCCCTTTGATAGCACATGGCAACCCAGGGTTTCTTTCGTAGAGACTCAGTATTATGCAGCTCAATACAATCAGGTTTCTAAATCTTTTACAATCACAAAATGGTACAGGCCAGTTCTTCCCAGGGATTCCGGTAGCAACTTTGTCGCCAATCTTGTGAGCCATGAACTTGGCAACGCATTAGCTGAGCAAAGAGCTTACAGTAAATTCTGCAAAATGTGGCCAGATACTATGGTGTGGAAGTATGGCTCAGAGAGGCAAAGGTTTGCACAGAAAATTTTGTCAGAAGGTGTGGCAGAATACTTCGGATATCTTGTTACGGGTGGTCTTAAAACTGATTCCTTATATAGACACCTACCAAACAAGGAAAGAAATTGTGTTTGGAATCCAAGTTTGTGGATGTACAACGGTGGATATTGGACAGTCAAACCCATCCTTGATACGTTTGGTATCCGGGGATTGGATTACATAATTCGAAATACGAAATTCCCTGGCATAGATTACAATTTAAGAAAGTGGGCTAAAAAATATCAAGAAAAAGCCTTCAAAGAGCTTTCCCAATAGGCATTAATTCGAAAGAGTTAGTGTCTATTTTTAATTAATCTTAAAAAATGAAAACTCATAGTCAGCAGTTGAATTACTGAATGCTTCTGTTGGCCAACCTTCAACACTAACAATTATCTGAGTATCTCCAATAAAAGTACTGTAAATCCTATACTCGCAAGAATCTCCTATGCATGATTCATTTGAAACAAACCAGTTTCGGCCATTAAACTGTTTTGTGTTATCTGAGTTAAAATCATTTCTATTAAATAAATCTTTTTGTTTGTAGTATAAATCCAATTCTGTTTCAGGAGAGGGTCCACCATCAGGATACTCCAAACATTCTCCAGTACAATTCTTTACCCAATCCTTTAAGGTCTCCTCGTTTAGAAAAACAATACGATTAAGGTAAGGTGGTTTAATATAATCTTTTTTAGATATTTGTTTAAATCCATAAGCTGGTATTGTATTACCATCCCAGTAACCCGATTTTTCTAAAACATATTGCTTTTTTACTTCAATAGAAAAACCTGTTTCAGGTATTTGAATTATATGGGTATTGGTGTCCGTTTTTTCTGGTTCAAATTTAACAACTTCTATTTCTTTTTGATTACCATAAATTAGAAGAATTCCTGAAAGAATAATTGCAATAAAAATTATAATAAGATTTTTATTCATAAATAAATGATATTTTATTTCAAAGCTTTAATTCCTGGCAAGGTGCCTTTGGCGAGGAAGTCGAGGGTTGCTCCGCCGCCGGTGGAGACAAATCCTAGCTTGCTCTCGAGTTTGAGTTTAGAGACTATCGCTACTGTATCCCCTCCTCCTATCACACTCTTTGCTTTTGCTTTTGATATTATTCGTAGTAATGCTTCTGTTGTGCCACCGAACCCTGTCTCGTATTTACCGAGTGGTCCATTCCATAATATAAACTTTGCTTTCGATATTAGGTCACTTAGCATCTCTATAGACTTCGGGCCTACATCAAGTATGGCTTCATCTACTGCTACATCATCAGGCTTCGTAATACGGCGTTTACTACCTTTCGCAACTTCTACATCTGTCGGTAGGACTAAGTTCTTGTGCTTGAGGAGTGAAGTAATCTGAAAGTCAGTATTATCGACAAGTGATGTACCCACCTGGTAGCCACGAGCTCGGAAGAAGTCGTTGGCAAGTGCACCGCCCACGAACACATGGTCGGCGTCGCGGAGGAACTTCTTGATCAGAGGAATCTTAGTATCAAATTTCGCCCCACCTAGGATGAATAGGAATGGATGTTCAGGTTCGAATGCAGAGGACAGGTGATCCACTTCTTCTATGAGCTGGAATCCTGTATAGCCTTCCAAGTGCTTCGTAATACCTACAACAGACGCATGCTGTCTGTGGGACACAGAGAAAGCATCATTCACATATATATCACCATAACGAGATAGTGCTCGGGCAAATGATGGAGAGTTGTTCTTCTCTCCTGTTTCTGTGCGCAAATTCTCGAGCATTATCACATCACCCTTTTTGGCATTTTTAATTAAATTCTCTGTCTCATCCGAGAAGATTGAGTTATGAGAAAATATTGCTCTCGGTTCTAGCTTCTTGAGCTTGTCGAAAACTGGCTTCAAGCTTTGCTTCCCGTCCTCACCAATATGTGCGAGTAGTACTACTATCGCTCCCTTTTTCTGTAAATAAGATATGGTCGGTATCGCTTTCTTTATACGGAAATCATCTACGACTTTGCCGTCTACCATTGGTACATTAAAATCAACTCGGACGAGTACTCGCTTGCCGGACACACCCTCAATCTCTTTTATGGATTTCATATAATTATGCGGACTTTATTATTAATTCGAACTTTTTAGGAACCAAGCTGTCGCGACCAATAAGGAAGCCATCTGCCCCACCATGGTGAAGGAAAGCACTTGCATTCTTTGGATTGACTGACCCACCGTAGAGTATAGCCATATTGTGAGCAATATTTGCACTATAAATGTCGGAAATAATTTTCCTGATGAAGATTTTTACTTCTATGAATTCCTCTGCTGTGGCTTCACGCACACTTTCCTTACCTATAGCCCAGATAGGCTCATAAGCGATGACGATATTCTTTACTTGAGATTTCGATATATTTGCGAAAGCTTGATGTAATTGATTCTTGATAAATGATAGATAATCTCCGCCACTATCACGCACATGTTCCCCTACACATACAATGGGAAACATTTTATTTTTTAAAATATTTAAAATTTTCTTATTTACTATCGCATCTGTATTACCTATTTTCCTCCTCTCTGAGTGACCTACTATCACATATGATGCACCCAGGCTTTTAAGCATGCTTGCCCCCACTTCGCCTGTGTGTGAACCTGAGTCTTCTATAGATACATCTTGCGCACCAAGAATAACTCTCTTTGTTTTGTATTTAGAATGAATGGAGAGATATGGATGAGGTGGACAAACTACAATAGATGCATTTTTTGATGAATCAATCTTGATTAATGATTTAAAAAGAATTTCCGCTTCTTTTACAGATTGCGGATTCATTTTCCAGTTGCCAACGATGAGCTTTTTTGCCATGGGTATATTATACCATAAAATTACTCTATTTCTTCCCATGAAATAGTTGTGTATTTATCAGAGGTTAGAGGGAAAGATGGAGGCGGGCCATAGAGAAGATTGGCATCGTAAGTAATAATACGATCATCATATCCAGTACCATTCACATAAGCAAAACCATATCTTTGATTTGTCCCTATCATACCGTATAGAGTTATTGAATTCCTTGTATGATATGGACTGCATGAACTAGTATAATAATGTCTACCTACCCTACCATTGTTTGCCATCAACGCTGCATCAATTTTCAAATCGGTATCACTTACCATGCCGACAGTTATATTATTCTGAGCTATTAACCCCACAACATCTCGTCCATCATAGTTCGTATAAGTTAGATCATTATTTACAATTATATTTTTCCTCTGGTTAGGGTTGTCTGGGAATTTACCTGCGGCAATAGTTAACCTAGCAGTATTTATCGCGCCATCTACCCACACATTGTCTTCTACGAATATAAGCCCATTTGCAGGGTTGGCATAATTCCCTATAAATGTTTGCCCGTTCGAAGCTCTTATACTCCATGTACCCCAGTCTGCCTCTCCAGAACTCGTGTTACTGCAATTGTTACTTGCAGATGCTAAATTCGTAACCTTATATACATCATATGTGTCATTGTTTTTCAAAACAATATGATAACCGGGAGAACTACCTCCGGCAGGAGCTAAATACTTGCCGCCTGATTGAGCGTTTGATTTTATTAATGACAGATCATTAGTTATACCTATGAAATCTGACTGAGGAACTGGGAACTGTCTTCCTACTTTAAAAACATCAATGCGATTAGGTACAGGATTGGTAGGAGGAGCTTCGAGCGCCCTGAAAGAATCATTCACACCACCACCCGGATTATTCACATGAGTATGAACTCCGAATTCATTGTTCCCTGTATGGTCAGGGTCATTGAAAGTAGCAACTGTGCTCGTGACTAAATTATGGGCAATACCATCAAATCTTATACCATTATTCGAATGAATTGGACCGAAAACTTCTGTTCCATCACCAAATCTCATAAAGTCGTTGGCAACAACTGCGAATTTCGCAAATGATGGTATGGCAAGCTTTGTTTGAACAGCTCTTTTTATGGATGGAGAGCTAGTAACACGTCCTTCTGACTTGATAGTTACTAAAGTAGAGCCAACTATCGGAGGAGTAATAGTGAGAGTGAATGTCCCTATAACATTCCCATCCTTATCATGAAAGTCATGAACATAGGGGCCGGGCTGTCCTGTCCCATCTTGGAAGTCACTCTGATTGTGAGCTAGATGCCAGCGATAATAATCAATTCCCGCTTCTGCTATTTGGAAGGCTTGTTCTTTATATAAAGCATTCTGAGTAATTCTAATACTCCCTGAAACCCAAGTAATAAAAAATGTTACAAGGGATATAGCCAAGAAAGCGAAGACGAGTACATTCATAAGAATAACTCCTCTGTTTTTTTTATTAAAATTGTACTTTTTATTTATCATAAATTATCTTTCAAGTTACGAATACTAACTTGGGTTGTTACAACTATAGGTGCGGGTGGTCTATTAGGATCAATATCAATCATAATATTTATTTTCACCAGTCGGACTTCAAGTATGGAAACAGGCTGAACTAATGGGTTACCACTACCTGAATAATTAGAATTATAATATGTAAATATAGGAGTTGCTCCATTACTAACACCAGTTATAATGTTTGTAATGACTTCACTTCCAGAAACATATTGGAGAGGACTACCTGTCGGCTTGATTACACCTTTTTTAAGAATATTCCCATCCAAGAAATACCTAATTCTCTCCTTATTGCCATTATTATCAATATCAGAATAAAATATAAATTCATTCACATCTGCTTTCTCTATTGCATATGAACCGAGAGATGATGGTGATGCTGACCTAATCTCGGAAGTCATAGGCGAGAGAACTTTTCTTGCTTCATCATAAGAAGTAAGACCTTTCGAGAATACACTATCATAATAATATACGTCGCGAGCAAAGCTCATTACTATAAGGGCCACTATAGAGAAGACTGCTACAGTAACGAGCATTTCTATAAGTGTAAAGCCTTTATTTTTTATTCTTATATGATTCATAAATTATGGTGTTATTGTAATTTCTTCTTTCGTCCAATTATTAGATATATCTACCTGTCTTGAAGTACTCTGATAGGAATCCTTGTCTACGTCGATAGTATAGGAACCTGTACTAAGGTTTGAGAAAGAAACTTGTCCAGGAGGAATACAAGCAGAAGAGAAAGTGAAAGTAACATCAGACACGCTAGGGGTAAATCCTGTATCTTCAGTTGATAAATATAAACGATACCTAAAATACCTATCTCCATTATGAGATGAGTTTATGTTCTGATCCACAGAAGTGTAGTAGCTCGCATTTGTACCGTCTGGCCCTACAAAATTCCATGTTAGGTTGTCATTATTAGTAGCAATCTGAGCCCTAACACTGTTTCCTCCAGTTTCTATTGGTTGGGTAATTTGATTCCAAATAATTTGTTTAAAATTACTTGGTGCTCCTATATCAAAAGTAGATGAAGTAATGTTCCCACCAGTATTATATGTACCGAAAACTTCACTCAAACGGAGCTCCCCCGCCACATCATCATCTATGCCACCACTTATAGATAGATACATATTCGGATTCTCAAATAGTTCTTGCCCTCCGCCTTCAGACCAATCAGTCTGAGTAATGAATCCTTCGTTTGTGACGAGAACCTTAGAATAACTACTTGGACCAGTCACGGTGACAGTTGCATCGGTAATAGGTAAGCCTGTTGATTGGTCTCGAACCACCACGAGCAATCTTCTGCCATTTTTAGGCGCAGTTATTATCTCTAGATCTTGGTTCACATTTGGATTAACACCAAGAGAAAGCAGTGGATTAGTCCCAATTATATCGTTTACACTATCGATACCTGAAATCATATATGTATCCCACTCTAAATCAGATATCGATAGCAAGCCTCCTCCTGAAGTACTTTTAGTCTTTGAATATTTAAATTTATCAGGACTTGTACCAATTAATTTATTCCCCGAAATACTAAAATCAAAATTAGGAGTCGCTACACACTGGCTATTTATACTAGATACATTTACTGTACTAAGCTCATCAATAGTAAAAGAAATTTGTGTTATCTGCTGTACCACAACTGTGACATTGGGTTTTATAGGGTTTGGATTCTCTGCTTCTCCTATCGGATAAGTCTCTTCTGTTGAGTATCCATCTTTACTTACTATTATTTTATATCCATCAACCGAAGGAGGAGCATCGACTATCGTCAATACACCATTTATATCAGTAACATCATTTAAATTTATATTGGGGTTAATACTTGTGTTTATTATATTCACATCGGCTCCGGCCACAGGCAAGCCTGAAGCATTAAAAACTCTTACAATTAGAGCTCCATTGGTCGAAGCAGTTTCCAAATTCTTGGGGCCAACTTTGGTCGTAAATGAAATTGGAGTGGTCCCCTCTCCACAATATTCGCAAGAAATATTTAATTCTATTAATTTCATATCCGCGGGGGATAAATCTTTGGGAGATCCATTAAATGTACCATCAAAAGGATCGTCGTAATTCCTTATGGTCGTATTTAAGACGAAAGTTTTCCCATCACGCTCTAAGGGCTGAGTAGCAAGAATAGTACCTACTGGTATACCACTAACTAAACCGACATTTTGGTAAGGCATGTTGCGGATAATCTCAAATTGCTCGTTCGCAATATTCGTCATGATAGTTTTCACTCTAACAACATTCATGGTTCTTAGAATCGTAGTAAAGCCCAAATATATACCCGATGCCATTGCCGTGAATACCGCAATGGCAATGAGGACTTCAACTAATGTAAAACCTTTTTTGGGGTGATATCTCATACTATTTAATATTACTCATAACTGAGTACATCGGTGTCATCATAGACACAGCGAAGAATCCCACCGCTCCCCCTATAAAAATCATAAGAACGGGTTCAATGATGGTGGATAAATCTTTAGTTTTACTATCGACCTCTCCCTCGTAGAAGTTCGCAATATCAAGTAGCATTTTCGACAGATTACCCGTCTCTTCCCCGACTTCTATCATCTCCCCCATCATTACTGGATACAACCTTTGATTCTCTTTGAAAGAAACAGAAAGAGGATCACCTTTCTCTATCCCTAGTCTTGCATTACCAATAACTTTTTTGTAGTAAAGATTCTGTAGCACGTCCTCGGTGATACCGAGAGCTTTCGATAAATCTGTACCGGAAGAAAGTAGAGATGAAAGTGTACGCGCAGTGCGAGCAGTATTCACTTCTTGGACAATATTCCCTATTACAGGTATACGTATAATAAGATAATCAAAATATTTCTGAGTTACTTTTGATCTTGCAAAGAACATAAAACCACCGATAATAAAAGCAAATGATCCTAAAAATAGTACAGTGTAATCAGTTATTACATTTGAAAGCCAAATTACAAACTGTGTAGATGCTGGCAACTTTTGACCCAAGTTTTCAAAAGTTTTCACCAACGTAGGAACCACGAACATCATCATAAGAACCCCAATTAGAAATATGGCAATCAAGATAATAGTTGGGTACATCATCGCCCCTTTGATTTTCTTGTTTAGATCGTAGGACTTCTTCAGGGTCATACCTATTTCCGAAAGCACTTTAGGTAAGCCACCGGAACCTTCGCCAGACTTAACCATAGAAATAAAAAGTGGTGAGAATACTTTCGGGAACTTCTTCATGCCATCTGAAAGAGTATTACCTTTATTCACATCTTCTATCAAGCTAGCTAGAACTTTATTAAAGGCTGGATTTTTAGTTTGCTTTTCTAGGACTTCAAGTGACCGTGTAAGAGAGAGTCCTGCGGAGAGCATCCCACTTAAGTTGTTCGTAAAGACCATCTTCTCAGATAATGACACACTACTGAAAATCTCTAACTTCCCTCCTAAGGAAAAACCAACTTTATCCTTTACTTCTACTACATTAAGAGGCAGGAACCCTTGAGCACGTAATTCAGAAGCAAGAACAAATTTATCTGGTGATTCTTTAATACCTTCTTCTATAGAACCATCCTTTTTTTGTATTTTATATTTAAATTTCATCCTGTTTGAAGTTATAAATGTTACATTTTACTCAGAAACCACACGTAATACTTCTTCAGTCGAGGTACGACCAGAAACGGCTAGGAATATACCATCTTCGAGCATTGTCATCATGCCTTCTTTTTTGGCTACTTCTTCTATTTCGTCAGCGGATGCCCCTTTCAAAATTAACTCTTTGATAGTCGGGGTCATTTTCATCACTTCATGTATACCAAGTCTACCTTTATAGCCAGTTTCTGATTCTGCGCTTGTTTTTGGTCTATAGAAAGGAACTTGATCCCATGTAGAATCTAGAGCGACAACTTTCTCTTTCTTTAGAACTTCCAGCATGCGATCCATGTCTACTACTTTCTCGAGTGCTTTCATTTCTATATCATTTAGGAAATATTGCTCTTTATTCTCATCTAGAACTCTAACCAAACGCTGAGAGATGACTGTCTTCATTGTCGATACTATTAGGAATGGTTCGACACCCATATCTACCATACGAGGTATGGCACCGGCAGCTGAGTTCGTGTGGATTGTAGAGAGCACTAAGTGCCCAGTAAGTGAAGCATTCACTGCAAGGGATGCCGTCTCCCCATCACGAATCTCCCCCACCATTATTATATCTGGATCCTGACGAAGAAGAGTACGGAGGCCATTGGCAAAAGTAAGTCCTATCTCTGACTTTGTCTGTGTTTGATTTACGCGATTCATCTGATACTCGATAGGGTCTTCTACTGTAGAAATATTCACATCAGGAGTGTTTAGAATATCGAGCATAGTATATAAAGTAGTAGTCTTACCGGAACCTGTCGGACCTGCACAAAGTAGCATTCCGCTTCGCTGCTTCATACCATCATGTATGCGCTCGAGTGCTTCCCCATGGAAGCCAAGGGTCTCAAGTGAGAAGCCTTTGGAATTCTCGCGTAAGATACGAATAACAGTCTTCTCTCCAAAATATGTAGGTAGTGTAGATACACGGAAAGAAACATTACCTTCATCATTCACAATTTTGAAACGTCCATCTTGTGGTAATCGCTTCTCGTCAAGCTTCAAATTGGAAAGCACTTTAATACGAGCTACTATTCCAGGAGCAGTATCTTTCGGTAGAACCATGGCATCATGCAATATGCCGTCTATTCGATAACGAACGATTAGTGAAGCCTCGCCCGGCTCTATATGCACATCGGATGCACCTTGGAGGATGGCATGAGAAATAAGAGTATCTACAATTTTAACTATTGGCAAATCTTCTGCGAGCTCCTTAAGCTCCTCTTCGGACTTCTCTTCGCCATTATCTACTATTGTTTTAAGCGTAGAGCTTTCTTTCTTTATTATGTCTTGAAAATCTGCCTCCAAGCTCTTCTTATACTGCATCAATGCTTCCTTTATAGAGTCAGAACTCGTCATACGAGGAAGGATTTTGAGCCCGACCTTCTTCTTTATGAAGTCTATAACTGAAAGGTTGTCTACATCAAGCATGGCAACCTCAAGTCCATCTTTACTCTTCTTATAGGCAATAATATTATTATTACGAGCAACTGGCTCGGGAATCATAGAGAGTACGCTTGGATCTATCTTCTCACCCTTTAAACTTACAAATGGAATACCTAGTGACACTGCTTGCATACTATTCCAATCTTTCTCTGTAAGCTTCCCTTCAGTCATGAGAATATCCCCGATAGAAGTACCGGTCTCTCTTGATTTCTTGAGGGCCATAGCAACATCAGTCTTATTTACAAGACCTGATTTATTTAGTAGATCAACAATTGTTTTCTCATCAACATGCATGATGATATTATAACATAATTACGAATTACTAATTAAGAATTACGAATCAAATACCACTTAGACTTAATTTAATGGGCTTAATTACTAATTATTCACTCGTAATTCGTAATTGTCTTAAACTACTTCTTGTTGATAACACTTTTCACAGTAGATTATCTCAGGTCGTTCGGGTGCATAACTTGTCTCAAACTCTACTTTGCACTTCCCTTCGTGATTATGCCCTTCTTTTTCACATATACACACTCTGTGCCAGAGCTTGAGAGGATTTCTCTTATTAAAACGAGCTTTGTGTCTGCACTGATAACAACGTCTAGGTATGGGGATATTAAATCTTCTATAGAAAGTTAGTTCATCTTTCGTTATTCTGTATGCTTTTGTGCATCGCTCTGACCCAAACACAGAATCACAAGCTATTACTTCATTTATAAAATCATCATTTATATCAATAATAGAATCTGGAATATCTTTATTATTGATAGTTATATTATAATTTTTACCTTCTATCCCTCTATATAAATAACCTTGGTTAATTGTTTCTTCTTCAGATAATGGATAGAAATCATTGGCAATTGTCTCATTATAAGCAAATGGAGAAAGTTCTATTGGGAAAAACTCACCATATCTATACACCCTACCCTTTTTATCTACATAAGGCATATCTATCATGTGTTGCTTGATCTTAGGCAATAGTTCAAAATATTCTTCCTTTGTATATTGCCTATTTAAAATACAATACGATTTATTACGCAAGCCAATACAACCAAAAACATTTTTGCAGCTATAGCAGTTAAAAGAATAGTCTACCTCTGTAGAGGAATAAACAACACTAGAAAATCTACAGAAAGAACCACCCACCCCAGAGTCGTTCATTTCAAAACCATTTTCAAGCATCCCACTAGCATTGCAGTAATAACAATCAAATATATTTTTAGCTCCCCAAAAAAGATGTTTGCAGTTCTTTACATTATCAAGTGCATCAAAAACATTATAACTATCTACTACATTACTTAAATTATCTCCTGTCACATTATTACATTTTATAATAGTAGCGTATCTATGGATTGTATTTAATTTAAGTATTTCAAACTGTTTCTTTAACTCCTCTACTGTGGTATAGCTTCCTAGATTATATTGTGTTAATTTTTCAAAATACTCTTCTTTTGAATACTGTACGTTTTCAAATACATAACTTTTATTTCTTAAATTTGATGACATGAAGCAGTTAACACATCCATGGCAATCATATAAGAAATATGAATCTGTTGAATTATTTGTCTTTTCACAGTAAAAAAGGTTAGAAGAATTATTACAATATACATCTTCATAACAAAATTCACCCTTTTGGACTATATATAAATCGAGAGAATCTTTTATTTCTAAAATAGAATCAGAGTACATTGTTCTTTCATTTTTCCAACATGCGGAAATAAGATAGCAATCATAGCTTTCCTCAGCCACATTACAGTATTCACTGTTTACTGCTTTTGAATTAGAAAGTGCTTGAAATGGTATAGCATCTCTAAGTTCTTTCCATTGAATAAAAAAGTCTCTAGAGAAGTCAAAATCTTTCCCATAATCAAATGGATCCCATGCATCACTCCACCAATACTTCTGATCCACAATATTCATCTTTACGTCTGGGTGATAAATTGAGATTATTTCATCCCCAGTTACAGAATCTTTCCTTTTATATAAGGAGTGTGTATTCCTCCATGCAAAACGACGCTGGTGTGAACACCCAGGACAAAATGTCGGTGGTGGAACTTGCATCTTTTCATAGAAAGAAAAATCCTCAGGTTCAATAGTGAAGTTCTCTTTGCAGTTCTGACATGTTCTTTTTTCTTCTTGGTATTCCATTCGTAATTATTAATTCGTAATTTTTTAAATCACTTCTTGTTGATAACACTTCTCACAATATACTATCTCGGGTCTTTCGGGTGCAAAGCTCGTTTCGAATTCATTATTACACCCTTCTTTCATACACGAACGGTGCCAAAGCTTCATAGGATTTTTAAGATTTATCCTTTCTATATATCTACAATTATGACACATATCAGGGGCTGGTATGCCTAGCGACTTATAAATATTAAATTCATCGGGTAGCACTCGGAACGCAGTCGTACAATTATGGTTACACTCACCCCTATGCTTGCATTCGATAATACCATGGATAATCTCTTCATCAGCAAAAGAATTATTATGTAAATCCTCTGCTGTAATAGTTATGCTGTATGACTTTTCTTCTTTATCTTTCCATGAATAACCAGAAGCAAGTGCAGACTCTTTATCGAGTGGATAATAATCTTGTAGAGGCGTCTCGTTGTAAGAAAATATAGAAAGCTCTGAGGGAAAGAAATCGCCATACTTATAAACCCTACCTATCTTATCGACATACGGTAACTCATTCATATGACTTTTGATCTTTTCTATCATTTTAGAATATTCTTCCTTTTCGTATTGTTTATTTAGAATGCAATACTTTTTATTACGTAATGAAATGGAACCGAAAGAATCACTCGTGGTATAGCAATTATCACAATACCATAGGTCGAAACAACTAGAATAACAGAAGCATGAGAGATATATTTTGCTTGATTCTATCGGTGACATCGTATGGTAGCAAAGCTCACTAGATGGGTAACTATGAGAAAGGTCCATAGAATCTTTCGCTCCATTGCAGACGAAACCATACTTTGTATTCTCAGAATCAACAGCAGCATAGACTTCTTTGCAATTCCTAGAGTTTATAATACTATCCCCTGTGCAATTATCTGTGTTCTCTAGAATTGCGTATTTATTTATAGTTTTCTTTTTTAGATTTTCAAAAATTTCTTTACATGCATACAAACCACTAAAAGTAGATAATTGTAAATCTTCTTTTATTTTAAAATAATCTTCCCTTGTGTATTGCTCATTGAAGATACAGTAATTCTTATTCCGGAGATTGGTACACCCGATGCAGTTCGAGCAGTTACGACAATTATATAAAAAGCTTGAGTCCAAACAACTATCACAATTCTGAGAGAAGCTAACCTTATAACAAGATTCACAATCAACAAGCATATATGACCACTCGGAGAACCTGGTCATCGAGCAAGATGAGCAATTCTTGTCCCTTGTACATTGTGGCCCCATGAAATAGCAATCTTCTGACTCTCCAATACTAAATGATAGATAAATATTTTTCACATTGGCTGCATGATTAGTGTACTCACTATTCACCTTATTGGAACCTATGAGATTAATGCGTGGAGCCTTGCTCGATAACTCTTTCCACTGTTCGAAGAATGGACGAGTGAAATCATAATCCTGTCCATAATCCGCAGGATCCCAGCCATCGCCATAGAAGCAGTCTTTGCAGAAAACTTTAAAAGTATTCCCTGTATGATACATGGAAATTATATTTGTATTACAAAGGTCGCAATTCCTTTTATACAAAGACATGTTGTTCCGGAAAGCGTACCTTAGCTTAAACCTACACTCCGGACAAAATGTCGGAGCAGGAACCTTTATCTTTTCATAGAAAGAAAAGTCCTCAGGTTCTATAGTGAAGTATATTTTACAGTTCTGACATATTTTGTTTTCCGTTTGATTAGTCATTTTTTATCTACTTTACTTAACTAAAGTCAACAATAATCTATATAACTTCTTGTTGATAACACTTCTCACAATATACTATCTCAGACCTTTCTGGTGCATAAGTAGTCTCGAATTCTACTTGGCACTTTCCTTCATGATTATGACCTTCTTTATCACACATACAAATACGATGCCAGAGCTTCATAGGATTCCTTTGCCTCAAACGAAGTTCGTGGCGACAATTAGGACAGTACTTGGGTAATGACAAATTCATCTGTTTGTAAAAAGCGAGCTCTTCTGGAAGAATTCTAAACGCAGTAGTACAAGTACTAGAAATATGTGCACACTCAATTATTTCACCTAGAATTGAATTGTCTACTTTTTTAATATCTCTCTCTATATCTTTATTAAATATTGTAATTTTATATTCTTTATTTTCTTTTTCACGCCAGAGAAATCCTTCAGCCAATGCTTCTTCTTTATCTATTGGAAAGATTTCTTGAACAATTGATTCGTTATAATTAAAAGGAGAAAATTCTATAGGAAAAAATTCTCCGTACTTATACTCAAGACCACGAGGAGTTATGTACGGCATGGCGTTCATATGCTCAATAATCTTATTTCTTAATTTTATATATTCATCTTTTGAATATTGTTTATTAAATATACAATATTCTTTATTCCGAAGACCAATACAACCAAAAAGATTATTCGAACCGACACAATAATGGCAATACTCAAGAAAACGACCTTCTGGGAAACAACCATTTGAAAAAAGTACACGATTAAGATTTGTACCGCTTTTAATTGTTTCATATACTTCGATCGCATTCTCACCATAGAATGAGTAATCATAACAATCTTTTACTGGACCAATGTAGCAAAGAAAACAATTCTTGGAATCCTCAACTCCATCTGATTGATAGATTGTCTTTGAATTTTTTGAATGGAGGACATAATCTCCAGTCACTTCAATATTTTGCTTACCATGCATATATTTTTGAGGAAATTGAAGTGAGCTTTCTTTAATTTTTTGTTTTACGGCTTCTATGTCATTTAAGGCTTCAAGTAGAAGCTCATTTATCTTTTGCTCATAATCTTCTTTTAAATATTGTTCATTGTAAATACAATATTGTTTCTTTCGTAAATTAGTACAACCAAAACAATTCGAACAACCAACTAAATTTTTAGAAAAATAGATATCATATGAATCTTCGCTATCTATAGAGTAGAAAGCTCGGTAGCACTTCCTTATATTCACACATTCAAAGCAATGCTCACTTTTATGTGTCATATAACAATCGAAACAATTTTTAATAAAAGAAACAGTATCGCAATAGTATGAATCTTCAACGACGTCTGCGTAGAAAACTAAATACGCATTCTTTAGTCGCCCTGCTCCATTACAATAAGGACTATTTATCATAGTGGGCTCTTCTACTCCGAGCGCCATCCAGGGTACTGTCTGAAGCATTTCTTTCATTTGTTCAAAAATTGGCCTGGAGAAATCAACATCTCGAGCATACATAAATGCATCCCACTCGTCACTCCACCAACATTTATTACAATAAACAGTAATTTGCTCGTCTGGATGGTACATAGTAAAAGCCTCTTTATTGCACAATCCACAAACTCGCTTATAGAGAGCACGTTTATTGTAGTGATAGAGCCGTCTCTTTAATCTACACTCCGGGCAAAATGTCGGTGGAGGAACTTTTATCTTTTCATAGAAAGAAAAGTCCTCAGGCTCAATAGTGAAGTTCTCTTTACAGTTCTGACACGCTCTATTTTCTGTTTGATATTCCATTCTTTATTACTTCAACTTACCATAATGATAACCGTCGTCTTCCTCTATCTCATCATTATGTTTCTTCTCTTCTGCTGAAATATAGCCTTTTTTATTACTTAAAGTGTTCTCTACCCAAAATGTATAAGTTGGGTTCATCATGGCTGTATCGAGTCTTGTAATCATAGGAGCAGAATATGAGTGAATATGGCTTATAAATTTAATAAGCTCATCACTACGTACCTTTTGGGTGGTTAGCATAAGCATATATTGCTCTGTATCTTGGATAACACCATGCCATGGATAAACTGAGCCTATAACCCAATAATCTGCAGATATTGCAAGCTTTTTCTCTATAACTGCAAGACCAATAGCCCGTGCCTCATCAGCACTTTCACAAGTAGTATAGACGAAAACAATTTCTTTTGAGCCTGTTGTTACTTCTTCTACTATCATACTAATATGATAGTAATTATTATTTATATTAGCAAGAGGGATCTAGTTGCGTGACATGTACTTGTAATTCACCAATAGTAGGATAGTGAATAGAGCAGTTGTCAGAGCCATAAGTGGCATAGTTATATAACCGAATTCATGCACAAATACAGCAGCACAAGATACAACTCCTGGTCCGCCAGTCGCACAAGCAAGTGATGATGCTCCACCATTCTCTACGTAAATGTGGAATATAGACACGAGAGAATTTAGAACCGCAAGTACTATGGATTGATCAACGATTGCCCTGTCCCTCTTATATAACTCCATACCGAAAAGGATGACTTGAGGATATATGAATATGCGACTTATCCAACAAAGTTCACAAGGTGGGAACCCTACGACATTGGAATAGAATAGGCTTAGCAATGTAGCAGAGAGTGCAGTAATAAATCCAAAAATGAAAGTATACTTCTTAAAGAAGAGTAATAATGGATTCGTATGTGAACGGAAGAATAGTAGATTTAGAAGTAATCCAACTACAACAATCTGAAGGAATATCGTTCCCAGTGCAAGTATTTGATTAAGCGTTGTTACGTATGCAGGCATATTATTGTGGAAGTGTGTAGCCTATTTGCTGTGCTAGGAATTCTAGTGATGTCTCACCTGTGACACTAGAGCCTGATTCGAATTTCCATACTCCATCTTTCACCACAGGGTCGGTTAGACTTTTCACAGAGAAGGGATATCCTGGGAACCTCCAAGTCTTATAGAATTCTGATCCTATTTGAGCACATATTGGGTCTTCACCCTCTTTACCTGGCTTGATAGAACAAGTAACAGGTTCTGTACTTGAAGCTATGGTTATGCCGTTTGCGAATTTCCACGTAGGGAAGCTCTCAATCTTCTCATCTACGCATATTTGGACTGGCGATCTATTTGGATTTGAACATTCTACATATGGTAAATACTTCTTTGAACTACCGAATAATGCCTTCTCAGCTATGCAATGCGGACACCAGAATGCTCCATAGAATACTGCACCATTACTCTTAAGTGCCTTTGCAAAATCATCGTATTTACCAGGCTTCTGATTCTTATTCATAAAGACCCCAAGTCCAATAACGAATAATATAATAATAACTATAAATAAGATAAATTTAGTTTTCATAATGTGATTATACCAAAAAGCCAAGCTTTAACCAAAGTGACACAAATGGTGAAAGTATCAGGTTCCATATGACCTTTAGTATTTCTAATAATTTATTAGTATCAGGTACGACATCACCTGCATTTGCTGTTAATATATTAATATCTTGTTCTTCCATTTCTTCTGGTTGTGTTTCTACTATAGCGACTTTATTTTCTATAATTTTCTTTATTGACTTTGGTGCTACTATTTCTTCTACTTCTGGTTTTTCAACTTCTGTAGCTAGAACAATAATGTCTTTCATTTCTTCCTTTATGGGTTCTACTTTATCACTGCCTCCTTCCTCTTCTTTTTCTTCTCCTTCTTTGTCGAAGGATGACATTATGTCATTCCAAGATAGATGTAGTGCTCCCGGGATAGCATAAGATGTTGCCCAAATACGGTTATTTATATTATCTGTAACTTGTTCCATGCCTCCATCTGTCTGCTGGGCGAGAGCCATATAACTATCCCCTTTTGCGACTTCAGCATTCAATGAATAATTGGCAGATAGTGCTTGAAGTGCCCAGCTTGTACCATATGAGTTACCGAAGGATCCATCACTACCCTGCTTCCCCACTAGATAATTCTCTGCTTTTGTTATAGCATCTTCTAATCCGGACATATTTTTAAAATTCCGTAATGCCATAATCCCTGCTGAAGTAGTATCCATATTCTCCCAAGACCCATCATTTGATTGCTTAGAAATTAAATAAGAAATACTTTTCTCTATAATTTCATCATTTTTACTGTAGCCTGCATTTTTAAGAACTATTAATGCAAAAATGTCATCGTTGATAATAGATGTATCTCCAAACTGATTCCCATCAAAAGATGAAATTATTTTCTCTATGTAATTTATACTTGTTCCGTTGTAAGGATTAATATCAAGAGCCATCATCGCCATAGCATGACGTTCATTATCAGTAAGCATAGTAGAATTCATCGGGTTATTCTTCATATACTCTGCCACTCTCTCTTTTGCACTATTTGCCCTGTTACCGGCACTAGATAATGCTATCGCCACCCAATCTGTATAAAGCGCGTCGCCGAACGATCCATCAGTATTCTGTTTACTAATTAAATACGAAAGTGCGTTATCTACGGAGAAAGTTTTCGTAGTTGATCCACCACCTCCACCAGAAGAAGGTGCACTTACAGTGACTTCATACGAAGGAAAATAATAATCTTCTGATATGCCGACGTTATAAGTACCCGCTTCTACAAATGTGAGAGTTGCCTCCCCGTTATCATTCACGGGGTGAGTAGACACTATTATAGGATTCCATGCATTATCCGGATTTGTTTTTGTAATACCTACACTTACACCAGTACGAGTAATCCAAGTATTATCCGTATAATTATATGATTGTGCTTTTGCTATTATGCTCTCGCTTATATTAATAGTATTACTGCTAAGCTCAATACGATATGGGTTACCGAAATAAAGATTAATAAATTCCCCACCAGTAAGCATTGTCGTATCGATACTAGTCCATGGACTAAAGCCCCCAACTACATACTGCCAGCTATCACAAAGTGGTTCCATTTCCCCAACAGTAATACACTTTAAATAAAAAGAGGAGAAAGAATCGTAATATTGTAAATTCGATATTGTAAATGCATCACTTGCTTGATCTAAATTATATAGAACTCCGAGCACACTCCTTGCATTTACTTGATGTAGATTACCATTACTATCCACTATCTCTATCATTCCCTCCTCTGGTAAATCTATATCACCACTATATATTACAGTATCACCACTGCGCATAAAAAAACTTTCCTTTAAGGTTATCTCTTCTTCCTCTATAATTTCCTCCTCGTCTTCTTCTATAATTTCTTCTATTTCATCTTCAACAACTTCTTCTTCTGGAGTAACTATTTCATCTTGGGCATCTTCTTCTGTTATAGGTTCACTGACAATTACCATTTGCTCCTCTACAGCAAATTCTTCAGCAGAAATATTAAAGGTGGGTACGAATATTATAAACGTTAGAACTATTGATAATAAGACTTTGTACTTTTTCATAGATTTATTATTAATTCATAAGACCTTCCCTCTTCCATTCGACTACATCTTTATCTTTTAATACATACTGCGATACACCAATTTCAGCCTTTTTATCATTCACATAATAAATCCAATAAGCGCCCGACTCTCCTTTTACTCCATTGATACTATCGACAAAGTAACCCATTCCTCCAAATTCTCTCCCTTCAAATGTAAAATTTTTACTCACATCACTCTTAACATTGTTCATTAAATCATAAACGCTTTTATCTTTCTCAATATTTGTTTCGTAAATTTTGCCATCAACAATCAAACTTGCTTTTATTTCTTCGTTCACATCTTTATTTATTTCTTGCTTTTTCTCTACTTGTGGGCTCGGAGATATATTTTCATTCTTTATTGCAATATTTTCTTTTTCTAATTCAGGAGATGATATTACGTTCTCTTTATTATTAACTTCCGGAGCAAGAACCACTTTATCTTTCTTTACATACGGATAAACATAAAAAGCAATCAAGATAAGCAAGGAAACTATTATTATAATCTTATTTTTGATGTTTTTCATAATAAAAAAACTGCCTTGGTGGGCAGAAGTATGTAGATGTAAATACATCTCTCCTGCTCGGGATACATCTATTGTATTAAGATCGGACTCGTCCTTAAACATTTTCATGTCAGGCTTTACCGTTGCGGCACAGTGGAGGGATTTACCTCACTTCCAAATACTATAGGTTAAATTTTAAAATACACTAAACTCTTCTAAGCTTCGAGACCAGGACTGGAATACTTAACTTGCTCTCTTTCCTTTCTTTTGCTAACCACATTTCTATCACTGGTGAGAGAACTATAGCAAATGCCACATTACCTAGCAAGTGAAGAGCAGTGAATGGTATCTGACCTATGAGTGCACCCATGAATGATTGTCCGAAGAATAATGGCCCTAGGGTGAGTCCTGTAAATGCATCATATAGAATAGTCGCTATGATTGCATACTTCACGTAGTTGGCGCGTCCTTTCCTATTCTTAAAGAAAAAGCTTGCACCTATTCCCACCATTCCATAAGCAAGTGCTGTGACAAGAGTCCAGACGCCGATACCTGCGGTTACAGAATCATATATGACAATACTCCCTGCTCCAAAGATGAAAGCCAAAAGAGGGCCATAAGCTTTCCCGAAAGGCATAGACACAGCCATAATAGGCTCTATATTTGGAGCCCGGAATGGCAAAAGGCGCATAAGAAGCACGGCTACAAAGGCAATTGTGTATTTAACAGATTTTCTCATTCGTATTTTTTAATTTGTAATTATTAATTCGTAATTCTTAATTGTCTTACACTATATCACAGACTCCAGCGACACAAGCAAGCTCCTTCTTCACTTCAGTTTCATCTTTTATCTCGTAAGTAACTATCTTTGAGAAATCAAACTCTGGCATTTTAGAAACTAATTCTTTGTACTTCCTCTCATCAATTGCTTCGTAAGGAGCAAGTTGGTAGACGTGGTTCGTGCGAGGTAAGAATGAAAGTCCTCCAACAATATCCCAGTTCTGATACAACCAGTGTGCAACTTTAATCCATTCATTCTCTCCGACTGAAATAGTAACAGATGGATTATGCTCTGTGTAATTTACTTTTACTATTTTCCAGTGTTCAAGCTGATCGATAGCTGATATGTCATCTTTACAAATTGCTTTCTCTGGAGCTTTGAGTGGGAATTCGAGGACATAAGTATTCGCACCATCTTGTGTTTGCCCTACTTCTGGGTGATATGGCACTCCTTGGTCTTTCATCATTTTGAAAAGTGCATCTGTAGCAGAGATACGAACACGACGGATATAGAATGGTGAATGCCTTGGATGCATACCTGATGCACAGTCAACTGTCTGTGAAACTGTCCCTGAGGGCTTCACACAAGTGATGCAAGTAGATTCATTAATACCGAAACGCTTTGCATAAATTTTATTCACACGGATCGCTTCGTTCTTCAACTTCTGTAGCATCTTAGCATCACGAGCAAGAGTCGAATCCCACTGGCCTGTGATAGACACACCGAGCAATCTTTCTGCTTCACAATTTTCTTTCCATTCTTTAGATAAGTATCCGAACTTCACAAGAGTTGATTGATAAGTACCTAGTATTGTTGCTACGCGAACTTTCCTCATCAAAGTCTCTTCTGTGTCCTCTGCGCGAGCGATAACTTCTGATAGATTACAGAATTGCTTTGAACGAAGGATTATTTCTCCGCAAGGATTCGTACCCATCTCGCCAATGAAATCTTTCGATACTTCTATTCGGCGCTTTGGAAGTGAAGTAGTAAGTGAGCCACGATTGAATATCCCTCTCTCTCCAGAGCCAGACTCCATAAGAGCAATCCATTCCTTTAGAAACTCTGTCTCTGTAGGTTTTGTATTATAGACTGCTGAGTTATTCGCAAGCATGCGTTGACCCTCATTCACCCAGAATTGGCCATTCTTTGCATCACGCATCTCCTTATCATCCAAATCAGACAGTGATATAAGGGCGCTACGGCGAACTCCACCAGAGACTACGCATTCACCAATCTTACATATTATGTCATGAGCATCTATATTGCGTAGATGGCGACCTTGGCGACGAAGTATTCTCTCGCGAGTAAAACCAAGCAAGTCTATAAGTGGCTGAGGTCCAGAACTTTTACCCCCCATTGTTTTAAGTCTTGCCCCCGCAGGACGAAGAAGTGAGAAATCAAATTCTACATCGTTACCATCAAACCATGTCTTCATACCATGCACGAATGCATCTGCCCAATCTTCTTTCGTATCAGGAACTACATATGTAGGTAACTTTTTACCACTTTGCATTTTGATTTGTGGAAGAGCTTGAATATTTTTACTTTCGATAGAGAATCCTACTCCTGTACCACACATTGAAATATAAATTATTTCTCCGAAATCTTGGAATGATGATGGTGCAATGAATGAACAATTGTAAGCACATACATTTGTCTTCTCTGCGGCAGCACCTGCGAATTGCATAAGGCGCATTGATGGCATGGACTCTTGTCGGAGTATTGTCATACGTACTTCTTCGTACTCAGAATCTTTGAGAAGTTTTCCTAATTTACCTTTCATGAAATTTATATAACGATCGACTGTCTCTATCCAAGTCTCGCGTCTACTCTCTTCTTCAATCCACTTTGAATAAGATCTGTAGTAAACGAATTCAGAAAATGGATTGCGAAAATATTTCTTACTCTCGTCTGTCAATTTCTTCACATGCGGAGACACAGTCACACTATGAGAACGCAATCTTGCACGCTCTTCACGATAGAGAATGTAATCTTTGGATGCTTTTACATAGTCTGCAAGCATCAACTGTCTCTCTACAGCGTCTTGTATAGACTCTACAGTAGGAATGAAACCTTTATTTGCCTTCACAATTGCACCTATTTCATCTACTACCTTTTTTGCTACTACTTCTGCCTCTTTTACAGAGCCTTCACTCGAAGCAAGCATTGCTTTATTAATAGCATTCACTATTTTTTCAAAATCAAAAGGTGTAACTTGACCATCTCTCTTTTGAACGCTTTTAATAAAACCATTCTTGTTTGAAACTTTTTTTGCGACCACTTTTTTCGCACTTGCAGATACTTTTTTTGAAGGCATATTTTATATAATTTTAGTTAATAATAGATTCCCATTTCCTTGGGCATATATTATACCCTCACTATCACTCTACTCAAAGTGAATATCATGAAAATCCACAAGTATGTAGCAACATGTGCTATCCGTCAATCCTACCCCACTTCTGTAAGCAAAATAGCTTTCAATTGAAAGCTATTTTGATGTACAAATTCATAAATTTTTCTATAAATTGAAAAGAAAAGAAAATCAAAAATTTTTACTAGATTTTAGAGAACTTCCTGCTGGTAACAACTCTCACAGTATACCCTTTCCGGCCTATCTGGGGCATATGTAGTCTCGAATTCTCTCCCACAACCATTACTACATAGTCTTTTATATAGTTTCATTGGATTTCGGTAGACTAAACGCTGGTAATGACGACAGTTCGGACAGTAGTGAGGTAATGGTAGTGAATTTTGCCTATAGAACAGAAGCTCTTCCTTTGTAAGCTTGAAAGCATTGGTACATTGATATTTATAATCACCTTTATTCGGGCATTCTAGGATATCATTTAGTATGTCATCTGTTACATTTTCTATACTATTAGGTAAAGTTTCAAAATTTTTTGTCGGAACGTAATTTCTTACTTCTGGCTCTTTCCAATTAAGACCCAAGTCTATTATCTGTTCTTTTGTTTTAGGAAAGTAATCATGAGCCATAGTTTCATTATATCCAAATGGGCACATAAAATACGGGAAAAAGTCTCCATATGAAAATACTCTTCCCATGGAATCTTTCAATGGTAAATCCACCATATGCTTTCTCAGTAATGGTGATATTTTTAAATATTCTTCTTTAGAATATTGTTTATTTAAAATACAGTATTTAGCATTTTTCAAACCAACACAACCGAAACAGTCGGAGCAATTACGACAGTTCAAAGAGTGTTCCATGTTTGTAGAATTAAAACAAACTACACATCCTATTTGATTACTTGAATCCTGACTACCAGAAATATTTTCATATTGCAATTCTCCATTTAAAACCCAACAACAATCTTTCAAATCTTTCGTATTAACAACTCTAAATGTATTAGAAATATTTTCAGATTTAAAAACATCAAAAGAATTATTTATGTCTTTTGAATTATTAATATGATCGCCTTTTACATTTACTGAATTCAAATTTTTTGCAAACTTAAATATTGCTTTTTCTTTAATTAAAGAAAATTCATTCCGTGCATTATTAAAACCAGAAAAAGTATTCAACTTTAACTCTTTTACTTTTTCTAAATATTCGTCCTTACTTAATTGTTTATTTTTAAAGAAATAAGATTTATTTCTGAGGTTTGTTGATAAACAACAGTTTGAACAGTTTGAACAATCGTACAGGAAATAAGAATCTATATTTTTATTTGAATCAATCACGAAATGACAATTATAATTTTCTAAACAATCTATATTCCAAGAACATCTATCAATATTTCCACAATAAAGACAATCAAGTGAATTCTTCGAGTTATCAACATTTTCAGAGAATGAAATATCTTCTGAATTTACCAAAGAAAATGCTAAATATATATTCTTAGAATTAGCTACCGAATTAGAATAATCACAATTTATAACTGTACCACCAAGCTTATACTGAAAAATACGAGGTTGAATATAGAATAATTCATTTATCTGATTAAATATCGGAATACTCAAATCAATTTCTTTTTGATACATAAATGGATCCCAATTATCCCCCATCCAACACTCTCCACACATTACAGGAGCTCCATCCTCTTTATAAACTGATAATAATGACTTAGAGCAAAGACTACAAGTACGTTTATAAAACGACCTATGATTTCTCCAGCACATTCTCCTTATCATCCTGCACTCTGGGCAAAACGTAGGCGGTGGAACTTTAATTTTTTCATAGAAAGAAAAGTCTTCTAATTCAATAATGAAGTTCTCTTTGCAATTTTGACACGTTCGGTTTTCTACTTGATTTTCCATTTGTAATTATTAATTCGTAATTTATAATTTTCTACAGTACTTCTTTCTGATAACATTTCTCGCAATAAACTCTCTCTTCTCTATCTGGGGCATATGTAGTCTGAAATTCTCTCCCACAACCATTACTACATAGTCTTTTATACAATTTCATCGGGTTTCTGTACGCTAGACGCTGGTAATGGCGACAATTTGGGCAGTAATGAGGTAGAGGCAAGCTCTTTTGTTTATAGAATTGCAACTCAGTAGGCATGATACGGAAAGCAGTGGTGCATTGTGTCAGCTGGTTACCATTATTTGGACAGGATATTGTTTGATTTAGTATATCTTCATTAACATCCGTAATATTATCTGACAAATTATCACTATCAATTGTAATTTTATAATCTTTATTTTCTTTTTCTTTCCATGGATAACCAAGTTCTGTAGCTTTCTCTAAACTTATTGGGAAGTAATCTAAATTTACAGTTTCATTATATCCAAAAGGAGAGAACTCAAATGGGTAGAATTCTCCATAGACATAAACTCTACCCTTACTATCTATATAAGGATTATCAATCATGAATTTTCTTAATTTAGAAACAAGGGCCTCATATTCTTCTTTTTCATATTGTTTATTCAAGATACAATATTTAGCATTTTTTAAACCAATACAACCAAAGCAGTCGGAGCAATTCTTACAGTACAAGGAGTACTCCATATTTTTAGAAGACAAACAAAGTATTGAACCAATTTGATTATATGAGTTACTGCTTGCTGACAATGATTCGTAAGCAATTTCACCAGTAAGTATATATGAGCAATCGAATATATCATTTGATTTTATTATTCTAGTTGAATAACGAATATTCTCTGCAGTATTTGATATGTCATATGAATGAAAAACATCTTTAGAATTAAAAATAAAATCTCCCGTAACATTCTGGCTTGATACTATGTTTGCATATTTATGAATTGCATCTTTATAAATAAAATCAAATTCTTCTTTAGTTTTATTGAAACCGGAGTATGTTTCGAGTTTTAGTTCACCAAGAGCCTTTTGATATTCTTCTTTAGTTAGTTTGATATTCTTGAATACATACTGCTGGTTCCTTAAACTAGAAGACAGGCAACAGTTCTGACAATTCACACAATCATAAAGGAAAGATGAATCAATACAAGAACTGGAAGATAATATAAAGTGTGAGTTGTAATTCTTATCAGATAGCATGTTCCATGTGCATTGATCGAGATCATAGCTTGCAAAGGAGTCTATCGTATTACGAGATCTATCTATGCTTTCAGAATACATTATGTCTTCACAATCTATGACTGAAAAACATAAATATACATTTTTACAATTAACTACTGAGTTACCATAATCGCTATTAATAACATTCCCAATCCTATACTGGTATATGCGAGGCTGCTTCCTGAATAATGAATACAATTGTGAGAAGAAACTTGTAGTCCAATCTATTTCCATTCCATGCTCGAATTGATCCCAGCCATCTCCGTTATAACACTCTATACAATAGACAGGTACCCCGTCGTCTTTATACATTGATATTAAATTTTTACTACAAAGACCACAACTTCTTTTGTATAAAGATCTATTATTCCTCCAAATCATTCTCCTTATCATCCTACACTCCGGGCAAAAGGTAGGTGGTGGAACCTTTATCTTTTCATAGAAAGAAAAATCTTCTGGTTGTATAGTAAAACTCCCTTTGCAATTCTGACATATTCGGTTTTCCGTTTGATTTTCCATTCGTAATTTTCTATAGGACTTCTTGCTGATAACAGTGTTCACAGTATACCCTCTCCGGCCTGTCTGGAACATAACTTGTTTCAAATTTATTATTACACCCTTCTTTCATACAATTCCTCTGCCAAAGTTTAGCAGGTAAAATTTTAGCAAATCGTTCGTAGTGTCTGCAGTTTGAACATTTGGTAGGGAGTGGAATATTGTTTTTCTTATAAAAATCAAATTCATCTTTTGTAATTTTAAAGGCGATCGTGCACCTATGGTCGCACTTTCCTTCATGTTCACAACCTAGGACCTCTTTTAATATAGATTCATCCACATCATTTATATGATCAGGTATACTATTTGAATTTAT
Organism: Minisyncoccia bacterium; assembly: GCA_041737125.1. Classification (GTDB taxonomy): domain Bacteria; phylum Patescibacteriota; class Minisyncoccia; order Phycocordibacterales; family UBA9973; genus UBA8515. The sequence goes on from JBGSSJ010000010.1 coordinate 69,994, forward strand.
TGTTATGTGGAAATCTTTACTTTCGTGGTCTTTCCATTTGTAACCCTTTCTAATTGCTTCCTCTTTAGTTATCGGCATTAAATCATAAGCTGGTGTTTCGTTATAAGCTAAAGCAGAAATTTCAATAGGGAAAAATTCACCATACTTATATTCGCATCCCGCTTTATCATAATAAGGATCTGTGTTCATTTGATTTACTATATCAGCCCGAATTTTATTAAAATCTTCTTTTGAGTAAACTTTGTTTAAAATAGAATATTCTTTATTACGTAAACCAATGCATCCAAAAATATTGGAACAAGAAATACAAGAATCAGTATATTCTGCATTCTGAACATTACCCATGGCAGCATAAGAAAATTTCACATTATAATCATCTTTTGCTCCAGTACTATATTCATACATGAGTTCTGATTTGCCAGCATAATCTGTGTCCATATTATCTTTAAATAAGAAAGCTCTGTAACAATTTTTCCCATTTTCTGCGTCATGAATATCAAAACAATTTTTACAATTATTCACGTTGGACAAATTATTGCCCGTTGAGTCCACTGATCTGAAAATATTTGCAAATCTATGTATGGCATTTTGTTTCATTCCTTCAAATTCCTCTATAATTCCTTTTCGAAAGTTCCTACTACCAAAATCAAACTTCTTCAGTTCTTTCAAATAATCTTCTTTTGTGTATTGAACATTAAAAATACAATATTCTTTGTTGCGTAAATTTGTGCATAAAATACAATTTGAACAATTTGCGCAATCAAATAAAAAATATGAGTCAATGCAATTTCGTGACAAAACTAAATGCTGAGAATTATAGTTCTTCTCCCCTTCTACAACTTCATAACATCTATCACAATCCACTAAATTATATGAATCAAATATATTAAAACAAGAATCTATGCCTTTTGAATAGAAAACATTTTCTGAACCTAATACTACTGATACTGATAGATAAACATTTTTACACTCTCCAACCATATTCGAATAATCTGAATCCGTCACGTTTCTTTGAAATAAGGCTAGGTGTGGAACTTTACTCTGTAACTCTTTAAATTGATGAAAGAATGATTTACTAAAATCATAATCTACACCATGAGTAGAACCGTCCCACTTATCAGAATACCAACATTCTCTACAATATACAGGAAAAGGTGAATCTGCCCCATACATTGCAATAATATTACTATTACATAGATCACAGACTCTTTTATATAAACCTCTTTCATTTCGCCACACCATTCGTCTAATACGCCTGCAATCCGGGCAGAATGTAGGTGGTGGAACTTTTATCTTCTCATAGAAAGAAAAGTCTTCTGGTTCTATAGTGAAGTCCCTTTTACAATTCTGGCATGTTCGGTTTTCTGTTTGATGTTCCATTCGTAATTGTTTTATATAACCTGTTGCTGATAACACTTCTCGCAATAAACTATTTCTTTCCTTTCTGGTGAATAATTAGTCTTTATATCTTTACTACAGAAATCACATTTCCTGTCCCAGAATTTGTATGGTCCACGACGACGAACTCGATCTCTATGACGACAGTAGAAGCAGGCTCTTGGTATTGGTAAATGCATCTTCTTGTAGAAGAGTAATTCCTGCTCTGTGATTTTATAATTCCTCTCGCAATTTATGCAAGCGAGTATTTCCTTTGTAATACTATCTGGCACATCAGCAATATGATCTGGGATATCTTCTGTTTTTAATGTCTCCTTCCCTTTTGTAACCTGTACATCATCCTCCCATCTGTAACCTTGGGCTACGGCTTCCTCTTTTGTCAAAGGAAAGTTATCTTGAGCTATTGTTTCATTATATGCAAACGGTGCAATAGACGGAGGCATCATAAGGCCATATAAATTTTGGGATTTTAATTCCTCTACAATATGCTCTTTTAGTCTTTCATATTCTTCTTTTAAGTATTCTTTGTTCAGAATTGCATATTTGGCATTCTTGATAGCATCACAACCTATAGTGCTAGTATTATACTTAACATCAAATCCATAAACTACGTCCTGGGAATTCTCAGCCCAAAATGAACCGATTATATTACTAGAGTATCCGGTGGCGACGACTTCAAGTAAATTTTCTCCATTAGTACCATAACCTATTGTACCTAAAGAATCTTTTATAACTTTAGATGAAAATAGATATCTACAATTCTCTGCTTTTGAAACTTCAAATGAATCTTTAACTGATTTACATTCATAAAGATAGTCACCCTCTGAGTCCACCGCCTTTATATTATTATTTTCTCTATGAGGGTGTTGTAAGCAGAAATATTCAAAAATTTTAATCATTTCTTCTTTTTTAGAATAACTACCAGTATAATCTTCTAACCTATTGGAATATTCCTCGGGAGTAAGTTGCTCGTTGAACCAACAATTACTTTTATTCCTCAAATTCACACAACCGAAACAATTAGTGAGTCCACTACCATTTAGAATGAAGTGTGAATCAACACAACTTATAATATTTTTACTATAAGTGACACCTGATGACTTCTGAATATTTACACTATCGTAACAATTTTCTATGTCGACACCGAAATAAATATCAGAAGAAAATTTACCATTTTTTATCCCTCGAGAATACAGCAGTTCCTCTGCTGGACTTGTATTGAAAACTAGGTAACAATTTTTACAACCTCCTGCCATATTTACATATTCGCTATTTATATTCTGACCTTCAGCTGAAGATATGCCCAAACAATTCTTTGGTACTTTTCTTAATAGCTCCCCCATTTGCTCGACAAAAGGTTTATTAGGGTCGTAGTCAATAGCATAATCTTTAGCATCCCATTTATCAGAATAGAAACATTCATAACAAAAAACTACATAGGGAGATTTTGGGTTATAAATAGATATTATATTTTTCTGGCACATATCACACTTGCGCCCCGAATAAAGAGTCATTTCATTCCTCCACATTGCCCTAATTTTAAACCTGCAGTCGGGGCACACATGTGGCGCTGGAACTTTCATCTTCTCATAGAAAGAGAAGTCATCGGCTTCGATAATGAAATTAATCTTGCAGTTCTGGCAGCTCCTTGTCTCCAAATTCATATATAAATAGTATATCTTATGTACCTATAAGCAACAAATACTCTGTTTAATGGGTTAAACCTCATTCTTCCAAGCCTTATATGATACATATATAAATATAAAAGATAGACTCATGAAGACAAAGGCATCTGTATTCTCTATTGGTTTTACGAATACACTCACAGCCTTGTTCAATAAGAATAGTGGGTTATGGAATAAATCCCAGCTATTAAACCGTAAGAATCTGCCAAGATACAAACCGAAGGAAACCAAAAGCATGATTATAGCTAGAATATATTCTTTCCTCCTCCATCCGTATTTGGCTTTGAAAATTTTCTCCATATGTGAAACTGAGTAGAAGAAGAGCAACATCGAAACGTAAGCAGAAGTGAATAACAAGAAAGTATCATAGAGAACTGGCACAGTACGATTATGACCTAGATGTATGAGGTCAGTAACTATATAAGGAGCATTCGGCAAGAATAGCAGCCATACTATACCTCCTATAATAAACATACTCTTCGTAAGTTTATTCTTATTAAAAGAAAAAAGCAGGAAGTAACTAATAAAGAAAGGTATTAGTGCTAAGAATATATTCCAGAATAAAAATAGGAAATATTTAGAATCAAATAAAAAGTACCGTACAATATTGAAGAATACAGCGAGTATGAGCAATATTAATATTTGTTTTGGAAGGATAAATCTATTTAACATAATTTATGAAGAAGCGAGTACGGATGTACAGAAAGGGCAGCGCTTCGCTTCTATCTGTACCTCACTTAGGCACTCGGTGCACTTCTTCGTAGTTGGATCAAGTGGAGCTTCAGTCTTCGAATGAGATATTAGTAAATTCATCGGTTTGACGACGAAGAAGTATATAACCACAGCGACGATAAGGAACGATATTAGTGAGTTTAAGAAATTACCATACATGAAATGGCTGCCATTGATAGTGAACATCAAGTTAGAGAAATCTGGCGACTTTATAATTGCACTAATAAGTGGAGTGATAACGTTCTGCACTAGGGATGTGACTACCCCACTAAAAGATGCCCCTACTACGACACCGACAGCTAGATCTACTACATTGCCACGAAGTATAAATTGTTTGAAGCCTTTCATAAAGTAAAATTATAGGTGAATAATATAGAATTATACCAAGCATAGCGTATACTGACACCTTTGACATAAAGATATTTATAATGTATAGTATGTACAAACTTACTCGCAATGAAAAATGATAAAAGGTCCCCTATTGTAGGGACAAAAAGAAATATTAAATGGATACTTCGAAAATTAGGGATCTCTTTGGATGAAGTGCAACCTGAGACTTTTAAAAAAATTTTCTATGTGGAGAAAATTACTCCTCGTGGAAGTAAAATATATGGCACAAATGTACCATATGAAGAATTAGAAAAAAATTTAAAACCATAAACCCGCAGGAAAACCTTCGGGTTTTCTTATACCCTTTTAGCAAGTCGCAAGTGTGTGAGTAAAGCGTGTATATGATGCTTGTTGCGAAGTATGTACTTCGCCCCTTCGACAAGTAATACATTAAAAACTAACCATAGTCCCACTAGTGGAAGCGCCTTCATAGGAAGTGGTGCAAGCTCAAATACTTTCCTCATAAATGGTGATGCCATAGTAAGGACAAGTATTACAACTGCCACAACTATACTCCAGTTTAATTTCCTATTTGAGAAAATAGAATAAGAGAAAAGAGAGTTATATAGACTTCTGAATGAGAATGCTATGACTAGTATGTATGAAGCAAAACATACGAAGAATATTGATCTGACTTGGCTCTCATCTGCTATATACTTCGAGAGGAAGTAATATAAGAAGAATAAGAAAACTGAACTAAGCACTCCTATACCGAACGTCAGCACCTTCACTTCGTTCGTAAATATCTGCTTTGACTCATTTTTTAAATATTTCTTCCTTTCCATATTCTCATCGAAAGCAAAAGCAAGTGCAGGCAAGCTACCCGTAAATAAATTCACCCATATTATCTGAAGCGCGGTCAGAGGCAAAGCAAGGCCGATAATTAAACTACCTCCTATAACAAATACTACATCTAGTGAGTTCGACATTAGGTACACTACTGTCTTCCTGATGTTAGCAAGTATTCTATGACCTTCATCAATAGCCATACTTATAGTCTCGAAGTTATCATCAAGTAGCACCAGGTCTGCAGCGGACTTCGCTACATCACTACCTGAACCAAGGGAAATACCTATATCCATAGCTTTCAGTGCTGGGGCGTCATTCACTCCATCGCCAGTCATAGCCACAACTTCGCCCAAACTCTGGTAAAGTTTCCCTATTCGAAGCTTATCTTCTGGTGTAACTCGGGCGAAAATTTTCATCTTCGGAAGTATCGTAAGTAGTTCATCGTCAGATAGATCCTTCATCTCACTACCAGATATAACTTCGTCAGGAGCTACTTCCCAGTTGATACTTTTTGCTACTGATATAGCTGTTCCTTTCAGGTCCCCTGTGACTAGTACCATACGAATACCGTGTGACTCTATACGTGCAATTGCATCGGGAACTTCTGGTCTTATCGGATCGAAGAATAGAAGCATGCCGAGGAATTCTAAATTATCCACATCAGATACTTCTATATTCTTTTCATTTTTCTTTGGAAATGTCGCAATAGCTATTAACCTCTTGCCACTTATACTAGTTTTCTCTATCCACTCTTCTATCTTTATATATTCTTCTTTCGACAAGTTCGCTTTCCTCAAAAGGATATCTGGGGCACCCATGACAATATATTCATCTCCACTTTTAGATACAGAGAATTTATTCGTGGAATTGAAAGGTATAACCAAAGAAGATGAAGCGATAATCGGATCAAGAGATAGGTCGTGTTGGCGTGCAGCTTTCACTATGTTGACTTCGAATGGTTTACCGCGGAAGTTCCAATCAGCCATATCATCCTTCTGATTCTCTATAAGTACATCTACATTAGATAATGCAAGCTCAAGTATTTTCTTCTGTGCGTGCGAGAAAGTCTTCATGTCATCGTCTTTACCCAGGACTAGTCGCTCCTTCGTCTCTATCCCAACAAGTTGCATGTCAGCCATGGTAAGCGTACCCGTCTTATCAGTCATGATAAGAGTAGTAGAACCTAGAGTCTCGGCTGCAGAGAGCTTCCTTATGACACCCTTTTTCTTCGCTATTCTTTCTGCTCCTATGGCAAGGATAACTGTGAGAGTAATAGGTAGTGCTTCAGGCACAGCTCCGACAGCCACAGCCGCAGAAAGTATAAGCATAGGGAAAAGTGGTTCACCTCTTGAAATACCTAATACGAATATTCCTATAACGATAACAATAACAATAATGAAAACCATCCAAGCTAGATTATTCGTTCCTTTCTGAAGAGGCGTATGTACCCTGTCTGTAGCAGACACAATCGATGCAATCTTCCCTATCTCAGTATCATCCCCAGTCGCAAAGACAACTGCTTGTGCATAGCCACCTACAACAAGAGTCCCTGCATGAGCTGTGTTTGTACGCTCAGCTACCATAGCATTCACTGGTAGTATATTCTTCTCATCTTTGGTGACAGGGATGGACTCACCTGTGAGTATAGCTTCATCGACTTGGAAATTATTCGTAGATATTATGCGTGCATCGGCTGGTATGCGCATACCATAGACAAGCTTTATAATATCCCCTGGTACAAGCAAGACTGAGTCTATCTCCTCTTCTTTGCCATCTCGTATGACGCGTGCTCGGTCCTTGATATATGTCGTCAGCTTCTCGAGAGTATTCTCAGCATGGAATTCATGATAGAAACCAAGACCAACATTGAGTAAGACGGCAAAGCCGATAACGATGGTGTTAATCCATTCGGAAAGGAAGCTAGTCAAAATAGCAGCGCCTATAAGTAGGAATATGAGCGGACTTAAAAATTGCTTAAGGAATAGGAGCAGAAACTTAGGCTTCTCCCTATTGTGAAAACTATTGTTACCGTATTCTATTAACCTCTTCTTCGACTCCTCCTCCGTTAGACCATTAATATTAGTGCTGAAACCTTCGAATAATTCTGTGTCTGTAACAGACCATGGTGATAATATCTTAGACATGGAAACATTTTAGCATAAAATATTCATTTTATTGGATAAACCGCAGTTTTAAGTTATACTTTCATTATAAACACTTTCCTTTATTTATGACTACTTTTGCAAAGAAATTTTATATCAGCGAGATCATCTCAATACTTATTGTACTTATTTCGGTAGTGCAATTTGTGCAAGCGGATGAATTTACTGCACCGTATATTTATGAGACTCTCCCTGTAGGTTTTTATACAAGTTCTTATGAAAGGAGCGATAATCTATACTATGAATTTGAGTCCGATGAGAATGGAACAATCAATTATTATGGGTCCTGTACAGGGTCTTTGTATCCCAGCGCTTCTATTGGTATAAATGGTATTTATTTTGACCCCCTTCCCGAAGGTGAGTACACTGATTGTGCAATCAGTGTCACTGATGAATTTTTGAATGAATCATATATACTTAATGTCCTTCCTTTTACGGTTGATGATACGGCTCCTAATCTTTCTGAAGTTGCTCCAATCAGCTCTCCGACCAGCGACAAAACTCCCGAGTATTCTTTTATATCCGATGAGGATGGATATGTTGTTTATCATGGAGCTTGTTCTTCTTCTACGGCTGATGTATTAGTTGGGAATAATACCATAGAACTTAATTTACTTGCTGACGGACTATATAATGATTGTGGATTGTCAGTTTATGACGAGGTGGGTAATGAGTCCTCAGTTTTATCAATCACACCTTTTACTGTTTTTGCTCCTCCTATTATTTACGAATTTTCCTCAGTTTTATCTCCTAGCTCGGACACTACCCCGACATACCGTTTTATGAGTGATGAGGCTGGAGAAATAACATACGGAGGAGTATGTTCATCGACAACTACAAATGCTGTAAGTGGATTAAATACAATTGCTTTTGATTATCTCAGTGACAGTACTTACAATAACTGTACAATTACTGTCACAGATAGTGATCTACAGATATCTAATATAATTAATGTGGCACCTTTTACAATCGATAAGTTGGTACCCATTCCCGATGACGCAATATATCATTGGGCAAAACAGTTTGGAGGAGGACCAGGTAATGGTGGATATGACGCCTCTATCACTACAGATTCTGATGGAAATGTTTATACAACTGGAAGTTTTATAGGGACTCTTGATTTCGACCCCGGAGCAGGGGTAGCGAACCTTACTTCAGCAGGGAGTAATGATATTTACATTTCTAAACTAGATTCTGATGGAAACTACTTGTGGGCGAAACGAATAGGGGGAAATGGTTATGACGTTCCCCAATCTATCGCCATAGACTCTTTGGGAAATGTGTACACCACAGGATCCTTCAGTCCTATTAATGGATACTTTAGTGAAACTGTTGATTTCGATCCTGGGATAGGTGTAGCAAACTTAACCTCACTATATATTGATATTTACATTTCTAAACTAGATTCTGATGGAAACTACGTGTGGGCGAAACGAATAGGGGGAAATTCTGGCGATGTAGGTTCTTCTCTTGCAATAGATTCTTTAGATAATGTGTATACTACAGGACTCTTCAACGGAACCGTTGATTTCGACCCCGGAGCATTGGTAGCGAATCTTACTTCAGTAGGAAGTAATAGCATCTATATTTCTAAAATAGATTCTGACGGAAACTACGTGTGGGCGAAAAGTATAGGTCATTCTTCCTACTCACTCCCATTTGTTGCAATAGATTCTTATACCAACATATATACAATAGGTGGCTTTTCTGGAACCGTTGATTTCGACCCCGGAGCAGGGGTAGCGAATATTACTTCAGTAGGGGGCGATGATGTTTTCATTTCTAAACTAGATTCTGATGGAAACTACGTGTGGGCGAAAACTCTAGGTGGAGAGGTTGATGATGTTGCAAGTTCCCTTGTGGTAGATTCTTTAGATAATGTGTATACTACAGGACTCTTCAATGGAACCGTTGATTTCGACCCCGGAGCATTGGTAGCGAACCTTACTTCGACAGGAAGTAATAACATCTATATTTCTAAACTAGACTCCGATGGAAACTACGTGTGGGCGAAAAGTATAATTGGTAACTCGAATTATTATTACGGAGGCCCATCACTTGCTGTAGATACTTCCCATAATGTATATATGGCAGGCGATTTTTATAACATTAAGGATTTTGATCCAGGGTTTGGTGTTGATATATTTATTCCAACAGGAGGATCTGGAGATGTTTTTATTTCTAAATTAAACTCCGGTGGAAAATACTTATGGACAAAGACAATAGGAGGGTTAAGTTATGATTCCGTAAGTTCTATAACCATAGATCCTTCCGGTAAAATATATACAGCGGGCTTCTTTCAAAGTGCTGTAGATTTCGACCCTGGTGTAGGAGTTGCAACTTTAACCCCTTTAGGGGGGTCTGCTCAAACTGTCTTCGTAAGTAGCCTTTCCCTGTATGCATACCCTTTCCTTACTGAAACAACACCTGTTACCGCAAGTGACACCGATACCACTCCTTCCTACACATTCACTACTACCAAAGCAGGGACAATCACCTATGGAGGAGCCTGTGCATCTGTAACGACAGCCGCCACACTCGGAGCAAACACCATTATCTTCAATGAGCTTGCTTTGGGTACATACACAGATTGTACTATCGCGGTAGATGATTCAAATGTGCTTTCTGTTAATTCGTTTACTATCGGAGAGTTTGCTCCTATTTCCCTACCTGCTCCAAGTGGATCTTCTTTGTTGTCCTTTGTTTCTCCTGCAATACAAACTTTAATTCCAAATGAGCCAACCCCTCCAAACCCAGAAACGCAAGAACCAGCAAACGAACAATCTGCTACCGAAAAAATAATAGAAAAAATGAAAGAAAATGAATCCGATTCAATAATAGAAAAACTTACAGAAGAAAATAAAACACCATCACAAGTAGAAGAACAAGAGAATATAAAAAACCAAAATGGAGAGGCATTACTTAATTCAACATTAGATAAATTATCAATACTAGGAGACAGAGTGGCTGCTTCATTTAATAATGGAATATCTTTTGTTTCATCACTAGACACAATGGCTCCTACAATATTTCAAGCAGTGAAAGCAACCTCAATTACAATAGGTTCTGCTCTTGCAATTGCCCCTGTTGCAACAAATGCGGCAGGACTCGCTCCCCTACTTGATATTCCTCGTCTTCTAGCACATATGTGGAACGTACTTCTGACAACTCTTGGATTCCGCAAGAAAAGAAAGCCATGGGGTACAGTATATGACAGCGTAACGAAAGCTCCTCTTGATCCTGCATATGTCACACTACTTAATAATAAAGGTGAGGAAGTAGCTTCCTCCCTCACTGATATAGATGGACGCTATGGATTCGTAGTTCCTCCCGGCACATACACGCTATCAGCAAATAAAACAAACTATGAATTCCCTTCTAAGAAACTTGCGGGCACATTCGAAGATGAACTATATACGGCGCTTTACTTTGGAGAGCCAGTAACAGTTACTGAGGAAGGTGAAATTATCAATAAGAATATTCCACTTGATCAAAATGCATTTGACTGGAATGAATTTGCAAAGAATGAACAACATCGTCTGACCTATTTCAAGAAAAGAGATGTAATTTTCGGAAAGATTTCAGAAATGTTGTTTGTAGGAGGGTTCCTCTTCTCACTCATTGCCCTATTTGCCCAAACCTCTGTTTTACAAATAATTATTACTCTTGTCTACGTCATCATATACTTTGTCCGTCGCTATGATCCAAAACTAAAGGCAAAAGGATTCATCTCCAAGAAAGATGGCTCCCCTCTTCCTTTCGCAATTATTCGCCTTCTTTCTCTTTCAACAGATCAAGAGAGGGCTCATAAAGTCTCTGACAAAGTAGGACGATACTATGCTATCGCTCCCAATGGAACCTATCACATCGTAATAGACGAGAAGGCAGCTGATGGAACATATATAAAACATGTGATACAAGAGAATATAACAATCACAAAGGGATACTTGAGTGAGGAATTTAAGGTTTAAAATAATTAAACTTTATTTTAAGAAATTATAACTTCCCCATCTGGACGATATCTACTAATTCTTGATGGAGTATTCCATTTGAAACTATACAGCCGATACCATCGCCATCATACCTCCTCTCGTTTCCATTTAAGTCGGTTACCTTGCCACCCGCTTCTTCTGTAATAATTTTTAAGGCTGCCACATCATGGCCGTGTGGATTATAAAATACACCGCTAACAAATTTACCATTGGCCACCTGGATAGCTCCATATATAAAAGACGGAAATTTCATTAGTTTACCTTTCTTTTCTTCTAAAATTTTAAAAAGTGCTAAATTTGAAAAACCTAATGATGCTCCAGATGAAGCAGTATTTACATATGAACTTTTTAATGTAGTGTTGTTTGATACAGATATCTTTTTGCCGTTTCTATATGCCCCACTACCCCTGTATGCCCAGTACATATTCTTCATCACTGGATCATTTATGAGACCAAGAACGGGTAACCCTGTCTCTTGATCAACCAAAGCGATAGAGAAGACAAATGTAGGCAGCCCACAAGCGAATGCCATTGTCCCATCGATAGGATCACAGACCCAAATATATTTTGAATCTTCTTTCCGTTCACTCTTCTCCTCTCCGTATATACTATGCGTAGGGTATGCTTCATTTATCCTCTTTATATCTAAGTCATTTATCTCCGTATCTGCTACTGTTAGTGGAGTGTTATCCTCCTTCCAAGTATTCTCTACTTCAAAACTAAAGTATTTTAAGGCTATGTCTTCTGCTTCCTTGGCTAAATTCTTCGCAAATTCTAAGTATTGTTCCATGGGAACATTTTAGCATAAAAAGTGATTTTTATTGGGGACTACTGGGACCGCGAGTACGCTTATCGGCTATTACATAGCCAGGTACTTTTCTGATTGCAAAGTAATACAGAAAAGTCTTTCGCTTCCCAGACGAAAGTGAAGCAGTTCACTTTGCGAGCCTCCTATATAAAAAAGACCCTTTCGGGCTTTTTTATTGGGGGGCTACTGGGAATCGAACCCAGATCGAAGGTTCCACAAACCTCAGTGTTAACCGTTACACCATAGCCCCCATATATTACCCCGACGTCGGTCGGGGATTAACCTGTTATACCAGAAAATCGCTTATAAATCTAGCTCTTCTCTATGACTTAGAATAAAGTTAGATGAAAATAAGAAAGCACCGCAATCAAGATAGATATACAAGCTGAGAATAAACACCAAGAACACCAGTGTTTCACTATAAAGGCTTGAATAGAAATAAGGTAGAAAGAGAATAAACATGCAGATAAACTAATACCCAGAATAATAATTCCCCTCTCTTCTGTATACATATGTATAACAAACAGGAACGGATATATACAACCAATAAAAGCATAGTAAATCATACCCAGTATTTCTACTGGAATTCCTACTATTCGAGAATAGTCAGAGTGTATGACCGTATCACAATCAGAACGCATGGGACAGATGAGCTTCGTCTTGGCTTTTTTCTTGCTATACAGATAATAAGCAATACAGAAACCAACCAAACTAAAAATCCCAATTAAGTTTAAAATAATTATCTGCATATTATTCACAAGAAGATTTAATTATAGGACTATTTGTAACTTTTTCTTTACCAACACTATCGATACAGAAGTATAGAGTAGGATCGCTTGGTAGAGTAGCAGAAAGTGACCACTCTGTAGGCGTAGAATAACATGAAAGTGATGGGTAAGAAGAGAGCAAACTATTCATCTTGCTTGCTATGCCACCAAGGGGTGTGCTTAATTTCGCAGAGTGGCCAACTGGGGAAAATAGGGACCCAGCTATAGGACTTGTACAGCTTCCAGCAGGGTTAGTTTTTGTTCCGAAATTCCCAGCATAATTCTTGAACTCAGAAGCTATCGCTTGGAATTTCATAAGCTCGTCTTTAGTTTCCATATCTTTTATTCTATTCAAGAATATATTTATGTCTATGGCACCAGGGGAATCTTCTACTTCATTTGGGATATCGAAATCATAGTATGTGGTTTTCCAATCAAGCTTTACTATGCTACCAGCGATACCTTTATCCTCCAAGTTTATAAGTCGAGAGAGCGGGGTCCGCACAGAGAAAGAGTATTGATGTATCTTACTATCATCCTTGCCTATCCAAACTTCTAAACTATCAAGTGAAAGGGCGCTTAGTCTGTCGCGAATAAGGTCTTTGTTTTCTTCATCTATACCATCCGCGAAAAACACATCTACGAAATCAGTCATGAATTTCCTTGAAGTTTCTTGATCAAAATTAAACTGATAGTGATATGTCATAACCCCACGCACTTCTTCTTCTGGCTTTTCTATAACAGAACTGCTATTTATAAATTCACGGAATATGGATGCTGTCTCTTTATTTATATAAGAAGGTACTCCTATGGCGAAAATTTTATCCATATCTAGCTGACCTAGAGCTTCCTCTAAATCCACCGGAAGAAGGGCAAGGAGAGAATCGAACTCCCCTTTTGGAACAACGACGGTACTTGCAGCTGGTGCATTACTACCCGCTACCTCACTTAAGTCTGGAGTTGTTAGTATGGATTTTGAATCTTTATGTTTTAAATTTATTTCTAATTTCTTTTTCAAAAGGGAGCTATTAATTACTGCATCGTAATCAAAGTCGGGGGAGTCACTGTTTTGATTACTAACTATACCAGTGGCTCGAAGAGTTACAGATTCTTGCTCTTCTCCTACTACTGCTTCCCCTGCTAAAAGACCTGAGGCTACACCCCAAAGAGGAGGAAAGGATAGAGATATATTAGTCTCTGTTTTATAAGAGGAAAGCTCTCCTAGCTCTATCGGTGCGAGCAAGAGAAGAGTCTTCGGGTCCTTCTTTATAAAAGAAAGATTAATATCTGGCAATTTTATATATTCTTGTTTTATAGCGAAAACTAATCCTCCGATTATGAGTAATATGAATATAGGTATGAGCCACTTGTAGTTAAAATGGAAGACTTTCTTGCTTGTTTTACTACCTTCATTTTCGCTTGTCACCGAGAGTATCGCATTCCTATAGGAGTCTATCATTGCCCCATTCGGCACATGGCCTTCGTATGACAACTTAGGAGTGGGCTTCTCTGTGTTTTTATTTATAACTGGTGCTTCTACTTTTGTAGGCAAAGCTGAGAATACAGGACGCTCCTCGACTGCTATCTGTACTACTCGTGGTGTATTAACAACTTGCGGCATGTCAATAACTGGTGGTTGAGGGACGGCGTACTTCGGGGTAAGCACTGGTATAAGTTCTTCTTTTTTAACTTCTACTTTCTCAATAATAGGCGTATTTATAATTGGAGCAGATATCTCTTTTGGTTGTGTTTCGATAGATGAACTTTTCGCGTTATGTGCCTCACTGAAACTTTCCGAGAATACAGGTTTAAAGGGCTCGACTTTCTTATAGCTAATTGTAGGAACAGAAGAGAGCGGCTCGGCTTTTACTACTTGCTCTGCGGGTTTAATTACTTCAATCTTTTTAATAATCGGGGGCATGACCTTATCTAGAGCTTCTTGTATATCAGAAAAACGCCAACCGACACTTGCAAGACGCGTGGCAATAACATCCTTAGAAACATTTTTTCTAAGTTGTGATTGGATATAAACAATTAAATCCTCTGTAATCATGTACAATCATATTATATCATTTCTATTTAGAATTCATACACATATATCTTGCGTGCAAGCTTATATGTTGCTCTTTTTAGGTCAATTTCCTTCGTCGGTTGCTTTTGTGTAAATTTAAAAGTTACAGAAATTAATTTTGTCCCTGGTTTTAATTCATTGTCTAGCTTCGGCAGTAAATCATCCATCACATTCGGTAGCAAATATGCGACTATGTGTGTGGCACCAGAGAGGTCCCTCTTGAAGAAATCTTGATTTATGATTTCTATCTTGGTTTCAGCACGTGTGCGATAGAACCATGACCTTACATGTGCCAGTATCAATGGGAAAAGTACATTCTCAATACCTATGTACTTGGCTTTTGGTACACGCTTTGCAGAATAGAACAGTATTCGCCCGTCTCCACAACCCAAGTCATAAACCACGCTATCATCCTTTATATCTAGAGCTTGGTGAATGTCTTTCAGTATAGAATCTGGTACAGGAATAAAAGGGACTTTCGCTCTAAACCCCGTCACCATCCATATAACAAAAAGAACAAGGACAATACATAAGATTATAACCATAATCCAAACCAAAATATAAAGTAAAAATGATAGCATTTGAATTTTGAAAAATTAATAAATGTTATTAACCCTAATTTGTGCGCAGAAGAGGATTTGAACCTCCACGCCCTTGCGAGCACTACCACCTCAAGGTAGCGAGTCTACCGTTTCTCCACCTGCGCATTATTTATATTTCTTCTGTTGTTTTACTTCTATCTTCAAAGCTTTCTGTATTTTAAGCCTTTTTCGAGATAAGCAAATAACACTTCGATTGTAATACATTTTCTTGATAATTACCAATGCTTCTTTTTTGGCATATTTTAGCTGGAAAGTTCTCCTCCTTCCATCTTGAACTATATGCCCTTTTACTTTTGTTTGATTTTCTAATTCGTTTTGCAACCAATCAATATGACTTTCACTGGCAGACACGAATTCCAAATAAAACATGTGGCTAGACTTCCAACGTGGATCCCAATATGAATAGAAAGATCCATCCCCATCGAAGCACCCACGCAAGAAATCAAAAAAGTATTTATCCGGAATATCCAGCTTACCTATTGTTAAAGACTTATTAGGAGTTAATCCAATAGATAAAAGAAAGTCATAGAAAAATCTATTTTTTAATTGAATCCTTAAAGACTCATTTCCATTACCACCCTTTTTTCTACCTATACTTAGATTTAACTCTAAACACTTAGAGAAGTTCTCTAACTGTTCTCTATCTTTGGATGTTAGGTCAATAAGTATATTATCTTTTGATAAACAGCCATCTGTAGCAAGTAACCCTATAGCGTATGCTAAATTAGGCCTCCACTTTTCATCTACAATCTTTTTTGGTTTTGGTCCTCTCTTCCCCATTTGTCTATTATATAATTCTTATATATAAACCTCAAGTATATAGCGTCTACTAATTAATTTTAATACAAAACCCGCGTCTTGCGGGTTTTGTATTTTATTCTTTTGTTCCCTCTTGTGTTGAAGCTTCTTCTCTTTCTTCATTTGTTAGAGTTATACTCTTTAATCTCTTCTTCACTTCTTTAACTGCCTTTGTTCTTATGTAGTAGAGTTTACTTCGGCGTGTCTTTGATTGTCTGAGGACTTCTATCTTATCTATATTTGGGGAGTAAAGTGGGAAGATGCGTTCCACACCTACACCTGAAGCGACTTTACGGATAGTAAATGTAGCACCTGATTCTGTACCGTGTTTGCGAGCAAGAACTAGTCCTTCGAAAGCCTGGAGGCGAGTCTTACCTTTTTCTTGAATTTTATTCCAGACACGAACAGTGTCACCAGCCTTAAATATAAGCTTTTTACGGCTAGCCATGTCTACTGAAGTAAATTGTGCTTTAGTTAAATCTGCGGTTATCATAGAGCCTACTTTATCATATATAGCTATTTTAAGCAAGAAAATATTCTTTTGCTCCTCTGAAATAAGTTATATTATTAAGTATTGACATTTAGAGCAAAGTATGATACTATATGCGCAAAGAGAGTTTTGTGTTTAGTTGTACCTCGACCTTAGTTTATAGGGTTTGGATACAACTAAATACAAATTAAGTGAAAAAAAACAAAATTTTATTATTTTTAATGTTATTAATAATGTCATTAAAAATAATAATAGAAATAATATACAACTCTCGTCCACCCCTTGTGGATTGAGCAAAACTGCCCACTACTAAAAATAGAGGGCATTTTAAATGGGTTAAATTGCGTTATTCATCAGATATTTTACTTTTACGGTAATTAAATCTGCCATCCAATTATTAGCTTCTTCTACTGAGTTAAAAGTCCAAACTGATTTTGTGTCTATCTCTCCGTCTGCAGAAAGATGGTTGCACTGGATGATAAAGTCGCTTTTATTAGGATTACGAACGAAGTCGCTTTTATCATAATTAAGAACATTATCACAATGATACTGAGCAATGATTGAGAAAGAAACAGTCTTTATTAAATCGGGGATACCTGTTCCTCCCTCCTTATCACCATCAGTATATGTCCGTCTTGGCCAAGCATCAACCGATCTGTCGGCACTAAAGAATGAGTACATTGTGTTCATATATGGAATTCTGAAAAGTTTCTCATTCTGAAATGACTTTGGTATTTTATAATCATTTGGGAATAATTCATCTGGTTCTGCCCCAACAGTATAGCGAAATTCCATCATTCGTGCCGTTACTTCAGTATAATTATTATCGATAAATACTGATCCAGATTTAAGTTGTGGCCCAGATCCATTCCAAATTTTATCTGTTCCGAGTTCAATCCAACTACCATATGAAGGCATAACATTTTGATAAGTTTCAAATTCATACTTATTTTGTCCTGTTAATGTAGTACCACCTGTGTTGTATTGTGTTGTTCTGTATATTGTATAACAAGGATCCTCAGAAGATAAACCTCGGGCTTTGATGATATAGCAATAAAAGAATTGTGGTCCTTCCCATAGATCATAAAAACGTTTCTGTGGTGAAACTGTCAGTGCTCGAATAGACTCATAATTTTCACCTAGCCAATATTTTGGATCAGCATTAATAAAATCTGAGAAGTATTTATCAATGTACCCTTTTGAAAAAACAGTATTCATGGATTTCTTTTGATACATTGGTGTCACCCGTCCATTATCTTCAGAATGGTGTGTTAACTCATGGATACTTGTGAGAACTATAGGTGTGCCATTATCCATAATAACAATTTTACCTTCTGTTTTATAAACAAGGAGTTCAATACCAGGATAAGACCTTCCCCCTGAATTTTTCCCAAATTTCTGTTCATAGGTCTTTCTGCTATAAATTTCAAAAGGTACAGTTTTTAAATTTGCTAGATACTTATATCTTATGAGGTTTACATTTTGTGAATTAAAATTAGGAACTTCTCTCCTTTTATACCAATCTATCAACCAACATCTTGCTTTGCGGAATTCAGCTGCGCGTTGTTCTAATTGCTTTTGCTCTGGTGTTTGTCCTTCTGCTTCTGCTCTCTGTATTGCAAATTTCTGGAGTAATGATTGTGGAGCCTGAACTATTGGCTTCGATGGTAAGTAGATAGAGCAAGTATTGCCGTCAGGGTTCTCTTCATCATAGCTACCACCGATATATATACCACTATCGGCGACAACGGCGGGCTGTGGTGCTGGTGGGGTAGGAGCGACAGCTATATTCTCAGTTATTGGAGCATCTTCGAGGAAGTCCTCCCCAGTAAACCCTAAACCTTTAAGAATACTTGAAACAACTAGCCATGCCACGAGAGCAATAATATACCCAAAAACTATCTTCCCCATAATACTCTTGGCTTTCGTCGCCCTCTCGGAACTACCACCTGAAGTTATCATCAGGAATCCTGCATAGCAGATAATGATAGCTACAAGCGGGGTTGCTATTACAAAGAGGAGGAAATTAATAACATTGTTCGCCAACTGCATCAGGTAGTTGAAGTCGCAGGGTCTGGCTATGGCACTTACTAGTCTCTGCTCACCTTCTATACTTGAAGGTACAATATTACCGTTCATACCCCTATATACAGGCTTACCATCTCCATCTACTTCTGGGACTTTCTCCATTTTGCCA
>JBGSSJ010000011.1:0-102314 GCA_041737125.1 Minisyncoccia bacterium
GAGAATTTTGCTTCCGTAAAACCGAGTCCATTGTTTAGAGCGTACGAGGTAGTTCCGAGCCACCACGCACGCGGAGCGTGCGATTAGTTGGCATCAGGATTCTGTTCGTAATAGGTTCGGACTTTATTAATGACACACCACACTAGAGTACTCCGTCCTAAAAAGACGGATTTTTCTTTGGATTAATTTTGGTGAAATGCTAAAATAAATTCATGTCACTATATAATATAGATCTCAAGCTTATTCACTTCTTTAGGAAAGTTTCTGTGCCTTCGGCTCGTATTGGTATATTCGTTATATTCTTCTGGTTTGGATTACTAAAAGTGATTGGTCTAAGTCCTGCAAGCGGACTAGTGCGAGCATTATTTGAGCAGACTATACCATTCATGTCTTTCGATGTATTCTTAATTGCTTTTGGGGTATTTGAATGTCTAATTGGTATACTATTCCTCATACGAGGACTCGAGCGTGTAGTCATACCACTATTGTTTATACATATGGTTACAACATTCGGACCACTAGTCATGCTCCCAAGCGAGACTTGGCAACAGTTCCTCGTCCCTACTCTCGAAGGGCAATATATCATCAAGAACCTCGTCGTCATCGCTTGCGCTATTGGTATAGCTTCGCATTTACATCCACTACCTAAAAAATAAATACCCGTAGCTATAAAACAGCTGCGGGTAGAGAGTCACATATGTTGGTTATTAATTAAGAGATATTCTCCCACTCGTTCAATTTCTTTAAGTGAACAAAGTGAAAGATAAACGCTATTATACCCAAAATAACCAAAAACATTGTCACCCAAGCATGGGGAGTTATACTAATTTGCGACATATTGTTTGATTTAATAAAATAATTACACAATAAACAAAAACTGTCAATATAGGGCTACTTATTCAGTGCAAGAGTCAGTATATGATCGAGGAACTCGGGCATAGATGTACCTATGGCATGAAGAGCTTTCGGTGTGAGTGATTCATCTGTAAGGCCCGGGAGTGTATTCACTTCGAGTGCATATATACCCTTCCGTGGATGGATAATAAAGTCACTGCGTGAATAATGACTGAGATTTAGTCCATTGTGTATAGTAGAAGCAAGATGTGCAAGCTCTGCCTTCTCCTCCGCTGTAAAGTTCCCTGGGCATATCTCTTCAGAGATACCTGTATACTTCGCTTCATAGTCGAAGAACGCTGAAGTTTTTGGTACTCTAATTTCTATCGGTGGAAGCACATAAGTATCTTGTCCACGTAAACCCTCGACTACTCCTACTGTCGCCTCTTTCCCTTCTATCATTTCTTCTATAAATAAGTCAGAGTTGGTTTCTATGCCAGCTTTTAGTGCTTCTACAAGCTCCGGGAAGGTTTTGCAAATTTTCACTCCAAAAGAAGAACCAGAGGATACAAGCTTCACCACCCATGGTGCTCCAAATTTCTGCCAAATAAACTTCGCTTGTTTGATAGCAAGTGCCTCTATATCTTCCTCACTCTCGAGAGTAGATTCTAGGACTATATGTTGTGGAGTTTTGATACCTAGGCGAATAAACTGCTCTTTCGATAAGAGCTTATTATAACCGACAGCCGAAGCAAATGGACCCGAACCTGTATAAGGAATTTTCCATTGCTCGAGAATATTCTGGACTTTACCATCTTCACCATAATCCCCGTGGAGTGCATTAAATACTACATCGACAGAATTTGCGACATCATTCATAGACACAGGTTTACCACCGATATGCCAAGCACCATCCTTATCTATCAATATATCAACTGGCTTATACTTCTCATTCATCTTATCGCTCCGCAAATGAGAAAGGACATTACCCCCTGTGTTGAGAGACACATCATATTCAGCGCTTATTCCTCCACGTAATACTCCGACTCTTATCATAAGTCTATTATATATCAAATATTAAAAAGAGCATATAGTTTTTACGACCCATCCTAGTTAATTAAAAAAGAATACACACTTTTCGTGACCTGCGCTACCACCAGATAATTAAAGGTTTTTCAGGCAAGAGTGCGGAAACAAAAAGTGTGTATTCTTTTGTCTTTTATTAAAAGGAGCTATTTCAGAAAATCATTGTTTCTCCTCTTTTTATGGAAAGTAATTGCAAATCTGTGAGCTTCGCTATTGGCAAGAAGGATGGACTTCTTATAAACTTTTATAATTTCACTATCACCTACCAAAGCTTTCGCCTTATGTTTGTCATCTTTCACTACGGCTACTATAGGTATGTCGAACTGGTAGCGAGCAAGCACTTGCTTGGCTACATTTACCTGAGCAGTGCTACCGTCTACTACAACTAAGTGTGGTAGTCCCCACTCTGTATGCCGGAAACGACGAGAGAGTACTTCCTCGAGAGCTCCAGTATCATTGGCACCCGACTGAGTACGGATTATGAACTTCTTGTATTCTTGCTTCGCAACTTCCCCATCTTCGATCACAGTCATCACCCCTACCATATTCTTTCCTGACATGTGAGCTATATCGTAAGCTTCAATTTTGAATGTAGTGGAGCTGTTAATATGCTTTTCAAAATCGTAGGTGTGGGCGCGCCGGAGCGACGAAGGAGCGGAGAGGGATAAGAGATTTTTAAAAGCAGTATCAACAGCGTAACCCTCCTCCTTAATAAGTGCCACATCATTTATATGCTCGAGAGCGAAAATTCTTTTCTTTATTTCTCCTGCTTTTTCAAATTCTTTCCTCTTCGCGAAAGAGAGCATATCTTTCTTCATATTTATAATTATCTTCTTCTTTTTACCTTGGAAAAATAGAATTAAATTTTTAATATTATTCTTGTAATCACCTTCTGGGATCAAAGCAAGCTGTTTGTAGAATTGATAATTCTGCTTCTTCTCTGATTGATTATCAAAAAATGGGAAAATCTTGCGTATAATCCTCATCGCTTCACGGAGCTGTAGCCCATTCGGGAATGGGCCAAAAACTTTCTTATATTTAGACTTATCTAAGTTGCGACCGCGAATAACTAGAACTTTCGGTATCCTCTCCTTGGTGATGCATACATAATTAAAACTTTTATTATCCTTCTCTTTCGTATTATATTTCGGCTGATGCTTCTTAATAAGTTCAGCTTCGAGAATCAATGCTTCGAGCACGCTATCAGTGGCCTGGTACTCTACACTAGTCGCTTGGACTGTCATATCGAGTATGAGTGGCCCGCGAGTGGCTATCAAATCTTTACTAAAATAGCTCTTCACCCTCGAATGGAGCGAAGTAGCCTTGCCTATATAGAGAATACTTTTACCCTTTTTGCCCACTTCGCCTTGCTTCGACGGGCCAAGAAAGAAATAAACCCCAGGCTTATCGGGGATGTTAAATTTTTTAAGTTCTTGAACTTTCATAATAGATTTCTATTTCTTTCTTAACACTTTCTTTAAGTATTTCCCAGTATGACTGCCCACACTATTCGCCACTTCTTCAGGAGTACCACGAGCGACAATCTTACCACCACCTACTCCACCTTCAGGACCGATGTCGATAATATAATCTGCACATTTAATAATATCCATATTGTGCTCTATGAGTACAACACTATTACCTTTATCTACGAGCTTGTTGAGCACTTCAAGTAACTTCGCTACATCATCATAGTGTAGTCCCACAGTCGGCTCATCGAGTAAGTATATCGTCTTCTCCAAATGTGGACGATAAAGCTCAGAAGAAATTTTCACACGCTGTGCTTCCCCACCAGAAAGTGTCGTCGCAGATTGACCAAGCTTCACATAGCCAAGCCCTACATCCATAAGAGTCTTCAACCTGTCATAGACATTTGGTATATCTTCAAAGAAGACAACAGCCTCTTCAATAGTAAGCTCGAGGACTTCGTGAATATTCTTCTTCTTGTATTTTATTATGAGAGTCTCTTTGTCGAATCTTTTACCATTACACACATCACAAGTCACATACACGGTCGGAAGGAAATGCATTTCGACAGCTATCTCACCATTACCTTCACAAGCTTCACAGCGACCGCCCTTCACATTGAAAGAAAATCTATTCGGTTTCCATCCTCGCAGACGAGCTTCTTCACTTGCAGCAAATAAGTCACGAATATGAGTAAAAGCTCCTGTATAAGTCGCAATGTTTGAGCGTGGAGTACGACCTATAGGTGACTGATCTATAAGTATCGCGCGAGACAAGTACTCAGTCCCAGTGAAAGATGCACAATTGTAGATGTTGGCACTGCGAGTCCGCCTCTCGTATCTAGTCTCTAGGTTCTTGTGCAGTATTTCATACATGAAGGAACTCTTCCCTGAGCCAGACACACCAGTAATAACCACCATCTTCCCTAGTGGGACTTCAGCATTCAAATTATCAATGTTGAAAACTTTACCTCCGACAATTTTTAGTGAACCTTTCTCATTTGTGCGGCGCTTCTCTGGTATCTCTATGCGAGCTTCATTACGAAGATAGGCAAGTGTGCGGGATTTGGATGGATTTGTTTTCGCATCAAGAAGTGGAGTGAGGTAATCCGCGACTATCACTTGTCCACCGTGTACTCCAGCTTTGGGACCAATGTCCACAATATAATCTGAAGCAAATATTGTGTCCTCGTCATGCTCGACAACAAGTATAGTGTTCCCGAGATCTCGAAGATCTTCAAGTGTCCTTATAAGGCGCTCATTGTCACGCTGATGAAGGCCGATAGTCGGCTCATCGAGTACATATAACGCACCCACCAAACGTGAACCTAATTGTGAAGCAAGACGTATACGCTGAGCTTCACCACCAGAGAGAGTGTTCGCTTTACGATCAAGGGAAAGATAGTCGAGCCCGACGTTTAAGAGGAATTGAAGCCTTGCCTCTATTTCTTTGATAACTACTTTGGAAATTTCTTTCTCTTGATCATTCAACTCAATCTCTATGAAAAAGTCAGCAACTTCCTGAATAGAAAGATGGGTCAGATTTACGATGTTTGATTTACGCTTCAGAGATTCTTGCTTCTTCAAATCTCTTATCCCTACCTCGTCCTTCGGACTCGGCGCGCGCCCACGCCTGAGATTTTCAGAATCAAGATTCTCTTTCGCTCCCAAAAATACATGTAGAGCTTCTTTTCGAAGCCTTGCACCGCCACAATCATCACAAGGTTCAGTACCACCGAAATATTTTGTACCTAATCCATTACACGTAGGACATGCACCATAAGGAGAATTGAAAGAGAATAACCTTGGCTCTACTTCGGGGAAAGAGAATCCATCGATAGAACAAGCGAACTTCGAAGACATAACGAACTCTTCATCTGCAATAGCGATAGTAACCAAGCCTTCCGACTCGGTAAGTGCACGCTCTATAGCCTCGGCCAAGCGCATACGACTGTCGTCAGGTGAATCTTTAAATTCGTGTATTTGGAATGAATCTACAAGCACATCTATGTCGTGCTTCTTCGTCTTTGATATATCGATACGTTCACGGAGATTACGAACTTCACCGTCCATACGGACTTTCGCGAAACCTTTGCTAAGTAAATCATAAAGTAGCTGATAGTACTCGCCTTTCCTACCTCGGATAATTGGTGAGTATATTGTTATTGGAGTCTCATCCCACTCTACGCCCAATAACTTCTTCGTGTCTTTACCTGTCGGCTTTTTGTGTGCTTTAATTTTCTTCAGGACGAAATTCATGATCTCTTCATTGGAGAGCTTCTTAATCTCATTGCCACACTCGGGACAGTGAGGACGGCCTACGCGTGCGTATAAGACACGTAAATAATCGTATATCTCTGTGATAGTTGCTACAGTCGAGCGAGGATTATTCGAGCGGGATTTCTGATCGATAGATATTGCAGGTGAGAGGCCTGTAATCTCATCTACATCGGGCTTCGGCATTTGATTTAAAAATTGGCGAGCATAAGCAGAAAGACTCTCCACATAGCGCCTCTGCCCTTCAGCGAAAATAGTATCGAAAGCAAGCGAACTCTTTCCCGAGCCGGACATACCAGTAATAACCACCATCGCATTACGGGGCATTTCTACATTTATGTTCTTCAGATTGTGCGTTCTGGCACCTTTGACTATTATTTTGTCTTGGTTGTTATTCTTCATAATTTCTTTATAAATCAATACAATCCCTCGCTGTGAGATAGCGGGGGTATATCTATATTAAGATAAGAACATTATAACACATTTACCTCCTCAGATAAAATATTACTTTCTAGGAATAGATACAGAGAAGCTACCCATAACATACGGAGCAACTTGGTATTCTGTAAAGTATAGCTCTACAACTTCAGAAGTAAAAGTAAACACATTGAAGTTCTCGGCTATAGGTTCTGTACCGGCATTGAGCATATCACTTATGGATGCCATGAAAGCGTCTTTATCCTCTTTCTTTTTAAAATCTATTAGCCCAGTTTCTGATTCGACAGCAATAAACTGCTTTATCAAATCTTGTCTTGAGAATTCAGAAATTTTTTTCAAATAATTCTTATCGTTGGGGAACAAATCAGAGAGCTTTACTTCTTTGTCAGAAGATAGATCGTAATTAAATGAAACCATATTCCGATAACCATGAGCCCCACCTGAGTAACCACCCATAGACATTAATACACTAATATATTTATCATTTGCTTGTACTACTCTGAAATTCGTAAATAAAGAGAGCCTACTATCTTCCGTTGGGAATTCTCCAATATTATCGCCTTCGTACTTCGTGGCATAGCGAGCTTTCCAATCTTGTTCAGATATTTCAGCATGGTCCTTCATAGCATTCATAACCATATCCTCTATTTTCTTATTGAAAGATGCTGGTGCATTCTTAAACTGTGGGTAGGATAGATCGAAAGTAGTATACTTCGTAGGCTCATTGTATATCTTCTCTGTTATAAGTGACTTATCGACTAGAACGAAGGGCTTACTATCTTCCACAACTTCGTCTGATATTTTCACATCTTTGTTTGAAACTATATAATATAAAACACCTAAAAATAAGGCTGTAATGATAAACGGTATTAATGCTGAAACTTTAGGTATTCTCATGGTTCTATTATACTATAATACCAACAAAATCTAACACCCGACAAGATCGGGTGTTTTTATGATTTAATATTATTGTTTTTGGTCACCTTTATCCTGGCGACCTAATTCTTCTTGTTGGAGCTTTTTCCCGCGCTTAAGAGCACGAGCCCTCTCTCCAGATGTTGGTTTACTCCCGGCAAATTTTAAAATTTGCTTTAGGGAAATTCGAGGTGTCGTTTCCATAAGATCATGGTTTGATTACTTACAATATAAAGTAAAAATATATTTTAAGCAACTTAGCTCTTATTTTTGGCTCTTCTCTAACCTATTTCTTAACACTACAATTTCATCGCGAAGGATTGCGGCTGTCTCAAAGTCGAGTTCTTTCACGGCTTTATTCATCTCCTTTTCTTTCATCTTTATTATTTTCTCATAGACGGATTTATTACGATCTTCATCTGAAAAAAGTGTGTTCGAAAGAGCTTTCGATTCTGTTTTACCCTTATTACTTTTATTTTTGGTAAATGCTTTCTTAAATAATTCTATATCAAGATCAAGCTCGGCATTTACGGCTTTCGCATGCTTATCTTCGAGTTCTTCGGTAATATCTTTAATCCGCTTTATTATTGTCTTGGGGGTAATACCATGCTTCTTATTATAAGCCACTTGAATAGCACGGCGGCGATTCGTCTCGCCTATTGCACGCTCAAGTGAACCAGTCATGACATCGGCATAGAGTATGACTTTGCCTTCTACGTTACGCGCTGCACGACCGATGGTCTGTATGAGCGAAGTTTCCGAACGAAGGAAGCCTTCCTTGTCCGCATCAAGTATGCCAATAAGTGCGACTTCAGGTAGGTCTAGTCCTTCACGAAGTAAGTTCACCCCTACCAGCACATCCATGCTACCCTTTCTAAATTCAGTTAAGATTTGAATTCTTTCTATTGTCTTTATCTCACTATGAAGATACTCGGCTTTCATTCCTTTCTCCTTCAGATAAATAGATAAGTCTTCAGCCATCCTCTTCGTCAATGTAGTCGCGAGTACTCGATAACCTTTCTTTATAGTCCTCTCCGCTTCAATAATGAAATCTTGAACCTGGCCAGGATAAGCGGAAGAATTTGTCGAGGAAAAATCGTAGGTGTGGGCGCGCCGCAGCTCCGTAGGAGCGGAGAGGGATAAGCGATTTTTATCCGACAAATCTGGAGCTACTGAAGAATAATCCCCAGCACTCACGGGTCGTACAATAACTTCCGGATCTATAAGCCCAGTCGGGCGTATGATTTGCTGTACTATTTGGTCACTGACTTCACGCTCGACATTGGAAGGTGTTGCCGATACATATACTACTTGTCCTATGCGCTCTTCAAACTCTGGATACTTAAGTGGGCGATTATCTTTCGCAGACGGTAGCCTAAATCCGAACTCCACTAATGTATTCTTACGTGAAGCATCGCCTGCGTACATACCGTTTAGTTGTGGCAGAGTTACATGCGATTCGTCGATGATGGTTAAGAAGTCTGGCACTTCGCAAAGGCTTCGCGCCACAGGTTCACCCCGCAGAGCTCCAGCAGGAGCGACGTGGGGGAAATATGAGAGCAAAGTCTCTGGAGCTTCACCTTCTTTTTTTCCTGACAGATGGCGAGAATAATTCTCTATGCCATTACAGTAGCCAATCTCCTTTATCATTGCGAGGTCGTAGCTAGTGCGCCTCTTGATACGCTCGGCTTCGAGGAGCTTGCCCTCACGCTCGAACTTCTTCAACTGCATTGCGAGCTCTGCTTTGATATTCTTTACTGCTTTTTCTACTTGGCCTTTCTCTGTGATGAAGTGCTTCGTCGGGAAAAGGAAAATATTCTCTTCTTCATTAATAATATGAGAGGAAACTGGATCAACTTTCGCTATGCGTGCAATTTTTCCATCTGCGAATTCTATCTGATAGACGAAAGTTTCTGATACGGGCATGACTTCCACTTTGGCACCGATTGATCGGAATTGACCAGAATTTATATCTGCATTCGTACGCTCGAAATGCACTTCGACAAGCTTCTTCATCAGTGTCGTACGGTCCATCTTCATACCACGAGCGAGCTTCAAATTCACACGCTCATATTCCTCTGGACTTCCTAAACCATAAATACAAGAAACTGAAGCCACAATGATAACATCTGGGCGAGTGAGCAGAGCTTGCGTAGTCGCATGGCGAAGGCGATCTATCTCTTTATTTATCTGTGCATCTTTTTCAATATAAGTATCCGTTACTGGCATATAAGCTTCCGGTTGGTAGTAATCATAATAAGAAACGAAGTAATGCACAGCCGCATCGGGGAAGAATTCCCGGAACTCTTGGGCAAGCTGGGCAGCGAGCGTCTTGTTATGAGCTATCACGAGTGTCGGCTTGTTCCACTTCTCTATTACATTAGCCATAGTGAAAGTCTTCCCTGTACCTGTAGCTCCGAGCAGGGTCTGCTTAACCATCCCCTTCTCTAAACCTTTCAACAACTGCGAAATAGCCTCCGGCTGATCCCCCGCAGGCTTATACTCACTCTTTAATTTGAATACTTTATTTGACATAATTTTTTAAAAATTCTTCTTTAAATTCTAAGAATGTACCATCTAGTATTGATTGTCTCATATTAGCGACAAGTTTGGTAATAAAGTGAATATTGTGGATGGACGCAAGAGTAGCGGCTTCCATTTCTTTCGCACGGAATAAATGTGAGAGGTATGCAAGACTGTAGCTAGTACAAGTATAGCAATAGCAATCTTTTTCTATAGGCTCAAAGTTTTTTACAAACTGCGCATTAAGTAAGTTTATTTTGCCACTTTTTGTAAAGACAGTTCCATTGCGAGCAATACGTGTAGGACCTACGCAGTCGAATAAATCTACTCCATTCTCCACACCCATGAATAAATCTTCAGGCTCACCTATGCCTAGCAAGTGACGAGGCTTCCCTTCTGGCAAGATTTCATTCACCCACTTTACCGCCGTACTCATATCCTCTTTCGCAAATGAACCCCCTATACCAAAGCCATCAAAATCAAGTTTTGATATTTCTTCTGCAGATTTCTTGCGAAGCTTCTCGCTTCTGCCACCTTGAACTATTCCGAATAATGCTTGAGGTAAAGAATTTCGAAAATCTTCCTCCTGAAAATCGCTTATCCCTCTCCGCTCCTCCGTCGCTCCGGCACGCCCACGCCTGCGATTTTCATTAGCAAAATTTCCTTCGCTTACAAGTTTTGCTTCTTCTAATTTCTTATGCATTTCCAAGCTCCTCTTCGCCCAGGCATGCGTGCGATAAAGTGCTTCTTCTTGATACTTCTCACTCTCTGTAGGTGAAGTACATTCATCGAATGCAAATATAATATCAGCTCCTAAATTATGCTGTATTTCAATCGATCGCTCAGGAGTAATGTAATGCATAGATCCATCAAGGTGCGACTTGAAAGACACTCCGTCATTACTAATCTTCGCAAGTGGAGCAACACTATCTATAGAACGCTCAGGTATAAGTAAGCTCGGATCTGTAATGGTGGTTATTTTTGATATCTCTTTGCCATAAGCAGCACCTAAGGAAAATACTTGAAAGCCCCCAGAGTCAGTCATTAGTGGCCCATGCCAATTCATGAACTTATGCAAGCCCCCTGCATCACGCACTATCTCATCGCCAGGCTGTAAGTATAGGTGGTAAGTATTAGCAAGAACGACTTGTGATGAAGTGTCGCGAATCTGCTCAACAGTTAGAGCTTTCACTGTAGCTTTAGTTCCTACAGTTACGAATGCGGGTGTTTGTATTACACCATGTGGTGTCGTAAGAACACCTGCTCTACCCAGATGTCCATCTAGTTTCTTTTCTATTTTAAAATTAAACATGCTCATTAATTTCTTTTTATCTCCACCCATTTAAGACTTTGGATATTTATAGGAGAGCGGAGTATGACTTTCTTTATAGGATCAGTCGGAGTAGAGATTACCCCATCTACAATAGCTATTACTTCACTTGTAAGCCCAGGCAGTACTACAAGCTCTCCGTTCTCAGAAGATAGATCAAGTGGTATCAGCATTTCGAAGTTCCCACCACCACGACCAATAAGCTCGACAGGTGCATTTGAAGAATTAAGCACTGCTTGCGTGACTCTCTTCGGATTAGAATATAGTGTAATCAAAGAAGTCTTCATATAAACTTTCTCTACTTGTCCTATTGGAGTCTCTCCATTTGCATAAACTTTCAATCCTTCTGTTATACCTTCGTCACTACCGACGTCTACAATAATAGTGTCATACGGAGATTGATTTGGCTTCGCCAGAATAGTTGCCAGAGTAAAGTTGTGAGTAGACGGCAATCTAATCAACATTTCCTTTAATTCATCATTCTCTTTCTTCAGTATCTCATAATCAATCATCTTACTTTCAAGATTTTTATTCTTCTCTATCAGATTATCATTCTCACGGAAGACAGATGACTTCGTACGTACTAGATGGCTATTATACTCTACTATATTTACAATTTTATTCTCTGTACTCCAGAGCGGTATACCAACAAGATTTAAAATTTTAGAAAAATAATTACTAAATAAAAATACAACAACAAGAACAAACCCTATAATAAAAATATTACGGATTATAATCTTGCGCTTTGCTATTTGTTTTTTATCGCGGAACTGATACATTGTCTGTATTTACTAAAACTTCCTTAAAAGATTCAAAATCATCGAGTATCACTCCTGTACCACGAGCAACTGCAGTCAGAGGGTCTTCGGCTACATATATAGGAATCTTCAGTGCATCAGAAAGCAATTTATCAAATCCTCGAATCAGTGCCCCTCCTCCTGAGAGGACGAGTCCTCGATGCATTATGTCTGAGAGTAATTCTGGTGGTGTAGTCTCGAGTACTTCTTTGATGCCATCAACAAGTCCGAGCACAGAGGGCATGATAGCTTCACGGATATCTCCATCAGTAATGATAACTTGGCGAGGTAATCCTGTTACCAAGTCGCGTCCGCGAACTTCAGCTTCGATAGGGTCATCGATAACTACAGAGCCTATAGCAATCTTTACATTCTCGGCAGTACGCTCACCTATAAGTAGCTTGAATTCATCACGCATGTAA
The DNA here is from genome assembly GCA_041737125.1 of Minisyncoccia bacterium. Lineage (GTDB taxonomy): Bacteria > Patescibacteriota > Minisyncoccia > Phycocordibacterales > UBA9973 > UBA8515. The sequence goes on from JBGSSJ010000011.1 coordinate 12,089, forward strand.
TTGGCAATGTTTGTATTCAGTAAATCTCCAGCAATTTTCAAATTCTTGGACCGGACAACTCCAGAGAGTGAGATAACAGCCACATCAGTAGTCCCTCCACCGATATCGACAATAACTGACCCGACTGGATCTTTCACTGGTAGGCGTATACCGACAGCCGCAGCCATAGGCTCCTCTACTATATAGACTTCCCTTGCTCCGGCGCTCTTAGCTGCATCTTCCACTGCACGAATTTCTACATTCGTAATACCAGTAGGTACGCCGATAAGCACACGAGGGCGGATGAACTTCTTTGAAATTTTCTCTGCTTTACCTATCAGATATGCAAGCATTTCTTCCGTCACCTCAAAGTCAGAAATAACTCCATCGACAATCGGACGTACTGCGCGCACATGTCCTGGTGTACGACCAAGCATCTGCTTGGCTTCAGCACCGACGGCGACAATCTGCCCTGTCTTATTATTCACAACGACAACAGATGGTTCGTTGATAACGATGCCATGCCCTTTCAAATACACTAGTGTATTTGCTGTACCTAGGTCTATACCGATATCGTTTGAGAATGTTTTGTAAAATTTCTTGAACATTTGAATAACTACTAGCAATTAGTTGCTAGTTTTTAGCATATTAATTAAATCATCTTTGTTTACTATCTTGCCTCCTTCTTCTGTCCTCTTCTTTATCTCGTATCCACCTTCAGCCATACTCCTCTTGGAAACTACAACACGGTAAGGTATACCAATGAGGTCCGCATCTGCGAACTTCTCCCCTGCACTCATGCCTGCACGATCATCATAGAGAACTTCTATATTCTCTAATCCTAGATTCGTATAAAGTGCATCTGCTTCAGACTTTATATTTTCTTCTTCTCCTAAGACAAGTAAGTGAACTCGGAATGGAGCAATAGCTTCAGGCCAGATAATACCCTTACCGTCTGAGAGTACTTCTACAATAGTTCCCATAAGTCTGCCTGGGCCGATACCATAACTACCCATGAATACTGATTGGTTTTCGCCTTGTTCATTCTTGTATTTCAAGTTAAGAGCATCAGAGAAGCGCGTACCGAGAGTAAATATATTCCCGACTTCTACAGCTCTATTCTCTACCAAAGTATCTTTGGATAAATCTAAGGTTGCAAGCACTTCGTCAGTGTAGACTTCTTTGTTCACTGCTATACCTTTATTCTCATCTACATATATAGTATCCTCACCTGCTCCTGTAATTGTCTGGAATTCGTGAGAGAACTTGGAGAACATACCACCAGAAGCAAAAGTCAAATATGTGAGATGGCCAATACCAACTCTCTTGAAAATATTCTTGTAAGCTTCTTTGGACTTTTCATAAAATTCGTTATGCTCGGCTTCATCTTTCGAAAATGAATACAAGTCTTTCATTATGAATTCACGGCAACGCATGATGCCACTCTTGGCTCTTGTCTCATTGCGGAACTTTGTTTGAAATTGGTAAACAGAAAAAGGTAGGTCACGATATGATTGAACGAAATCTTTCAACATTTTCGTCATAGCTGCTTCGTGAGTAACTGCAAGACCGAGCTCTGTATCATTCTTGAGCTTTGTCTTGAACCAGACATCCACCTTCTCATCGCTCCATTGATCGGTTGGTTCCCATGTATCGCGCTCTTGAAGAGCGGTCATAGTGACTTCCTGGCCACCGATGGCATTCATCTCTTCACGGATGATATTCTGTATATTATTTAGGACACGTAAACCAAGTGGTAAATATGAGTAAACTCCGGCCATCTCTTTGTTTATAAAACCTGCCTTTATAAGGAGCTCCGCATTGAGAGATACCTCATCTGTAGGTGATTCCTTCTTTGTTTTAGTGAATAGTTGTGATTGTTTCATATACCCCTCATACTACCCTAAAAAGCCTTCACAATCAAACCCAATAGGTATTGCCTCTTTTGTCATAAATGTATAAACTATGATTAGTTATATAGATTTTCTAGGGAATAATAGTTAAAGTTCGTAAATCCAAATACGATAGGTGAACTTAAATAACAAAAACTTATCATTGTGTTCAATTTTAAAAAATGAAAATACTTGTTAAACAAAATAAAATTACAATTTTTGGTAGACAATATAATGTTTATCAAAATAAGAAAAAACTATTCACCATACGAAGATTATGGCCAACTCTTATTCCAAAATATGTAATAACAGAAAATCCATCTGGAAAGAGAATCGGAGGAATTCAAAACAAATTTCTTTCTTTAACAGCAAATGCCATGATTTCACTTCCTAGTGGTGAGTATAAATTTAACCAAGAAGGAATGAATTCCATGAACTACACTTGTAGTAACTCAACAAAAGAGGGGTCAGATATATTTAATTTAAGTGGGAATAAAGGATTTTCTGGTTCCATTTATAAAAACAAAGAACAGATAGGAAAATGGAATAAGAATCAATTTGTATTTTTGGATGGGGATTCTTATGAAATTGATTTAGATGTTGACTCGGATATTTTACTAATAGCATCAATGATGATCTTAGTTGATACCTACAGAATATCAGTTATTATAGGGGGAGATATGGGTTGGGAAATCGGAAACATTGGGAAAGGATTAAAGAAAATAAAAAACTAGAGTTCATTAAAAAGAAGCTTGCGGAATAATGCTTTTTCTGTTATTATATTCCTGCGTTCCGTGGGGGGCTTTTTTATTTAAAAGACCTTGTAGATAAGCTGAAATGCTTAAAAACGGAGCACATTATAACCCTCTCCAGAAAGGAGATTAATTAACCCGATAAAAAGGGACACAAATATGAGTACACAAAATACAATCATAGAGAAGATGTTCGAAGCAGGTGCGCATTATGGTTATTCAAAGAGTCGTCGTCATCCAGGAGTTACTCCTTATATCTTCGCTACTAAGAATGGCGTAGATATTATAAATATCGAAAAAGGATACGACTTACTAGAGAAAGCCTTAGAAGAAGTAATTAAGCTTGGTGCCACAGGTAAGACTATATTATTCGTCGGTACGAAAGCTGAAGCAAAGCAACAAATTACAGAGACTGCCCTTGCCCTAAACATGCCGTACGTCAGTGAGAGATGGGTTGGTGGATCTATTACAAACTTCCCTGAAATAAAGAAACGTATCGTAAAGCTACTAGACCTACGTGAACAGAAAGAAAAAGGAGCACTAGATAAATATACAAAGAAAGAAAGACTACTTATAGATCGTGAAATGGAAGATATGACAAAGAACTTCCAAGGTCTTACAGGTACAACCAAGGCTCCAGATGCAATGTTCGTCATTGATCCGAAGAAGGAACACATCGCAGTTACAGAAGCTCGCAAGATGAATATCCCTGTTATCGCTCTTATGAATACTGACTGTAATATCAAGCAAGTAGAGCACCCTATCATTGGTAACGATGCATCAGTGCAGAGTATTACTTTCTTCTTAAACCTAGCAAAGGAAGCTTATACAAATGGTTCAAAAGGTCAAAATAAATAATAATCACTAAATAATATATTATGTCTATACAAATCACTGCAGAATTAGTAAAAGAATTAAGAGATGCCACAGGAGTATCTGTCATGCAATGCCGTACTGCTCTACAAGAAGCAGAGGGTGATATGGAAAAGGCATTAATTATATTAAAGAAGAAATCTAGCTCTATAGCTATGAAGAAAGCAGATCGTGATGCACACGATGGCACTATCGTAGTGATGGAAGCACCTGGTAAAGCACTCCTTCTTACACTACATTCAGAGACTGACTTCGTAGCAAAGAATGAGGACTTCCTCAACCTTGCTAACTCACTTGCAAAAATCGCCCTTGAAGAAGGCGTAGAAATAATGAAAGAAAAATCAGCAGATATAATAAACCCTGTCATACAGAAAGTCGGTGAGAAGATAGAGTTAGGCCGTGTCGAAGAAATAACAGGCACAACCATAGGCTCTTATGTACACAGTGGTAAGAGTGCTGTTATAGTATCTCTTACTGGTGGCACAGCAGAACTTGCGAAAGATGTAGCTATGCATATAGCAGCTATGAAGCCCGCTTTCACAAAGACAGAAGATATTAAAGAAGAAGACAAAGCAAAAGTCATCGAGGTCTTCGAGAAAGAAGTCGCAGAGTCTGATAAGCCAGAAGATATCAAGAAGAAAATGCTTGAAGGTAAGATTACTACTTACTTCAAAGAGCAAACTCTTATGGAACAACCATTCATCAAGAATCCTGATCTAACAATCAGCAAGTTGCTTGCAGAGAAGGGCGCAAATCTGGTAGCATTTACACGAGAGTCTATAGGTTAATCTATGCTTATAACCATTATCATATTTTTCATATCTATTTGTGTTGCATTTGGAATGCTCTCATTTCGAGCATGGGAATTACGCACAAATAGACTAAGTATGGTGGATAGTGGTGAGAGAATTCGAACAGATTTATCCTTTAGACATATAGAAAAGAATATGCTATATTTGACCAAGCATATCGTTCAAGGGTTAGTCATAACGATAGCAAAGTATTGGTTCATCACAAGTACAAAGACGAAGAAGTGGGTATTAGAAAAGTGGCCACAGATTAATGATTACTTTAAAAGTAAGATAAGTGGCCCAGATGGCATAAAGAAGACTTCATTCCTTCGTAGAGCTATCCTTGAATCTCAAGCGAAGATAAGGAGAGTGAAAGAGAGGGTGAAAGAAGAACACGAATAAAATATACGCCGCTTTAGCTGTTTGGTAGCAAGAAGCATAAGATGAAAGAAGATAGTTGAGTTTGAAAAATAAATACATGCCGCTTTAGCTCAGTTGGTAGAGCAACGCTTTTGTAAAGCGAAGGTCCTCAGTTCAAGTCTGAGAAGCGGCTCATCAAGTTTCTATATAAATAAATACATTATATCTAAATATCCTATCTGGAATTATTTGAGTCTGAAGAGCGGCTCCAAATACAAACAATAAAACCCCTTACGGGGTTTTATTGTTTGTATTTGCCTTTTATTACCCTGCTTCTTATAATAAATAATTCTTTTAATGTGTACCACCAAGCGTGAGATCTTACCGTAGATTCATCTTGAGCTTCCCAAATTACTGGAGCCTCTTTTATCTTGTAACCTAAACTTTTCGCAATTGCCAACATTTCTAAGTCAGCTCCCCATCCTGCTACGGTCATACGACGGAATATTTCCTTTGATGCATTTCTGCTAAACATTTTAAATCCGCACTGAGTATCGTAGATATTAATAAACAGAACTACTCTAATTAGTAAATTACTTAGACGAGACAATATAACCCTATAAACAGGTTGTCTTTTTACCACTTTTGCCCCACTCACATAACGTGACCCTATCACCACATCATATCCGTCTTTAATAAATTGAATGAAATCAATTGCATGTGAAAAAGTCGTCGCATTATCTGCATCTATGAATAGATGATATTCACCCGAAGCACTCTCCATGCCTACCTTAATTGCATAGCCTTTCATATTCCCTACTAACTCGCCTCTTTCTATATCAAGAACAATTATTTCAGGAATGGATGTATTCTTTAAGTTATGGAGAAGTGGAATAGTATTATCTGTACAATTATTTGCAACGACAATAATCTCGAAGCTTATATTCTTCTCTCGGAGGAAGGTAGATATATGATCCAGTGTTTTCCCTATTCTCCTCTCTTCATTATAGGCTGGGATTATGATACTTAAGGTAGTCATTTTATTTATTTTTATCTATCTTAGTTATTATTAATTCGCATTTATTGAGCAACTTACTATAGATTACTGAATCATTCGACTCTATATATGCAAGTACTTTTTCTTTCTCTTTCTTACATAGTTCTTCTTCGCCTGGCGTGCACACATGTAGCTCACAGCTATTTATAACTCCATAGTCTGAAGACTTTCTCTCTTCTTTATATACCTTACCGAAATGCTCCCAAGAATTATATGCAGGGATGAAATTCGTTTGCGTATAAGCAGAGACAACGGGTGAGCTACTTATAAGCTTGGTATTCTTCTCTTCTCCTAGGAATTGATAGAACTCGCGAATTGTATTCACATTCTCCTTCGGCTCTATATAGAAAGCTCCATGTGCAATACTCCATAAACCTAAAATGGATAGTATGGCGAAGAATGACAGCCTATCTATCCTATCTCTTAGGTAGGACAGTGCAAGACCCGAGAGTAACGCAAATGCCGGGAAGACCGGAATTATATACCTACCCTCTTTATGAACCTGATAAGTGAAATAGCCCAAGAAAAGAATGATCCAGGCAAGCATTAAGTAAATAAATATTTTAGTTTGCTTAGGTCTATCCTTCTTGAACAAATAAAAAAGTGGAATAAAAGACAAAACAAAAACAATATTATTGTAGAAAATTATCTTCGGGTAGAACCACATACTTTGAGAATATAGCCAAAGGTAGCCAGTTATCATCTCATTACCAGCTATGAATGGGGCCAGTATATCTCCGTAAAGTATATGATTTAAGGTTAGATAAGGAATTACTATTATTAGAAACCCTATGGCGTATTTAAATGAAGTTATCACTAAATTTCTGAAATTATAACCTTGGAAGTAGTTGGAGCATAGCAATGCACAACCAAAGAGTGGTAGGAGTATTCCATAAGGGAAACGTAAAAGTAAGCATAGGCCGACTGATATACCAAGCAATAATGGACTTTTCTTGTACACAAATAAATACAAAGGAATTAAACTAAAGAATACGCCGAAAACTTCTGTCATCTGTATATTGGTAAAACTAAGGAATATTGTAGATACACCTAATGCAAACATGGCCCATATACCTGCATTTACTCTGATCTTCTCCCCTATTCTATAAATAAGAATTAGTGATAACAGAGAAGCAAGGAACGTCAGGAGCTTGGACCAGAATACTATTCCAATATTGGTAAATTCTCCTATAGAAAATAGTACCGGTAAAAGTGGAGGACGGAAGTACTCCCATAACCCATAAGAGCCTCCTGAAGCCAAGTACTTACCCATGCCGATATAAACCGAAGCATCCCACCACAATACTGCAGGTAAAAAAACGTAAACTAATCGAATAATGACTAGGATAGAAAAGACAGTGAGAAATGTCTTATCTTGCTTCTGTAGGTATGTTTTTATTTTTCGTAGAAAAGATAACATAATTATAAATTACAAAATTCCAAACCATGCTTACAAAAGTTGCAATTACAACAGGAAGATTCACTTTTATTAAAAGATGTAAATCAAAATCTTTTATGAAGTTAAACAGCAAAGTCGCTATGAGTATATTTATAGCCATACCAACAGATGTTACTACAAAGAACTGACTGAAAGAGTTCACACTCTTCTTCTCTTGTGAGAAAGTAAAATGTGCATTCATTAGATAGCTATTCACACAAGCGATAGTAAAACTTAATCCTTTAAAAAGTGGATAGTACCAAGCGTAACCTAGTCCCAAAAAGTATATCAATGCATTAAAAATTGCAAAATCTATTGCAGTATTTACCCCGCCGATTAAACCGAATAATAATATCTTTTTATAAAGAGGCTTCATAGAATATTAATTTGTTTTTACAGATGATTGTTCGGTTGTTTTAGCCCCTTTTTTAGCATCTGTAGTAGTATTCGTCTTGAGCGATGCTTTAAGCCCTGGGAGAATCTTTTCTATGTCTTCTATGGATTTCAGACCTGTATAAACTTTACCGTTTATAACTAGCCATGAAGTAGCATCCTTCTCAGGCTTGTAAATACTAACCATTGAACGGAGAGCTGATAGATCAAGCTCAGTATCGAATAGGTACACTCGAAGTTGAGGATACTTATTCCTTAAATCATCTAGTATATAGTCTTGCTTCACACAATCTGCACAATCATTCTTATCGTAGAAGTAAAGAATGAATTCATTCTTCGTAGAACAGCGTTCACTTATCCTCTTTGTAAGTAGATAATCTTTGATTTCTAGAATTGTATAATACTTTTTTAAATTAGTTAGTTCTTCATCGCTTATACTAGAATTATGTTCACTTGAAGCAAGCTTCTGAGAGAGCTCATTCATCTCCGGAGAAACTATCGAATCACTATCTGTATTGCAGGGAATTTCTTGTAGTAGAGAGAATTGAGTTTCCGAAGAAAGTAAATCTATAAAAATTTTATCTTGTACAGTTTTTATTTCTCCTATTTTCTTATTAGTAAAGAAATCAGCAAGATAAGAAGCTATCACGAAAATAAACAAAGTTATTATGAATACGACTAAATATTTTATGAATGGTTGTTTGTCTTTTTTTTCCATATATTATCTCCAAGTTGTTGATTGTGAAGTTGCGACATTATATATTGCTTTGAGCATCCAGAACGGTGCTATAATACTGTATATAATCATGAACGGTATTGTATATAAAGGAAACTTTGTCTTTAGTGAAACTATACGAGTACCCAAGATAATAGATACTACTGAGAAAATATACATTATTATGACTATAAATACAATAGCTTTTGTATTTATATTAAACACATCAAAACTGTAAGTAAAGCGACTAACGAGACCTTCGGATCCTACAACACTATACTGAACTGCTTTCTCGTAAATAAAGTTAAATATATTTGCTATGATTTTAAAGAATAAGAAAATAATTCCAAATATTGCTATTAATCCAGACGGTAGGCTCAGTAATCCAAGAACACCAAACTTAGGATTAAAAAGCATAGTTCGATAATCAATTACATTATTTATGAAACCGTACATCCAGCGTAATCTTTGCTTGTATAATTTCGGCACAGATGCAGGCGCTGTGGTATATACGTATGCATCAGCGCAATAAGCAATCTTCAGATGATTCTTGTGCATTCGAAGAGCAATTTCTCCATCTTCTGTATTGTACGCCTTACGAAAGCCTCCAATCAGGTCAAATACTTCCTTACGGTATATAGGCAGAGTCCCTGGTGTCACATGCATACCACTGACAAGGGCAAGCATTTGCTTGGTAAAGGCTGACATATTGTATTCAACAAGCTGTATTTTCTGTATTAATGTTTTTGGTGCATCGACGATAGCAACAGGAGCAACTGCCATAACACTCGGATCACTTATGAAATATGTCATCATACGAGTGACTGATTGTGGATGAACATATGAGTCAGCATCAAGGCAAGCAATGAACGGCGTTGTAGCATTCTCTAGACCTAAGTTTAAAGCTACGTGTTTACCACTATTCTCTTGGTGGAATAATTTAATCTGTGGATGACCTTCATATTTACTAAAAACTTGTTTGGTACCATCAGTACTGCCATCATTAACTAGCGTTATAAAAAATTTATCTTTTGGATAATTCACACCAAGGAGTGACTTCACTGTCTTGTCTATAGTCTTCTCTTCGTTCCAGCATGGGACAATCACGGTTATTGATGGATAAGAATCAAGCTCGATTACATCTTCCCTTTTTTTTATTTCTCTCCTTTTCTCTAAGAAAGTCACCATAAAAAAGACTTGCACATACATGAGCAAGAAAGAAGTTATATAGAAAATAATACTAGAAAATGATTCCATTTGTGTAATGATAATACCATAATTGGCCATATTATTCAACATAAAAACCATCTTGTAAAATAAGATGGTTTTTATAAGAACTATATAATCTGTTAAGCTTGAGGCTTCACTTCTTCAACTTTGCAGCCTGCACAATCAGCATTAGAATCTTTACACTTCTTGCATGGGCAACCGATTATTCCAACAAGAGTAGCAAGACCTACAACTAAGTAAACAATTGCTTCAACGGTAGGCATAGAACCAAAAGCAAGATTAACTAAGTTAAGATTGCTAGACATAAGCATGCCTACTCCAACCAAACCCCAGTTAAGACCGCCGATAATAACTAAAACCCAAGCAACCTTCGCTAAAGCACACTTACCGTGACAATGACATGACATCATAATATTTTCCGTAATGAACGGCAATAAATTAATAAATAATAATGACCTTAATTTTAACTCCTTTATTATACCATAAAATAAGTCTAGTATCTATTTTATACTTCATGATATAATAATTCTATGGAAAATAAACAACAAATATCAACACCGCTTGCTATAGTGATAGCTGGCTTTCTTATTATGATCGGGATAATGGTAAGTGGCAGAGGAATGGGGCAAGTAGAAGCTCAAACTTTATCAGAAAAAGTAGGAGTGTCTAAAGACAAATTAAATGCTTGTATAAAATCTATAGATGTAGATACTCTTAATAAAAATATAAATGAAAGTGTGGATAAAGCTATGAGCGCCTATCCACCCCAAGAACGCGGTACACCGTATAGTGTAGTTATAGGTAAAGATGGAGTCAAAACAGAGATAATGGGCCAAGCTTCATATGATAGAGTAAAGAAGATAACAGAAGACGCTCTGGTAGGTAAGATAGATGAGCCATATGCTGGTAATATAGTCATCTCTGAGCCATCTGACTATGTACTTGGTAATCCAAATGCACCCGTTACTATTATCGAATATTCGGACTTTGAATGTCCTTACTGTAAAGGCTTCCATCCTACACTAAAGAGAATTGTAGAGGAGTCCGATGGTAATGTAAAATGGATTTATCGTAACTACCCTCTCCACCAAAATTCCTTCGAAAAACTTGTGGCTGCTGAATGTGTAAACCAAATAAAAGGAATAGAGGCTTACTGGGAATATTCTGATCTATTATTTGGACTACTCAAAACCGGCAACGACTCTGTCTCCGAACAATTGTAAAAGAAATTCTTATCCAACAAAAAATCCATAAAATTATTTATGGATTTTTTTAATTAAAGTTAAAAAAATATTCACCTAAAAAGAGAAATCCGCTTTGAGCAGATTCCTCTACCGAAAGCGGATAATTTTTGTTGAAATTTATTTATGGGCACCAACTAGCCCAGGCCAATGATCATCATACCGGCAATTCCGGGAAAGTCATCGTCTTCATACTTCTTGGGGGTTAGCTATGCCGACATAACCTTAACCCAGCTTGTTTTTGGTGTTTTCACTATCTGCATTTTCCCATTTGATGACAGTATTACTTTTTTTAAATCGTAATACCCATTCATATCAGGCAGTGATATCCCTTTGAACTCGGCTTTGTGCGGAATCTTACCACCATCACCAGGACTCACTTGTTCATGAACAATAATGTCCCTAATGTGACAGAAAAATGCCATTTTGGAAGCATATTTACCTTTTATGTGAATATTTGGGATATCCACGATAGCGGTTTCCATGTGCGTAAATCCTTTTTCTTTCATACGTTCCCGTAGAACAGAGTGTTGTGGGTCTGGAGACCAACCACAATTTGAAAGATTTGTCGCAAAAATTTGCCTTTTTCTTTCGCGAGAATCATTTAACTTTTCGCGATTTCTTTTTGATGAGCATTTCATTTTTTTATTTTTTACCCTGACAAGCGGGTCGCTTTCTTTCCTTTCTAACACACACATATATATAAGTCAATCAATAATAAAAACACCCTTTTGTTGGGTGTTTTTATTATTGTCTAATCAAAATAGTTTTTTAGTCTTGCGATTTTTTCATTGTTGCGGAGCTTTTCATGGACTTTCGCTTCAATCTGACGAATACGTTCACGAGTAACACCAAACTTCGCACCCACTTCTTCTAGTGTATGCTGTATGCCATCTATCAAGCCATAACGTAATTCTAGTATCTCCCTTTCCTTCTGAGTGAGAGTATCGAGGACTTCTTTTATCTGATCTGAAAGGATTCTACGTGAAGCATCTTGATCAGGGCGAAGGATCTTATCATCTGGAATGAATTCACCACGAGTAGACTTCTCATCATCATCACCTATCGGCTGCTCGAGGGATACTGTCTCTTGATTGATTTGTTCTATGATGTGAATTTTTTCAACTTCGAGATTCATCTCTGTGGCTATTTCTTCTACTAGTGGTTCACGACCTAGGTCTTGTGAAAGTCTGCGGACAACTTGTTTATACTTAGAAATAGTTTCCACCATGTGGACGGGTATGCGGATAGTGCGTGACTGGTCTGCCAAGGCACGAGTTATAGACTGGCGTATCCACCAAGTCGCATAAGTAGAGAATTTGTAGCCTTTCGTCCAGTCGAACTTCTCAACTGCTTTGAATAGGCCCAAGTTCCCCTCTTGGATAAGGTCAAGGAGTGTTAGATCAGAACTACGCCCCACATACTTCTTCGCAATAGATACCACTAGGCGGAGGTTCGCACGAGCAAGTAAATTCTTCGCTTCCATATCACCCTTCTCTATACGGCGCGCTAGGTCCTTCTCATCGAGAGCATTTATAAGTGGGTACTGACCAATTTCTTTGAGGTATATTTGGATAGAATCGTAAGCAGCTGCGTCCTTGCTGTACTTGAGAGCTTGCTTCTCTAAGTCGCCATCCATGTCGAGGAGATTACCTCCTTCGAGCACATCAATACCTGCGACTGCTAGCTTCTCGTATAATTCATCAAGGAAAAGGATATTGTTTTCAATATCTGGGAATACTTTTATAATCTCATCATAAGTAACGAAGCCCCTCTTCTTGCCTTTCTCTATTACTTCTTGTGACTTCTGTTCTAGATCAAGTGACTTGCGATCGTTAGCATTGAGCTTCCCACTTTTGTAAGGTTTGGTAGTACTTGTTTTTTTTACTAACTTCTTCTTGGTAGCCACTTTCTTTACTATTTTCTTTGCAGTTTTCTTTACGACTTTCTTAATTGCTTTCTTTGCGACCTTCTTTTTGGTAGCAACTTTCTTTACAGCTTTTTTTGTAGTTTTCGCAATTTTCTTTTGGACTTTCTTAATTGCTTTCTTTTTTAAATTTTTCTTTATTTTTTTGGCCATATTTTTGTTGAATTATAGTGAGCGACTTTTTTTAATTTCTTCTATCCTTTTTAATATCTTATTAAAATCTTCTAATTTTTGAGAGGTATCAAGAGGTGCCATTTGTAACTTCCTTTCATTTAAAATCTCTTCTTCTAGGTTTAGCATAATCTCTTGTAGGTCACGAGTTATCTCGTTAGTCTTGCTAACATACCACATTTCAGCTTCTATTGCCATTGTATCCCTAAATGGTTCATATGTGGCAACCATACGGTCATATTCCTCGCGGCCCACATTCTCTTTAAAATTATCGCACAATGCCTGTATATCCTTCCCTTCCTTATTACCTTCATTCCAGAATATTATTCCAAACAACTTCCTTTCAAGGCTGTCTCGCCGAGACTGCTTATTCTCTATAATTTTCGCTTCTTTAGTAGTCACACTATTCACACTTTGACTGCGTTCAAATAATTCAAAATCTTCAATTATAGCTTTATCAGGGATCCCTGTTTTATTATGTATCTCTGTAATATAAGCCGACCTCTCTATGCGACTTTTTATCATAGATAAGAATGGGAATACAACTTCCCTAATCTTCTTACCACGAAGCCGTACATCGGAAGAATTATTACAAATACGATCTATATGGAAGCTTATAATGTTCACGGAATTCTTCACTATATTTTTCCATATTTCACTATCTTTTGCGATTATATCAGCGGGGTCTTGCCCTTCTGGCAAAACGGCAATCTTCACCTGCATATCAAGCGAAAGTGCTATAACAGCAGAGCGACCAGCGGCCCTAATACCTGCTTCATCACCATCATAAGCAAAAATTACATTAGGCGATAGTCTTCTTATTAGACCTAGATTATTTATCTTCGATTCACTGTCTGTCACACTATCTGCGAGTGCCGTACCTGATACTGCCACAGTGTTCGTGAGCGATGCCTGATGCGACATCAAAAGATCCATCTGCCCTTCTACTATTATACTATAGCCTCTGGTACGTATTGCGGACTTTGCCTTGTCTATGCCAAATAAGACATTGGACTTATAGAAAAGTGGCGTGTCTGGACTATTTAGATATTTCGCGCCGACCTCCGTCGGCGTCCCGATTTTGGTCGGGACCTCTATCTCAAAAATTCTTCCAGAGAAAGCAATTACTCTACCACTAGAGTCCTGAATCGGGAACATAATTCTAGAACGAAATCTATCGTAAAATCCGCTCTCACTCTTTTTAATTAACCCGACTTGCTCTATGTCTTCCTTTTTGAAACCTTTCTTCATTAAATGATCAGAAACAGATCGCCAAGCCATTGGTGCGTAACCGGTACGGAAAGATTTAATAGTGGCGTCAGATAGTCCTCGACTTCGAAGGTATCCACGTGCTTCTACTTGTGACTCGAAAACAGATTCAAAGTATACAGTTGCCTCTTCCATTATCTGATAAAGAATATCTGTTTTGTCTGTGCCTTTACTCTTATAATCTGAAAGTGCTATACCTGCACGCTCAGCGAGGATCTTCAGTGACCCTAGGAAATCAGTACCTTCGAACTGTTCTACAAAAGAAAAAATATCCCCTTTCGCACCACAACCGAAGCAGTAATAACTGCCTCGGTCGGGGGAAATGAAGAATGAAGGAGTCTTCTCGTTGTGGAATGGGCACTTCGCTTTATAATTCTTGCCAGCTTCTAATACTGGTATATAAGACGAGATGACATCCACCACCGAGAGTCTTTCTTTTATTTTTTCTACAGGTGAGTTCATACACTATATATTGCTCCCCTTTAACTTTTATAATGATGCAGTATCAACGTTGGGATTCTCTATCTTTACTTTACTTATGCGTTCAACACCGAACCCAGTACCAGCTGGTATAAGATTACCAATGATAACATTCTCTTTTAGTCCGCGAAGATTATCTACTCCACCACGAACTGCATTGTTTATAAGAACACGGTTTGTATTCTGGAATGACGCAGCAGAGAGCCAACTCTTCGTAGTAAGTGATACTTCTGTAATACCTAGAACTATAGTTGTGGCTTCAGCAAGCTTACCACCACCTTCTTCTGTCACACGATTATTCTCTTCTATAAGTTCTATTGCTTCTACTATTTCACCTGGTGAGAATGTAGTATCACCAGCGTCTTTGATCTTCTTACGTGAGAACATTTGGCGGATAATTATCTCAATATGTTTACGTGAGATTGATGCACTCTGTAAGTCATAAACCTTATTTATTTCATCTACGATGTATTCTTCAGCGAGCTCCTTGCCACCGTATTTCACTATTTCGTTTATATCTGCTGATCCATCTGTAAGAAGATCTCCTTTCTTTACCTTACTTCCTGCTTTCACTATAGGCTGACGACGGAATGCAACAGTGTATTCCATTTCATTATTCTTACCATCTAGCTTGGAGTCAGATAATACTTTTATAATCTTTTCTTTACCATTGTCTTTGACTTCTAATACTTCACCATCAGTTATAGATACAATAGCTGGATTTTTTGGAATTCTTCTTTCAAAGATTTCTTCAACACGAGGTAGACCCGTAGTAATGTCCACAGTCGCCACACCTCCAGCGTGGAATGTTCGAAGTGTGAGCTGAGTACCTGGTTCACCGATAGCTTGAGCAGCGATAATACCGACAGCTTGTCCTAGCTCAATCATACAATTGCGTCCCAAATCAAGACCATAACAGTTACGGCATATACCGTGAGTAGTCTCACAAGAAAGAGGAGTACGAACATATGCTTCCTTTATACCCATCTTCTCGAGAGCGCGAGCATCTTCCTTCATGATAAGTGCACCTTTTTTGAATACTACTTTTCCATCTGCATCCTTGATATCAGAGAGTAATACTCTACCATTTATGTATTTAGCAAAGTTACCTTCAACACTACGTATTGTCTTACCATTCTTTGTTCCACAGTCTTCTTCAGTAACTACGACATCTTGCGCAACATCAACCAAACGACGAGTTAAGTACCCAGCCTTTGCAGTGTTAAGAGCAGTGTCGGCAGCACCTTTACGTGAACCGTGAGTTGTAATGAAGTATTCAAGAGGAGAAAGACCTTCGATGTATGATGGGATAATTGGGAAGTCGAGAGTTGCACCTGAAGTGTTCACAATAAGACCTTTCATACCACACATCTGTACGAGTGAACCCATACTACCTCTTGCTCCTGATGTGATCAAATCGTAAGTTGAACCTTTTATATCTAGTGTTGCTGGGATTTGCTTTTCAATTTCTTTCTTTGCGTATTCCCATAGTTCGATAACTTTTTGGTATTGCTCTTCTTCAGAAAGTAGACCTTCAGCAAATTGTTCACGAACTTTTTCTTCTTCCGTACGTGCCGCTGCAACGATAGCAGGTTTCCCTTCTGGAACTGTTAAGTTATCTATACCCCAAGTAACTCCAGAGTAAGTAGCATAATGGCAACCGAAATCTTTAATTTTATCTAGAACTTTTGGAGTAGAGTCTATACCATAATGCATAATCAATTCATCGACAAGTAGTGACATGCGCTTGATTGTAATTTCTTCATTCATGAATGGGAAATCACTTGGGAAAATACTATTGAAGAATAGTCTTCCCACTGTAGTTTCGAAAGGTTTACTTTCGAATTTATTATAGCGAGCTTTATCACTACCCAGAACTTTAATTTTTGCACGGAAAGTGATAGCACCTAAGTCGAAAGCAGTAATAGCTTGGTTTGGATTTGCAAATGCCATACCTTCACCTTTCTCCCCATCGATAGATTTTGTCATCCAGTAGCAACCAAGAATCATATCCATCTTAGGCATGACAATCGGTGCACCGTCTTGAGGCTTGAGCAAGTTCTTATTGGAAGCCATGAAATCATGAGCTTCTTTCTGGGCCATATCAGAAAGTGGTACATATACAGCCATCTGGTCTCCGTCGAAGTCAGCGTTGAATCCTGTACAAACAAGTGGGTGTACTTGAATAGCATTTCCTTCGATTAGTATTGGGTTGAAAGCTTGTATACCTAGGCGGTGAAGTGTAGGAGCACGGTTTAGCAATACGTATTTACCACGAATTACTTCTTCGAGTATTGCCCATACTTCAGGAATACCTTCTTCTATCAGACGGTTCGCTCCACGAATATTGAAAGCAAGCTCAGTTTCTAAAATTTTAGAAATTACGAATGGGCGGAATAATTCGAGAGCCATGTGCTTCGGTAGTCCACATTGATTAAGCTTTAGATTTGGACCCACAACGATAACAGAACGTCCAGAGTAGTCCACACGCTTACCAAGCAAATTCTGACGGAACAAACCTTGCTTTGATTTCAAGTTATCAGAAAGTGATTTCAATGCGCGCTTTTGACTTGCAGATACAGCTTGAGAATCATTTTGCTTCGCAATTGAGTTATCTATAAGTGCGTCACATGCTTCTTGTAGTATTCTTTTTTCATTACGAAGAATAACATCTGGTGCACCAATTTCTTTAAGCTTCTTTAGACGATTATTTCTGTTGATCACACGACGATAAAGGTCATTTAGGTCAGATGTCGCATGGCGTCCACCATCAAGAGCCACCATTGGCCTGAGGGCTGGAGGAATCACAGGAATAACAGTAAGGAACATCCATTCAGGACGAATACCAGAGTGGATCATAGAGCGTAGAAGTGACATTCTCTTCTCTAGCTTCTCTTTGTCGATAGAGCTTGCTTTTGGAATCATAGCCAAAGTCTCTGCTTTCAACTTTTCTAAATCTAAATTCTTGAATAGATTAAATATAGCTTCAGCACCAATACTTGCTTCGAAGCATGAACCATACTTCAAACCGAAGTGATGATAGGCTATTTCATTAAGAACTTTACCTGGTACTATTTCACCTATTTCACGCTTTGTATTTGATAGAAGTTCTTTTAGCTTTTCTTTAGATTCTTCGTCACCTACTGATTTAATTTTAGATTTGAATTCACTTTCAAGATTCTTTATGATTGATTCTTTCTCTTCTGCGTGTACTTTTGTAATAATATAGCCAGCGAAATATATAACTTTCTCTAGGTCATTCACTGGAATATTGAGCAATATAGACATACGTGAAGGAACTCCACGTAGGAACCATATATGAGCGACAGGTGAGGCAAGCTCAATGTGGCCCATACGGTCACGACGAACTATAGAACGAGTAACTTCGACTCCACACTTCTCACAGACGATATCTTTATAACGAATACGTCGGTATTTACCACAGTAACATTCGTAATCTTTCTCTGGGCCGAATATTCTCTCATCGAATAGTCCTGATCGTTCTGAGCGACCAGTACGGTAATTTATTGTCTCTGGCTTTGTAACTTCACCATATGACCACTCTTTTATGCGCTCAGGGGAAGCTAGCTTGAGTGTGATTGAATCAAAATCTGTTGTATCAATTGTTTTCATAATTTTATATATAATTAATTATTATTTAGACTTTTTTAAATCAACATCAAGAGCAAGACCCCTTAGGTAGTTCAGAAGAACGTTAAATGAAGCAGGAATATTTGGCTCTGGAATTATTTGACCTTTAATAATCGCATCGAATGTCTGTGAACGACCCATGATGTCATCAGACTTAATTGTAAGCATTTCGCGAAGTGCATAAGCAGCACCGTGACCTTCAAGTGCCCAGACCTCCATTTCTCCGAATCTCTGTCCTCCACCTTGAGCTTTACCACCGAGAGGTTGCTGTGTAATAAGAGAGTATGGGCCGATAGAACGCATGTGAAGCTTGTCTTCCACCATATGGTGAAGCTTGAGCATGTACATGTAACCGATAGCTATATCTTGATCGAAAGCATCTCCTGTACGTCCGTCGTACAACGTTACTTTACCTGTTTCTGGAAGGCCAGCTTTCACTAGCTCTGCTTTAATTTCAGGAACTGTAGCAGATGAGAATGGAGGAACTATTGCTTGGTAGCCAAGAGTATTGGCAGCATAACCTAGATGCATTTCTAGAATCTGTCCTAGGTTCATACGAGAAGGAACACCAAGTGGAGTAAGAATAATATCTATAGGTGTACCATCTTGCATAAATGGCATTTCTTCTTCTGGCAAGATCACTGAGATAACACCTTTGTTACCGTGACGTCCTGCGAGCTTATCACCGACAGATATATTACGAAGTTGAGCGATCTCAACAACGATTCTCTTTATGATACCTGACTCTAGATTGTGACCTTGATCACGTGAGAAAATCTTCACACCGACGACGCGACCACGCTTACCGTGCTCGAGTCTTAATGATGTATCTTTTACATCGCGTGCTTTCTCTGTGAATATTGAACGTAGTAATCTTTCTTCTGGAGTAAATTCTGTTTCACCTTTTGGAGTAATTTTACCTACAAGGATATCGTTCTCACGAACTTCAGCACCGACAACGATAATGCCGTCTTCATCTAGATCTTTAAGTTTATTCTCACCGACATTTGGTATATCGCGTGTAGTTATCTCAGGACCAAGCTTTGTATCACGAACGTTACAAACAAACTCTGTAACATAAATACTTGTAAATTTACTTTGCTTCACTAGGCGTTCAGAAAGAATGATCGCGTCTTCGTAGTTCGCACCTCCCCATGACATGAATGCAACCAGTGCGTTCTGTCCTAGAGCTATTTGACCATTGTCTGTAGTACTTGTATCAGCGAGGACTTGACCTTTCTTCACATGTTCACCCATAGAAACACTTGGTCTCTGGTGGAATACTGAAAAGTTGTTCGTACGAGAGAAACTAATAAGTGGATATGTATGGTCTTTACCTTTATCATCTTTGACTGTGATTTTCTTACCATCTACATATGATACTGTACCTGAAACTTCAGCAACTATAAGGCGTCCTGAATCGCGACTTGCCAACTCCTCCATACCTGTAGCTACAAGGGGTGCTTCTGGAATAATACAAGGTAGAGCCTGCTTCTGCATATTACTTCCCATGAGAGTACGGTGAGCATCATCGTGTTCTAGGAATGGAATCATACTTGTTGCCACTGAGAACGCTTGATTGGTAGCGACATCGATATATTCAATTTCACTTTTTGCTATAAGGCCTGGCTTTGTAGAAAGACGAGCTTCAACGCGGTCAGCAATAATATTCCCCTTCTCATCATAGTCGACACCACCGTGCGCAATGTTGCACTTCTCTTCTTCAAGAGCATTTAGGTAGACGACTTCGCCTGTGATTTTGCCATTTTTTACTTTTACATATGGAGTCTCGATTATGCCGAATTCATTTATCTTCGCATAAGTAGATAAGTGAAGAATAAGACCAATGTTCGGACCTTCTGGAGTGTGTATAGGACATACACGACCATAGTGAGAAGTGTGCACGTCACGAACTTCAAGTCCAGCACGTTCACGTGTAAGACCTCCAGGGCCAAGTGCTGATAGTGTGCGCAAATGCTCTACTTCTGCCATGACATTTTCTTGGTTCATGAATTGTGAAAGCTGGTTGGCAGTGAAGAACTCCTTGATACGAGCCTGTAATGGGCGCTGATTTATGATCTGTATTGGCATAGTAGTACCTACATCTATTGTAGACATGCGGTCTTGGACATTTCTCTTTATCTGAGCCATACCCATACGGAACTTCTGCTGAAGCATTTCGCCTACATAACGCACACGTCGCTGACCTAGGTGATCTATGTCATCTGCTTTGGCATGAAGTGTGTTGTTGAGTTCAACAATATTGGCGACGATAGTGACTACGTCATCTGCAGAAATAATTCTGCGCTCCATTTCTTTCGCATCCATATTCTTATCAAAGCGCTTGTTGAAACGGAAACGACCAACAGGAGAAAGGTCATATCTCTCTGCTGATAATAGTATATTTATAAATTCACGAGCATTATCTGCTGTGGCTAGGTCGCCATCACGAAGACGCTTGTATATCTCTATGTATGAATCAGTTATGGATTTAGCTGGATCTTTCTCGAGTGATGTCTTTATAACTTTTAGCAATTCTTCGCCACCTGTAGATTTCTCGAAAGCTTTCATGATAGCTTCATCTGTAGAAAGGCCTAAGACGCGTAGAAGTGAAGCAACTGAGAATTTACGCTTCTTATCTATACGGACATATACTCCACCATCTGGGTCAGATTCTATTTCTATCCATACACCACGGGCTGGAATGATCTTCGCACCGAAGTAGCGCTTGCTCTTCAAATCTTGTTCTGTAAAGAATACTCCGAAAGATCGAGTAAGCTGAGGAACAATAACACGCTCTACTCCGTTGATAATGAAAGTGCCATGCTTGGTCATGAGTGGCACATCTGCCATGAAAATTTCTTGTTCTTTGGAAGTTCCTATCCCTTTGTTTAGAAGTTTGACGCGAGCTTTAAGCTGACCTTCGTAGGTAAGCTTGTTGATCTTTGTATATTCTTCATCGAACTTGGATTCACCAAGAACAAAAGAGACAAAATCTAATTGAAACTTTTTCTCGGAGTAATCATTGATTGGAGAAAATTCTTTGAACACTTCAGCCAAACCTTTCTCTATTAACCAATTAAAGGATACGAGCTGATTCTCTATTAGATTTGGGAACTCGACTAGTGGCTTCTTATACCTTGAAAACGTCTTCTTCTCTCTTATTGCTGTTTTTTTCATACGTGAATAAATATATAAAAACAAAAAACACCACGGTGACCAAACCGTATTGTTCTAACTATTAAAATTGGCAGTTATATTTTTTAACACAGAGTGTTATTACACTAAAACCTATAAAGTAGTGATTGATCTGCCATAACTCAATCGATATTCACTGGGTATTATCTTAACTTATTTCTTACATAGAGTCAAGTAAAGGCATACCTTGGGGGCATGCCTTGTTTTCGAGAAGCTTACTAGAAGGGATTTATTACCAAATATCTGTATTTTTCCCATAATGTGGACGATCCTCTCCCATCATAAAATCATTTAATCCCCTTCTCATTTCCTGGAATTTTTCTTTAATTCCAAGAATAAAACTCCTCAACCGGAGTATTAGAAACTTTTTCATTTGTTTTTATTATACAATAAAAACTTATTTTAGCAAGTGAGTTATTCACTTTTACTATTCTTCCACTCTTCTATCAACTTATGGTTCCCAGATAGTAATACTTTAGGTACTTTATGCTTCTTATTTTTATGCACGAGGATTTCAGGCTTTGTGTATATCTCACTAGTGGACACTCTCTCCTCTTCACGTGAATCAAAGTTACCAAGTACTCCCTTTACTTGTCTTGAAATTGAATCGACAAGTATCATCGCTGGTATCTCACCACCTGTGAGAACATAGTCCCCTATTGATATCTTCTTTGTCTTTAGTATTTTATCTACACGGGCATCGATACCTTCATACCTGCCACAAATCATAATAATGTCTGTATATTTCTTGGAGAAATTCTTCGCCAGGGTTGTAGTGAACTTCTCTGCTTGAGGAATAAAGTTTATAGTTAGAACTTTTCTATTTTTTCTCTTAGTAATTTTCTTCACTACACTCTCAACCGCTTTTATTATAGGCTCTGCCATAATCACCATTCCTGGGCCTCCACCATAAGGTCGCTCGTCTATCTGCGCTGATATATTACCATCGGGCCAGACTTTCTTGTACTTACCTGTGACGAATTTGCGAGGATTCACAAAAGATACTGCGATCCTCTTATCCTTTATAGCCCTACCCAAAATAGACTCTGAAAGATATGAGTCGAACATCTCCGGGAACAATGTAACTATGTAGAAATTCATACGGTTAATATATCACAAAGTTATACCTTTGACACTCTTATAAATAAATGCATAATAAAATAAACACAAAAAAATTTTATAATGGAAAATTTAAAGAACATAGATATTATTCATCAATACACTGATGATCTATTGCATGATGGAGGTAAAGCCCCTGATGTTTACAAAAACTCTAGATATGCCAAAGAATTACTACAAAGAGGTAGGAACGTAATATCTGAAGTTGGGAAATACCTTCTAAAAGACATCTTACCTTCTTTGAAAACAAACAGGTTTGAAAAGATTGAGAAGGAAACAGTAGCACACGGTTGGGTAATTTTGCTTTGCAGTATTAAAGATAGACACAATATTGAGATCGGACGTGTTGTATTTGGAGCAAATTTAGAACTGTGGGCGAAATGGGCAGCTGAATACAGCATACCCGAAAATAATAGTAGTTAAAGAAAAGAAAAACCCCGCACATAATGATGGCGGGGCCTTTACTTTTTATAGTGAGATTAAATTCCTTTCAAATCTTCCAATGCTGCATCGACTGACCTGGATGCGTCACTAGCAGACATAGCAGGTGCACTTTGCATACTTGCCTGGTGTGTACCTCCTTCTGGTTCATTGATCTTCAAGTTCACACGAGCGTTATTCTTCATACCTATTACACGTAGTAGTGTACGGATAGCTTTCGCAGTGTTACCTTGGCGGCCAATTATCTTACCCATGTCGGCACTATTTACTGTCATGGTAATCAGTACTCCCATTTCATCAACTGTACGATCAATTTTTACATCATTTGGGTTATCAACCAACGCTTTAACCACATATTCTAGAAATGCTTTATCATCTGTCATAAATTCTTTTAGTATTACTCGTAAATGTACTGCAGTGTATCGACTACAACCTGCAATAGGATTATTATACCATAAGTCCTTTTTTGTATGCAATTATATTAAAATCCCCTCCGACGTAGGTCGGAGGGGATTTTAATTATGCTTTTTTAAGTTCTTTACGTGCTTTGGTAGGAGATTTCTTGGATAGGACATTCTTCTTCTTACCATCGATAACTTTCTGATGGACTAGGAAGTTGTGGACAGTAGCAGATGCTTGAGCTCCATTACTCATCCAGTAAGATATACGATCATTCTTAAATAATACTTCCCCACTCTTTAGATTATAAGATCCGAGGATTTCTTTGAACTTACCACTCTTAGTTGAGTTTTTAGAATCAGTTAAAACGACACGGAAGCTCGCGTCATTCTTACGACCTATTCTTTGTAGTCTAATTTTTAACATAGGGCTATACTACCATAAAGTATTATATGAATCAAGCGTCATTTTTATGTTATACTAACAAGGTGAAAAATAAACAAAAAAGGCATGATTCTCACCCTACAAAAAAGGTTGTTGAGAGTAAACATAAAAAGGAAATAAGTAGATATATAGAAGGTATTATACACATATCCCACAAAGGTATAGGTGTTGTTCGCATACAACATACAGATGACACAGTAGAAGTCGAGCACAACTTCCTACACACAGCTTGTAATGGTGATACTGTCCGAGTACTCCTCCATCCAAAGAGGAAAGACCTTGACCAGACAGGCGAAGTATCCGAGATACTACGTCGTTCGAAAATTGGCTTCTCTGGAATCCTCGAGAAAGAGCACGATACTTACTTCCTCATACCTAGTGATTTGAAAATGTATTCAGACATAGTCATCCCTTCGGACAGATTAAACGGTGCACAAATTGGACAGAAAGTATTCGTCATTATTACTGAGTGGAAAGATGCAAAGAAAGCTCCTATTGGTGAAATAGTGAAGGTCCTAGGTATGCCAATGGAACACAATGCCGAAATGGAAGCTATCGCTCTTGAGAAAGGATTTGATGCAGTCTTCCCTACTCCTGTTGAGAAAGAAGCACAAAAGATTGCAGAAATAGGAATTACTGAGAAAGATTTAAAAGGTCGCCGGGACCTGCGCACAACTACGACTTTCACTATAGACCCAGAAGATGCCAAAGATTTCGATGATGCTATATCATTCAAAAAGTTACCTAATGGTCACTATGAAGTAGGTGTTCACATAGCCGATGTGTCTTACTATGTCAGACCCGATACAGCACTTGATACTGAAGGACGCCGTAGGGGGACATCAGTGTACCTCGTAGACCGCACTATCCCTATGCTACCCGAAGAATTATCAAATGGTTTGTGTAGTCTAAATCCAAATGTAGATAGGCTCACATTCTCGGGAATATTTGAGATTGATAGTAAAGGTGAAGTATATAGTGAGTGGTACGGCAGGACAGTCATTCACTCTGACAAACGTTTTACTTATGAGAATGCCCAGAAAATACTTGATGATGGACATGGCATATTCTTTGAGGAATTACACACACTCAATAACATAGCGAAAAAGCTTCTAAAGAAACGCTACGATGAAGGGGCTATATCCCTCGAACAAGATGAAGTGAAATTCAAATTAGACGAGAACGGTGTGCCAATATCCGTCTTTACCAAACAACGCGGTGACACACATAAACTCATCGAAGAGTTCATGCTTCTTGCCAATAGAAGAGTCGCAGAATATATGTCACCGAAAAAAGGTGGCAAGCAAAGCGTCTTCTTATATCGTATTCACGGATTACCAAACAAAGAGCGAATGCAAGATCTTGTGAATTTCTTGCGCAAGCTTGGCTATAATATGAAGCTCAAAGATGGAATAATTCCATCAGAGGAAATAAATGCTCTAGTTGGTAAGCTCGAGCACAATCCCCTTCGTGATACAGTGCACAGTGCTATTATCCGCACAATGGCCAAAGCAATTTACTCTACAAAGAATATTGGTCACTATGGTCTAGGCTTTAAATTCTATACTCACTTCACTTCCCCAATTCGCCGATATCCAGACATTATAGTGCACAGACTTTTAGAATATTTCATCGAAGGTAAACCTATACCGAAAGAAAGATTTTTTGAATATGAGAAGATGAGTAGCGAAGCTTCCAGTCGCGAGAAGGAAGCCGCCGAAGCTGAGCGCGCATCCATAAAGTATAAACAAGTAGAATACATGTCTACTCGTATAGGATCTAAATACACAGGCGTCATTACCGGAGTTACTGAATGGGGTCTATACATAGAAGAAGAGAAGACCAAATGTGAAGGCATGGTCCGCATGCGCGACCTATCAGATGATTACTATACCTTTGATAAGAAGTATATGAGCATCCGAGGTAGTAAGACTCACAAGAAGTACACTCTGGGCGACAAAGTCAAATTTGAAGTTATAGGAGTAGATAGGAATAAGAAAACTATTGATTACAAAATAATATAGAAATATGAGTAAATTAAAATACATTGCCCTCTTTATCCTTTTAGGTTCTACTGGATTTGCTTTTGGTTATTTTGCATCACAAACTATGACAGATACAAATGTAAAGAATCAAAGAGCTCAAGTTATACAAGAAGAGGTAAAAATACCTGAGCCTCCAAAAATAACAAAAATATCTTTCGTAGGAGATATGATGTTTGATCGAAGTGTTCGCACATCAGTGAATAAAAACTTCAAAGGAGATTATAATGAACTCTTTATCCACCTCAAAGAACTTGCAAATTCAGATATATTATTTGGCAACTTAGAGGGCCCAGTATCTGATGTCGGTAACAATGTCGGTAGTAAATACTCTTTCCGTATGGATCCACTAGTCCCTTCTACACTAGTGAATGCAGGCTTTGACATAGTGTCATTTGCTAACAATCACGTCGGTGACTGGAATGTAAAAGCATTTGAAGATACTTTAAAAAGATTAGGTGAAGTAAATTTGAAACAAACAGGAGCCGGTATGAACAAGACGGAAGCTGAACAAGTAACAATAATAGAACGCAATGGAGTTAAATTCGGCTTTATCGGATTCTCTGATGTAGGACCGGCATGGATGGAAGCGAAGGAAAACAAGTCTGGTATACTGCTCGCCAATAATCCAAGATTTAAAGAAATAATAAGTAATGCAAAACAAAATGTAGATGTATTAATTGTATCTTTCCACTGGGGCGATGAATACAAAAAGATTCACAATAAAAGACAGGAGACACTAGCACATAGTGCGGTAGATAGTGGCGCAGATATGGTCATCGGCCACCATCCTCATGTCATGCAAGATATAGAAGTATACAATGGTGCACCTATTGTCTACTCACTTGGTAACTTTATATTTGATCAATACTTCTCTGTAGATACAATGCAAGGCATGCTATTTGAGGCGACATTCGAAGACAAAACTTTGAAAGATACAAAAAGTAGAATCATTACTCTCAATAAGAAGTACCAACCAGATGGTATTTATGAAAGTGTTGAAGAAGCCGCTCTCGCAAACGCTTGCCCGAAACCTACAAAGATATATGAGGATTATTCATACCTCGGTGTCGATCAAGGCGTAGCAATTCCTGACACAACATACACACCGTCTGATTTGCGACCAGTAAAGAAAGATATATCTACTGGAAGTTTCTGTTTGAAGAAGGAAGCAGTGACAGCAATAGAAGAAATGTTTGCGGATGCAAAAATGGATGGCTATATGTTGAAAGTATCCTCTGGCTTTCGTGATTATGGAACACAAGTGACAATACTTAATAATAATCTAAAAAATACTAATCAAAATGTTTCGACTTCCGTTGCGAAAGCAGGCTACTCCGAGCACCAGCTAGGTACAGCAATTGATATAACTAGCCCCTCAGTGAACAATGCTGGTGCTTCGAAGATATTCGAAGGAACGAAAGAGGCAGCGTGGCTTGAAACCAACGCCCATAAATATGGTTTCATCCAAAGCTATCCTAAAGGCAAAGAAGATATCACAGGCTACATATACGAACCATGGCATTATAGATATGTAGGTAAAGACCACGCAGAAGCAATCACAAAAAGTGGCGAAACAATAAATCAATATTTAAAAAATCTATAATAAAAAACCCTTACTTATAAGTAGGGGTTTTTTATTTAGCGTAAACGCTGGCGTCTTCGAGGTGGATAGATAGAAGCTTCGATACTCCTGCGGAGTCCATAGTCACACCGTAGAGGACATTCGCACGAGACATTGTCTCCCTATTATGAGTCACAACTATGAGCTGTGAATACTTGGATAGATTCTCAAGCATGTTACCGTACTTTCTGGAATTTGCTTCATCGAGTGCTGCATCTGTCTCATCGAGAACAAGGAATGGTGGAGGGTTTACTTGAGATATTGCGAATAAGAGTGCGATAGAAGTAAGGGACCTCTCACCACCGGATAGCATATGCAGGTCTTTCACTTTCTTGTGAGGGAGAGCTATGTTTATCTCTATTCCGCGTTCGAATCCGAGCTCTTCTTCCTCGGCTTCATCACTCTCATCTACGAATTCATCTTCATCCTTTGAAGAGATTCTAGACTTCTTATGTTCCATAACTACAGAGAGGAATGCAGAACCTCCTCCGAACATTAGAGCGAAGAATTCTTGGAATTGTTTATTTATCTTCTCTACACCTGTTTTGAATTCTTCATCAAGGGTATCTTTCAGTTCTTGGATTAACAATCGCAAAGATTCCACACTCTTCGTCAAATCCACAATCTCACGGCCGAGGAATAAGTCGCGCTCTTCTGTATCTTGATACTCTTTGAGCACATCGGCTCCCGAGCTTGAGCCTATGTCTTCGAGCTTTATCTTTATGCGTTCTATCTTACGACGAAGTTCATCTTGAGTTGCGCGCACTACTTCATAAGTCACTCGCTCACTTGCATAGCCTATGACTTCCCTCCCTATCATAGCTCCTGCTTCAGCAAGCTCCATCTCATATGCATTCTTTATGAGTAGTAGCTTCTCTTCTTCGAAGTGCAGTGAATGCATACTTGAAGTCACTTCATTCTTCTCGCGAAGTGCTTCATATAATACACGCTCACCTTGGCGTAAATTAATCTGCATTTCTTGCTCGCGAATACGCAGGTCGGATATCATAGAGAGTATAGACTTCTCGTTCTCTGTTATCTTACTCAGGTCCATATTTATCTTATTACGGACTTCTTTCATCTCTTCATATTCTTTACTTATCTTGCTGTCTATCTCACTCTCTCTATTATCTACCCCTGAACTATCTTTACCTAGGGAGTTTATAACTTCCCTCATAGCGTGAAGTACTTTAGTTATGTCATTCTTATCTTCAAGAAGTAGAGCTTGCTCAATTTTATCTTTGATACTTGCCACAGCTTCCCTCCACTCAGACTCTTTAATTACTTTTTCTGTTGTAGTATTCGCACGCGCACGTTCACGCTCGATGGAATCGATAATCCCTTCTATGCGCCCAAGCTTACGTACTAGCTCATCCTTCATTGAGCGCAAATCTACAAGCTTGATCTCGTATTCTTTAATCTGTTTTATATGTTCGCTCTCTGTTTGGTCTTTATTATTATCTTTCTGTAATTCTTCTATGTGGGAATCAAGCGACTTCATCTTCTCTTCTAAGTCATGGCGAAGTGAATGTAGTCTCTTTGTTTCTATGTCTATATATGTAGCCTCACCTGCGAAATATGTCTTATACATATCTCGAAGCTCTTCCCTCATATCACGAGCTTTCTCTACGATAGCGACCTGCTTCTTGAGGAATGCTAAGTGTGGCGCTATCTCCCGACGAGAAGCTTGTACTTCCTTCATATTCAAAATTGTTTTCTCTAATTTCCTTTCTGATTCACGAATTCGGTACTGATAAATCTTAAGACCTAATGCATCTTCAATCATAGCTCTACGGTCTTTATTCGAAGCATTAAGTACTCTATCTGCTTCACCTTGAGAGATAATATGGTGACCAGAGCTACCAATGTTCACAGAGGAAAGTAAATCTATAATATCTTTTAACCTTACTTCTGTATTATTGATACTGTACTTATTCGCCCCGTCAGCAAAAACTTCACGAGAAATAGATATCTCATCATAATCAAGTGATACTCCAAGTCCGCTATTCGTAAAAGAAAAAATCTTTTTGCTATTATCAAAAGTAATAGTTACACTAGCGCGGTTTGATGATGGAGTATTTTTGGAACCTTTAAATATTAAATCCACCCCTCCTTTACCACGGAGTGACTTCATAGATTGCTCACCTAATACGAAGCGTATAGATTCAACAATGTTTGATTTACCAGAGCCATTAGGCCCCACAACTGCAGTAATAGGAGAGAGGAATGAGACAGAGCTCTTCTTCCCGAATGATTTGAAACCTAGTAGTTCGATAGATTTCAATGTCATATTAGTCTAGCCAATCTTTAATTTCGAGTGCCGACCTAGCTGCTGCTTGCTCTGCTTCTTGTTTACTTTTGCCTTTACCAGTTGCTACTTGTTCACTTCCGAAGAATACGCCCACAGTAAAGTGCTTGTCGTGATCAGGACCTACTTCATTTATAACTTTATATACTGGGGTAATGCTCAAATATTCTTGGGACTTCTCTTGGACCAAACTTTTCGCATCGCGCCATAGCTTCTGCGCTACTATCATATATATTTTGCCGAATAAAGTTTTCGATATGAACATGCGTGCTTGATCATAGCCTTGGTCTATGTAAAGTGCACCTACGTATGCTTCATAGGTATTGGCAAGTATATAGCTTCGTGCTCTTCCTGCGTCTTTGGCTTCACCCTTTGAAAGCAATAGGAAATCATTCATACCTAGCTCTTGAGCAACTTCACCTATGATAACTGCATTCACTAGAGCAGAGCGATAAGCCGTAAGCTCGCCCTCATCTCGATCTGGGTATTTGTTGTATAAGTAATCAGTCACTATAAGCTCAAGCACTGCGTCACCCAGGAATTCAAGGCGCTCATTATGAGAGAGTTTTGAACCTGTATTTTCATTTATATAGGAACGGTGAATAAAAGCTTGCTCAAGAAGCTTCTTATCTTTAAAAGTTATTTTAGTTTTCTCTTCAAATTTGGATAAATCTACCATATTATTTATTCGTTAATATTTCTATAGCCTTCGTTAAAAGTGGGATCGTGTTATCGTACATTTTAAGATTCGCAATTTCCTCAATTGGGAACCATTTTGTATCATCTAAACCTCCAGACATATTCTTAAGAACCAAATCTCCATATGGAGCTTCTGCAAGAAAGAATACTACTTGCTTCCGGATTTTACCTTGCTGTGGATGATTAGCAATATACTCATTGCGACCGAGTTCTTCTTTGATAATTATATCAAGACCCATTTCTTCCTTTATCTCACGGATGGCACCAGCCTTTTCATCTTCACCATCTTCAATGCCTCCTTTTGAAAGTGTCCAGTATCCGAATACATCGTGAACGAATGCAAAGTAAATATTGCCTTCGTGAAGAGAATAGACCACAGCGCCTGCTTTCTTCTCTATTGGGAATTTACTTGGATCCGTTTCGAATTGTTTATTCTTCTTTTTATTTACATCATCTTTGCCTGGCTCACCGAGCTCTTTGTAGACACCACCAAGTACGCCATTTATGAATTTACTGGAATTCTCCCCACCGAAACTTTTGGCAAGTTCGATAGCTTCATTGATAGCAACTTTCGGTGGAACTTGAGTGCGGTCACCAAAAAGTAGCTCATATAAACCGATACGTATAATATTGCGGTCCACAATAGAAATCTTCTCTATCGGCCAGTCTGGAGCTGCTTTCTCTATAATCTCATCTATGATTGCCTGCTTCTTTATAACGCCAAGAAAAAGATCACTCATAAAAGATGAGTCATCAAGACCTGGGCCAAATTCCTCTATATTACGATCAAGCATTTGCTCTGGACTTGTGTCTGTGCTAACACCAAAATCCCACTCGAAGAGTGTCTGCAGAACAATTGAACGTGAAAGGTGCCTGTTTGCCATAGTTTGTGGAGTTACTAGGTTCTAGTTTCTAGGGACTAAATATAGCGCCCAAGAACTAACACCTAGAAACTAACTTTTCTTAGCTTTCTTTTTAGCTTGCTTCTTCTCTACTTTTTTAACAACGTCTACAACCTTGCGTCCTCTGTAAAATCCACAGTGTGTGCAGATTACATGAGTCTCCTTCGCTTTCTGACAGTTTGAACAAAGTCCAAAAGTCTTCGCTTTCAGAGCGTGGTGGCTTCGGCGGTTACCAGTATGAGCACGTGTATGTCGCATTCTTATTACCATTCATATAGTATAGCTATTTCTCGGAAATATGCAAATGTGATATATTGTTATATATGGAAAACACAGAACACCTATCCCACATACGACATACTCTGGCTCACCTAACCGCCGCGGCAGTTCGAGCTCTATACCCCCATGCTCAAAATGCAATTGGTCCTACAATAGACAATGGGTTCTACCAAGACTTTGATATGGGTGAAATAAAACTCTCTGATTCAGATTTGCCTCGCATAGAAGAGAAAATGAAAGAAATTCTTAAATCTTGGAGCACATTCCAAAAAAAAGAAGTGACTAAAGATGAAGCTTTAGAAGAATTTTCTTGGAATCCATATAAATGTGAACTTATCGCTGAGTTCGCAGGTGAAAACAAAACACTTACCTTCTACACTAATGGTGAATTCGTTGACCTCTGCAAGGGCGGCCATGTTGAAAATGCAAGAGAAATAAAACACGATTCATTCAAGCTCGATAAAGTCGCTGGTGCTTACTGGCGTGGAGACGAGAAGAACAAAATGCTCACTCGTATATATGGACTCGCATTTGAAAATAAAGAAAAATTAGATTCTTATATTCTGCAGATAGAAGAAGCAAAGAAGCGCGATCATAAAAAACTTGGAATAGAACTAGATTTATTTACATTCTCTGATCTTGTAGGACCTGGTCTTCCTCTCTGGACACCAAAAGGAACTCTAGTACGTAATCTACTTGACGCTTATGTATGGGAACTTCGTAAAGAAAGAGGCTACGATAAAGTAGAGATTCCACATATAACCAAGAAAGATTTATATGAAAGAAGTGGCCACTGGGATAAATATAAAAATGATTTATTCCGTATTACTACTCGTGAAGGACACGAGTTCGCAATGAAGCCAATGAATTGCCCTCATCACACACAGATATACGACCGCAAACAGTGGAGCTATCGCGAACTTCCACAACGATATGCAAACACAACTACATGCTATAGAGATGAGCAATCAGGTGAACTTTCCGGATTATCACGAGTAAGAGCATTCGCTCAAGACGATGCTCACGTATTCTGTCGTATTTCTGATGCAAAAGGAGAAATACAAAAAATATGGGATATTGTTCACATATTCTATAAATCACTAGACTTAGTTCCCTATCTTCGTCTGTCACTCAGAGACCTAACACAACCAGATAAATATCTAGGTAACCAAGAGCACTGGGATAAGGCAGAAAAAATATTAAAAGAAGTAGCAATAGAAAATAAGACAGAATACTTTGAAGCTCCAGGTGAAGCAGCTTTCTATGCGCCAAAGCTCGACTTTATGGCAAAAGACTCAATAGGAAGAGAGTGGCAAGTTGCTACGATACAGCTTGATGTGAACATGCCTGAGAGGTTTGATCTTTCATGTATCAATGAAAAAGGAGAAAAAGAGCGTATTGTTATGATACACGCAGCTATCATGGGTTCTATAGAAAGATTCATGTCTATTCTTATTGAACACACAGCTGGAGTATTCCCTACTTGGCTCTCTCCTGTACAAGTAGCAATTATCCCTGTACGTGATGAACATATAGATGAAACCAGAAAGATAACACAGGCACTTTTAGAGAATGATATTCGTATTGAGCACTATGATTACAATGAGAGCTTAGGTAAACGCATTCATGCGGCCAAGAAAATTAATACCCCGTATGTCATCATCATTGGTGATAAAGAAAAAGAATCGGGCATGCTAACTATAGAGAAACGTGATGGGACAAAAGAAACAAAAACTTTAGAGGACTTTATAAAAGACATCTCTACAGAAATTAAAAACCGCTCATAAGCGGTTTTTAATTTTCCCCTTAAATAAATGGCTGTTAATTTCCGCATATGCGGAAATTAACAGCCATTTAAAATATTATTAAAATTTAATCTAAATAATTTATTTTTATACCTAGCCTTTCTGCTTGATCGTGTTCCCAGTTAGCACCTTTAGAAGTCTGCCAGTTTGGCATGAAGTAGAATTCTTTAATCAGTCCAGATTCAAATATAGGTAAATAGAAATCAGTAAGTATATCTTCTGGATACACATCTCTAGGAAGTTTGAACTTCATAACTTGCATCGGCCACTCGAAAGGCATCTGGTCGAATACATTTAGACCCTTACCTTGTAAGGTTTTTATCGTTTCGTCGAAAGCTTTCAAATTATCCTCTATATTACCTGCTCCACCAGTACCTATAGGCCCACAGACAGATGCCACAGGCTGTGGCATTTTATTTAATACCCGTATTGCAACTACAAATAATTCTTTGAAATCTTTTGCTTCCTTTATCTGTACTAAATCTTCCTCTGCCCAATATTTTGCTGTGTGCAAATTATCAGTCATGTTAGATATCTAACTTTGCCATTTTGGCGTTGGATTGTATGAATGCTTTGCGAGGTGGAACTTCAGAGCCCATGAGCATATCAAACACTTTGTTAGCATCTTCGGCATCAGTAATTTCTACTTGTTTAAGTATACGGCGTGCCGGATCCATAGTAGTCTCCCAGAGTTCTTCGGCATTCATTTCTCCGAGACCTTTATATCTTTGGATATGAATTTTCGTATTCTTCTTTCCTTTTGTATCTTCTTCCGCATCTTCTTCTATCTCTTCAGCAACTTCACCTTCTTCATTTATAGATTCTGTTAGTAACTCTTCAAGCTTTGGAGCATCTTTACCAAGCATTACGTCGCGTTCTTCATCTGAATATGCATAAGAAATTTCTTTACCCTTTTTTATTTTAAATAGTGGAGGTTGTGCTATGTATACATAACCTGCATCGAGTACTTGGCGGAAGTAACGATACATAAGAGTAAGTATGAGCGTACGGATATGAGCTCCGTCCACGTCGGCATCTGTTGCAATTATAATCTTGTGGTAGCGCATTTTCTCAAGATCAAAAGTGTCACCAATAGATGTACCCATGGCAATAACTAAGTTCTTTATCTGCTCACTTCCTAGCATGCGATCAAGTCTGGCGCGCTCCACATTTAAAATTTTTCCGCGAAGTGGAAGGATCGCTTGAGTCTTTCTATCTCGTCCCATTTTGGCTGTACCGCCCGCAGAGTCTCCCTCTACTATGAATAGCTCAGAGCTCTCAGCATCTTTAGTCTGACAGTCTGCAAGCTTACCAGGCAGCGTCATACCCTCAAGTGCACCTTTACGAAGTACTGAGTCCTTTGCAGCTTTAGCAGCTTTACGAGCACGAAGGGCAAGTAAGGATTTATTTATTATTTGTTTTGCTTCATCTGGATTCTCCTCTAAGAAATTAGAAAAGGCGTCCCCAAATACGGTAGCCACAGCACCTTGGGCTTCAGTAGAACCCAACTTTGCTTTTGTCTGACCTTCGAATTGTATTTCACGAAGCTTAACAGAAACTACAACCATAAGACCTTCTAGTACATCATCGCCTGTAAAAGCACCATCTATCTCTTTTATAAGATTATTCTTCTTACCATAAGTATTAAGCACACGAGTGAGTGCGGTCTTAAACCCTGTGATATGAGTACCTCCTTCTGGGTTATAAATGTTGTTGGCGAAAGGTACTATGTGTGAGTTCACATCATCTACATACTGCAATGCTACTTCCACACCTACTTCGTCTTGCTCTCTCTCTACATAGAAAACAGTAGGGTGAATGACTTTTTGTGATTTATTATAGAACTTCACTAAAGAAACTAATCCCCCTTCGAAGTAGAAAGTGGTACTCGGAATTTCAAGTCCAAGCTCTGAGAACCAGTAAATATCTTCGAAATTCTTTTTCTCTTTACTACCTGTTATAGGATCCCACTCACGCGCATCGATAATATCTATACGTAAACCTTTGACCAAGTACGCCTGTTGACGTAAATGATTCACCACTGTATTCCAATCAAACCTAACTTGTTTGAAAATTTCTTCATCTGGAGTAAAAGATATAATAGTACCGTGTGCTTTCGATGAGCCTACTTTCTTTACTGCCGCTTTCCTTTTACCTTGTGAATACTCCTGCACGAAACGTCCTCCTTCACGATGAACTTCTGCTTTAGTATAAATAGAAAGTGCATTTACAACAGAAGCACCCACACCGTGGAGTCCTCCCGAGACTTTATAACCACTATCATCACCTCCAAATTTACCTCCGGCATGGAGTGTAGTCATGACAGTTTCAAGTGCAGAGACTTTTGTCTTCGGATGTATGTCAGTAGGTATACCACGCCCATTATCCACAACTCGGACACTGTTGTCTGGAAGTAGTGTGACCTCAATGTGATCGGCAAATCCACCCATGGCTTCATCACGTGAGTTATCAAAGATTTCCCAGATTAAGTGGTGAAGTCCATCCACGCCAGTAGACCCGATATACATCCCAGGACGGCGACGTACAGGCTCGAGTCCTTCTAAGACTGATATCTGATCAGCACCATATTTCCCTTCTTTTTTAGTAGATTTTACTTCCTTTTCTTTTGCCATAATATGGTATATTTTAACATAAAATACTACGTATTCCTAATCCATAAATACCTAAGATAGGCTTATAAATAAGGTTATAATTGGTATATTGTTATTACGATTTTCTACTTATTAAGAGTATTCTCTTTGTCTTCATAAGGAGGAAGTGGGACTACATCCCCCGTTTCAGTAGTAGCTTGGTCGGACATAATATTTTTCTCTATAATTTCTTCTTTTATTTCGTCCTTTAAGGAAATCTTCTTAAAGATAGAGTACGCCTTGCGCATATGGTCTACTACATGGTGCCCGAACAAGTAGTGGATAATAAGCTCAAGTAAGAGTATCAAGACCATTAGTCCTAATAAGTACGGAGCGTATTTCTTAATTATTAATACAAAATTAATTCCTGGATATAAATCCACATGAGCTTCTTGCATATTATCTGCTGTATCAAATGCTCTTATCATTACACGCAAACTTTTAGAATTCGTACTTGGTACTAGATATGGACTTTCAGTTTGAATAAATACAGGTGAAGCCACATTACCAGCACTTTGATCTATTATACCTACTTCATATCGATCTATACTAGAAAGTGGGTCAGTTGTTAAGAATGATATCAGATATTTCTTCGTGCCATCTTCATCTTTTAGAATATTTATTTCGGGGTCGAATTGAGCTGGCTTATTGGTATCAACTTTAACCTGGAAATGAGATGTATTACCCCACACACCTCGAACATTCGCACGTACATGGAAGTACCAGACTCCATCTTCTATATTCTCATAGGACGCTTGTGATGTATTCGTAGTTATAGTAGTAGGTGGAATAGAGCTCGGATTTAAGTCAAACAAAGCACTATAGCCAGTAATACCTTCTGGGCTATTCCATCTAAAAATTGGTGAACTATTGTTATACCAATGATCTTGCAGTGGGTGAGTATCAGAAGATATAGCTACACCCTCAGGGGCCTTTGGGCTAATTGAATACTGAGATCCACTAAATGAAAGCTTCACATCAGAACCTAGTCCATCATTTAGATTAGCACTAGAGTAATTAGTTACCGTTACCGTCGCTTCACCTGGTGCTATAGCCTTGAAACTAATGGTTGCTATTAAGCCTGAGCTTGTAACTATACCTCCAGGGATAATCCCAACGAGGCTAGCTTGTCCCTTTTTATTATCATAACTTGGTGGTTCTACCCATATACCAAAGATAGACTTCCCTCCTGAAGGATTCACAATAGAGAGCTTCGACGAATCAAAGCTTATTTTTACATTTATTGCATTTATATTATTATTGTTCGTATTTATATAAATTGGCGTTTCAAAAGTAGAACCCACTATGAAATTACCACTCCTCGGTGTTGTAAATATTTCTGCTCTAGGCAGGAGAGTAGTACCATCTAGATTTATAGTTTCTTGCCCATAAGAAAGTAATGGAGAAAAAGCAAATAATATTATTATGAAATTAAGAAATATATTTTTAAAAGTTATTTTAATCATAAATCATCTTCTATTTTTCTAACCTGTTTAAGAATTTCTTTTTCCTTATCTTCAATCTCTTTATTGAGCATAGATAGAGTATTAATCTCTTCCTGATAAGGAGGAAGGGGCACTGTATTATCCCTAAGCTCTGCATATATTTGCTTTTCTTTTTCTAGGTCTCGAGATATAACAGAGAAGCTGTCTTCCATATTAGAACTTATAGTGATCATGCGCCTCTTTACGGACTTTTTAAATCTATCCATATAATAAACTATGAACATGAAAATAAGGAGAATTGCTAATAGTAATAATATTAAAATAAGTGATTTATAAGGTATAGGATAGTATCCAGTATTCACTGGCTCTATTTGTTTGATTTCCTTATTTGATATTGGCTCGATTATCTTCTGTGGTACTGGGGCTGGCTCTAACTTTTTCTCTTCTTCTGTAGGTTTTTTAATCGGAAGGTTTGATTCATTTATTGTAATGATACTCTTGCCTCTACTAGAAATAACCTCAGTACCCAAGCCATCATTTGCGAGTATGCTACCTTTAGACAGACTCAGATTAGCAGTCCCTAAGGCCTTCCCCTTAAATACAAGCACTAAGACCACACCCTTACTACCGGAAAAACCATTCAATACAATACCTTCAAAAGAAACGGTTCCGGAATTATTTGAATAGGATGGTTCTTGTGCCCAAAGGTTTATAATTGAACCATTTTTAGAAACAGAAGAAAGAGTTAGGATGTCTTTAGGGAATGAAACTTGCCCAGACACAGCATTAATAGATTTGTCACTCGAAACAACTACTTTTATATTTATCGAATCACCTACACTATATGAACCACTATTGAAACTAAATCCTAAATCAGAAGATGCG
The DNA here is from genome assembly GCA_041737125.1 of Minisyncoccia bacterium. Lineage (GTDB taxonomy): Bacteria > Patescibacteriota > Minisyncoccia > Phycocordibacterales > UBA9973 > UBA8515. Next base: position 50,549 of record JBGSSJ010000011.1, read on the forward strand.
GAAGCTTCTTGCACATAAAATGATGAAATAAATAAAATTACGAGTACTAAACAATATATTAAATTATTTTTGTTTTTTGAAAACATACTTTTTAAATTTAAGAACAAGTAAGATTATTATTACAACTAAGAAGATAATATAATTATAGGCTGAGAATCCTTTTTTCTTGGTTGGTTCTATCGTTAGAGTTGAACTCTCTCCAGAAAAATTGATTGCGCGTATATTTATTATACTACGGCCACTTTGATCTTCCAATAAATAGGGACTTTCGATTTCCTTCCAATCCTTATTCCCTTCTTTTACCATCACAGTATCTACTCCTGTTTCTTTATCATTCACTCTGAATACAAGAGTATACTTATTATTAAATAAATTTTCATCCTGCGTTACATATGCATCTATGGTCGGCGCACTGTCATCCTTACTTTCGTAAACAACCCTATTCTCAGATTTATCAATAAAAATATATGTAGAATTACCTGCAGTATATATAATACTTCCCTCACCATCATTGAGTGTTAAAGATAGTGGCGATATATTTATTGCGGTATTGCCACTACTTTTACCCTCGAAAACAAGCCTGATTAAGGTACCAGGCGCCTTATTACTACTATTGAATGGATCTATTAATCCAGAGAAGCCGGTAGGTACAATACCCGCAAAAGATATTTTATTGTTATTTAAAACTGCTTTTTCAATCCAAAAAGTTATAAAAGACTTCCCTTCTTCAGCTCTAATAAGAGTAAGATTTTTATCGTCAAAAGTGACACTACCTTCTACTCCATTTATAGATTCATTCTCTGTATTAATCATTATATCAACATAAAATTGCTCACCAATGCTGATATTCTCCTCGGAAACTTTTAAAATAGAAAAAGACGCATCCACATGATGGGTCGACATCAATAAGACAAAGAATACTGCAAATAATATTTTTAAGATAAATTTTTTCATAATTATTAACCTGTCCAGTTATAAGCCATAATACTAAAATCGACTAGTGTAACTTTGGTATCGTTATTCAAATCCACTTTCGCTGGTATATTTGTTTTCTTATACCAGAAAGCCATAATTGAAAAGTCCACCAAGTTTACGTGATTATCACAGTTAAGATCACCACGGAGAGTAGAACATAGTACTTCTTCTTTCACTTTCGTCTCATTGCCAACCAGGAAGGATAACGGTGAAGTGAAAGAACTAACTCTAGTGTCTATAGCGCTTTTGGATTTGGTTTGGTGCTTACCTAATTCTAGTATTGCTGTGTCTAAATTATACAAATAAACACCATTAGTATTAGATTTAATCTTGAAGAAATATTCTGGATCTGAATGTACAGATATAGTTATATCACTCGATGGCACACTCTGACCAAAGATAGCGAGATTATCCCCTTTTTTAACTTCACTTTTATCTATGTCTATAGTAGGAGATAGATATATGTTGCCGATATTTACAGTTGTCCCACTTGTAATATATAAAGGGAAGGAAAAAGACTGGGATTTCCTACCTTTTGCGTCTTCACCATAGACTGAGAAAGTGTAGTTCCCAGTCGAAAGGTTAGTAACAGACACAGAGAAATTCGCCCCAGGATCAGAAATAGTATTTACTACAATGACACCATCTTGCAGTATGAATACTCTTGATAATGGATATGCCATACCAGAGAAATTTACTACAGTCTGTGGTGGATTAACGCCACCACCACCACCACCACCTCCACCACCTCCAGGTGGGGCAATATTCGAACTGACGATAGCCGATATGGATATATTATCATTGACGACAATATCCACTCCGTAAACAAAAATGGGTGTAAATAATAAAAAAATAATTAAAAATACAATATTTTTATTTAATTTATTCTTGAACATTAGAAGATTTATTAACTGATACATTTAGGCTATCATGCGCTTTCTGTATGATATATCTATTGTATCTTTTAATAAGTCTTTTACCTCCAAAAAATATTACTATGAATATAACGAGTAGACATATTAGCAATTGCCATGGGAACACAAAGAAGAAAGCGTACTTACTAGTATGAATACTATTTGTACCGTATTCTAAGCTAAGTTTTGCGAAATAAGGTCCGAATGCATAGTTCTGCCATTGATAAAGTGCATCACTGAAAAACTTTTCAATTTTATTATCTGGACTAATGAAGTCATTACTACGTGGATTCTTCACCCAATCAATATCAAAGCGTCTTGTTGAATTAGGTAGGATGTTACCATTGGTGGGATTCGCATCAATACTATCTTCTGGTATGTATAGTAAGTCATGCATTCTTATCTTCCCAACTGGTTTAATTCTATCCCCACCATCGTTTTTAAATCTATAAGTAAAAGAAACAGGCAGAGTATTATAGAAAACTTTATTATCTAGTGTATCAAAGCTTATCAATCCCCCAGCCTCTTTTACGTCACCAGAGACAGATAGGAGTATCAGCATGCCTACTTTTGCTCCAATAGAGACTGCAGATGCACCTGTCCCGGTCGGATTAGTACCCCAGAAAATAGCAGCAAAGTGTCCTCCCGGGGTTGCATTTTGTGGAATATTAATTAATACAGGGACGATAACACTACCTCCAGGTGGCAGTGCGACAGATTCCTGTACAGAAATCCATTTATCCAAATCCTCTTTTGATTCTACGAAAGATGGATTACCAGACTCGCCTTGCGCTTCGAAGTTTGCAAAAGAAGAATAGAAAATTTGGTTTGCATCAGTATCATTAGTAAGAGTCATCTCTTGTTGTATTGTCTCACCTGGATTACCTTTTATCTCTATTCGAGGTGGAGATACAGATATAGCTTCAGCTCTAAATGTAGAAAAGAAAAATACACCCGATATGACGGCAATCTGTATAAGCATGCGTTTTGTAAATCGGATGTTCATTTTTCTTTTATTTAATTATTAGTAAGTAGCAGTAGCGACGTATGTGTGATTTGCAGTATAAGTTCCTGCTTCTGTTACAGCATCAATGTTTGCAAGGTATCTTAGTGAGTATGTTGTTGTAGCAGAAGGACCTCCGACACTAGCTAGTGTTACTGCAGTTGATGCAGTAGGAGTCCATGCATATCCAGATGCTGCGAACGGTGCTTGGACGGCACCACTTCCGCCAGATGCTGTAGCTCTGACTCCGAACTGTTCTGTGGCAGGAGATGAAGCAGTGTTAACTGCTAATGGTGTTATTGTATTTGCTCCTGAAGTAAGAGTTGCACCCTGAGCTGTAATTACATATCCTGATGTAGCATTTGTTCCAGCTGTGATATTAAAAGCTTCTGTCTCTGTAGTAGTAGGACAAGTTACGGCTCCAGGATCAGTTCCTTGAGCGAAACAGGCACCAGCAGTACGCAAGTTACCGAAGAATACTGTATTGTCAGACAAAGCAAAAGATATACTAGGCACAACTAAAGCATTCACCACAACTACATCATCAGATACGATTGGTATACCTATAGTTCCAGTATCAGTGAAAGTTCCAGATATATATAATAGTGTAGTTCCAGCAGAACCGTTTGTTATCTGTTGATCACCAGTAGCACCCGTAGTAGCATTTGTTCCTATTTCAATAACTATCACACTACCACCAGCTACAGCTGTAGTGCCGTTCGTAAATGTAATTACTGTACCTGAAGTGCGAACTACTCCCCATGTCGCAGCAGCGGGAGCAGCAGCGAGAGTCACATCAACACCATCATCAGTTAAATCTATGTCAGTAAAATCAAGTGGGGCAGGAATACTCGTGGAGTTATCGAATGTAAGTATTATAGTCTGTCCAGAAGCAACACCAGTTGGAGTAGTGAATGTTATAGTATGGTTTGCTACAGTTGAAGCTTTTTCTGCATTTGTCGCACCTGTTGCAGGTGAGAGCCTATCAGACATAGCGGTAAGAGATGCAGCTTCTGCTACTTTTGTAAAGTATGGAGTAAAAGAAGTTACACATACGAACATGAACATTAGGACGACGTTGGTAATATTTAAAAGTGTTGATTTTTTCATATTTAATAAATTTTAATAATAAATTACTCTTTAAGTAGATATATTTTACCATATTTTAAAGGTAAAATATACAAAGATAGCTGTTGATAACTATCATAAACTAAAATGTTCCAGTGACCACATAATTGATATGAGCTACATAGGCACCCGCTGCTGTATTACTGTCTATATTACCTACATATCGGACTGAGTAGACAGTATTACTATTATCCCCCGCCCCGCTTGCAAGCTCGTCTGGGAATGATCCAGTATCGAGAGCAAAACCTGAAGCAGCATATGGCGAAGTTACAGTGCCTGTACCACTAGTTACACTTGCGCGTAATCCGAACTGCTCTGTCCCTACGCTTGGAGCAGTATTTGTACCACCGATAGCATCTATAGTATTGCCTCCATATGTAAGAGTAGTTCCATCCACAGATAGAACGTAGCCACTAGGCGCATTTGTACTAGCAGAAATTGTATGCGCCTCGACTTCGGTACCACTTCCAGTACTTGTATCTGCATATCTCGACGCTCCGGCTGATAAATTACCAAAGTTTACAGTATTAGCGGAAATTGAGAAATTAATACTAAGTGGAATAATAGTAGCACAAAGCTTGCGTGTATAAGCCGAACCATCACCCAATGTGGCATTATCAGAGCCGGACAAAGATAGAAGTGTTGTATCGTAGCCAGAACAATTGTTGTCTTGATAGCCACTTGATATCTCATTTGCGGTGACAGAATCAGAAAGACAGACATTAGAGCCATAAGTATTCACACTTGTCTCTTGCATGTGGGCATTCGTCGCCGAAGAAATTCTTCCTAGTATTTCATAGTTACCACTACAAGAGTTCCCTATCGACAAAATACCAGTACAACAGACAACATTATTATCATAATTAACGTTGGATTGGCTGGGTAATTCTGCATGAGCATTAGTCGAACCCGACATACGAAGTATTACAGTTCCCGTACAAGAGCCCACGGTCGTAACCGAGCAAGTAAGTGCACCATAAGCATAAGATGTAGGTATCATAATTAATAAAGCCAAAAATAGAGACAAAATAGTTCCCGAAATTTTATCTTTTTTAGTTTTATCAATTATGTTTAAAAACATTTTATAGACTATTGCTCGTCCAAAGGCACACTCTCTGCATTATTCTTTGTATTTAATGGAGCAATATTAATTATCTTATTTGCTACAGGATCAAACAATATAGCCTTTTTAGCATTACTATATATGAGGACTTTATAACCAACTTTTGAATCTGCAAAGAATGCCTGATCTCGAAGTGCTTCTGGATCAGAGACCGTAGCTATGGTCGGAGTCTCACCTTCTGGAAGAAGTACAATTCTACCTACTTTTTTTGAAAGACTCTGTGCTTCAGCCATAGATTCTTGAACACTAGTATCTAAAAGCTTACTCTGTTTATAGAAGTAGACTGCTGCCACCCCCAATCCTATTACCAAGATAATAAGGATAAATAAGATATATTTTTTTAACAATGTATTTTTCATATTTATAATTCTATTACACAATTACAATTTATTCAACCTACTATCTTTACCTATCTTTTCATAGAAAAAGTGAGAGATTTGTTTAATGATATTTTGTTGCTTATTTAAGTCGTTACCTCGAGTCATCACGCACAATATGTATGGCGCCTCCAAATGATATACAATACCGCAGTCGTGCAACTGAATTATATCTTCCTTTACATTTTTAAAGTCAGTAGGAAAACGCTCACCATATTTATGTGCAACTTTTATTTTATTTGGAACACCGGCCACTAATCCATCATGATAATTGTTTTCTGAAAGTATTTTTAATACTGTTTCCGAATGTTCTCTATTCAAATATGAAGCATTGAAAAGAATACGATAAAATGATGCCATATCCTTAATTCGTAGGAATATTTCATTATCTTGATTTACACGAACAACGCCAATATTGAGAAAAGTATTATCAATATATTCTTTTGGGATCTGTTCATATAGCATTGCAGTTGCGACATTGTCTGAATTCTTAATCATTTTTTCTGCAAGCACAGCGAGCGAGTACGGTTGACCAATTTGAATATCTGTAGGCTCTGAATTTATCTGATCTGGAATGTTAGAGAAAAACCGCTGTTCCGCAATAACCACTTTGGAGAGAGCTGAAGGTGTAGTTTCTGACCATTTATAAAGAGCAATGATAAGTGGTGTCTTAAGCATACTTGCAGGTGTAAAGTATTCCTTTTCATTTATACCTATCCATGGACCATTATTCAAATCTCGAAAGTATACAGATATGTGATTAATATATTTCTCTTCTTGAATTTTTTCTACAAATCTTCGCACCTCGCTAGAATCTAGCATAGCCTCTGAAGAAGATGTGGATAGCTCGAAATCAAGAATAGGATTAGTAAACTTATATTCCCCACCCTTCTCTCTCGTAATAGTTCCCTTTGTTTGATTCTTAAGATTTATGATTCGTGCTTGCTGAACTATAATTATGACCAAAAATACTATTGCTATCGTGCAGAAAATAGTTGTTTTCTTATTCAAGCTATTTTTATTTATTTTGGGTATTGCCATAATTAATATTCTGAGACTGTAGTATTATCAGTATTTTCTTCTATTATAAGTGGTGCTTCCACAGTTACTTTTGGGCTCGGAACAGGCGTACTCTCCTCTATTATAGGTGCGGGTTCATCTGGAGAAGTTACTTCCTCAATAATTATTTCCTCAGTTACTATTTCGGGTACTAGTTCAGTAGAGGGATTTTCCGGTGATGGGACATCATCTTCTTGGGGTACTTGTTCTAGAGGAGCTTCTGTAGGTATTTCTATGTCGAGTCCTTCTACTAGACTCTCTACAATTTTAGGATCTTTTACGCCTAATGCTACCCAAGAGAAGCGTATATCCCGAGGTGCTTTCTTATTCAAGAATATTGTGAACCCTGTTTGATCTTTCTCTACCACTAGGTGGCGTACATCTTCGAAGAAGAATGCTTCAGCAGTGGCATCATCCATATTATCTGTAACCTCAAATGTAATATTTGTGGTTATCACAGGCGTGGTCACATAAGGCTCATCGAATACTACTCGCACTCGTCGGTCTTCCTCTTTTATAAGAGCAAAACCTGCTGTATCTTTGTTAAATATTGGTGGGATAGTGAACTCTGTCTGTGCACCGAAGACTACAGAGCCATCAAATGTAGTACTATTGGCAAAGAATGAAAGTCCACTAAACTGTGCTTTGCCTTCGAAAGTACTCTCTCCTGTTGCTTTGAAATTTGCTGTAGTTACTGATGTGAGTGCATCAAATGCATTTGCTCCGAGCAATGTTTCAAGTGCAGTGATTCGCTCAATCAGCGCATCAAAACCAGCAATTTTAGTAGCTTCAATTTCTTGTGCAGTAATTTTACCATTAAATACTGCATTTCCGAGTGCATCAATAGTCATAACCGCAGCATCTTCACTATTTTTCTTTACAGAGAAGATTCCATTATTAAGAACAAGCGCGAGTGATCCATCTATTCCCCCAGTGAGCTGGCTTGTCACTACAGTATCAGCAATAAGTGTAGGTGTAAGAATTTCAAACCCAGCAGCAATTCTATCTGTGAAGAAGCTCTCTAGTGGAAGAGCGTTTGTCTCCTTGTCATCACGTGTTGCACGCAAGAATGACATGATAGACCATTGTGTTCCAAGCTCTGCTGTAAGTCCATCAACTGAAACATGGCCGTCTTCTATAGAACCATATTCTTGTGCAAGAATCTCTACATTTTGACCAAGTGATTCTCCAAGCCCAACAAAGAGCATAACATATCCGCACTGTATTCCTGTTGATGATTGCACTTGTTCTCCTTGCGCTTCACCTTCTACACGCTCTCCACCTACCCATGGACCTTCAGGAAGAGCAACATTTTCAAGTGCTGGAAGAGGGGCATCGCATGAAGTCATTCCGTATGGCTCATTGAGTACACGACCTATCACTGCTCCGGCTGAAGTCGCGCGCATTGCATATCCTTCACGGGAAGACGAGGTGAGGAGGTCACCTACCTTTATAGGGCCATTTTCTGTCGTTACCTTAACAGGTACACGACCGGAGAGCGCAACAGCGTATGCATTTTCTGCTACAGGTCCTAAAATAAGTCCTGGTCGTGTGGAAATAACACCGAGCAGATTCTTTTGATACCTTCGAGAAGACTTACCAATTCCAGCTTCTTGACTTGGTTCAATGGAGACGACATCGCCTGCCTCAAGTGTTTCATTTGAGTAATAGTACTCAGCAAGGTCGGCTCCTTGACCGAGACCAAGCACATCTTGTGTGGCCCCAAAGAGACCACTAGCCACCAAACTCATTCGAACATCCTCAAGAGCAAGGAGCGTATCTGCTTGGAGTTGTTTTATACTTACATCTTTTCTTTCTACTCTGATACCTGTACCAGTGGCAAACAAGATAGTATCCGTATATATAGCTATTGATTTTATGTCATCAGAACCAGTACCACTCCACGTAGTACCAAAATCATCTTCTTCAATACCAGAATCACTACTATGCACTTCTGTTTTAATTCCTCCTGCCCCAGCATTTGTAAATGTTGAAATTCCTCCACCATCTGCCCCATCATCAGTACCAACATACAAACTACGAGTCTTGTTAATTTGTGTAGGGGCATCAACAGCAATAGAGGTTACGTTATTTGTAGATCCATAGAGCTTAGAAGGAGAAACTCGGTAATCACTTGTTGCATCTGGTGTGACCGACCATGCAGGCGCCACAGTAAAGGCAGTTGCATCATTTGAAATAATATTTCTTGTTTGTCCAGCCCCAGTTCCTCCAGTGATTTCAACAACAAGCGAAGTAAATGAATTTGGAACATAGGTTGCAGTCGTACTTCCTATTGTCGTTCCACTGAAAATATCAGCATTCTCAACGGAGGTTTGTGGTCGTATGAGATGTGTTCGTCCATCAAGGAAGCGTCTATTTGCAGAAGCAGAAACGGTACCTGAAGATGTCGTTGCACCTGCACTCCACGTGAATTCATCAATTTCTCCATCCCAGAAACTATCCCCTGTGGCGCAGTTAGCCCCAGTACATCGGCCACCAATGGTGAGCACTTGTGCTGCGTCAAGTGTTGCTGTTGCTGCAAGAGCTGTATCACACGCAGCTGCCAAGCGTCCGTCTATATACATACATAAGTCTGTGTCAGTATTCGTAAGCAAGAAATGATGCCACTGACCATCGTTCCATGTTCCAGAAGAAGTCAAACCGTCATCCATCGACAAAGTTCCCACAGTTGTCCATGTCCCATCATCATCAATACCTGCAGTGATAGTTCCTGTAGTTGTCATACCAGCATAGATACAAGCGGCAGCTGTAGGAGTTGCAGGAGTATAACATCGCTCAAAGAGCACATCAGCTGCTGCGGTCGTTGAATGTTTAAACCAAAGCGAAACCGTAAAGGAAGTTGCTGCAACGTTGTTGTCTGTATCACTGTCACACGTGCCGTCCGCATTGGCATCACTACAGAGGTACGAGTTATTATTGAAATTCACTGACCCTCCTCGAATACCATTACCTCCAAATGTTGGTGCTGTTGCGCCTGCTTGGTCAAGTGGATTTCTGGTCGTCCCCGTATTTCCAACCGCACTATTTGTAGATGTCGCACCTACTGCATCATCAAAAAGGTACGCTGAACGGACTCCTCCATTCATATACGGAGTTGCACTATCCTTCGTTGTGATCTTTGACCATGAGGCATTCGCAAGTGCACCTCCTGATGTGTGCACTTCTGCAAGACCTTGGTTTGTACCGACAAACACAATATCACCTGAGTCAATCTGTCCCGCTGCAGCAGCTTCCCTTGCAGCAGAACCACGCTCAATCACTGCAAGAGCGCTCGGTGAAGTCGAAATAGTGGGAACAGCCCCCTCAAGTGTAATCGGCGTATTCCCGGCGAGTGTTTCGTCATACCATCGTGTAGGAGTTCCGTTTGCCTGTGTTGTTATCACCGTATCTACTCCGCGCCATTCTTCAAGTTGAGCGCGCGTTTCATTCGTCGCATACATACGACCACGCTTAGTCATGTACACCTGATTGTAGTCATCATTTGTTGCATCAGAATAGTTGATGACCTTTCGTGCTCCCATATTGATAACAGACACTCCAGAGTCAGTAGCAGCTGCAATAATAGTGACTCCAAGCATTGGTCCTCCTTGAGAATCAACTGGCGCAATAAGTGTACCCGCTCTTCCTTCCATGGATCCAGTCTGAACATTTACTGACACATCATTGACTGTGTTGTTGATAATAGCAAAACCTGTCTCTGCATTAGCAGCATACGTGGCAGTTGAATTTCGATTGCCAATATTTATATCTGCTTGAGTCCTGTTTGTAGTGTTATATCTATATAGAACATCTTGTTTAAAATCAAATGCATATAAACCTGTAGCAGAAGCCCCGTTTGTACCAACATAAATAACACCATTTTGAGCAGTTACTCCAGAGGGGTTGTTGTTAGTATCTGCACCGAGTGCATAGGTGCCCGCTTGAGTAAACTTCATCCAAAGTGAATTATCAGCACTGTCAAATATATACAGTCCATCAGCAGTCGTAGCAATAATAGCCTTACGAGGAAAGGCTGAACTTCCACAACGATCATCAGTTGAGATACTACATGCATCTCCTGCCCCATCGTCTTTAGCCTCAGTTGCCCAAGATCTTTGCATCATCTCTAGAGAGTTACGCCACTCACCTGCATCAACATCAACAGATGTATCGTATATAAATGTATCTATAACCCCAGTGAGACTCCGTGCAATAGTTCCCCCTTTTACAATAAGGTCTCCATATACAAGTGCATTACCACGACTTATAGCGGTACCGACTTGGAAAATATCGTTGGTTGTTGAAGATCCATCAGAGAGAACAAGTGTTCCGTTATCTGCAAGTGTCATTTGTGGAGTTGCATCAATAAATCTGATGTCGCTATCCCATCCAGAACCAATCACAAGTGCATTCTCTGTTGCTGCAGTACCTGTGATGTTTGCGATATTTAAACCATTAAATGTCTCATCACCTGATGGTGTGTTTACTGGAATGAGTGTAATGTTGAGTCCTGAGTTTGTGTTTGTTGTTCCGTTTCCGACTTCCATTGCAATAGAGAGCCCATCGACTCCGTCAGTGACTATCCCTGTTGTTCCACCAGTTAAATTTACTACCATCGAGTCGGCGGTAGGTATAACATTGTTCGCAGTGTTCTGTATAGTGATAGAGCCCAAGGTTGAAGTGTTGCCGGAACTATCTATCTGGAAGAGGTCACCGTTACCAACAGTAAAGAGTGATGCGGGTGATGCATCTCCGATACCGACGTTACCATTATTAAAAATAAAACCATTACTAGGACTATCACCATTTACTGCTAAATACACACTAGAACCATTACCACTAAAATCACCTATGTAAACATTATCTAAGGCTTCAAGATAAATATTTCCACTGGACGCTCCATTCGTAACGTCTAAAATACCTCTAGGAGCTATAGTTCCTATACCTACCCTCCCGCCCATATCTGGCACCAACAAGGCATAATTATCCGTCCCTCCTGTTGCACTTGCATATAACGCTACATTAGTAGATGACGTTCCTGTTTTAACATTGGTAAAATAACCACCATAGGTCGTTTGAGTTGAAGTAGCGTTTGCACCCGACTGTGCGACTTCAAATATTTTCTGTGCATTTGATGCTGCAGCAGTAGAAGTAGACGAGAGTTTGAGTCCTGTTGCGCCCGCGAGTGTATTCCATTGCCATTCTTGAGTGTAGTCCGCATTGTTGATAGTGTTGGTAGCTCCTGCTGCAGAGAGACTAGAAAGTGCAACCGCTCCTCCACAAGAAGCAACTGAAAGCGTTCCTGATCCGTTTGACTGGAGACATCCAGATGCATCTGCAGCAGGAAGAGTCCATGTGTATGACGCAGTAACAGCAGCGGGAGCTTGGAGTGCTGCAAAGTCTGTCCCTCCTCCTGTTTCGACAAATCGCAAATCAGCCCCTGCAAAGAGTGATGTGTTCCCTGATCCATCTACTTGGAAGAGGTCGCCGGAGCCGACAGTGAAGAGTGAAGCGGGTGATGTGTCTCCAATCCCCACATTCCCACTATTAAGTATCCTCATCGCTTCAGTGGCTCCGTTGTTCCCCGTCTGGAAAATAATATCTGCACCTGTTGTTCCCACTCCTGAAGTTGAGCGAAGCGTTAGTGGAGATGTAGTAGTGGTACCTCCGATAACAAGTGGTGTGGTGATGTCTGTGGTGAATGTTGGAGATGTAGAGAAGACAGCAAGGCCAGAACCAGTTTCGTCTGTGAGAGCGCTTGCTAAGTTTGCAGATGACGGAGTAGAGAGCCATGTAGAAATTCCACTACCGAGTGTGGTTACAGAAAGTGCACCTGTTCCTCCTGATGTAGTAACAAATCCATTCGTAGAAAGTCCTGAGAATGTGATACTACCACTTGATGTGATACCTGTGGCTGCAATAATTGCTCCTGTACTATCTACTTGAAATTGAGATGTGGAGCCGACGGTGAACGCTGAGTCAGGTGTGACATCTCCGATACCCAGATTTGCTGCTTCATTCCTAAAATAACTATTACCGTTTGCATTCAAAACAATTACAGCAACTCCATTTCTTTGAATATCAATACGACCTTGATCTGAGTTTCCATTATAAAGCCTGACTACTCTTCGTGATGAGTTTGCCCCTTCGACATACAATTCACTCCCTTTAGAAAGTCTGACATTGCCTCCCACATCAAGTTTCTCTGCAGGTGAAAGACCAATACCGACGTTTCCACTATTAAGTATCCTCATCGCTTCCGTCGCTCCATTGTTCCCTGTTTGGAAAATAATATTTGCACCTGTTGTTCCCACTCCTGAAGTTGAGCGAAGTGTCAGTGGTGATGTTGTAGTTGTTCCTCCGATAATAAGTGGAGTGGTGATGTCTGTGGTGAAGGTTGGAGATGTAGAGAAGACAGCAAGGCCAGAACCAGTTTCGTCTGTGAGTGATCCTGCAAGGTCTGCAGAGGTGAATGATCCTGTCGCTGTACCATAAAGTGTACCTGATGTTGGGAGCGTAACATTTGTTGTACCTGTAGAGGTAAATGTAGTATTAAATGCACCAGAGGTAGTGAGCGCTCCTCCGAGGGTAATTATTTTACCTGCACTATTGTTCACACCGGTACCTCCGTTTGTTGGAGAGAGAAGTCCAGAGACAGCAGACGACGAAGCGATGTTGATAGCTCCAAATGCAAGTGCAGTACCTCCCCCATTAAGACGAAGGACTTGGTTCCCTGTACCTACGATATCAGCTACATCTCCTGTTGTGTTTGTTTCTCTACCGATGACTGATACTCCTGCAGACTGTCTCAATTTCCCGTCAGTAACAGTATTTGCATCGATAGTCATTACTGTTCCTGTTCCTGATACTGTTATATCGCCGTAATCAAGATCAGAGAGCCCACCACTCACCGCGCTCCAGCTTCCATCTCCCCTTAGGAACGTTGATGCACTAGGTGTCCCCGTGATAGCTGATGCAAAGATAGGAAGTGTGTTTGATGCAATCTTTTCAAAAACGCCAGTTCCAGTATTACGAGTGATGAGATCGTATGAGCCTGCTGAAGTTGTAGGTGTTGTGGAGAGCGTGAGAGTTCCGGATGATGTGATACCTGTGGCTGCTGTAATAGCACCACCAGAAGTGACTTGGAATTGTGCAGCAGAGCCTACGTTGAATAATGAAGTTGAAGTAGTAGAACCAATAGTGACATTACCACTTGCCTCAATTCTCATTTTTTCACTTCGCGTAGTAGAGTTATTCGCAGTTGTCTCAAATCGGAGACTTGTTCCATATGCAGAACCATCACTCCACGCTTGAGAAGTATATGCAGCAATACCAGCAGTAGAGCGCAGTGGTTGTGCCCCCGAAGAAGACCCTCCAAACAATACGCCCCCCAATCGATCAAGTGAAGACATTGCTCCCCCGTCATTACTATAGAGCCCTATGAGTGCGCCAGCAAAAGCACCTGATGCGCCTCTACTCTCACCGGCAAACACAAGACCTGACGTAGCCCCGCTGGACGAAACAGATACAGATTCAGTCCCCACAACAGAATCGAACGATGAGTGTGTTGCACCGAGCGTTAGTTTGGATACAGGACTTGCTGTCCCTAATCCCAACCTATCATTCGTATCATCCCAAAAGAAATTCGCATTGTCTTGAACGATTGTTGTACCGTTTGAGAATAGTACTGAACCGGTAGTTAGTGATGGAAGTGTGAACTTTGCATTGATTTGTGATTGTATTCCTGAAGTCACCCCTTTGACATATGATATTTCTGTGAGTGATGGATATGTTACAGTTGCAAGTGAACCTAGAGTATTTGTTCCACTCCAGTAGGTCAGTTCGTTTGCAACCCCTGTACCAACGGAGGTGAGGTATGTACTTGAATCTAGTGATCCATCACCTTTAATAAAGTCTGTACTGGCACCTATACCAGTGGAAGTTAAGTTCTTGGATGCATCAGTGAATACAACCTTTGATGCTGTGAGGCCAGAGAAGTTGATGGTTCCTGATGATGTGATACCGGTAGCCGCGGCGATGGCACCGGAGGAGTTGACTTGGAAGAGGTCGCCAGAGCCGACAGTGAGCATCGCTGCAGGAGTAGTGTCGCCAATACCAACGTTACCATCACCACCTATTCTCATTCTTTCTCCATCTCCAGCACGGAACTGAAGAAAACTTGTCGCATCAGCAGTACCTGAACCATTTCCAGAAACAGAAGTATAACCAGAGTTCGTGCCGAAATATAAATTCTGGTTAAACCCAACACCTACAGATCCGGTAAATGTACCCGCACCAGTAACAGTAAGCGGAAAAGTCGGCGTGTTCGTCCCGATACCGACGTTTCCAGCATTTACAATGAGCCCATAGTTAGCAGTTGTAGCTCCTGATGCATCTAAGTAGAGAGCTACGTTTGTACCTGAGGTAGCATTTGTTTTCGTGTTTGATATTTGCGCACCGTACGTAGTGATAGCATTCGTAGATGTTGCACCGGAAGTGAGGATATTCAAACCAGTTTGTGACGCGCCTGCGTCGGTGCCTGAGATTTGAATATCAATTAATCTTCCCGATGTAAGACTTGATGAAGCAAGATATGCACCAGTACCTGTAGTAAGGGAGTTGAAGTTTCCTACTAATGCTGATGCTGTGGTAGCTTGGGTAGTGTTTGCTGAAGTAAGTGCAATTGTGCCTGTAGTAGTGAGTCCCGTTGCTGCCACAATAGCACCGGTCGAGTTCACCTGAAATGCATCACCTGAGCCCACAGTAAGCATGGACGCTGGTGATGGGTCACCGATACCCAAAGATGCTGCAGCGTTTACAAAATAGCTATCTCCACTTGCATTAAGTCGGATATTAACAGCTCCGTCTCTTTGGATATCAATCATTCCTTGACTCAACCCTCCACTGTTATACAAACGAACAGCGCGTCGTGCAGGAATAGTCCCCTCGATATAAAGCTCACTTCCTGGAGAAAGTCTGACATTCCCCCCGACATCAAGTGTCTCTGATGGTGATGAAGCAACGTTAACTCCCAATCTGTTTGTTGAATCATCCCAAAAGAAGTTTGCATTATCTTGTGCAATGGTACTGCCATCAGAGAAGAGGACTGATCCTGAAGTTAGTGATGGAAGTGTGAACTTTGCATTGATTTGTGATTGTATTCCTGAAGTCACCCCTTTGACATAAGAAATTTCTGTGAGTGATGGATAGGTTGCAGTTGCAAGAGAAGAGAGAGCACCTGGACCCGAGAAGTATGCAAGCTCATTCGTAGTACCTGAGCCAGATAAACTTCCACAAGCCCCCCATGATGGAGCAGATCCAGTATTACCGATAAGACACTCACCAGTAATACCTGCAGCAGTGACTCCCATAGCGGAAGTACCGTTACCGTAAATAATTCCGTTGGAAGTAAATGTCCCTGCACCAGTTCCTCCTTGAGCTACAGTCACAAGTGCATTCGTAGTGAGGATGGTCGCATTCGCATCAGGGAAAGTATAAGTACGGACTCCTGTCTGGTTGTTGGTAACAGCGAAAACTCCATCTCCAAGCTCTGCCCATGGGTGGCCTGGGTTCGGTGTCGCTCCACTTACTATTCCGAAAATAGAAAAGGCAACAAAGATAGAAAGTATCGTATACACGACATAGTGTATAGAAAATTTAGGAGCAATTTTCCTTAAAATTCTTTGTACGAAATTTGAAATTTGTTGCTTGTAATTTTTAAACATAAAATACAACTATATTATATCATAGTTGTATAGTAAAAATAGCTAAAAAGTGCTTTTTATTTAAGGTTTTTGTGGATAACTTTTGTTTTAAATTTCGGAAGAATTATTGGTCAATTTTACTAGCGGACTTCATACCCTAGAGACGCTATTTTCTCTGTAATTTTAGACATTATCATATTCACTTCTTCGGTCTCTAGAGTGCGGTCATATGACTGGAAAATCAATCGATAAGCATAAGATATTTTACCATTTTTCTTGAACATATCCAAGAGTTTTGGCTCCCCTTGTAGCAATTCTGTGCCGAATTCCGTATAAACCTGTGAAAGCACACTACTTTCGACATCTTCAGGCACCCAAACAGCAATATCACGCACCATAAATGGATAAAGTGACCACATTTTGAAATACGAAATGTCTGTAGTCGTGGAGTCAGGAAGTGAAGCAAGAAGTTCGTTATGAGAGCCTTGCGCAGAGCTGGCTCGAGCAGAGAAATTTCCCTCCAAGGAAATATTCGTGCTCCCAGAAGGAAGCTCCTCCGAAGCATTATCTCGAATAAATTCATCTAAACTCATTTCTTTCATTTCTTTTTTATTTACGAATGCGATATTTAGGAACTCTTCCCCATTTTTAAATACCGTCCCAATTTCAAAAATTTTAATTTCATCATGGCCTAGGAATTGAGAATTTAATTTATTTAATTCATATGCATTTCGAAGTCCATCACTTAGATTCGTGCGCATGAAATTCTTATCACTAGCAGAGGCAAGTACTTCCACTTCACCTTTTTCTGTGAATGCATAAGTCATCACTTCCCTGTAACCACTCTCTACCAGGTAATTGCGAGCCTTTTTTATATTCTCATAAACAGGATTCTCTTTAGGAGTAAAGTTTATCTTTGGCAATTGTGGAATTACTTTATCGTAGCCGATTATGCGGCCAATTTCTTCTGCTATGTCGCTAGTATTTGTAAGATCTAGTCGCATAGGTGGCACCTCGAGAGTAAAGTTATTACCATCTTTCTTATAAGTGAAATTATACCTCTTCAATATGTCTTCTACCTCCTCACCTGTTATACTTATACCTAGTATTTTGTTTATATTTTCCAAGGTAAAATCCACTTTTACTTCTTTTTGTAAATCTTTATTCGGGTATATATCCACCACATCTTCAAATGTTGCTTCCGGGCAAATTTCAGCTATCAATCCTGAAAGTTCAAGCATAGCAAAGTCACAAAGTGAGGGCGATAAATCATTCTCAAATCTTTTCGCTGAATCAGAAAGAAGTCCTAATCTGCGCGCAGTTTTCCGGACAGATGTCGGATCGAAATTCGCAACTTCAAGCACTATGTCAGTCGTCCCATCCGTAATTCCAGAATCAAGTCCACCTTTGACTCCGCCAAGTGCTAAAATTTTCTCACCACTAGTTATAGTCAAATCATTTTCCTTTAACTTCGCAAGTATCCCTTCTCTGCCTACGACTTTCAATTCCTCTCCCTCTTTAGCATTAGTAATTCGTAATTCGTAATTCGTAATTTTCCCTAAATCAAATGCGTGTGTCGGCTGACCACAGTCATACATCACAATATTTGTCGCATCAACAATATTATTTATACTTCTCTGTCCTATGTTCTCTAAATATTCTACTACCCACTTTGGTGATGGACCTATCTTTATATTACGGACAATTCTCGCAGAATATCTACGGCAACTCGGTGAATTAATTTCTACTTTTAGGTCAGTCGTTACGGATGGAGGAACCTTGTACATGGAAGTAGGGTCCTTAAAAGTTAACTCCAAAAGCCCCGCAAGCTCACGAGCAACACCCTGGTGTGATAGCAAATCATGAGCCCGATTCGGTAATATACCCAAGTCATAAATCCAATCTTTCTTGCCATCTATACTTTCAATAGCAGTAACACTTTCAACTTCACAAAGATGATAAGTAAAAATACTCTCTAGATGATGAGGTTCAGGGATATCAGATATATATGATTCTAGCCAATTGTAAGAAATAAACATAGTTATAAAGTTATAAAGTTATAAAGTTGAAAGTAATTCATAGGGTTTTGATAAATCCAGAAAGTATTCTTGAAATTTCTAATGATAATTTTTCTAATTCGGAATATTTATTTTGATCTATATATTTTAAATCTACAGCTAAGCCTAACATTGATCTTACTTCTCCACAAGAACCTTTTGAAATATATAAAAATTCTTTAATTCTTTATTTGTTTGCCTTTCAAATCCTTCAGCAATATTATTCATAATAGAAACTGAAGCCCTTTCTATCTGATTTTTAAAAGAAAAGTCTTTACATTGATTAAATGTTTTGTAAATTATCAAAGTTAATTCTTTTGATTTTTTCCAAGCTATTATGTCTTCAAATTTTTCAACTTTCATAAAAACTTTATAACTTTTAACTTTTAACTTTCTACTTTATAACTCCTTAGAATTGATTAATTCTAAGGTCTCCTTGGTAAAATAATCGCACGTCAGGAATATTCCAGCGAATCATCGCTATACGATCTACTCCTCCACCGAACGCAAAGCCTTGTACTTTCTCAGGATCTAGTCCTGCATTACGCAGAACATTCGGATGTAGCATTCCTCCACCCATCATTTCGAGCCACCTACCGTTGAACTTCGCATGTACTTCTACAGAAGGCTCAGTGAATGGGAAGAAGCTGGGACGGAACTCTATTTCTACATCAGGACCAAGTGCTTTCTTGTAGAATTCTATAAGCACTGCTTTCATATGTGAAAGATTTACATTCTCCCCAACCATGCATCCATCTATCTGATAGAATTGCATTTCATGAGTTATGTCTGTAGCTTCATTACGGAAAACTTTCCCGACTGTGATAGAAGCAATTTCTTTCAACCCTTCATCTACCATTCTTTTAAGTGTACGCGCTGTCACATTCGTCGCGTGAGTACGTAGCACATGGGCGGAGTCGGAAGTTGGATACGAAATAGTCTGGCCGAGCGTATTCGCGAGGAGATCCGAGGACTTTTCGGAGACTACTTCCGACGAAGCATTAACATTCTTAATATAGAAAGTATCCTGCATGTCGCGAGCAGGGTGATCTTTAGGTACATTTAGGGCGTCGAAGTTATACCAAAGAGTTTCAAGTTCTGGGCCTGTAGCTACCTCAAAACCGAGCTTTGAGAATACTTCATAGGCCTCATCTTGTAATATAGTAAGTGGGTGCAACCCGCCTGCCACGCTATGCGTAACATTTCGGGCAGGGCTTCCTTTAGAATCTTTAGACATTTATAAAATATAGCATTTTTCTCATCTTTTTTCAAAATTCTGTATTTATTTGTTTTTATATATCTCTGATTTTTTGCAATATTCGCATTCTGACTGCTCGCCTCCGTAAGGCTTGAAGTTACATGTGCGAGTAGTCCAGCCACCAGATGAAAGTGCTTTGTCATAGTCACTTATATCACGCACAAGTAAATCTATCTCCTCTTGTGTTACTTTGCCACTATAAACTGCATTTTTATCTTTATGGTCAACTTCGAGGAATAGTAATTTCGACTGTGTGACATTCTGCCCCGTGAGTAAATACGAATACATAGCAAGCTGACGCATCAAGGTACTTAGTCTACCTTCTTCATCACGCTTCTCTATCATACCCTTTGTCTTTGAGCTACCAGTTTTGAAATCTGTCACAGTTATACCCCCATCATAATTCTCGGTTAAGTCTATTTTGCCGTACATTTTCAAGTGAGGGAAATTCTTATCGTGGTACGACACAGAGCGCTCCGTCATGTAACTACTATGTATGTGTGGATAGTAATTGCGCGCCCAATTTGTTAATATCTTTTTCGCATTTTTATTTATTCTTTGTCGTAATGATTTATCTTTAACTATTTCTTTATCAAGAGCATTTTCTACTATCTCTCCGAGAACTTTATCTGTGACTTTTATTTTATCTTTTAATATTTTCTCTATACTTATATGCACCACACTACCCAAAGTTAAGCTCTCAGTCTTCGGCGTTGGAAGCTGGAGGAAGCTATTGAAATACCATTTCCACGGACACTCGAAAAAGTTATTAAGTAGTGTCACAGACACATTCTTATCCATATACTCTTTAGCGACGATATCTGCTAACTCCTTCATCCCTACTATTTCTTTCTGTGAATTATTCTCTATATAAGTAAGTGGATTTTCCCCGCCTATTATTTTTATCGAATCCTCAACTTTATTCTGTTTGATATTCTTCTCACCTATTTCTCCGATAATGCGAGCGACAGTAAGCGTACTACCAGAGAGTGAAGTTTGCGCATATGACACAGTGCAATGCCTTTTCGCCCTTGTAATTGCTACATAAAGTTCTCTTTTGGCTGTTAATTCATCTTTCGTTTCAACTATATTCTCTATTGATTCAGGCAGGATAAAGCCTCTTCTCCTACCGTTCATCAAGCTGTTCTCATTCATGTGAGCTATGTGAACTACATCAAATTCAAGCCCTTTCGAAGCATGGAGTGTCATCACATTTATACCTGATTGCACTCCAATTGTCGCAAGTGGTATGTGGTGATTGTATGATTCTAATCTATCTAAATATTCGATGAACTCGCCAAGAGTTGTATGTGGATGTTTCTCTATGTGTGATAATGCGAGGTGCAAATATGTGCGAATCACTTCCGCGTATCGTACTAGCTCATCATGCTCCCCTGTTTTATCTATGAAGAATTCTTTCCCTATCAATTGTAATAATGTGTAAATATCTCCGTTCTTATTTATCTCCATAAAAGATTCCAGACTTTTACCAAGAGCTCTTATAGGATTACTATCTGAGAATAAATCTACACTATTATCTTTTGTATATTTAGTAAAATCTTCAACAGAAAGATTCCTGGTGTTGGTAGACTTTAGAAATGCGTGAGCTTCAAGCGGTGCAATACTAGAGTTGGGTATGAATAATAATTCACCTAAAGCCACGCTATCATAAGGATCATTTATGGCTTTCAGAATATTTTTCAAAATATAAGTCTCATTCATATCGAAGAACGAGCTATTGTTACCGACGGATACAGGAAGACCCATGTCTTTGAGTATTCTTACAGCAGAGCGTACATTCCTATTCTTCGGCACGAGCAGTGCACAATGACTAGGCTCTACACCATTATCAATATGACTTTTGAATAATTGACCTGCGAGCAGTACTTCATCACGCTCATATTCACAAGTGTAGAGCTCAACAATAGAACTTTCTTTCGTATTACTTATGAGCTTACCTTCGGCCATTGTGCTCGTAAGTAGTACATCTGCAGTATCAAGAATGTCTTGAGTAGAGCGATAATTATCCACAAGTGTTATCAGGTGCGCTTTACCAAATGAACTTTTGAATTCTTCAAAGAATGTGACCGATGCTCCTCCGAAGCCATAGATAAGCTGGCGGTCATCCCCCACTACGAATATATTCGGTCGCTCAACTTCACTCCAAATTGTTTTGAGGAATTGATTCTGTATACCACTCGAATCTTGATGCTCATCTATTAGGACATACTGACTATTCTCTTGTATCTCGGACTTCACATCATCTGAAATATTTATAATATTGAGCGCATAAGCAAGCACATCATCGTAATCCATGTAGCCTTGTTCCCTTTTCGTCTTCTCATAAATGGCATAAAATGTTACTGCTTCTTTGGATCGCAACAACGACTCTATCTTCTTCTCCACTTCCTTTTTCAGTTGACCCTTACTCTCGCCTCGGCTAGAAATACTTTCAGGATCATTCTCTATAATTTTTATCTCCTCATCGATCATCTTACCGAAACTTTCTGCCGTAATAGACTCACGCTTCAATAATGATATTAGTGACTTTAAATCATGGAAATATTGTGATGGGTTATTACGAGGACGCAAGTACTCCCACTCATTCTTGTGTAGAATTTCATCAAAAAGTAAAACAGAGTCTTGCTCATCGATAAGGATAGGCATAGATTCCATATCAAGAAGAGCATAGTGCTTCTCTACAATTTTCTGTGCAAAGCTATGGAAGGTAGAGACTTGGACTTCACCTGATGCTTCACCGATATATTTCTTCAGACGTTCGCGCATAGCAAAGACTCCGGAATTCGTAAATGTCAGACATAATACTCCATGTGGACCAATGTCTGTTTTTATCAATATGTTTGCAATACGAAGAGCGAGTACTTCTGTCTTCCCTGTACCTGGGCCTGCCACTACCATCACAGGGCCATCGATAGTATCCACAGCTTCTTTCTGTTTGTTATTGAGCATTTTATAGGATTGTTCGAAAGTCGCCTTATGCATAGACTCATTATACTAGACTATAGATAAAATGAGAAAATAAGCTATAATCAAGCAATGAAAATATTATACCCATATGTTACAAAGTATTGGAAAGTCCTCATCCTTGCACTCGCACTTGCCACTATAAACCAAGTCTTCTCTTTACTCGATCCTTTAATCTTCCGCCATGTTATTGATAACTATGCGACGAAATTCGACCATTATACTTTGAACGAATTTATAAGAGGTGTGGGCTTGCTGCTACTTGCTGCTGTAGGTGTCGCTTTCGTATCACGCGTCGCGAAGAATTTCCAAGACTATTATGTAAATACAATTACACAGAAAGTCGGAGCAGAAATGTATGCCGATGGTATCAAGCACTCACTCGAGCTACCTTACCAACAATTCGAGGATGAACGCAGTGGTGAAACATTAGGCAAAATTCAGAAAGCACGCACTGATACAGAGAAATTAATCAATGGATTAATTAATGTCGTTTTCATTTCTTTGGTTGGCTTCATCTTCGTTATGATTTATGCGATGAAAGTTTACTGGCCGATAGCACCACTTTACTTCCTTGCTATTCCTCTTATAGGTGGGACAAGCTTTTTATTATCAAACAAAATAAAAAAGGTTCAGAAAAAGATATTCGAAGAGACAGCAGCCCTCGCCGGTACTACAACTGAATCGCTCCGCAATATTGAATTAGTTAAGAGCTTAGGTTTATCCAAGCAGGAAATCGATCGCCTTAATAGCACTACGGACAAGATACTCATTCTTGAATTAAAGAAAGTGAAATATCTACGTAGCTTATCCTTCATTCAAGGAACTATTGTGAACTTCGTACGAACTGCGATACTATTCATAATGCTCTACCTTATATTTACGCAGAAAATTACTTTCGGTGAATTCTTCTCTCTTTGGATTTATTCATTCTTCTTATTCCAGCCACTCCAAGAACTTGGCAATATAATCAGCACTTACCGAGAGAGCGAAGCAAGCCTCGAGAACTTTAAGCAAATAATAGAGGCTCCTATAGAACAAAAACCTACAGGCGCGATTAAAATCGATAAGATAGAATCATTATCATTTGAAAGTGTGAAATTCAAGCATAAATCTGCAAACACTGAAGCCCTTGGTGGTGTATCGTTTGACGCCAAGCGCGGTGAGACTATAGCATTCGTCGGCCCTTCTGGCTCTGGCAAGACTACACTAGTGAAGCTCCTTGTTGGACTATATCAGCCAATAGTTGGAGATATAAAATACAACAATACTTCCTATAACAAAATAGATATCGACACAGTTCGCTCTCAAATAGGATTCGTCACTCAGGACACACAACTATTCGCAGGAACTATTCGCGAGAATTTATTATTCGTAAATCCTGATGCGACGGATGCAATGTGTCTAGATGTGCTTGAGAAAGCTTCATGCCAGACACTTCTTGCTCGTGCTGAGAAAGGACTCGACACTGTCATAGGTGAAGGTGGAGTGAAAGTCTCCGGTGGTGAGAAGCAGCGCTTATCTATAGCTCGTGCGCTCCTTCGCAAGCCGAAGCTTCTAGTATTCGATGAAGCGACTTCATCACTAGATTCAATTACTGAAGAAGAAATATCAAAAACAGTACAATCCATAAGTGAAGCAAAAGAGCATATCACCGTCCTTATCGCTCACAGACTTTCTACTATCATGCATGCTGATCGTATCTACGTCCTTGAAAAGGGGCTGATTATAGAGAGTGGTTCTCACCAAAGCCTCATAGACCAAAAAGGCCTCTACGCCGCCATGTGGAGACAACAAATTGGGGAAAAATAGAAATTTGCATAGCAAGTTAAATCTTGATAAAATGTACTTATGAAAGAAAGTCTTAATCCTAATATGAATAATCTCTCTGAATTAAGTACAGAAAGAGAACTCTTACTAAAAGAGCAAAAGGAATTACAAGAGTTTATGTCCTCTATACCGAGCCTTTCTTTCCCTTCTGATTGGAAAGTAAGTTTTAATGCTCCGCGAAAAGATTTTCCAGTATCTTTTATAATAAATGAATCTGTCTCAGTTGTTTTAAATTATCAAGAGAAAAGATGGAATTTGCTCACATTGTACTCAGAACCTGTAGAAGAGGAGAATAGTATGTACGACGGACGAACTAGTGATAATGTTGATGTTAATAAAGATTTAATTACTGTAATTCAGAAATATTTATAAAAAATTCTTTCACTTTTACTACATCAGAACCTGAAGTCAAAATCTCAGGTTCTTTTTTATTATCTACTGGAGGGATATTATTCTCTTCTATCAATTGCTTCACCCTCTTAACTACGGATGGTGCTGGGTCGATGATCTGCACTTTATCTCCTACTATTTTCTTTATCCGATTTATTAGGAATGCATAGTGTGTACAGCCGAGAACGAGCTCGTCTATGTCTTGCTCGATTAGTGGTTCTAAATATTCGCGTAAAAGTTTCTCTGCTTCATCACTATCACCCTTCCCTTCTTCTACAAGTTCTACTAAGCCATAACCCACCACAGTATGCACTTCTACATTACTTGCGAACTTATCTATATTCTCTTGTAATTTTTGTCCTTCTGCTGTCACTTTCGTCGCAAGCACTCCTATGTGCCCAGTCTGGGAATGCTCTCCTGCAGGCTTGATCGCAGGCTCGATACCCACAAATGGTATATCGTATTTCTCGCGTAGTATATCTATTGCAGCCGAAGTCGCAGTATTACAAGCGACAACTACAAGCTCGCAATCCTTTGCAATCAAGAAGTCAGTAATATTAGATGAGAACTCTACTATCTCTTCCCTCGTATGAGATCCATAAGGAATATGCGCCTGATCGGCATAATATATAAAGTTATAGTTGGGTAGCTCTTCCCTTAGATACTTCAGTATCCATAGTCCACCCAAGCCTGAATCAAATACTCCAATAGTCATATGCTTATCTTATCATAATTAACTTTTTAGTTGATTTCGTAAGTGTGATACAACCCTTCTTTGTAATTAGGCATGTATCTTCTATGCGAATTCCCAATTTATTCTTCATGTATACACCAGGCTCTATGGTTATGACCATATTCTCTTTTAAGATTGGCTTTGTGAGCTTATGATAAAGTTTTGGTTCTTCGTGAATCTTCTTCCCTACTCCGTGGCCTAGTATATGGATAAAGTACTTTTTATATTTACCTAGTGAATTACGAACTATATCATCTACATCAGCACAATGCATTCCTGTCGTAGCTATATTTATACCTAACTCTTCAGATTTCAACATTAGACTATATAAATCTTTCTCTTCTTTTGTGGGTTTCCCTATAAAAATAGTTCTTGTCATATCCGACATATATCGCTCGTACACTACTCCGAAATCAATAATAACAAAACCGTATAATTTATTATCTGTTGATTGTGGGTGTATTTCATTTCCCGCACGTTTACCTCCACTAACTATCAGTGGGAAGCTTGGCTTCAAACCTCTTTTCTTTATCTCCCCTAGTATAAAATCCCGAAGCTCTACCTCTGTCATCTTCTTCAAATCTTGTTTCAAGATTAAATCAAAAATATCATCCGTCACCTTGCATGCCTTTTTAACTTTCTCTATTTCTTCTTTTGTTTTTATTTGTGCCATATAGCAATTATTATACTATAAAAAACAGGTGGCATAACGAGGTATTTTACAAAATCTTGATACCAGGCTTATATTAAGCTATAATATTGACATGAGCATGAGTAATCCGTTTGATAGTAAAGTAGATTCTCCAGCAATGAAACCTGCGACTCAAGATACGAGTAAGGTAATTTCGGATTTTGAATTGTTAAAGAAAGATCTACGTGAGAAAATCAAAAACTTCACTCCGGAAGAAATAAAAGGTCTCAATAAAGATATAAGTGAACGGTTTACGTCTTTTACAACTGACTGTCTTTCTAGGTTTAAAAAAGTAGTTTCTCCAGAAATTTTTAATGATTTCTGTGAAGCATTGAAAAAGTATCCTATTATTGACCTAGCAGCTGGAGATCTTAAAAATGACGATGGGGAGTTGCTTGATTTACTTTATAAAGGAAATTGGAGAGATGGTGGGATGTATCATCCAAATCAAAATGACCCTTATTCAAATAATATAGACAAGGCTGGTTTACCCGAACCTGCAGGATATACTGCCGTAGATAAATATCAAAAAGCTACAAAGATATCAGATAATCCCCATATTACACAAGTTCAGGAAGATTTATTAGTTTATTTAAAAGATACCCCAAATGGATCATCAAATATCTTCATTGGAGGATTTGATAATATTATATCTAGCCCGAAAGATGGAGAAGAAGATTTATATCGTGCTATGCTTGTTCTTAAAATAGGAGATGTCGTTCCTGTAGGTGCCTACGTTCTATCAGTAAATTCAAACTTAGAAGGACGGCATCAGAATAAAATATTAAAACTTACAGACGTCGGATTTGAAAGGGTTGATACTAATGGAATTATGTATACTAATTTATACAAAAAAGTTTCTGAATAGGGTTATACTGACTTGTTATTGGTTTTGTTATAGAAAACAAAGCTACTATGAAAATGCAGAAACAGTTGTTTGAAATTATTTGGGATAGCATCAAGTAACAACTAAAATAATAAAGGGATATTATTTCTGCAAATAGGTTAGCCAGTAGTCGCGCTTGTAGATACGGTCGTTAAAAGTAGAGTAGCTTGTCTTCTTCGTCAAAGATAGTATTTTGAAATATTGTCCATACATTTTCATAAAATCTTCACGAGAAAATACACGCTCTGTTAAGCCAATTTCTTTTAATATGTAAGTGTCATATTCTTTACCTGGGCTATCTTTGAGCAAATTCTTCACATTCTTATTGCCATCTTTGCAAAGTGCGCGGACGAACATATACCCTCCATCCTTCAGTACTCGATTGCATTCTGCCAGATAAACTTCTCGCCCTTTCTCATCGAGAGAATTCGATGAAGTCACATCTAGTATTATATCTATCGATGAATCTTCTAGCTCATACTTCTGCCCTATATCACCGAGTCTATAGTCAACTTTCACACCTCCGTCTTTCACACGAGCAATAGCAAGGTTTAATGCTGTTTTTGATATTTCAATTCCTATTACATTATTACCTTTCTCTGCTAGGTAATTCGCATTCCTTCCTGTACCACAACCAAGGTCTAGAATGCTCTTATCTTCAACTACAAACTTCTGATCTTTTTTAAGAAATTTCAAGAACCGCAAAGTATCAGCATTCGGGCCGTCATTCTTCGTGACGAGTTTTGGATTCCTGTATTCCCTATCCCATGTATTCCCTTGATTCATATTAAGCTTTCGTTATATCACGAGGATAGAATATATTCACTGTCCAGTCGACAACAATTTTAATTCGTTTTGATTTCGATAAGAATTTGAATAGGTATATCGTACGCCAGACGAACCAAGCAAGAGGACCAGAGAATTTAAATCCATAAATATCCGCCACTGCTCGCCATTGCCCAAGTGATACCAGGCTACCTTTTAGCTTAAAAGAGAATGGCGCGAGCTCTCCACCTTCGAGTAACCTTTTTATATTCCTCCCTACATGCGCGCCTTGGCTTACTGCGACTTGAGCAAGCATAGGCAGAGGCCTATCTTCGGGCTTAAGAGCGAAGCTTGCTACATCACCTAGCACAAATACATTCGGGTAATTCTCAATCTGTAGATATGAATTAACTATCACTCTGCCACCTTTATCAAGATGTATTGGGCTTGAGAACACGGGAGTATTGGGCTTGACTCCAGCAGTCCACACAACAGTACTTACTGGTAATACTGAATCATCACCTAGCACCACGCTGTCCTTCCTTACTTCTTTGACGCTAGTATTAAGCATGACTTTTACTCCGCTATCCTTTAGCACTTCCAGAGCTTCTTTGCGTAATGATTCATGGAAAGGATTTAATACTTCACTACTTTGATTTATAAGTGATAAAGTTACATCCTCACACTTTATAATTCCATGATAATACTTCATGAGTGTATCATTTATAAGTTCAGCCATTTCTGTCACTATCTCTACTCCTGTCGGACCTCCACCCACCACAGCGAAAGTTAATTCCTTCTTTCTATCTTCTTCGTTCATCTCTGAAGCATCTTCGAACTTTTGTATAAGGAGGTTACGAAGCTTAATAGCATCACGTAAATCTTTCAGTACTAGTGCATGCTCCTCGGCACCAGGAGTGTTGAAGAAATTCGTCGTCGCACCTAGTGCCACAACTAGCACATCGTACTTTAATTCACCTAAAGTTGTCTTTACTTTCTGATTGATACAATCAATAGATTCGAGTTCTGCAATGTGGAGCTTGTCATTCGTCTTGTATATAATCTGACGGATAGATTCTACAACTTGGTGATGTGATATACCTCCCGTCGCAACTTCGTGAAGCATAGGAGTGAAGAGGAAGTAGTTATTCCTATTCACTATCGTTATATCAATATCGTCGTGCTCGAAATATTTATACAAACCTTTATAAGTATAAAGTCCACCGAAGCCTCCACCCAGTATTACAATTTTCTTCTTTTCTTTATTCATATTTTTACATTAATGCTAACTTGGGAGCTATACCCGTATAAGATGTCGGAGTCCATTTCTTGAGCTCCAACTTTAGCTTATTTGAGATTTTCAAATTATCGATAAATTGTGCAAAGTCCTCCATAGTCACTTCTTTGCCACGAGTAAGATCTTTGAGTGCTTCATAAGGAATCGGGTACCCTTCACGACGAAGGACTGTCTGTATGGCTTCGGCTACTATCTCTGGATGTGCAAGTAAATCATATAGGATACGAGCTTCATTCACACTTATCTTACCAAGACCCTTCGCAAGTGAACTATATGCAAGCAAAGAGTGGCCAAACGCAGTTCCAAATGCACGCTCTACTGTAGAGTCGGACAGGTCGCGCTGAAGTCGTGATATAGGTAACTTGTTTGAGAAGAATGTGAACAAAGCATTGGCAAGACCCAAGTTCCCTTCACTATTCTCAAAATCAATCGGGTTTACTTTGTGAGGCATAGTCGATGAGCCCACTTCACCCTTCTTCACTTTCTGTATTAGGTATCCATCACTTATATACCGCCACATATCTTGATTACAATCTATAAGAATATTATTAATATGGCGAATCATATCGGATAGCTCAACATAAGTATCATGTGGTTCTATCTGAGTTGTTATCAAGTTGGGGCAGAGTGATACACCTTCGACTTTGCCCAGGCGCTCTATGAACTTTTTCGTAAAGACGGGCCAATTAACACTAGGGTATGCTGCCACAAATGCATTGTAATTACCAGTCGCACCGTTTAGCTTGGCCATTACTTTAAATTTATTTAGGAGGAATATTTGTCTTCTAAGCCTATCGGCGAAAACTGCAAACTCTTTGCCTAAAGTTGTAGGGCTTGCGCTCTGACCATGAGTGCGGGCAAGCATCGGAGTACGCGCATACACCTTGGCATATTCTTTCAAAGTTTTGTTTATATCTGTAAGTGCGGGGAGGATTACATTCTTCGTGCCGGATGCAAGCATGAGTGCGTATGCGCAATTATTCGTATCCTCAGATGTTAGTCCGAAGTGCACCCACTCGAGAGTATTCGCTAGGCTCGTATTCTTTAATTCATCTTTCATGAAGTACTCGACTGCTTTCACATCGTGATTGGTTACCTTCTCGTGCTTCTTGATCTTTTTATAAGAGGCCTCAGTAAAATTCTGATATAAAGCACGGACCTTCCCTACTTCAACACTTGTGAGCTTGCGTAAACCAATACCTTTCACTTCGGACAAACTAATAAAAAATTCGCACTCCACCATGACTCTGTACTTCATAAGTGCATACTCAGAAAAGTATGGCGCAAGTGCGCGAGTCTTCTCGTAATATCGTCCGTCTAGTGGGTTTATGTTTGTGCTTTGCATTTTTTTCTAAGCAAAGTCAGAATAATTTTACCAGAGGGGCTGGTGAGGCTCGACGGAGCGAACAATGAGGAAATTTCTCCCAAGAAATTTCCGGACCCTCTGGGAAAGTTATTTTGACTTTGCTACACTTTTCAAATTATTAATAATCCTATCAATTATCGGCAGGCTGAAATCATGATCGAATGCCTTGCCGGTAATCGTCTCATATATCTCTATATACCTGCGAGAAAGCTCGGCGACAAGTGCCGGTGGTGCCTCGGGCAGTACTTCATCTTTATACGGATCACAATTGTCTTTGAACCACAGACGGAGGAACTCTTTATCAAAATACTCTGGCTCCTGCCCCATACTTAATCTATCATTATATGTGTCTTTCTTCCAATACCGAGATGAGTCGGGTGTATGTATCTCATCTATAAGGGTCAGCTTGCCTTCACTATCAAGACCAAATTCATACTTCGTATCTACAAGTATAAGTCCACTACGCTCTGCTATCTCTTGCCCTCGAGCAAATAGTGCCTTTGATACACGCTCTACTTCATCTGTCATCTCCTGTGTGAGTAATCCTTCCGCTACAATTTCTGCCGGACTAATAGGCCTGTCATGCTCATCGGACTTCGTTGTCGGAGTGAATACTGCTTCAGGTAACTTTTGATTCTTATCCAAACCATCTTCAAGCACAAAATTTCCGAAATCACGCTTGCCATCTTTATAAGCAGTCCAAAGTGAAGTACCTGTGACTCCAGTAATATATCCACGCATAACACACTCTATCGGTAGTGGTGTACACTTCTGTGCTACCAAAACATTCGGGTCGGGCGCACTTATAACATGGTTCTTTATTATATCTTTCGTATTCTCGAACCAGAATAAGCTAATCTGATTAAGCACTTCACCTTTGAATGGTATATGAGCAATAATCCGATCGAAAGATGAGTGCCTGTCTGTAGCAACCAGCTTAATAGTCTCCTCTCCAATATAAATATCACGAACTTTCCCCACCTTCTTAACTCCTAATCCTTCTAAATTAGTTTCTTTGATTACGTCGTTTATATGTTCTTGTATTTTTTCGATATTCATTATTTTATTTAAATACTACCTTCTTGTCGCCTTTGATAATCTTCCCTATTTCAAAAATTTTAAATTGTGGGTAATCTTTTAAGATATTCTCAATCTTTTCTTTTTCCTTTTGTGGAACTATCAGAACAAGTCCGATACTCATATTGAATACTCTATACATTTCTTCCTCTGGCACCTCACCCACTTTCTGTAAGTATGAAAATAGAGGAAGCATAGGCCAAGTACCTTTCGCAATCTCTGCATCAAGAGCCTCGGGCAATACTCGCGGAATGTTCTCAATGAATCCCCCACCTGTTATGTGAGCTATGCCTCGGATATCTATACCACGATCAAGCATCGAAAGCACAGGCACAGAGTAATTCACATGTACTTGTAGCAATGCTTCACCTACACTCATGCCAAGCTCAGGAACATTGTCCTCCACTTTATGACCTGCAATATTAAAAAGTATTTTACGTGCAAGGGAAAAGCCATTCGTATGTAGACCACTCGAAGGAAATCCGAGTATGATGTCGCCTTCTTGTATTCTATCCCCTGTTATAATTTTATCTTTTTCTACTACTCCAGTAATGCACCCGGCTATATCGTGCTCGCCACTTGTATACACTCCTGGCATCTCTGCAGTCTCGCCACCGATGAGGGACACTCCGTTCTCCCTGCAAGCTTTCGCCATACCTCCCACCATTGCTTCCATCACAATAGGATCGAGCTTATCATGCGCTACATAGTCAAGGAATGTAAGTGATCGCGCACCCATAGCAAGCAGATCATCACAGCAGTGATTCACTATATCCTCTCCGACTGTATCGTATTTATTCATCATCCGAGCGACAGAGAGCTTCGTCCCTACACCATCGATACTCTGCACGAGGACTGGGTGATTGTAAGATTTCAAAACCTCCCCTATATCATAGAGCCCACCGAAGCTACCGATACCAGTAAGCACTGCGCTTGTGTGAGTAGAAGCGACGTCTTTTTTTATACGAGAAACTGCTTCATTCCCCGCATCTATATTTACTCCTGATTGTGTGTATAAGTCTGACATGTTATATCGAATATTTCTTATATCCGACTTTTTGTAATTTCTTCGCTTTGCCTTTCACTTCTACATTCATCTTCTTCTTATAATCTACCATCTTCTTCTGTAATTTCTTATCTGTAAGTCCTAGTATCTGTATTGCAAGTAATCCTGCATTCTTCGCTCCATTTACTGCAACAGTAGCTACGGGTACACCAGGCGGCATTTGTGCAATAGACAAAAGTGAATCAAGTCCGTCCATCGTCTTCGTCTTTACAGGAACACCTATCACAGGGAGCACAGTCATGGACGCAGTGATTCCCGGCAAATGTGCTGCACCTCCAGCACCTGCAATAATAACTTTCAATCCTTTGGTGATGGCTTTTTTTGAATATTCAAATAGCACATCAGGTGTGCGATGCGCTGATACGATAGTCATCTCATAAGCCACATTAAAATCATCAAGAATACTTGCAGCATCTTGCATAACCGCAAGATCTGAATCCGAACCCATTATTATTCCTACTTTTATTTTTTTCATATTATTTTTACTGAAACAAAATAGTCTTTGAGAAATGTCTTGCACAGGAGCTTAGAAAATAAATGAGTGTAACGATTATTATTTTCTTGAGCGACGAGCAGAGAAAATTTGAAGCTTCAAATTATTCGTGCATTTCGAGAAGACTATTTTGTGAAAGTTCTAAATCTCTATACTCTTCCTTACTTCTAAAGCTTTCTCTTCTGCCTCTTCTAGGCTATCTGCAAGCGCTGTTATATGCCCCATTTTGCGTTCCTGGCGTGTATCCATTTTACCATATATATGGACTGACAGAGAAGGTTCGCCATCATACGTATAATTCCCATCAAATAAAGCTTCACCCTCACGACCACCCAAGATATTCACCATCACTGCATGATGAGCAAGAGGCAAAGGATCCACAAGTGGCATGCCAGTGATAGCTCGTATGTGAGCTTCAAACTGAGACATGGAAAACGCTTCTATGGTGTGGTGACCCGAGTTGTGCACTCGCGGAGCTATCTCATTCACTAGCACTTCCCCATCTTCAGTTAAGAACATTTCAACTGCATACACTCCGACACCACCAAGTACAGACAAAACACGTTCTGCAATAGTTTTGGCTTTATTTATAACTTCATGTGGCACTGGTGCAGGCGAGCGCACAATGTGGCAAATATTATTCTTGTGCACTGTCTCCACCACCGGGAAAGAAATAATCTCCCCGTCCACACCGCGCGCAGAAACTACTGCAAGCTCTTTCGTAAATGGCACGAACTTCTCGGCATAAAGAGTACTTTTTGAAAGTTCCTTAAATGCATCTTCTATATCATCTTTACTTTTTATAACTCTATTCCCTCGCCCATCATATGCATCAAAGCGAGCTTTCAGTAAGTATGGATAGCCGAAAATCTCGCCTTGCTTGTAGCAATCATCTACACTATCTATGAGAGCGAAGTCCGCGACTGGTATGTCGTGCTCACGGAGGAATACTTTCTGTTCAAATTTATCTTTAATAATTTTAAGTACGTTCGGTTCTGGGTTCACGGATACACCCCGCACTACTAGCTCCTCTAGTGCTTCAGCATTGGCGGACTCTATCTCGAAAGTTATGAAGTCGGACACTTCAGCAAGCTTGAAAATACTTTCTTTGTCTTTGAAGCTTCCGACTATTTGTGCATCTGATACCTGTCCTGCAGGCGATCCCGCTTGTGGGTCGAGCACAGTCACATAGAAACCCAACTTGTGAGCTGCTTGTGCGAGCATACGGCCTAGCTGTCCCCCACCGACAATTCCAATTCTTTGCTTCATATTCTAACTTTAACATCGTTTGGGCAATAAAAAAAGGCCGGAGGCCTTTGTTTAGGGTTTTATTTTTAGTGTCCATCCTGAAAGTGGAGATCGTCGTCTATTAAACGAAAATCATTCTCGGGTTGATAAATCTTTTTCTTAGATACCTTTTCAGACTCCAAAAAACCTGATCCATCCGACACTCCACCTACAAAGTAGGAGGTTAAGGAAGTTTCCAAAAAATCATTTAACCTTTGACTCTTCCCTTCTCGATCAAAAGCTATTATTTGCTCATTAGTCATAGCCAAACAATTTAAATTCTTGAAAAATGAAGATACAATTAATTTAAGCCTACAATAAAAATACTACTTTAGCAATAGTGCTTTTTTGCCTATGTCTCTCCTGTATTGCATACCTTCAAAATGGATTTTATTTACAGCATTATATGCAGTCTGAAGAGCTTCCTCCAAAGTATTCCCCACAGCGCTTACTCCCAATACTCGCCCACCATTTGTGACCAAATTCCCGTCTTTCATGGTTGTCCCCGCATGGAATACTATGACATGTGGATCTTGCTCCGCATCTGCTATGCCACTTATAACTTTACCTTTCGTATAGTCACCTGGGTACCCACCGGACGCAAGGACGATAGTGCAGGCGTAGCAATCTTTCCATTTAATTTCGAGTTGTGAGAGCTTGCCTTCTATGCAAGCGAGGAATATGTCAACAATGTCACTTTCAAGAAATCGCATATATGTCTGTGTCTCTGGGTCGCCAAAGCGCGCATTATACTCTAGAATTTTCGGACCATTCTCTGTAAGCATGAGTCCAGGATAAAGCACACCTGAGAATGGCACACTCTCGTGCGTCATCGATACTAGAGTAGGAGCCACTATCGTCTCTTCGATCTTCTGTATCAGACCATGAGATACAAATGGAAGCGGGGCAATAGTTCCCATGCCACCTGTGTTCGGACCCTTGTCGCCTTCACCCACTCTCTTATGATCCTGAGAAGTCGGGAAAAGAGAATGATTCTTACCATCTGAGAAAGCATGTATAGATATCTCAGGGCCCGTCATGAAGTCTTCGACGACAATCTCTCGCCCTGATTCACCGAATATATTACGAACGAGAATATCCTCGGCAGCAGCGCGTGCCTCAGGATACGTCATGCATATGAAGACTCCTTTACCGAGAGCAAGGCCACTTACTTTGACTACTTGAGGTCTGTCTTGCGCTGCTAGGTATGCGTCTGCTTCAGCGAAATCAGTGAAAACTTTGAACTGTGCTGTGGGAAGATTGTTGCGGTCCATGAACTTCTTCGCAAATGCTTTCGAAGATTCAAGCTGAGCGGCTTCTTTTGTAGGGCCGAAAATTTTCAGTTCATTTGCTTGGAATAAATCCACAATACCGAGAGCAAGCGGATCATCGGGCAGTGCAAGAGTCAGGTCAATATTCTCGTTCAAAGCGAATTCTAGGAGCGCATGTATATCTGTGGCTTTGATTTCAATATTGGTGCCAAGCATCGCTGTACCAGCGTTCCCTGGTGCGAAGAACAGCTCCCCACATTTCGGTGATTGCGCAACCTTCCATCCTATTGCATGTTCCCTACCACCCGAACCTATTATTAAAATTTTGTATTTTTCATTAGGCATTTTTAGATAATTTACTTAATACTTCTATATAAAGTTCGTTTTCTTTTTTCTTTAATCTACTGTAGAGCGATTCTACATCCTCATTATCTTCCACCTTCTCATATGTGCGACCAAGTACTGGGCCGAAGTCGAAGTTCAAAGTTAGAAAGTGAATAGATGAACCAGCATACGTACACTTGTGATCGAGGAAATTCTGTATCGCTTTCGTAGTGAGCATTCCTTTGTTCCAGAGCCCCTCTGTGCCATCTGGGTTCAAAGCTTGCCCATCTACTGTATCTGGAATAAGCCCCGGATGCAAATTTAGAATCCTATTCGGATACGCAAGTATAACTTCATCAAGTATTATCTGCTTCCAGCCAGCAAGGCATATATAGTCAGGATTTAATTCTTGGAGAAGTGAAAGGAGTTCTTCTTTCTTCGGGCATATTTTAATATCTAAATTATTCTTCCTTGCACGCTCGAGTCCAAGAGCACTTGTATCATCCGAGACCACAGCACTAATAGTAGCATTTATCTGCCCCCCATTCACACCATCAATAATTGCTTGTAGATTGGTGCCCGTACCAGTATTGGAAATAAGTACAACAATTTTCATAATTTAATAATGAAGTAAAAATAGTCTCTGAGAAAAGACTTGCGCAGGCGGGTAGCCGAGCAGAGCAAATTCCGAGCACGGAATTATGTGTACTTTTCGAAGAGAGTTATTTTTACGAAGTTTATTCATATTATTTATTCTTTCGGTACATCTCTAGTAAACTCATTCACACGTTCGAATAAATCTATCGGGTACTCTCCGGTAAATGCAGATAGAGAGAATCGTTCTTTCGGTAAGCCTGTCGCCTTCACCATGCCGTCCACCGATAAGAATGAAAGTGATGTCGCTCCAAGATACTCACAAATTTCTTGGACAGTTTTCTGTGAACCTATAAGGTCAACTTGCTTCGGAGTATCAATACCATAAAAGTCCGGGAACTTCACAGGGGGTGAAGCCACAAGGAAATGCACTTCCGTGGCTCCCGCTTCGAAAAGCATTTTCACTATTTGCCTACTAGTTGTACCGCGTACTATCGAGTCATCCATCACACCGACGCGCTTACCAGTGATAACTTCAGTAAGTGGCAGGAGCTTCATCTTCACTTTCTTATCCCTATCGTCTTGAAGAGGTTCTATGAATGTGCGATGTATGTATCTATTCTTCACTAATGCCATTTCGAAAGGTATACCTGTGGCTTGTGAGTAACCAATAGCTGAAGGGACTGACGTCTCGGGTACAGGGATAATAATGTCTACTTCTTTCGGATACTCTTCCGCTAAGATTGCGCCGAAGTTCTTGCGAACTTCATATACTGACTTACCAAGCATATTACTATCTGGCCTCGCAAAGTACACGAATTCAAATATATCAAACTTGTGTTCCCTATTCTCTAAAATTTTACTTTCTACTCCGTCTTTCGTGACTATCACTAGTTCGCCGGGTTCTACTTCGCGTACAAATTCTGCGCCGACAGTAGTAAGAGCACATGTCTCTGAAGCGAAGAATATCTTATCTTTCCGTTTACCCATTACAAGTGGTCGCATACCAGAAGAATCACGGAAAGCAACGAGGCAGTCAGTAGATAATGATACACATGAGAATGCTCCAGTGAAAAGTGGGTAGACTTTCTCGATAGCTTGAGCTAAAGTTACACCTTCTTTCATACACTTACCTATTGCATGAGCCATAAGTACGGAGTCCGACATGTCATGAAGTGGTAGACCGCTATCCTTTAAAAATTCCATCAAAGCATCCACACTAGGGAGATTACCGTTATGGGCAAATGCAATATTATCCACAACAACAGGTTGAGCGTGCTCTGCTCCACCACCACGTGATGTCGAATAACGGTTGTGGCCAATAGCACCAAATCCTGGCAACCCTTGTAATATCTCTTCTGTGTATACCTGACTAACTAAGCCATGAGCTTTATAAGAGAAAATTTCTTTGCCGTCAGTAGATGCAATACCTGAATACTCTTGACCTCTATGTTGTAG
Source organism: Minisyncoccia bacterium (assembly GCA_041737125.1). Lineage (GTDB taxonomy): Bacteria > Patescibacteriota > Minisyncoccia > Phycocordibacterales > UBA9973 > UBA8515. The sequence continues at coordinate 88,660 of JBGSSJ010000011.1, forward strand.
AGCAAACAATCCGAAATAAGTTTGCCTTGAAGCAATCTCTGTATCACCAAAAACTCCAAACACCGCACATTTCTCATTGAGTTTATCCATAGACTATTTAAAATAATTAATTGCGTTCTTGAATAATATAATACCCTCACCATCTGTTGGAATTTGTTTTATTTTGCCACTCTTTCTTTTCAAAATCTCTTTCTGTAGCTGGAAGTCTGGCCTGTGATGTGAGAACATTGCACGCTCTGGATGTGGCATCATACCCAAGACTCTACCATCATAACCAAGCACTCCAGCGATATCATACATGGCACCGTTCGGATTGTCTTTCAAATTCTGGAATTTACATAATGTACCTTTTGTATATTGGAATGCGACTTGTCTCTTTTTCTTCATGTCTTTATATTCGCCCTCATCTATAACATAGCGGCCTTCGCCATGAGCAATAGGTAGTGATATTGTTTTCATCTTGCCTAGCCATGGACTATGACCCACTACTTTCAAATCCACCCACCTATCTATATACTGGCCACTACTATTATGCATAAGTCCTCCAGGAAGTAGACCTAGGTTTGTAATAATCTGAAAACCATTACATATGCCTATAGTAAGTGTGTCCCTATTTACGAAGTCTTGTAATTCTTGGGCCAAATGATTCTTAAATTTATTGGCATACGCTTTGCCACTGCCTGTATCGTCACCATAAGAGAATCCTCCAGGGAATACTAGTACGTCATAAGTAGATAAAAGTTTCGGACTTTTTATTAAGTCATTAATATGAACAATGTCAGCCTTACCACCAGCATTATTAAAAGCAAACTGTGTTTCCTCTTCGCAGTTGAGTCCGTAGCCTGACATTATTATAATTTTCGGTATTTTCTTTTTCATATTTTATTTTCTACCTCCGGCAGATCTCCCAGAGGCGACATCTTACTAGAAAAACTATGGTAATTCTGGTAGAGCTTGTCTATGTTTGTATCTATAATTTTCTTGCCGTTTTTGTCTTTGACAATGAGAGTGCTCCCTTTTGAAACTGCACCAATATTTGCACATGCGATGCCTTTCATCATTTTTTCAAATAGAGATTTATTCTTCTTTGCAACCGTTACAAGTACTCGCCCCTGGCTCTCAGAGAATAGTGCATTACTTCCTGATGTATATGTACCCGGTAGCTTCTTTATTGAAATATCAGCACCAAGCATTGAGCCTGTACATGCTTTCGCAAGTGCGCATGCTATTCCTCCAGATGATATAGATAGAGATGAAGCGATGACCCCTGTTTTTATAGCTTTCTCTAATGCTTTGTATGTCTTCTTATTCTTCTGCCAATTAACTCTTGGTACTTGTGTACCGATCTTTGTAGTATCATTACCGGCGAGTAATTTATAATATTCTGATGCACCGAGTTCATCGTGCGTCTCGCCCAACACATATACCAAATCCCCTGCGACTTTCCACTCTGGTGTAACTGCTTTATTTATATCAGGAATTACTCCGATAGCAGAGATAAGTAGCGTAGGAGGAATAGATATTGAGAGAGGATTCCCCTTCTTGTCGTAGCCTCGGAAGTCATTGAACATACTGTCTTTACCTGAGATGAATGGAGTGCCGTACCCGACTGCGTAGTCGTAACATGCGCGAACTGCAAGCACGAGCTCTGCCAAGCGGGACTTATCATAAGAAGAGCACCAGCAGAAGTTATCAAGTATTGCCAAGTTATCCATGGACGCACCGCAAGCTATAGCATTCCTGATAGCTGTATCGATAGCAGAACCTGCCATATGATATGTGTCGATATCGGAATATGAAGGATATAAACCAGTGGATAGAACTACGCCTTTAGTAGATGAAAGTAGTGGCCGGATAACTTGCGCATCAGTGTTCACACGGCCAGGGCCTGACTGAGGTTTGATCACAGAACCTGCTTGGACTTCATGATCGTATTGTTCTGATATCCAAGCAAAGCCCCCAATGTTCCCAGATCGAAGTAGTGCGAGTAAACTATCAGTCACATTTATATTGGTAGGTAACTTTGGCTCTGATAAATTCTTCGGAGTAAGTTCAGAAACAAGTGACCTAGTCGGTAGACCATTGTGGAGGAAGTCCATCGCCATCTTCATAATGACTTTGCCATTATGTTTAACTACGCAATCTTTCGAATTATTAAATTCTCCAATTCTTACTGCAAGAACTCCGCGTGACTCCATGAGAGCATTAAATTCCTTCCATTTATTTTTCGGCACAGACAGTGTCATGCGCTCTTGTGATTCTGAAATCCATATCTGCCAAGGAGTGAGTCCTTCATACTTCAGTGGGACCTTCTCTATATCTACTACACATCCTCCGCACTCTTTCGCCATCTCGGCTACCGAGCAAGATATACCTCCTGCACCATTATCGGTAATACTTGTGTAGAGCCCAAGATTGCGTGCTTCTTTGACTATGGCATCGCTTAATTTCTTCTGAGTTATCGGATCACCTATTTGGACCGCTGTCGCAGGACTAGATGAATCCATAGCTACAGATGAGAACGTAGCTCCGTGTATGCCGTCTGCTCCGACTTTACCTCCGACTATTACTATGTAGTCGCCACTCTGTGCATTCTTCTCGTGTGCAAGCTTGCCGTTTATTTTCCTTGGGGATAAGCCGACAGTGCCTACGAATACTAGAGGCTTCGCCCGGAAGCGATCGTCATACCTAGCAAATCCTGATACTGTAGGTATACCAGAGCAGTTACCTCCTACATTTACTCCACGAATAACTCCATCGATAATACGCTTGGGTGGAAGCATTTTCTGTGTTAAATTCTTATCGCGATAAAGTGGCCTTGTGTCATCGGGATTTCCGAAGCAGAAGCCGAAAGTATTCCCCACTGGCTTGGCACCTAGACCGAAGCCGATAGTGTCGCGATTCACGCCGACAATACCTGTAATAGCTCCACCAAATGGATCAAGTGCTGAAGGGCTGTTATGTGTCTCTACTTTGTGTGTAATAATATGATCCTTGTCGAAAACTATTCCCCCAGCATTATCAGAGAATACAGAAATACAAAAATCATTATCTCCCTTCTCTTTTCTTATCTTATTTGTCGCGCCTTTGATATAAGTTTTATAAAGTCCATCTTTGATGTCATCGATAGAATTTGCAAATATTGTATGCTTGCAATGTTCACTCCATGTCTGCGCCAAAGATTCAAGCTCGATATCTGTAGGATTGCGTTTTAACTTGTGGAAATATTCTTGGATTATCTTCATTGATGCAAGATCAAGAGCAAGTGGCCCACGGCGAGTATTTGATTCTTTGTCAAAAATGCCCTCCTTCCCTATCTTTATAAGTTCGTCATCAGATACAGAAAGTGCGACTTCTATGACAGGAACTTTCTTTGCTAGTTTGACTGACGGCACAATAGTAGAGAGTTCATTGTTCTTGATAGAACTTTTCTTAATTATATTAAACCTTTCTATCAGTTGATTATGTAGTGAGTACGCAATCTTCTTCACATCAGATTCACTCACAGTCCCTGCGATGAAAAATAGTCGTGAAGTGTACACTGCTTCACCCGGGGTAAATGGGCGCTTGATAGTATCGACTATCTCCTCCATAGTAGTATGAGCTACATTGTCTGTAACTCCGGGCATGAACCCAATCTCACATATAAAAGAAAAATTGCCGGAAGGCGGCAAGGTATTAATCGATGATGACTCTATTCTTTTATTTGTCAGAGCTTGTGCGATATTTGCAAGTTCAGTCTTGGATAGCTTCGCGTCTATAGTGTATGAGTCGACGAGCTCGACTGAAGTGACTTTCCCTGTAAGGTCTAGGTTGTTGAATGATTTCTGATACAAATCCCCTCTGCTATCTTTTCTTGTCGGTTTAATATATATCCTCGAAATCATGTATGTATTCTATAATAAATTAGATGTAATTACAAACTAAAAAAATAATGATAAAAATTGCGGAGAGGAGAGGATTTGAACCTCCGAAGGCTTTAACACCTTGCTGCCTTTCCAAGGCAGTGCACTAGACCACTATGCGACCTCTCCATAAACTCTAACTAGAATACTTTAAATAAGGCCCTAAATCAATACCTTACAATCTATGAGGAAGGTCCCCTATCTTTTCGAAATGGAACCTATCCAGTCGAGGCTTGAGCATTGCCATCAAGGTCGCTGCTGCATTATATTGCTTTTCTAATAACTTTAAATGCTTGTCAAAAGAAAAACCAAATAGATTTTGCTTTTCAATAAAGAAGTAGATTTGATTGTCGACTAGCTCGATATCCACCTTTATCTCTTGATCTAGTATTTTTGCGAGTATTTCTGGAGTAAATATTTCCAGAGCTTCAATATGATACCCCTCGGGTATAGATACTTGAAAAGATTTCTCAAATTCTAAGGGAACCGAAACCTTTTTACCTATATTAAGCCCGTAGCTATCTCTCTTATAATTTAGATAGATATGAGGAAGTGAGCCTTCTACTTTTATAGATATAACAGTATAATTATATGCTTGATAGTTTTTATCTGTGACAGAGTTTTTCTTCGAAAATGAATATTGAAATATTTTAGTTTGATTTTTACCTTCTTCAAACAATGCAACGTGTTTAATATTATTAAAATCACCTTGCTTGAACATTATTGCTTTCTCTGTATTTGGATTACCAGTTTGTTTATACTCACCACCGTTAACTTTGCAAAAATTATACCAGAATTTCCTTTCAGCCTGCTTAAATACATTACCCAAATAAACACCTAGTAAAAGGAGGGGCGACACAATAATGAAAACTATAGTATCTCCATCTAATCCAAAATTTCTATTATCTAGATAGAGGAACTTATATACCGAAAGACAAATTAAAATACTAACCAAAATTAATATTAATGTTACTGGTCTTGTCTTATCGCCAACTTTCTTTATCTGCTGATTATGTTCAGAAATTAGGAAATTTAATTTTTTCATATTACATCCCTCGTAGTATTTTCACTCGTTCTTCTGCAGGAGGATGAGTGGCAAATAAACCTTGGACCTTCTTGCCGAAGCTTGAACCCTTCGGATCTGATATATACAAGTGAGCAATAGCTTTCGACTGCTTCTGCATCGGACGAGCGTATTGCTGGATCTTCTCGAGCGCTCGAGCAAGCCCTTCTGGGTAGCGAGTAAGGAGTGCACCTGATGCATCGGCTAGGAACTCTCGTTTGCGGGAGATGGCTAGCTGTAAAAGGACGGCGAAAATTGGTGCAAGTATGGATAGCACTATGCCTACAATCATGAGTACATTACCTCCTTTATTATCGCGATCACCTCCCCCGCCAAATATCATACTCCTCATGAACACATCAGCAAGTATTGATACGAATCCGACAAGCACTACCGCCACTGTCGATATGAGCATATCCTTGTTCCCTATGTGTGAGAGCTCGTGAGCTATGACCCCTTCGAGTTCATTCTTCTCGAGTATTGCGAGTAGCCCCGTAGTCACCGCTACGACCGCATGCTTCGCGTTACGTCCTGTCGCAAAGGCATTCGGAGCTTGATCTTCTATAACATAGACTTTCGGCATTGGAAGGCCTGCAGTAATGGAAAGATTCTCGACTGTGGTATATAAGTCGAAGTACCGAGCTCTATCTACCAAGTGTGCGCCAGAGAGCTTGAGCACTATCTTGTCCGAGAACCAGTAAGAAGTGACATTCATAACAATACTGAAAATGACAAAGATAACGAGAAGTGATGGGTCCTGATAATAGTAGCTAAAGAACCATCCGAGCCCAATAACAACGATGAAGAACATGGTCATAAGCATCCAAGTCTTCGCAATATTCTTTGATTGGTGGGTATAAAGTGTAGCCATATATAAATTCTATATTGGGATTATAGCATATTAGCCAAAGTGCCCCAAAGCCCCAAGCTTGACAATTACCCTCTAATATGTTAGGGTATGCACAAATCATAATCACAATGAAATACCGTCTCATGCTCGCGATTGCATTAATCGCCACAGTACTTAGCCTCCAATCCTGCACGAAGGACACAGGAGAAATGCTAAAAAAGAAAATCGTGCATACTGATAGCCCTCCCGAGGACTTGCCAAGAGAGAGTTACATCCCTTATGGTGAAAGTGAAAAGGGTTTTATTTTTGCCAAAGACCTGGAAAAAATAAAAGAGCAAGGGCACCAATGTAACTATTTCTACGATGCGTCTGATATGCAGTGGTATTCGGACCGTTGCGGCAAATGGTACCTGGTTCCTACCTATTTGTATTGGGGGGAGAAAAACGGGGTTATCTATCTTTCTGGAGACAGGAAGTGGATGGCGACCTACAAGGACATCCTGCTGGATGTAAATGATGCGATAAGAGGCAAAACTGAGATCTTGGTAAGAATAATGAACCAGACTCAGTGGCAACAAAATGCCGTCAACGCAGCATATCAAATATCCTGGGTACCTTAAGCAACTGCCCACACAAAAGAAACAACCGCCAGACGATAATAATTCGTCTGGCTGTTTTTTATTTTATAACGATTTTTTTATCTAGGTTTACTCTCTAAATCAGGAGTTGGTATATGTTGGCGACTAAACATATCCCCTATCTTTGCAATAATAAATACTAATAAAATAACATAACTTTCCGAAACAAATCCGAATTTGTAGTTTAAATAAAGAAAAACTATTACACAAAGTATCATTAGTGTATGTTTGATAGGGAGATTGTGGTGCGGGTTAAAATACTCTGCAAACTCATCGATTGCTAATTTTAATATTTGCTTACGTTCTTCCCAGGATTCATACTTACCAGGGATGGGTGAGAGTTTTAATAAGTAAGTTGCGTAAGGAATAATATATCCTATGAGCATACCTGAAGCCAAGACATCTATAATATTTAGGTTGGTATTAAAATTTGAGCCAAAGAAAAAGTCCATATCAGAGATACGTAAATGCATTGCGTAAATACCAATGACCATAGCTAGAAAAATAACATAGAAGCTTGCACGTATATATTTATTGATATCTATATTTGTATAAATATTGATAATTGATAGTAAAAATATTAGTGTAAATACTATCCAGATTATAGGAGTAACACCAGTTATTAACATTAAATATCCTAACAATACACAATAAAGCAGGAATGTCTGTTCATTGATTTTGGGAGAAATATATTTATGTATCCAAGTAGAAAATATACATCCCGTCAGCAACAACACAATTGCAGTATTTAAATATACATTATAATAGTATTCCCCATTAGTAGAGAGGAAACCAGTTCCTGCCATAAATACAGATGGGATCATTGCCCAGATTAGATCAGTCCATTTAATTTGCTTGTTCCTAACAATAGGAAAAATAAATTGTATCAAGTAACCAAAAGAGAAAACTACAAGATATAGTAATCGATCATGCTCTGTTGGGGACTTATAATATTCATATATAAAAGGAATAGTTACTAACCCTAATACTAGGATTATAAATATTAGGGGTAGAAATTTTTTCATAGAGTTATTTTACAACGATTGGGATTAGAACATATTTTACTATATACCCTGCTCTCTCGGATTCATCACGAGGGTCGTCTTGTATAAGTCTTATATAATAATTCCCTGCAGGTATTTTGCTAAAGTCGAAATCAACAGAGAATGACACATTACCAGTAGTCATCCAGTCCGTAGTAGCATTCGCATAGCCTGGGCCGTATGAAGTCACTTTTTTATTAGCATCGAGGATGGAGACTAGGATGTTCCCTTCAAAGAAATATCCACCTTTCATAACTCCGGTTACTTTCACTTTACCTGTCACTTCCTGCCCTGGCTTGATAGAGAATGACACCAAGTCCTCCTTATTCCCTTCTATCTGTGGCCACCCGACGAATTTGAAAGTTGAAAGTAAGTTTATGAGTTGACTCTTCTGTTCGCTAGTTACCCCCGTCCTAAAATCGTAAGCAACGTTTCCTTTCTTCAGCCAGTAAATATCTTGTTCTCCACATTCATAAAGCTTGAACATTGTTTCACCAATTCTTGTATCCTTTGGTGGACAATCCTTCGCAAATAACATATTACTCTTTTCCCATGTTACGGCATCACTTATATACAAAAGAGTATCACCATTTGGTAAGGATATTGATGTTACCATAGAACCCGTTTCTTCTTTCGGTATAAACCCTTTCGGCAATTCAATACTAAATCCATGATTTGTGTATGTATAAGTGTCTTTGACTTGTGGTCTTATCGTTTCATCTTTTTCTTCTAATTCTTTTTGTTCTTCTACCGCTTCTTTATCTCCACCAAGGAAAGAGAAGTATTTCTCCCGATCTTTCGACATCAACATAAGAGCGATAACCATAAGTACTATGAGTACCAATAGAAGCCCAGAGTTTAGCTTTGAGCCGAAGAAATTTTTACCCCAATAATCTTTTTCCATACTAGATTTTTAATGAATTATTTAATAAAGTGGTTAAAAAAATTATAGTCGCTATGCTCCTTAATTATTTCTAAAATTTAACTTCTACATTCTTCTGGGCGACGTCGTTATCATCAAGGTCGAAGAATTCCATTGCCTTGAATGAGAACATGCCAGAGATAACATTCCCTGGGAACTGTTGGATGCTAGTATTTAAGTCACGAACATTTGCATTGTAGAATCTGCGAGCTGCTTGAATCTTATTCTCTGTATCTGAAAGCTCTCTCTGAAGTTCGAGGAAGTTCGCATTCGCTTTAAGGTCTGGATAAGCTTCTGCTATGCCGAAAAGTCCCGTGATAGCTTGGCCTAGGACTGCTTCTGCTTTGCCGTGCTCCCCTGCAGTACGCGCACCCATAGCAGCAGCACGAGCCTGAGTCACCTTCTCGAAAGCTGTGGACTCGTGAGTTGCATAGCCTTTGACAGCATTCACCAAGTTCGGAATCAGATCATAACGGCGCTTCAGCTGGACCTCGATATCTGCCCAAGCTTCTTTCGCATGGTTTATTAAACTAATAAAATTGTTATAGGCTGTGACAACCCATACTACAGCCAATACAGCAATAGCAATGAGGTTAAACTTCCAGTCAATAATATCGAAAAGACCAGAACCAAGCAGCAAAACAACTAAAATTCCAAAAATTATATTCATATATTTAAAATAGAAAATTTAATAATAATACCTTTTACAGGTTTATTTTACCAAATCTATTCTGTTTTGCCTACCTGTTTTGAGTAGACTAGAAGTGGAGAAGCTAGGAAGATGGATGAGTAAGTTCCAAAGAACATTCCCGCTGTAAGCATCATAGCGAATACTTTCGTACTATGAGGACCGAAGAATACAAGAGCAAGGAGCGCAATGATGACAGTCACAGAAGTAGCTATAGAGCGAGTATAGACTTGGTCCAAACTTCGGCCTACGGTCTCCTCAAATGTCTTATAGTGCCCTACGCGAATATTCTCGCGAATACGATCGAAGACAACGATAGTGTCAGATACAGATAAAGCTAGGATAGTAAGTATAGCTACCACAAATAGTGTATCTATCTCAGTGCCATACATACTACTTAGGAATGCATACACTCCGACAGGGATAATGATGTCATGTAGTAATGTCACAACTGCAATCAAACCATATCTCCAAGAAGATACAGGCTTCGACACTTTGCGGAAAGAAAATGCAATGAAGAAGATTATACCAAGGGCAACGAGTATAAATGAAATAGTTGCTTTGCGTACAAGCTCTGCTCCCACTGAAGGACCAATAGAAGTGAAGCTTTTCTCAGTCGCATCAGCACCAAGAGTATTCATGACGAATATTCTCTCCTCTTCAGTAATAGCGCGAGTCTTAATACTATAACCAGTATCCCCTATTGGCTGAATTAAAACTCCACCCAAAGAAAGAGCTGATAACTTCTCATCTATAGAAGTCTGTTCTGGGCGAGCATTCACATACTCTACTTCAAGTAGAGAACCACCCTTGAAATCTATTCCTAAGTTTAGCCCGAAGTAACTAATAGATGCTATGGATATAGCCACGAGGATTGCTGAAATTGTAACGAATATTTTTTTGTGTTTAATTATGTGCATATAATTTAGTTAAAAGTTTATAAAGTTATAAGGTTATAAAGTAAATACATTTTATATTTATATTTATATTTACTTATGCTTTATAACTTTCTACTTTATGACTTGATAACTTGCTTTGCAGCGCTACTAAATCCCGACCCAAATAAAAAGTTAGTAAACTTATTCGTCTTATGTATGTTTAGACTTGCGAGGAATATCCGAGTGAAAGATATAGCAGAAATCATAGACACTATAACTCCTATAAGGAAAGTCAGTGCAAAGCCTTTTATAAGTGGTGTACCGAACCAAAATAGTATAAGTGCAGTTATGATACTAGAAGTATTCGAATCACGGATGGATAGCCATGCACGAGAGAACCCATGTCCGACAGATTCAGAGATACTACCACCGGAGCGTAGCTCTTCTTTAATACGTTCGAATATAAGTACATTCGCGTCAACTGCTATACCTATCGATATAATGAATCCTGCAATACCTGCAGCTGTTAGAGTGACAGGTACGAGCTTGAATATCGCAAGCATTATAGCTCCATATATAGCAAGACTTATAACTGCGATAACTCCTGGCAATCTGTACCAGACTACGATGAATAGCACGATAGTTAGGAATCCTATAATAGCGGCTTTGATCCCAGCATTTGTCGCATCACCTCCGAGTGATGGACCGATAGTTTGGGTAGATATAAGTTCAATAGGCACAGGAAGTGCACCGGAGTTTAATCGTCCTACGAGTGTCTTTGCTTCAACTGGATTGAAGCTTCCTGTAATCTGAGCTTGGCCACCAGATATTGCTTCATTCACTGTCGGTGTAGATAGAGGCTGACCATCTAGATATATAGCTACAGTCTTGCCAATATTTGCTCTTGTAATCTCTTCAAAAAGTTTCGCCCCTGTATCGTCGAATTGCAAAGATACTATTGGCTGACCAGTAGTCTGATCGAATTCAAGTGCTGCCTTCTTCAAATACCTACCTGTCAGATTCGTCGTCATGTATGGATCAGGAATTTGTAGAGGACTTAATTTGCCATCTGCTCCAACCTTTATCTCTTGAGTAGCATTTGGGTTCGGATTCTCAATCTTAAATTCAAGTATTGGTGTCTGCCCTATCATCTTCACTGCTTCAGTCACATCAGTCACTCCTGGTAGATCTACAATTAAGCGCTCCTCACCCGCATTTGAAAATCCAGCATTTTGTACTTGAACTATCGGCTCAGATACACCGAAAATATTCACGCGTCGCTCGATAACATCACGCAGTGAATTCATAGAATCTTTCACTTCAGATTCTGCTACTTTCGATACATCTGCACGATAAACCAAGTGTGTACCCCCAGATAGGTCGAGTCCTAGACGGAAAGGAAACTTCTCGAAACCTTTTGGTTGTTCCTTTACTTCCGCAGTTAAATTCCTATTAATTAAAGATTTGTTACTAATTTCTGATTTATAAACAAAGTAACCGATACCCACCCCAAGCAATACAATAAGTAAGGCTGTAATTCGTGTTTTTACCATAATGGGGTTATTTTATAGGGTTTTAACAAAAAAAGCAATAAGCAAGATTCAGCAGATAAAGCCTGTAAAACCAGGCTTTATCTGAAGCATACACAAGATAAATTTTATATATGTTAGTACTCTACAAGGGGTGGAAGCTTTACTCTTGCAATTGAATTTTCAAAACTACCACGAGTTCCTAATCCAGGATATGAAATTATTTCATTAGCAAACCAAATATTAATCTCTTCTTTTGTAATCTTACCATCCACATAGTCATTTTTCTTTTGAATCACCTCAATACCCTTCTTTAAATATCGCATGAGTGGATCATCTTCTATTAATTCGTCATTACCATGTAAGATGGTATATAATTTATTAATTTCCTGTTTTGAGAAATCACTATATGCTGCAGTTCTATCTGTCAATACAACTTTTTCAGAAATTTGTTGTACCGCCCTGACATATTCACGCACTTTGTTTTGATTTTGAGGCTCGAATGCACTAACATAATCTTCAAATGCTTGTTGTGGGGTTCTCCCTTGAATGGTGCGCATCATTGTATAGAAATTAATTCCTTGTATACCAGGAATTCCACCAGGTGAATATCCAGAAATAGAAAAACCATCTGGCTTAGCCTGAACGAAAAACTCATTATGAAGATCAAAGTTAAAATGTGGATCAAGTGGTGTTTGATACCACAAATTCGGCATCCATATCATAGTAGCACCTGATAATTTCCATCTATTAAAATTTTCGAGATCGTATTCCATCATCTCTCTATCCCAAATAGGTGCAGCAGGAGAAGTATACTCCATAACAAAGTTTTTTAGGTTCGGTATATATGAACCTGCGGGTATATAGTAATATGCTGAGTAACCAAAAATTAAAAATTGAGTATCCGGGGCACCTTGTTCTGTAAAATATTTTTGTATATTTTCATATGCTCTGAAATAAATTGGGGTTAGAATAATCCTTTCTCTTAAACCTTTACTTGCTCCTGCAGACTGGAATGGAAGCCATTTTCTAATATTATCTCCAAAATATTGTGTAATACAAATACTCTCTCCGTCAGGGTATGTTTTACATGAACCCTGGAACTTACCGTTTACGTACTGAAATCTCATCATATTCGCTGCAATTATCGTTTCTTTAAAAATCTCTTGTTCATATCTATTGAGTCCTTCTGGCATAGGGAATTCGTCTATATAAGGAAAATACCCTGTTCCATCAATTTCATGTAGATTTACCATTTTAGGTTTACCATCAGCCACCCATTGGTCATACACTATCTTAGGAAAATCTGGGTGTAGCCAGTCCACCTTTGTTCTAAAGTTTATTTGATCAGAGGGTTTCCCAGTAAGATACGGAAGCCTTTGAGCTATAGTCATCATGAAATCAGTTCCCGTATTGAGTGTATCTTTTTTTATTGGAAGATGATGCCATTGGAACCATAATGCTTCCTGCCCAAATCTAGGGTTATCAAAAATAGTAGTCCTAGAATATGTCGGTCTCCAATCCTTCGAATAGAAAGTTAGAACATTTTTGATTTGTTCAACACTAGATAAATTTTTGCAAACAATTGCGTTATCACTTGGCCATAACATCTTTGCATCTAGTAAATCTTCACTAGCACGAGAAAGAGCATATACCGCTGTGTTATTTGTCTTATCCCCATTGTATTTAATTTGTGAACCTCTTATTTTATATGAATTAAATGAAAGTGATGTGTCTTTTATGATATCAAAAGAAAGAGATAAATCTACTCCACAATTATTTTTAATGACACTCATTACCCTCTTGGCTTCTGGATCATCGACAATACCTGCAACTATTGTAGGATAAGAAAGATTATTGAATTCAATTGTCTTTGCTTCTTTTATAATTTTATCTTTAGGTATTGGGATTATTGGAATATTTGGTTTAAGTAATTCTGGTTCTACTATGGGTTCCACTACTGGCGTTTTTTTATCTACATTTTGTACTGGATCAAGGGGTATTACTGGTGTAGTCGGTACTGTCGGTGTACTCGGTCTTGGTGTTACCGTTACTCTAGGTCTTGCACCAGGAGTTGCAACTTTAGTTATTACTCCCCTGTTAATATACTGAGAGGTCCTTTCTGTTATGTTGCTTAAA
>JBGSSJ010000003.1:0-113305 GCA_041737125.1 Minisyncoccia bacterium
TTCTTTGGGTGATCCCGAGTGAATGAACTGCTTCATTCACGTGCAGGAAGCGAAAACCTTTTCCATATGAGTTCCGAATGGAAAAGGTGTACTGAACCTGTAAGGTTCGATAAGTGTACTCACAATCCTGCCGGGATCACCACACTTTAAACCATATATTTTAATGGTTATTTTAACTACCTTTGAGCGAGTCCGAACCTAAATTTATATTAATACACAATGGGGAAATGTGATATAATAAAAATATTAATAAACTAATTTAATTAGATATATAATGGATAATAAATTTTTTAAAATGTTTCAAAAAAAGGACAATTCAGCTGAGGATGCAGTTAAATTAAAAATGCAGAAAATCGATAATTTCTTCAAGAAAAAAATGGATGAGTTTTCAAGTGTTAATGATATTCCAAATGATATGTATATTAAACCTTACGCAAGAGGCTTTAATTATGTGGATTTTGGCGAAGCATTGAGGAAATTGCAATACGGAGACAAGGGAGATGCTTTAAATATTTTAAATCAAATGAGAGATAAGGCTATAAGTATTGATCCAAGTTGGCCAGATATAAAGGTAATGCAGGAAATAATTAATGATATTAAAGAAGCGACAACTGAGGATCTTGCAAAAATAGAAGCAGTTAAAACGGAGTTATAAGACTGGTAAAGAATAAATATTAATTACCAGCAATAAGCCCGCTTAAAATTAAGTTTATTAGCTCATTTGAACATCATCCCAAGTTCGGAACGTTGTGAACCTCCTAGGTTATATAAGGTATTGATTCGAACTCTTTTATACTCTCCTTTATCAAATAATGCTCCTTTATTAGTTCTGAAGGCCAGCAACCATGTTCACAAAGCGAGAATTAAAAAAGACTAAACTTCTTTAGTCTTTTTCGCTTTGTGATGACCGCAGTGATGTTTTGTGACCACACAAAACACTAGGGGCGGATTGCGAAAATTTTGACTGACGAGGCAAAATTATTTGTAGTCACACGTTAAATAGCCCGAACAAGCAAACTTCTTTGCTTGCGTGCAGGAAGCAAAAACTTATTCTAATTTACCCAAAGCCTCCTTTAATGGAAGGAGTAATTTTTCAATATTACCTTTGATTTCTTGCTTGCTTCTAAAATATAATTTTCTGATTATTATAGTTATCATGTACTTATTAACCATGGGACCATTAACTAGATCATTGTTATAACCTTTTTTGAAATGTTCTTGTTGTCTAGGATTTTGAAAAACTAAGCTCATCGCAATATCATACCTTGGATCTCCAGCCATTATCGCACCTAAATCAATAATACCTGTAACATCTGTTCCTTGAACAAAAAAATGGCCTTGGTGCATATCTTTATGTAAAAGAGATGCTTGCCCAAAATCAATTGACTCGATCTCTCTGTAAAGATTTCTAATTTTGTTTGCTTCTTCATTCGTCACAAAATTGTTTTCTACACAGAAATCAAGAGCTTTGTTATGACGTTCATTTTCTGATTCACAATATTGTTCCCAATTAGTAAATTTTCCAACCAGGGCATTGTCTTTTACGGTTAACGGTCCAAAACCCTCTAATTTTGTTTCATTAATTTTTTTTAGTATTTGTCCCACGTGTTCATAGATAATATCCTTCTCTTCTTGCGAAGGTTTAGCTTCCCCGATAGTTTCACCTATAGCTGAAGTCATAATTACAGTTGGTTGTCCTATAGATATTGGTTTTTCCTTGTAAGCAATAATTTTCGGAACTGGTATACTTTTTTCTTCAAAAATTTTATAACCCAACTGTTCTACTTCAAACACATTTGGGTCTTTGTTTATTCTTATAAATACAACATTATCTCCTAGGTTTGCCTTATATACTTGGCTAGCATATCCTTTTGTTATTTTCTCTGCATTCTTAATATCAAAACCAAAATCTGACTTAACAGCATTTTCTATAGAACTTCCTTCAAAATTAACAATATTATGAGATTTAATCATGGTAGTAATTATAAACCAAGACTTGTAGTTTGCATAATACTCATTCAAATATCCTCCCAAGTTACCACTACGCATAAAGCTACGCAGTACGAATCGGAGCTCGTGAACTTTGTGAATATCCTATAACTGCTATAATTAACTCATGAATCCCGAAACTAGAACCTGCCAAAACTGTAATAATAAATTCACTATCGAAGCTGAAGATTTCAACTTTTATCAAAAAGTTCAAGTTCCCCCTCCGACATTTTGTCCATCATGTCGCACTCAGAGACGAATGAGTTTTTTAAATGAACGAACTTTATATAAGCGTAAGTGTGATATGACTGGCGAATCCATTGTTTCTCTTTTCCCTGAAGGCTCTGAAGTGCCTGTATATAGTCCTAAATCATGGTGGAGTGATTCTTGGGATGCAATAGATTATGGACAGGATTATGACTTCTCTAGATCATTCTTTGAACAATTTGCCGAACTCCTTCGTCGTGTACCCCAATTTGGGCTTCAGAATCAATATACAACAATGATTAACACCGAGTATGTAAACATGGGTACATACTTAAAAAATTGCTATCTTGTTTTCAATACTGCATATAGCGAAGACTCATCTTATACAACTTTTTTCCTCAATGGGAAGAATTGTCTTGATATGTACCAAGGGGGGAATTGTGAGCTTTGCTATGAAGTAACACAAGCCTATAAATGTTACAGAGCTTTCTACTGCGACAATTGCGCTGATTCAGTTGATATTTATTTTTCAAGAAGTTTGCGTGGGTGTACTAACTGTTTTGGATGTATCAATTTAGTCAAGCAATCATATTGTATTTTTAACCAGCAGTACTCTAAAGAAGCGTATTTTGAAGAGATTAAAAAATATGATCTCGGCTCTCATAAAGTTGTAGAGGAATTAAAGAAAAAAACTAAAGAATTTTTCATGCAATACCCAGTTCGGTTTTCTGAAGAGTATTTTAATACCGATGTTTCTGGTAATCAGATATATGGATGCAAAAATGTTCATGATAGTTTTGAGACAAAGAGCGCTGAAGATAGTAGATATTTACAATTTGTTTTCTACCCATCATCTCGAGATTGTTACGATATGACGCTATGGGGTCAGAATGCAACTCATATCTATGAATGTATGGGAGCGGGAGATAATCAGAATATGATCAAATTCTCCTTTGATTGTTGGGCGCAAGCAACAAATATAGAGTATTCATACCATATTGTTGCTTCTAACAACAATCTCTTTGGATGCATTGGGCTCAAAAAGAAAGAATATTGTATTTTAAACAAACAGTATACAAAGGAAGAGTACGAAGTACTTATTCCGAAAATTAAACAGCATATGATGGATATGCCATATATAGATAGGAAAGGAAGAATATATAAATATGGTGAATTTTTCCCAACCGAGATTTCTCTCTTCGGATACAATGAAACATTAGCTCAAAGTTATTTTCCTCTTAATAAACAAGAGATTGAGGAGAGGGGCTACCGTTTTAAAGAAAGAGAAGGGAGTATTCATGCTGTGACTAAAAAAGCGACAGAGCTTCCAGACAACATTAAAGATGTGAGTGATTCAATTATGAAGGAAGTAATAGAATGTGAGATTTCAAAAAGAGCGTTTAAGCTGACACCAGCAGAGTTCCAGTTTTATAAAACCATGAATCTTCCTATCCCTCGTCGTCACCCTGATGAAAGACATAAAAATCGCTTAGGTAAACAAAACCCAATGCAACTCTGGCACCGTTCGTGCATGTGTGAACAAAGCGAACATGGCCATGAAGGTAAGTGCCCTAACGTGTTTGAAACATCGTACGATCCAGAAAGACCTGAAATAGTCTATTGTGAGAAATGCTACCAGAAAGAAGTTATCTAATCAACCTGTTCTCTTCGGTTTTACAAGAACCATACACAAAAAACCTAATTCATAGAGCTAAAACTAAGCAACATCTTCTGAAACCATTGATTCAATTTGTGCAATATTATTCATAAGCCATAGAAGTGCTTCTTTGGCATCCTTTGTGTTTTCAAAAATCTCTTTCACTCTTTCATTCTCTCTTATTTCTTTTATTCTTATTAACTTTTCGAAGTGTTCTTCTGTAAATATATCTTTCGAAGGATCGTATATATGATATTTATCTAATAAAAATCTTAATTCATTTAGTCTACTATAAACTTCTGATGGGTTATCTAAATAACCAGACAAAATACCTGATCTTGTATCTTTAAAAATTGCCATAAAATTAGTCTTCATATAACTATGTATATCTATGCTTGATTGCGGGATCATTAGAGTCTCTCCGTCTGTGGATTGATGAGTAAACTCATGAACAGGGGTTGTTTCTACCCCTTTTGAATGTTTGGCCTTAGATAAGGTTTTTTCAAAAGCTACATCTCCTTTTGGTGGATCAAAACGAGGATCAAATCTTTCTTCTGTAATATGCCTACCTATGAGCGTGTTTGTATAATCTACTTCTTCGGGCTTATATTTACCAACAAATAAAACTTTTCCGTCTTTATTTAATTTATTTTTTAAAACATAATTACCATTTAATAAATTATTTTTTCGTTCTTCGACTATACGCTTTGATTGTTCTTCGTAGAAAGAAGTTTCTTTGTCTGGATGACTTCTTTTTAATTCTAAGATTAATCTTTCTTTAAACATCGATGATTCCATGTAATTAATAAGCCATTCTTTTTGAACTTTAATTTCATTAACAAGTTCTTTTTTTGAATCTATTGGATACGAATTATCCCCAGTTGAGACAATATCTTCTTTTTTAACATTATTTAAATAATCAACATAAGAAGCCGTATCTGGCTTATTTACTTCATACAAGCTATCATTTTGTATAGACAAATCAATTAATTTATTAGAAGTCGTATCTGTACCAACAATGTTAGTTTCTATGTCTTTGGTCTTTGAAAGATGAGAGGGCCCACTGCAGGAATAAGCTCCGAAGAATAATAAACTGGAGGCCAGCAATCGAGGGAACTGTTTTATTTTCTCAAAAGAATTTTGACTAAATTGTGAAAATTTTTCCATATTAGATATTACCTACTTCCCTTCTGCCCACTCCTTTAATTCTTTATACGGCACTTCGCCGCAGACGGTCTTCTTCGTCTCTTGATTGAGGAAGAAAGGTACGCCGCCACAAGGCTCGTCTTCGCAGTCGAGCTCTTCGAGGAGCTTATTATTCTCTTCATTGTGCCAGATCTCTATCTTCTTTATCACATGGCCCTCCTTCGCGAGCTTATCCACCAGCTTCTCCATACGTATACAATGCGGGCACTCAGTCCCATAGAAAAAAAGTAATTTGTCTTTATGCATGGACTCATTATATATCAGGCTATAGAAAATAACAAAACCGCCACTTGGGCGGTTTTGTTTTACTTTGTTATCTTTGAGAGACGAGCCTTTTTGCGAGATGCATTGTTCTTCTTATACACTCCCCTTTTAGCTGCTTTGTCGATAGTACTGTAAGCCTTTGGAAGTAGCTTCTTTGCTTCGTCATTCTTCTTCTCTTTTACGAGCTTCTCTATATTCTTGATCACTTCTTTGACAACCTTTTTATTGCGGTCATTGGCAGCTTTCTTTACTAGAGATCCACGTAATGCTTTTTTTGCTGATTTTGTTATTGGCATATGTTAAATAATTACGAATTAATAATTACGGATTACGAATTTAAATGTTCAAATTTACCGAGACACCAATAAAAGTGAATACGTGCATAATAACAGAAAAGTCCTACAAAGTAAATGCATTAGTCCCGCTCGTATAAAATGATAAAAATGAGTATAATAAGCACATGATAGCTCACATAGAAGGAGAAGTTCTCCATAAAACTGATAAATTCCTAGTCGTAGACACAGGCGGTGTCGGCTACAAAGTATGGACTACTATAGATAATGTAGCAATGTTTGCCATAGGCGATAAATGCTCACTATGGATATATACAGCCGTGCGAGAGACGGCGATAGATTTGTATGGATTCACGAGTATAGAAGAGATGTCATTCTTCGAATTATTGCTCGAAGTCTCAGGCGTAGGACCTAAATCTGCCCTATCCATCATAGCGCTCGCTACTGTCGATACACTCAAGCGCGCTATCGCTACAGGCGATACAAGCTACTTGAACAAAGTCTCCGGCATAGGCAAGAAGACAGCCGAGAAAATAGTGGTAGAGCTCCGCGACAAATTGAAGAGTCATGTAGGAGAGGAAGGTTCTTCTCATATGCTCCGTGGCGAGAGCGACATAGTAGAGGCTCTTAAGTCGCTCGGCTACTCACAGAATGAAGCACGTGATGCACTCAAACAAATACCAAACAATATCGAAGGAACAAATGCCCGTATCAAAGAAGCTCTACGAATTTTAGGAGGAAAGTAAGACCTGTCCCGTTAGAAAATCAACTTGCGGACAGTAGAGATACAGTATTATTATTTAAATTTGCGAGTGGATATGCCAGAACTTCCAGAAGTTACTACAACAGTAAAAGGTTTACAGAAAGTCCTACCTGGGCTTCGTATTCTTGATGTGTGGACAGATCTTGCGAAGAAGAATCAAATACTTGCGCAATTCAAGGAAACAATAAAAAGTAAAACATTCTTCGATAAATTTAAGGAAGAAATTGTCGGAGCAAAAGTGTTAAATGTAGAACGCCGAGCGAAGAACATACTGATAAATTTGAATAACAATAAAACAATACTAATCCACTTGAAAATGACGGGGCACATACTTTATGGTGAGTACACCAAAAAGATAATTACGAAAGACAAATTACGAATTACTAATTGGATCCCGAAAGCAAAAATTGGTCCGCTTCATGACCCATACAACAGATTCATCCACGTAGTATGGACACTATCGAATGGTAAGCAATTCGTCATGTGTGATTCACGCAAATTCGGTAAAGTAACAATACTTGATACGAAGGAAGCTCACAACACAATCCACCTGAAGAATATTGGACCAGAACCCTTAGATAAAAATTTCACTTTCGATAAATTCAAAACACGCCTACTCATGAAAAAGGTATGGCCTATGAAGACTATACTTATGGACCAGAGTATTATCGCAGGTATCGGCAACATATATTCAGATGAAATGCTTTGGGCAAGCGGTATACACCCGGAAAGTAAGGCAACGAATATTCCAGAAAAAATACTTAGGCTGTTATATAAAAAAATGCGCGACGTCTTGAATAAGGGCATAGACTTCGGTGGTGACTCCATGTCCGACTATAGGGATGTAGATGGGAACAGGGGCCAATTCCAGAACCATCATAATGTATACAGGAAAAAGGGTGAGCGTTGTGGTAAGAAGAATTGCAAAGGTGTTATAATAAGGAAAGTAATAGGAGGTCGCAGTGCACACTTTTGTAATGTGCACCAGAAGTTATTCTAAAAATTTATGATAAACAAATATAAAAATAAACAAGGGGGCGAAATGGAATTCCTCATAATAATCATACTGTTCATGGTGGGATTATTCATAGTGTGGGTATGGGTGGGTGGACAAAATACAGAGACTGTAGACAAGCCTTTCATTACTCCAGGCTACAATCAAGTAGACCCTCTCCGACCTTACGATAAAAATTAGGCTAGTTTCTTAATAATCGAAACAGGGCTATACCTGTGGCGACTGATACGTTAAGTGACTCTTTCTTGCCATACATAGGTATGTGGGTAATGATGTCGCACTCTTTTAAAATCTTCTTGCTCAAACCCTCTACTTCAGGGCCTACTATGATGACAACATGCCCCTCTAATTTCACTTTCCGATAATCCACTGACTTCTCGTCTTGCTCGAGAGCTACTATCGTGTAGTCCTGCTTCTTCAAATTCTTTATAAGTGGAATTACTGACTTCCTATATTGCCATGGTACGAAAGTCTCAGCACCGAGGGCACTTTTGGCTATATCTTTGTCTATTCGGTCGAACTTATCAGTCGGGCGAGGTGTAATACCTGTCAGATATATCTCCCCTATACCACAAGCGTCAGCTGTACGGAAGATAGCTCCTACATTTAGTGCTGATCTGATATCTGGCAAAATAAGGACATATTCTTTTTTGTCATTGATTTTATTCATAAAATGTGATATTTTTGAGTGTACTTGTAAATAAGTTTTTTTACAAGCTCCATGTGCCCTCGTATGCTGTTTTGGTAGGTATAAAGCTTTGTATGGTAAGGTATGATTTTATATAGTAAATGTTGTAAAGTCCTCGTACGCTGTCTTGGTAGATATACAGCTCTATGTGGTAATTGTGTTTTTTTATTGTTTTAAATAATATGCCCTCGTAGCTCAGTTGGTAGAGCAGCTCCCTTTTAAGGAGATGGTCGTAGGTTCGATTCCTACCGAGGGCACAGCGAATGAAGTGAGTCTGTGCCCTCGAAGAAGACATCTTCATGTCTTCTGTGTAGGAATCGAAGACCTTTTCCATATGAGCTCCGAATGGAAAAGGTGTACTGAACCTGTAAGGTTCGATAAGCGTACTCGCGGTCCTACCGAACAAACTCAAATTTGATATAATGGGTAAATAAATTTTGAAGTTAAAAATTTTTAAATCTCGCTTAACATTAAACCTAATCTTTTTTATCCTATGAAAAAATATTTAACCCTAAATAATATTGCTCAAATTTGTCTTGTTCTTTTTACAGTCTTAGGATTCTTGTTTACATCATTAAAACTACCTGAATATGGATTAATATTTAATCTTGTTTCTCAAATCTTTTGGCTCTATGCTTCTTATAAAGCATGGAAGAAAGCAGACCAAATCGGAATATTTATTAATACAATCATCATAGCTACAATATTAGTCTTTGGTGTTGTAAATTATTGGTTTTTATAAAATCTATGAGTAAAGACATTTTAAAATATTTCTTAAAAAAACTTGAAGTAACAATTAAAAAAATGTTCTTATCTGAAAATAGTGGTCATGATATTTACCATTTATATAGAGTAAAAAATTTGGCTTTACATATACAAGAAAAAGAAGGTGGGGACAGATTAATTATTGGAATTTCAGCTTTTCTTCACGACATTCATCGTCTTATGGAAAAAAATAAAGGTAAATTCATTCATCCAAAAGAATCCTTACCTGTAATACGTAATATTCTTCAGGATATTAATTTTCCTGAAGATAAAATCTCAAAAGTATTACACTGTATTGAATTTCATGAAGAATATGGATTTTCAAAAAAAGGAAAAACGGTAAAAGATATCGAGACACTTATTCTTCAAGATGCAGATAATTTGGATGCGATTGGAGCAATAGGGATTGCAAGAACATTTACTTTTGGAGGTGCTCACTCAGTCCCAATGTGGATACCAGAAAAAAAATTTAATAGAAAATTTTTTAATGAGTCAGAAAAAGACCCTTCAACTTTACACCATTTCTATTCAAAACTTCTAAAACTAAAAGAAAACATGAATACAAAAACAGGTAAAGAGATAGCCTATAAAAGACATATTTTTATAGAAAAATATATAGTTGAGTTTATTAACGAATGGAAAGGAATTAAATAATTAGGTATTTTTTAAAGGATTTTAATAATAAACCCTTTTTTCCCCCACCCCTTTTGCAAAAAATCCCACTTGGTGTATAATAAGGACAAGTTACTTTAATATACATTTTGTTGTAGATAGAGACGTGAGTAAAAAAATATATTAATTTTAATAAAACATTTTTAAATAAGTTTAAAAAATTAAATTTAAACAAAACAAAAAGAATGTTATGATCTTTCCTAAAAAGCCAAAAAGCTTGGGAGCCGCTATTCGAATCTTTCGAGTGACGACCCCCAAGCTTTTTCTTTTTAATTAATTTTTTAATTCTTAGAAAGCGAAGACAGGATGAATTGCTCAAGCCCTATAATGAAGTCCCTCTCCCCTCTGTGTGCCTTATGATAAAGGGTAACTAACTCACTAGATTGTCTTTTGAGTGCATCCTCCCTGAAGGTCTTCGTCTCTGTTAGTAACATATTCTTTATCTTCCAGAAGAGTACACCAGATATGGCTTCAGGCTCTATACCCTTCTCTATTGCCTCTCTGTACATAATCCACGCCTTCATCTTATCCCCTACTCCATATGCATCGGCGATGGCAAAAGTATTGAACTTCGCTACAGGAGGTGCTTTCTTTTCTTCAAAACGTACAACTTCCGCATACTTCTTATATTTCTTCTCACCCGCGACAAGCAACTTGTCTTCGAGGAAAATAAACATATTCTCGGACTCTTTTAACGCTAGTAATTCTTCACTCGAAAAATCTATATCTCCGCTCGTAATTAAATCATCAGTAACTATTGTGAGTAAGTCACCGAACAAGTTACTACCCAATGCATAATTCATTAATGCTTCTTTATTTACTTCACTTCCTGACATACGAATAACATCACGATTCTTCATGATTGTATTCATATAAGCCTTCCTCTTTTTATAATCCTTGCCTACAATTATATGTATCATACTAGCCGCGAACTTTCTTCTTGTAATCACTGTAAGCTTCTCCGTACTTATCCTCCAGGAGATCTTCTTCTTTTTTTAAGAAGACAAGTTTTGTAATAACAAAAGCTATGAGTATGAGAACTACAGAGAAAACTGAATTAATGAGAATACCGAGACCAAGAGTCATAATAGTAAGACCATAGTGAGTAGGGGTGCGCGTATATTTATATGGTCCACATTCAAAATTAAGTTCATCTCCCTTTTTGTGTAGTTTGTTCCTAGAGACATGTTGTGCCCAGTATATGAGAATAGAACCAAGGACAATCATAGCAAAACCTATATTGTTATATCTATCTGGTTTGAATATATCTATAGGTATAAAAGTGTCTATAATAAGACCGAGAACCACGGCTAATAAGAAAACTGTATAGGAATGCGAAAGTATCAGATGCACCATCCCTTCTCTGTAGGTAGCTTCTTCTTTTTTATCAAGATTCGTATCCATACAATAATCCTACCACCATATAGACCTTTATGCCACTATTTTAAATCACCCCAAGTTCTACCTACATTTGCTGATACGAGTAGAGGCACTGGCTTTAAATCATTTAAGAATTTTTTGGGTATAGCATTCTTCATGGCACTCTCTATTATAGGTATTACTTCTTCTACCTTATCCTCTTTTACTTCATATACTAATTCATCGTGTACTTGGAGGATGAGGTGGGTGTATTGAAGTAAGTTTGCCTTCTCTAAATCATCATGTATCTTCCTCATACTTATTTTAATAATATCAGCGGTAGCAGTACCTTGGATTGGGGCATTTATAGCCATACGTTCAGCCATTGCCTTTATGAACGGTATCGGGGAACGCATTCCTGGGAAATACCTCTTCCTGCCGAAAAGTGTTTCCGTATAGCCATGATCTCGGGCAAATTTTTTAATACTTTCTAAATATGCGACTATAGTCGGGAACTGAGCGAAGTAATTATCATAGAAAATTTGTGCTTCTTTCCTGTCAGTTCCAATATTCTGCCGGAGTGCATTTACCCCCATGCCGTATAGCATGCCGAAGTTTATTATTTTTGCGCGTCTACGCATATCGGATGTGACATCGGCCTCTTCTACGTTGAATACTTTCATAGCGACAGCCGAGTGAATGTCCTTACCATCATTAAAAGCTTTTATAAAATATGAATCTTGTGATAGTAAGGCTGCTATACGGAGCTCTATCTGAGAGTAGTCGAAAGACACCAAGGTATGGCCCTTGTCCGCTATAAATGCTTTCCTTATATTGCGACCGAGCTCTGTCTTCGTAGGGATATTCTGTAGATTCGGATTACTCGAAGAGAATCTGCCAGTGGTTGTCCCTGCTTGGATGAAGTGCGCATGAAGTCTACCGTCAGCTTTGACTTCGGTAGGTATTGTGTCTATATATGTAGAGAGTAGCTTCTGAAGTTCCCTATGCTCGAGTATTTTCTCTATTATTGGGTGCTCGCCCTTTAACTTCTCAAGCTCGCTCTCGCGAGTAGACCTTGCTCCACCTTTCGTCTTCTTCATTGCACTTCTTGCACTCTTGTCGCCCATATCTTGGATTTTCAATTCATCAAAAAGTATTTCACCTAATTGCTTCGGTGAGTTTATATTAAATTCCCTACCTGCCATATCCCAGATACTTTTCTCTAATTTCTCGAGTTCTTTGTGGTAATCTTTCGATAACTTTTTAAGGTAGGCGAGGTCAACTAGAATTCCATGCTTCTCCATATCATCAATTATATCCACTATCGGTAGCTCTATGTTCTCATACACATAAGTAAGGTTTTGTTCTTTAATATCTTTCTCTAATTTCTCTAGAGCTTCGTCGAAAGAGTTACTTCCTTTGTAGTAAATCACATCTTCGAGTTCGGGATTAGATTTCTCGGAATTTAATAACCAGAAAGCTATCTTTGCGCGAGCGACCTTATCTTTATCTAAATCCTCTTCTTTATTTTTATTATCCTCTAATTTCTTCTCTGCTTCTATCTTCGTTCCATCATCACTTCCGAAAAGGTTGAGGAACCTCCCTTGTAAACTTTTGAATTCCATATTACGGAAAAATTGCGCCACGCTATCAGTATTAACTTTATCCTTCCATACACCATCGGGCAAGACAAACTTTATCGGTGCATCCTTTCTTATTGTTGCAAGTGTTTTAGAGAATAGTGCTTCCTCTTCACCTTCTTTTAAAAGATTAATAATTCTCTCCGTAATACCAAGTGCACGAACCTTGGCTTCATCTTTCTTTAACACTTCGTACATGTGCTCAATGGTGCCGTATTTGGTTATGAGAGTTGTAGCTGTCTTCTCGCCTATGCCTTTGATACCAATAATATTATCGGATGGATCGCCTCGGAGGCCTTTATAGTCTGGTAAGTATCTAGGCTCGAAACCAAATCTTTCTTTGACAGCTTTTTCATTATATATAATTGTGTCATTTATACCCTTCTTCAGAGTATAGACACGGACCTTGTCGTCAACAACTAGCTGTAGTGTGTCCATATCTCCAGATGCGATAATTACATCTAAATCCTTATGATTATCTAGTAAATTCTCGGTTATTGTACCGAGTAAGTCGTCAGCCTCGAAACCTTCGCATTCATACATAGGGATGGATAGTGCTGTGAAGAATGTGCGGGAGCTTATAAGTTGAGCTACTAGTGCATCGTCCGTCTTCGCACGGCCTGCTTTGTAATTATCATATGCAACATGACGGAAAGTCTTCTTCGGTAGATCATAACACGCCACTATATAATCAGGCTTAAGCTCAGTAATAATCTTAAATAGCATGGTAGCGAGGCCATATATAGCCCCTGTAGGCTCACCTTTTGAATTCGAAAATTCAGGTAATGCATGATACGCGCGGTGGATAATCGCATGTGTATCGAGTAGTACTAGCCTCTTTAGCTGTCCTTTTAGTTCGTTCTTTTTAGTAGCCATATGCTATATTATAGCATTTTAGCTCTTAGTATTAACTATAGAATTTAATAGAGCGAGTATCTGCATCTTCATGCGAAAGCTCCACTTTGCAAACACCGCTTGGGATACAATCTGGGACGCGGCTAGGCCATTCTACTATTACAAGATTATTTTTATCGGAAAGTATTCCCTGCCACCCCAAATTCTCGAGCTCACTTTCCTTCTCGAGCCTGTAGGCATCTATGTGTATTAGATATTCGAAAGTGTCATCTTTTACTTTGTACTTCTTCATGATTACAAAAGTTGGAGAGATAATATTCTCTTTCACGCCGAGAATGCGTGCAAGTTCTTGGGTAAGAGTAGTCTTCCCTGTACCGAGCTCACCCTCAAGGGCTATTACTGTCGCAGTACTATTCTTTACAAGCTTTGCTTTTCTTAGAATATCTTCTGCTATTTTATGTAAGTCTTTTATTGTGAACTTCCGATTCATATCCTCATATTAACATAAAACACCCCTCCGACCTGGGTCGGGGGGTGTTTTACTATTCTCTTATTACTATTAGTAATGAGGGTTCGGAACGTTTGGATGAGTAGGGTTGTTGTGAACTACAGTTTTACTTGTAGAGTATCTGCGAGTTGCTAGTATTATCAATAGTATTAATATTAACAATAGTAACCAACCGATAAGACCCATTCCCCAAATTCCAGACCAGAATGCTGATGCACCGAGTACGTTTGTTTGGAAAATTTCCTTTGGACTGTTTAACACATAGGCAATTGCGTTTTCTTGTGCACCACTTGGATTTGTATATACAAGGATAGCTGTTGTAACTATCTGGGCGTTCAGAGAAGAAATTCTCTCAACACGGGCTTGTAGATAGATGACTCCTTCTTGATCTGGATATAGATCATTGATAGGAACATTAAGTGTATTTGTCTCTCGTGAGTAAGTACCAGCTGAAGCATTAGTTATAACTATGCCTTCAGGAACTACTACTTGTACAAGAGGGTTTGTAAGTATTGACTTACCGATATTCTTGTAAGTTACAGTGTAATCTATCATGTCACCTACAGCGAGTGCTTGGTAACGGTTCTCTATTGTAAGCATTATCGGTGAAGAAGTACCTATAACAGTAGTACCTTGTATAATAGTTCGTGTATTGTTTATAACGACACCGCCTGTAGTTCTGAATATATTGATACTACCGTAAGATAGTCCTCCGCCGCAATTTGATACTAAGCGGAAATAGTATGTAGTGTTAGAAGCAAGTCCTGAAATAGATTCCATGAATGACCCACTACCACTACGAGAAACTGTCCGATTACTTAGAGCTGCACTATTTGTGCCATATTCAAAGTATGAAACACCTGTACTACTATTTAATACACCATTTAATGTTGCATAGTTCTGTCCTACGTTTGTAGCAATTGTTGTAACTGCACAAGTATTAGTTGGAGGAATAATTATGTTGTTTACGTTTACACGTACAGAGTCTGTGCGAGTATTACCATAGTAACTATATGCATTCAATATATATGTCATTGATGAACTAGGAGACACAACATAACTATATGATGCTGGTAGACTTGTGCCTACTCCTGGAATATTCACATAATCACATCCACTTGTATTCCATGAAAGTGTTACAGGCTGACCAGTAGTGACATTCACACTAGAAGACCCATTCACTCTGAAATTATTTATAGAACAATAATTGTCATCATTATCTTCTATTCTTACTCTGATACTGCGAGAAATATTCCCATCATCACCGCGTGCAGTTATAGTATAAGTGCCAGATTCGTCAGGATAGATTGTACGAGAGTCATTCTTTGCAGAACTTGAGAAATCTGGACCACTAACACGGACTGTATCACAGTCTTCTGTCTCCCAGACTATTCTAACATTGTCATCTTCTTCTACATATACAGTACCTGTGTCCCCATCTATGGTGAATTCTTCTATACTACAGTCATTATTACCACCTCCATTATTATCACCATCCACTTCTACACGGACAGTTCTAGAGATACTAGATCCACTGTCTGCACGAGCAGTTATAGTATAAGTATTTGAGCTTGTAGGATAAACAGTCTTTGAACCAGAAAGTAGTGAACTTGAAAGTCCTGAACCTGTAACACTAACTACTGTACAGTTCTCTGTATCCCAAGCTATGTTCACATCGTCTCCTTCATCAATATAAGCAGTACTTCCACCGTTTGCAGTGAAGCTATCGATAGTACATTCATTATCTTCTACAGTATTAGCATTACCACTTACTTTAAAAGCTACAACTACAGATCCTTGAGATGCCCAACCTGGAGCAACAGAACCAATAGATAGTCCAGTATCAGTAAGCACATCACTATCACTACCTAGTAATGGTGTGAGCTTTTCAGCGGTATTACCTGTATACCACTTCGCTGAGTGGAAAGTCAAAGTCTGAGATGAAGATATAGTCGCATTAACTGGTGATAGTGAGACACTACCATTATCTGACATTATTCTACCTGTGAAAGAGTGACTTGTAGAATTGTTGTTGTGAGAACGTCTCACAGAGACACTAGCGTTCTTCGCTGTCTCATTACCAGTATTGTGGTAATAAATTCTAACATTTATCATATCTCCTCCTTTTGCAGACACGCTAGAAAGAGGCCAACAAGGATTAATATATCCTTGATTTGTTGTGGCATTAACTATACTTATACCTTTACATTCATTTGATGCTTGATTCCAAGTCACCGCTGCAAAAGCACTCTGTGCTACGAAAAGCAAAGCGAAGCTAAATATACCGACTATTATTTTTTTCATAAAATTTTTCTTCATATGATTAATCTAAATTATTATTACTATTTACAATTTTAAACCTTCAACTATTGGATAAGTTAAAGACTTAAAAAAGCAAGGAATGTTTATCGGTTAGATATAACATTCCGTACTGATGTTTAAAGGTTTAAAGAACAAATTCTTAATCCGGTGTTGTGGGTGCACCACCTGGTCCACCACTTTGATTACCACCTCCTCCTTTGAGAAGAATTGCTGCAAGAGTTCCCAACACAATACCAGTACCGATACCGATAAGTAACCCTTTTCCATTTTTTTTCTTCTTTTCTGCGGGTGCTGCAGGAGGACGATTGTTTGGAATTTGTAGGTTTGACACTACAAACGGTTTTGGGGTTTCAAACTTCTGGAACGGATCCAGGCGAATGAATTCGGTTTTGGCTGGTGGGGGTGTATCAACAACTGGTGGTGGAGATGGTGGCACATAAGTTGTGCAACACATTGCAGGTGGCGTGTTTACCTTTTCAGGTATCCTGGCTACCTCTTCTAGAACAAGAAGATTTTTGCAGGCTTCTGCGTAAACGCAGCCACCTTCCTTGGTTATCCTAACCGCTCCATCAAGCTCAGTTAGATGAGCCTTCTTGGAATCGAAATTCCAAAGCAAACCTGACCCTTTAGTGCCCATTTGAGGGAATGCATCCCCCAACAAAATAACTTGATTATTATTTTGTGTCGCGTGGAAAGGGCATCCTTCCGCCAACTTTTTTGCTTCCACAGATCCAACAGATCCGTAAAAGCCTCTATTTTGCCCCACGAGAACCTTGGTTCCCTTAAGCTTATAAGAGTATTGAGCTTGTGCCGAAAAGCTCATAAATACGATAACGGCAAATGTAAGTAACTTTTTCATTTTCGGTAGTTTGATGTTTGTTTATATCTAAACCCTATGTAAATCAAGGTCAAGATATAAACAAACACAAACTTCCCTTTATTCAGATAGTATCATACTTTGCTATAAATGTCAAGGTATATTAAATGGCCTACCCTGTTAAGGTGTAGGCCATAATTAAGACGTTCGACAGTGGAAAAACTTACTGACTCCAACCAGTAGCTACTTTCGTGGCTTGGTTAGTGGTTTCCTTCAGGTTGAATTGAAGCCAACACTTTGAGTCAGGCTTACCCCCTAAGTAAAATCTGTTATCCGAAGCAAGAATAAAGGTAAGTTCAAATGTTTTGTCCTCCATGTCGAAAGAGATTTTCATTTGTGTAACTTTACCTGCAGTGTTTTTTGCAACTGATATCAGCTTGCCTGCTGTCATCTTTTTAACACTCCGGGCAATCTTGTCACTGTTTACGGAAATAGATCCATCGGGGTCATATACTGTTTCTTGATCTGAATTTCCTCCCGCAATCCCCATATCTATTGCTGCGGTGTTGTAAAACAATGTAGGAGCGCTCTTCATTTTTGTGAGATCAAAGTTTGCAAAGTAAGGCTCAAACCAATCTTCAAGCCCTGGTTTTGATTCAACATCTATCTGAGCTGTTGCTTGAGGTTCAGCCACAACAACTTGAGGGGCTTTGCAAGCAAAACCAAAAATAACTGCAAGCGCTACTACAAGCGCGGTGATTTGATTTTTCATAAGAACTGTTTTTTTATAAAGATTATTGAATATATGAGATATTTACACCCAAAATACTAGATAGTTTAGAGGCAAATATCACATATCAATAATCTCGCATTTCATCATATATTGGCATATTTTTTGTTATTTGTCAAGCCCACATCCGGTTCACTTTGTAAATAATTACCACACCCTCTTGGCTGCTAATTCCCGCATATGCGGGAATTAGCAGCCATATAGAAAATGTTTTTATTAATATTAGTGTCTTATATACCCACAAGTAGTGGGGTATCGTATTATTTATTAAATAAGCTATAATAATAAACATGATCCCGTTAGAGATCAGTTATGTTTTATTACACATATATATTAAGAAGCAAAAAAGACGGTAAGTGCTATACTGGTTATACACATGACCTACGGAAGCGCCTTGTGCAACACAACAAAGGTTTATCCACTTATACGAAAGGTAGAGGCCCATTTGTTATTATTTATTACGAAGCATGTTTATCAGAGCAAAAAGCTCGGTCGAGAGAATTATATTTAAAATCGGGAATGGGCAAGCGTTATCTAAAGAACAGATTAGGCGCTTCCTATCTCTAACGGGATGACTATCCAATTTGACGAAGATAAAGAAGAGAAGAATCTATCCGACCTAAGGAAGCAAGAAGAAGAGGACCTGATACAAATGTTATCAGAATCCAAGTACGGTATACCTGCTATTAACCTCAGTTCCATGCCCATCGACAACGATGCTCTCCGTTCTATCCCCGAGAAA
Source organism: Minisyncoccia bacterium (assembly GCA_041737125.1). Taxonomy (GTDB): domain Bacteria; phylum Patescibacteriota; class Minisyncoccia; order Phycocordibacterales; family UBA9973; genus UBA8515. The sequence goes on from JBGSSJ010000003.1 coordinate 18,553, forward strand.
GAAGCTATCAATGAGAAAATTGCTCCTTTCAAGGTGCTTGGTCATGATCTACATATCGCAGTTCAATCTCCCCACAAAGAAAAGTTGGAAAGCCTCACTGAATACTTCAAAAGTCATGGCTTCACTCCCCACTTCTACATGGCATCTATGGCAAGCTTGCAGAAAGCTTGGGATAGATACAAAGAGATATCGTACGCTTCCGAATCGAAAGCCGGTAGTATCGCTATATCCGGTGATGCACTGAAGAAAATAATGGCAGATATCAAAAACATTGAAGATATCAAAGCCGCCATAGTAGAAACACAGAAAGACAAGAGCCACACTACTTCACACATACTTGAGATTGCACTTGCAGGTGCTATCGCTATAAATGCCTCTGACCTTCACTTCGAACCTGAGCAGGATACTGTGCGTCTGCGTTTCCGACTAGACGGAGTACTACATACGGTTATGGAAATAGATCATACGATTCATAAGTTTATAAACTCTAGAATAAAATTACTCTCCGGACTCAAAATTACAACTGCAGCCATAGCTCAAGACGGGCGCTTCAGCATATACCTTGATGAAGATGAGATAAGTCTGCGTGTCTCTCTTATTCCTGGAGCTTATGGTGAGTCTATCGTGATGCGTATACTTAATCCAAAATCTATCCAAGTAAAACTAGAAGATATGGGTATAGAACCGAAGCTTTTTGAAATATTCATGCGCGAAATCAAAAAGCCGAACGGCATGATCCTACTTACAGGTCCAACTGGTTCCGGTAAGACTACAACTTTATACTCTTTCCTTCAGAAAATATATTCCACTGAAATAAAAATAATCACTATAGAAGACCCTATCGAGTACCACCTACCTGGTATTACTCAGACACAGACCGATAGTGAGAAGGGCTATACATTCCTAGAAGGTTTGCGCTCTGCGCTCCGCCAGGACCCAGATGTAATAATGGTGGGAGAAATCCGCGATAGTGAGACAGCCAAAATAGCCGTCGAGTCTGCACTCACCGGTCACCTTGTGTTCTCTACTCTCCATACGAATAATGCAGCCGGGGTCATCCCCCGTCTTATAGACCTCGATGTAAATCCAAAGATTCTTGTCTCTGCATTATCTTTATCTATTGCACAGCGTCTTGTTCGTAAGCTATGTACTCACTGCAAGAAAGAGAGGGTGATAAGTGAAGAAGAAACAAAAATTATAAAAACAGTAAGCGAGAATGCGAAGGCTCATAATAAAGATTTCAATAGTTATGGAGTCGATATGAATGCACCTTGGAAGATATATGAAGCTGTCGGCTGTATGGAGTGTAACAACACTGGCTACAAAGGCCGTATGGGAATATTCGAAGCCATTCATAATGATGCCCAAATAGAAAAAATAATTCCGAACAATCCAAGTGAGCGCGATATTATGGAAGTTGCTCAAAATCAAGGATCACTCAATATGAAAGAAGACGGAATAGTAAAAATACTAAAAGGTATAACTTCTTATGAAGAAGTAGGTTCTGTCGTAGACTTCTACGCAGATTAGAATATATAAAAAATAGTCTTGTGAAAGGGGCTCGAGAGCGCGACGGCGCAAACGATTGAACAAATTTTGAGCTTCAAAATTTGTGTGCCCTTTCACAAGACTATTTTTTTTGACCTAAAAAGAAAAAAACATAAATCTCTAAACAATCCTTTGATAACGTAAAGCTTCCAAAGTAACATAAGGTTACAGGATAGCCCCAGTAAATATTAAATATAACCAAGACGTCCTACGCGCATACATAGAGCACGTGGCCGATTGCTTAGAGATTTATGTCCTCTTCGCGAAAATGCTATAATTGATTTGTAAAAACTCCTTCTAAATTTCTGAAGAGAGTATAGCATAAGTCTGTTGTAATGTCAAGTAGAATACAGGTAGGTCCTTAAAGGCCCAAAAATAGAAAAATTTATGGATAATAAAAAAAATAACGAAAATAACGAAAATTTCTTAGATCAAACACTTCGTCCCAATGCCTGGAATGAGTATATTGGCCAAGAGAACATAAAGGCTAATTTGAAAATTCTCCTAACTGCAGCAGAAGAGCGAGCGCATCCGGCAGAACACATACTCTTCTACGGTCCTCCAGGGCTCGGGAAGACAACTCTTGCCCACCTAATAGCCAAAGAGACACGTAGGCAGATAAGAATCACCTCAGGTCCAGCCATAGAGAAGGTAGGAGACCTTGCTTCTATACTTACGAACCTCTCTTCCGGTGATATTGTATTCATAGATGAGATTCATAGACTAAACAAAATGGTAGAAGAAATACTCTACCCTGCGATGGAGAGTGGTGTACTTGATATTATTATCGGCAAAGGTCCATCAGCCCGGACTATACAACTTGAGCTTCCTCCATTCACACTAATTGCAGCAACAACACGTATTGCATTACTATCCTCCCCACTTCGGTCTAGGTTCTCTGGTGGAGTATTCCGACTGGAGTTCTATAAACATGATGAGATTAAAAAAATATTAAAAAGATCAGGCGTTATACTTGGAATAACACTTGAGGATGATGCATTAGATGAGATAGCTAAACGTGCACGATTTACACCACGTACAGCGAATTACTTCCTCAAACGTTGTCGCGACTATGCGCAAGTCCACAAGCTTCCACTATCCAAAGACGCAGTAAGGAAAGCTCTTGCCCTACTAGAAATCGACGAGCTTGGACTCTCTTCTTCAGATAGAAGGATACTCGAAGTTATAATATCGAAATTCGGTGGTGGACCAGTAGGACTCAAAACTATTGCAGCTGCTACATCAGAAGAAGAAGCCACAATAGAAGAAGTGGTAGAACCGTACCTTATACAACTAGGATTACTCGAACGTACAGTGCGCGGAAGAATAGTTACCAAGATGGGTTATGAGCATTTGGGTTTTGATTATAATAAATAATTAAACATAATGAGAATACTTGCTGTAGATCCAGGATTCGAAAGAATCGGAATAGCTATTCTAGAGAAATTACCCAAAGAGAAAGAATCTTTGGTTTATTCAGATTGCTTTAAGACTTCGGCTAAAATACCTTTTCACGAAAGATTAACTGCTATAGGTGGAGAACTTGAGAAGATTATAAAGAAGTATAAACCAGAAGCTCTCGCAATAGAAAAGCTATACTTCACTACTAATCAGAAGACAGTTATGGGTGTATCTGAAGCACGTGGTGTAATAGTATACTCTGCATCACGTAATGGGTTATCTGTCTATGAATATACTCCCCCGCAAATTAAAGTAGCCGTTACAGGTTATGGTAAGGCAGATAAAAATCAAGTTATATCTATGGTGGGTAAACTCATAGACGTTAAGAAGGACACTAATTCAGATGATGAGCTCGATGCTATAGCTATAGGGCTTACATGTCTTGCTAGCATAAGACCTGCATATAAGTAGGGTGGTTTTCCACAGCGTGTGGGCTATTGCAAAGAAAATAATATTTTGTTACAAATAATTCATTATAATAAGGTTATAAACTATTTACATATGAGTTACAACGACGACGAAGAATTACAAATTGGTGAATTTAAAGAAGAGGATGTCCTCGATCTTGATTTAGAGTTAGATGAACCATTAGACCCAATAGAAGAATTAGATTTAGGAGATGATGAAGAAGAGGCAGATGATGAGTTCGCAAGTATTGATGGATCAATATATTAAATAAAAATACCCTCCGACCAAGATCGAAGGGGATTTTTTTATATAACCTCTATTTTACAAAATCTTTTCTTACCTATCCTATACACAACAGATTCAACTTTAATATTTGGATTGGAAACTTTTTCTTCATTGTCTAAGTTTGTTATTGCATGCTCAGCAACCAAACGCCTGAAATCTGTTTTCGAAGAAATTATTTTCTCCTCTAGCAGTACGTCCATCAACAAGGAATCCTTGGGAGCTTTAATTGTTTTAATATCTTGGGGTATTTCATTCTGTTGGAAAACTTTCCCCCAATTATCTTGTGCATTTTGAGCTTTGGTCTCACCATAATATAAACTTACGACAAAGAAAGCCAATTTCATTTTTAAATCTCTTGGATTTACAGTATTTGATGCCATATCACGCGCAATTCCTTCTATCTCATTCATAGATAAATCTGTACAGAGCTCAAATGCAGGTATAATTAACGAATCATTCCAACTCATTATCTTACCAAACATTTCTTCTGGCGTATCAGAAAGTGCCACCATATTACCTTCTGTCTTGCCCATCTTTTTACCATCATTATCTTCTAAAAGCTTGAGTGTAATAACGAATTTTTCTTTATTCTTATATACTTTCATTAGGTTACGACCTTGAAGCATATTAAATGTCTGGTCATTACCACCAATCTCACCATCTACATCCATAGCCACAGAATCATATCCTTGCATTAGGGGATACATAAATTCGTGTATTGATATTGGCTTACCTTCCTCCATCCTTTTTTTAAACATGTCGCGCTCAAGCATTTGCTGAACAGTCATGTGTGAAGCGAGGTTTATTACATCCTCAAAATTCATTTTGCCTAACCACTTGGAATTAAATTTTATCAAAGCTGCATTTTTACCAGAGAAAGAAAGCAGTGAACTTGCTTGTTTTTTGTAATTCTTCAGATTAGCCATCACCTGCTTGTGAGTCAGAGGCACCCTTGCTGTAGTCTTATCTGGGTCACCAATCATAGCAGTAAAGTCACCCATTAAAAGTATCACCTTGTGACCGGCTTTCTGAAACTCGGACAACTTTTTTATAGCAATAGCATGACCCAAATGTAATGTTGGGCCGGTGGGATCTATACCAAGATATATTGTAAGCTTCTCTTTTTTAGCAATTTTTGAAGCCAAAAAATCTTTGGATGGGTATATATTAGCTATGCTTCTATTTAATAATTCATCTTTTATCATAATGAATGTATTTTAACACAAAAGGAAGGCTTTGTCCGTAAATTAAATAATTGTGATATGATTATCAAATATGCAAGATATCAATAAATATTCAAAAAAATTAGCTAGGGATTTAGCCCGTTTTTTAAATAAAACAACAAATAATATAGGTAGGTGGTTCGTAAAAACCTTTAATCTGACTTCTATAAAAAATTACTTTCTGTTCTTTCTAGGTTTGGGAATAGTGATATTGAGTATGATTCTTATTTGGGTAAGCACACTACAATTACCGGACTTTAAAGCCTTTAATGACCGAAAAGTTCAAAGTTCTACTAAGATATATGATCGTACCGGTGAGATAATTCTTTATGATGTTCACCAGGACATTAAACGTACAATTATTCCATATGAAGATATGGGGGTTAATATAAAGAATGCAACGGTTGCTATAGAGGACTCTGAGTTCTACAACCATAAAGGTATAAGAATTAACGCTATTATTAGAAGTACAGTATGGGCCAAACTAACAGGAAGGAAAATTGCAGGGGGTTCTACAATAACTCAGCAGCTAATAAAAAATACATTATTAACCCAAGAGCGTACTATTACTAGAAAAGTAAAAGAGTGGATACTGGCTATAAAACTAGAGAAAATGCTAAGTAAAGATGAGATATTGGCACTTTACTTAAACGAAGCTCCTTATGGGGGAAACCTTTATGGTATAGAGGAAGCATCTAAAGCATTCTTCGGCAAAGGCCCTGCGGAACTTACACTGGCTGAAAGTGCATACATGGCTGCTATTCCTAACGCTCCCACAAGATACTCACCTTATGGTAAGAATAAGAAAGATTTAGATACTAGAAAGAACATAGTTCTAAACAGGATGCTTGAACTTCAATTTATAAATCCTGATGAACACAAAAAAGCAAGAGAAGAAGTTGTAGTATTCCTACCCTACCAGCCAGCAAATATTGCGGCCCCTCATTTCGTATTTTTTATTAAAGAATACTTAGAAAATAAATATGAAACAGAGATTCTAGATAAGGGAGGACTTAAAGTTGTAACTACTATTGATTATGAATTACAGAAGAAAGCTGAAGAATCAGCTTTCAAACATGCTAAAGAGAATGAGAAGAATTGGAAAGGTGAGAATGCCTCCGTTGTGGCAATAGACCCGAAGACAGGTCAGATACTTGCTATGGTGGGTTCTCGTGACTACTTTGACAAGACTATTGATGGTAACTTCAATGTAGCTACTGCTTTACGTCAACCTGGGTCATCTTTCAAGCCTATAGTTTATGCTCTTGCATTTAAGGAAGGCTACACAGCTGATACTGTCTTGTTCGACACTAAAACAGAATTTAACTCATCTTGTAGCCCGCTTGGAAGACCATTACCCAACAGTAGAAATGCTGACTGTTATATGCCAAATAACTATGATAATGCTTTCCGTGGACCAATGACACTTAAAAATGCCTTAGCACAATCTATTAACGTGGTCGCTGTAAAATTATCCTACTTAGTTGGTATAAAAGATTCCATCAAAATGGCTCATGATTTAGGTGTTAGTAGTCTAAACGATCCTGATAGATATGGGTTATCTTTAGTAATAGGAGGTGGGGAGACAACACTACTTGATATGACTTCTGTTTATAGTGTATTTGCTAATGATGGTATTCGTAATCCTTACCAAGGGATACTTTCCGTAGAAGATGCAAATGGTGTAGTTCTTGAAAAATTTAAAGAGAATTCTTACCAAGTACTAGATAGCAATATAACAAGAACTCTTTCTGATATATTATCTGACAACATAGCTCGCACACCAACTTTTGGCGCAAATTCTATTCTGATAGTGCCAGGGAAAGATGTAGCTGTGAAAACAGGTACTACAAACAGCAATAGAGACGCGTGGACTATTGGTTACTCTCCCAATCTTGCTGTTGGTGTGTGGGTAGGTAACAATGATAATACTCCGATGGGTAAGGGTGGTGCTGCTCTTGCTGGTCCTATATGGAATGAAGTTATATCTTTTGGTTTAAGAGATAGACCGCTTGAGAATTTTGAAGAACCGGATATTATTGACCCAAGTACCCCACCTATACTTCGTGGGTTTTGGCAAGGAGGGGAAACATTTTTTGAAAACGGTGTGGAACAATCAATAACAAATGTACATACTATACTTTATTGGATAGATAAGAATAATCCATTTGGTGGAAAGCCTTCAAATCCAGGCAATGATCCTTTATATGAAAACTGGGAATATGGTGTACAAAAATGGTGGGAAATTAACAGGTTTAACTATAAAAATAATAATAAGCCTATTGATTATGATTTAAATCAAGGTGAAGTTGTATTACCTATTCTTACTGCAAGTGGAATAAAAACTACCCCTTATCTAAAGAATGAGGATGTAGTGTCTTTTATACAGATAACTAATGGAGTTATTTTAAAGAAAGTAGATGTTTTCGTAAATGATACATATCTTACTTCTATAAAAATACTTCCACATAATCTTACCTTTACCCCAGCAGAAGTGGATAATATATCGGGCGAGAATACTCTACGTATTATAGGATACGATCAAAGAGGTAATAGTGGTGAAGTAACACAGACATTTCTAGTTAGTGATATTTAATTTATATCTTTAAAATTTTTGTCTAAAAGTAAATCTTTTAGATCTTTCAAAATACCTTCTTTATGAATTAAAATTTCATTTTTAATTATAGGAGAACTTTGTATGGTTATAATACTGCCTTTAATTTTAATTAATTTTACATTTATAACTAAACCAATATGTCGCTCAACAATACTAGCAATAATTTCGTAATACTCTCTGTTTTTAAAGAGGTTTTTCTTGATACCCGAGAGAAAACTAGAGATGTGGTTATAATCCATATTACCTATTCATTGGCATTATTAGATACATAAAAGAAGCATCCCCTACTGGTTTTATTATCATAGGCTTATTATTACCATTTAGTTGTAAATTTAAACTATCAGCTCCTATGGACTGGAAGCAATCTATTATATATTTATAATTAAAATTAGCGGATACATTTTCTCCAGAGAGTGCACCTGACATAAAAGTGGTATTTTCTCCTACATCTATATTCTTAGCTTCAATTTCAAAAACTTTTTCTATTGGTTTTACTGTGATCGTTATCTGATTAAATTTATCTGAAAATATATTAGATACTTTTAGGGAAGATATAAATTCTTGTTTCAAAACAACTGCTTCTGTCAGCGCTGTTTTAGGAATTATTAATTTGTAGTCAGGGAAATTTCCATCGACAACCCTTGAAGTAAGGTATGTATCGCTGGTTGAAAAAGATATTTGGTTATTTTGTAGTGTTATATTTATATCTTCATCAATACTCTCAAAAACTTTCATTATCTCTGTTGTATTTTTATAAGGTATGAGTATTCCAGTAAAAGATAATTTTTGTTTTATTTTAATTTTCTTCTCTGCTAACCTAAATGAGTCTGTTGATACAAAAACTAACATATCGTCTTCTGGGTATATATAAACACTACCTATTTCTGGTTTTATCTCAGAAATTGATGCACTATAATAAACAGATTTCAAACCTTCTATTAGTTTTTTACTAGGTAAAATAAAACTATCCCCTTTAATTATAGGTATAGTAGGAAAATCCTCATAAGGTGTGCTTTTAAGTAATATTGTGTTTGATTTAGTTTTAACAGATAAATTATTATTTATTAATTCAAAGGACACATTTCCATCCCCTGATAGTACAGAGAAGAGAGATGATAATATATCTCCCCTAATAGCAACAATACCTTCTTTCTCTATTTTTGCAGGAATTTTAATTTCAATACCAATACTAAGATTTGTTGCTCTTAATTTTAATGTTTTCTCTGTTGCGATCCATAGTATAGAACTAAGTACAGGTAATGTAAGATTCTTACCAGTTAATCGATCAACCGATATTAACGCATTCTTTATTTTATTTATAGAGCATTCTATTTTCATATTGTTTATATTATCTATTAATAATTTATTATTACTACTATGGCTGTTGATATGTGGATTAAATTTAAAACGATGTTTATTAATACTATTTTAAGGAATATAAAATTTTAACTATTTTTTAAAATCTTATAATCAAACATAATTTATTAAAATTAAAAGTTTTCCCCACTTTCATTTTTCTATAAACACATCTTATCCACATACTTTTACTTAAACATAATTCTAATCTTTTCTATTTCTTGTAATAAAGAAGGGTCGGTTTTTAAATCATCTCTTATTTTTAAATGGGAATGGATTACTGTTGTGTGATCCCGACCACCTAGCTTCTGCCCTATTAATGGATAAGAGATATTAAAGTCTTCTCTTAGCACATACATAGCTACTTGACGAGCTCTTACTATTTCCTTTCTTCTAGTCTTCTCGTATATTATTTCTTCTGAAATTCCATAATGGTCTGCGATTATACGAACTATATCTTTGATTGCTACGGTTTTTTTCGGTTTAATATTGTTTTTAATTAATGCCTTTACTTCAACAAGACCCAATGATTTATTTTTAAGTTGAGATTGGCATATAATAGTGTTCAGACTACCCTCTAATTCACGTATATTACCCTCTAGGGCTTGCGCTAGGTAATCAACGACATCTTCTGTCGCAATACAGTTTGTAGACTCAAATTTAGCCTTTATGATAGCAACACGCGATTCATAATCCGGCTCAACTATCTGTACTGTCATACCAGATGCGAACCTTGATTGTAGTCTATCTTCTAATCCTTGGATAAAGTTAGGGTGTTTGTCTGAAGAAAAGATAATTTGTTTATTACTTTCGTAAAGTGTATTAAACAAATGGAATAATTCTTCCTGTGTTTTGTCCTTACCAGAAATAAATTGTATATCATCCATGATAATTACATCGTATTTTCTGTACTTTTCTTTGAAAGCATTTGGGTTTTTATTTTGTATTGAGTTTATATAATCTATAGCGAAACGCTCAAGACTGACATAGTAGACTCTTTTATTTGGATACTTTATTTTTATTGTATTCCCTATTGCTTGTATCATATGTGTCTTACCTAAACCAGTACCACCATATATAAAGAAAGGATTATAGTTTTGACCAGGGTTTGTGATAATAGCTTGAGCAACAGCGTAAGCAAGTTCGTTAAAAGGACCCACTATAAATGAATTGAATGTGTACTTAGGGTTTAGATTATCATCTTTGTTTAGATATAAATCATTTAAAGGAAGTTCTTTGTTTATGCTTATCTTAGTAGTAGGAGCTTCTGTTTTATCGTTTGATTTAGCTTGTTGATCATATTTATGTATTATGTACTCTATATTTCTTACACCTTCTTCGTGGCTTATTAGTGTTTTTAGTATAAGTTTATGAAATTTATTATATAACCAGTCTTTTACAAATTCATTAGGTACCCCTATGTACAAGGTACCAGTGTCCTCTTTTACAATAGATGTGTTCTTAAACCACGTAGTAAAATTAGCCTTAGATATACTTAACTCAATTTCAGACAAACAATTATTCCAAAGCTCTTTTGTGTTCATAGTGCGCATTATACTATTTTTTAAAGTTGGCCCATAATTTAATACCTGGATTAACCTGTGAACAATGTGTGGATATGTTTATAACCATAGAAACATTGCATTATTCTTGATTATAGTATATATTTTCTTTATGTCTCAAACATACCAACCAAATAAAAGAAAAAGAGCCAAAACACACGGTTTTTTGGTAAGAGCTAAAACTCCAGGTGGTAAAAGGGTTACTCAAGCTCGTCGCCGCAAGGGTCGTGCAAAAGTTTCTATTAAGAAATAGTAGCAAAAGCTATGCTTTCAAAGAAAAAAAGAGTCACAAAACAACTTTTCCTAGATATAATGAAAAATGGGAAAGTTATAAATGACCCTTTTTTTCTTTTTAGGTATGTAAAGTCAGGGAACCCTCAATATGCTGTAGTAGCACCTAAAAGTGTTGCAAAACAAGCAGTTTCAAGGAATAAATTACGTCGCCAGGGTTACTACGTATTTAATCAATACACCAAACTACCCTCAATTTCGGGCATATTTTTTTATAAAAAAGAAGCAAAAAATATAGATTTTAAGGATATAAAGAAGAGCATATACTCTGTTCTTGGTAAAATAAACCCATAAAATATGGATAAAATGTTAGTTAGATTAATAAATATTTACCAGAAAACACCCACAAAAATGCATTATTCTTGTGTTTTCTTGCCCACATGTTCTGAGTACACCAAAGAAGCCATAATAAAATATGGCAGCTTAAAAGGGGTATATCTCGGTATTAGGAGGATTTTGCGTTGCCACCCATGGCAGAAAAACCATTACGACCCATTAATATAAGAATATTTAAATATTTCTGCCAAAATTTTCTTGTTTACCCATAATTCTGCTACAATAGAGAAATGCAATCATTATGGAACACAATTTTCTACGAGCCCATTTACAATGGTCTCATTTTTATTATAAATAATATAACTTTCGGAGATGTCGGTTTTGGTATTATTATACTTACCATTATAGTTAAATTCATCCTATTCCCTCTTACAAAGAAGTCTATTAAAAGTCAGATTTTAATGAAAAAGGTTGAGCCAGAACTCAAGAAGCTAAAAAAAGATTTTCCAAACAAAGAAGAACAAGCAAAGAAAACATTTGAACTATATAAAAAGTACGGAGTTAATCCATTCTCAGGATGTTTGGTTTTATTACTTCAGCTCCCTGTGATATTTGCCCTATACTATGTTTTCTATAAAGGGTTATCTATTGAAACAGGACCACTATATTCTTTCATCCAGAACCCAATTGAGATGACTACAAATTTTTTGGGTATTTTTGATCTACATGCCAAAAGCATAGTACTTGCTCTACTTGCAGGTATAACTCAATTCATTCAAGGTTACTTGGCACACCCTGCGAAGCCTAAAGTAGAAGTGGTAAAGTCTATGTCAGAGCCAGAGCCTAAAACTTTCCAAGATCAAATGTCAGAAAGTATGCAATTAAATATAAAATATTTCTTACCAGTTTTTGTGGCCATTATTGCTTATACTATATCAGCAGCAGTTGCATTATATTGGATTACAAGTAATATATTTACTATAGCTCAAGAATGGCATGTAAGAAGGTCTCTCGCTCGCCAAAATATCATATAAAACCCTTATGAATCAAGACCAAATCAAAACTATAATCGAAGATATATTCAAACACACAGCATGTACTATTTCCAAATGCGAATTTTCTGAAGAAGGAAATATGTTGTGGTGTCATATAGATACACCAGACTCTCGCTTCATGATTGGTCGTGATGGTGAGACATTGCGCTCACTCAATCACCTTGTGCGTATGATGGTGGAGAAGAATATGACACCAGAAGAGACAAACAAAATTTTTATTGATATAAATGGATACCAAAAGAAAAGATTTGATAGCCTAAAGACCATCGCTCACATGATGGCTGAGCGTGCTCGATACTTCAAAAGTAATATAGAGATAGACCCTATGCCTGCATATGAGAGGCGAATAGTACACATGTTCTTAGAAGGATCCCCAGATATAAAAACAGAATCAGAAGGCTATGGACCAAACAGACGTGTAGTTATAAAATACGTAAATAATAGTTAGTACCTGCCTGCCGGTAGGCAGGATTACCTCAGATCAAGATTCCACAGTGTGGAATCTTTTTTGTTTATGAAGAATATTTGCTCACCATTTTTATCCAAGAATAATTTAGTAGCATCTACTGACTCACTACTATAAGAATCGATATTTGTATTTTCTCCAGTCTTGGCATCAATCATTACAAAATTATCATCGAAAGAAACTAATCCTTGATACCAATTATCAGGCTGACTGCCGTCTATATTACTAGGAATGGCACAATATATTGTTACATTGTCTATATCCCAAACACACTTTTCTGGCAGAGAGTAAAGATTCAAATCCACAACACTCCTGTCTTTGGTATTAAATACATTTAATCTAGGTATACCAGAGAGTGATGAGCTGTATAGAATAAGAGAACCGTCATTACTTGCAAGTGTCGTCAATCCTTTAATTTCACCGAAAACTTTAGACAGTGTCCCATTTGCTGTATTTAAGCTGAAGATACTACCATTAACCCCTGAAGAAGCCTTAGTTGTGAGGAATATCTTATTATTCCCTACCCACTGTGCTATCCACTCAGTGTACGGCGAGGCGAAGACTTGGGAGGACTTAGTTTCATTAAAAGACCGGATTGTGCCAGTAACACCACTACCAGACTTCGTAATATAAAAGTATCTATTTTTCTCTGGGGAAACTGCTATGTTTATAATATTTGATGGCAAGAATTCACTTTTTGTAGAGCCTAGCGATGCGATGAAGCTACTAATAGAATTATTGTCAGCCGATAGATATCTATAAATTACTGATTTTGCGCTACCATCAAATATAACTTCATAAATACTTGGTATAGTCGAGTTCGATACTTTGCCTGATACTTTTGTATCTAGATACATCTGAAATATGTGCCCTGTGGCACGCTCTACGTATCTGATAGATGGAACAACTTCAAACTTGGGAGCTGTAGGCTTCGTAGCTTTAATAGTAGTTTTATTTATGACCGGTGGGGTGGTTTCACCGCCTTCTTTGACTTCTGTTGCGACAACAGCCTCAGGGATGATTCTGGTGTCATCAAAGTAAGTAGCACCAGCTACTGCGAACTCTGTAATCTTGTGGAATTTCTGGCTTGCCTCGGGTTCTTTTACTAACTCACCACGAGGAATATCCTCTGTTGGTGTTTCTATTTCTTCTCCCTCTATTTCTGTCTCTACGTCTTCACTTCCAAAAGGATTAAATATACTGTAGTCGGACTTCGGAGCCTCCCCTGTTGTATTAGTAGTCGTTTGATTCTTGTAATAGTAAAAACCAAACATCGCTCCACCGACGAGTATGAATACAGTTATGAAAATAATTATTGTTTTTCGAGGCATATAATTTAGTTTATCTCACCTTTTTTATTGATTCATTTATTTGTTAATTATATACTTAATCTTATTTGGCCACTTGCACTTTGGAAGTATGTGCTCATATTTTCCATTACTAACCTGATGGTAGCATACCCACCTCTAGAATTTGGGCGGACAGTAAGCTCTGTTTTCTTCGAAGGAGTATCTATGGCTTTATTATTTATCTGCCAGTTATATGTGAACCGAGATTCATTACCCACCACACCGAGGAAGTAAGGCACAGCTACGACTGTCATCTCTTCTTTCTCCATATAAGTCCCATCTGTTAATGCAGAATTATACATGATGCCTTCAGTTGGGGACTTCTCGTAGAAGACAATCTTCGGATCCGTCATCGGTATGTTCACTGTCTTTGTCGCATTATAAGATCCATCTATAGAGGACACGGTGACTGTGATGCTGTCACTACTATTCATCTCACTATTGGTAAATACATAAGAATCTTTCCCATAACCCGAAGCATTTGGTACTGTCTTGCCATTATTCTTCCATGTGTAGGTTAGATTCTTATTAGATTTGATAGAACTATTGTTCGGTATAGCTACTACACGAATTAAGCTCTCGGATGAAGGGAAAGATTTACCTTTATAGAATGGTGGCGTGTATGCACTGACACCCTCCCAAAGTAGCTCTATATCAGTAGGGCTTATAACTATCTGCTTCGTAATCTTAGATAGTGACCCATATGGAGTAATGGATATCTTGATAATTGTACTAGTATTTGGCCCCAATGCTTTGAAGGAGTAGCTTGTGCGACCTATACCAGAGAGCACTATACTTGATCCACTCTGCCACTCTATCTGAGCCTTGTTCAAGTCCGCCCCATAACTCTTCAGATTAATAGTGACGTTCTGGTATGGCTCAGGATTAGCGGGCACTGTGGTCGCTTCTATGTCGTAATCTTGTATTTGGAGCTCATCTATGGCTACACCTAGTTTCGGTAAAGATACTACGACAAGTAGTATGATTAGTATAAAAAGGAGTTTTATTTGAGATTTCATCACCCTTATATTATATGATAATTAAGGGTTATTAACAAACTAAATCTACTTACCATTGAATGACCAATGCCAAGGTTCTTTATCTAGATTTTGGAATCCATATTTAGATGCATTCGACTTAAGCCAAATGAAGCATTTACTATTTTTACCACCTGAGGCCATCATTTTTTGACCATTACATGTAAAGTCTACAGCCCCTCCACCTTCATGATTTGAGTGGCCAGGTCTTGCTGTTGGAGGTTTGCAACTACTTGATGGAGAGTTGTAGATATCCGGAGTACACCTATTCCTTTTTCTTAGAATAACTTGAGTTTGGTAGCTTCTAGATCCACTACCAGACAATATTATTCCATTCTTTTTGGCATCATCAAGCATTCTTTGAAGGTTAGAAGCTATAGGGATGCCACCAATAGAATTACAAACATTTATTTTATTCGGAGTACCGTATGTAGTTACATCTTTGTAACCAGTTGTACATAGATTTGCACCTTTCCCTGTAGGGGCCCCACCTCCTTGACTGTATATTGCATCAGGTTGTTCTAGTTCCACTTCTTCATCTATCACACCCTGCACCCCCTCCACACTCAACCCATCCTTCCCTGTAAGCGCTGGATCTATGGTATTTAGTAATGCAAATGCACCAAGTGCTATAAAGAGTCCTAGTAATGCAGCTTTTATCTTACTCTTCGCTTCTGTCTTACCGAATATTGACTCATCCCCTATATACTGTATACCAGCTATAATTATCATTATCACAGCTAGTGCTCCAGCGAGTCCTATGCCTAGCTGGAACATTATATTAAAGTAATCCCCTATATTATCAGTCCTTATCTCTTTCAGTTTCCCTATTGGTGCCAGTAATTCATATGTCATCTTGTTTACAAAAGATTGTTGATTCTCTGCATCTATACTGACGGCTTCGTCACCTTCCGGTATTATTTTGACTAATTTACCATTATCAAGACAAAGACCAAAACAGTCATACCATAACCACCCAGTATTATTACTATTATTAGCAGAGCTATATGTAGTATTGTTGCCCTGATTTATCTTAAAATACAAATCACAATTAAATCCAATAGAAGGTTTTTCACAATCTTCTTCACCTAGTAGTATTCTTATCTTGAAATTATCACTAGGAACTTTTATGGGTTCATCATATATACCAGATTTATCCCAACCATCATCAGTTAATCTTGTTAAACCATCGGATTCATGAATAGTCAGTTTTATCCCAGTCCTACCCACACAATCTTTTGACTTCACTACAATATCTGCATGAGTTAATCCTTCTACAAACCAAGCTCCTTTATGTTCTCCTGATGGATCCCAGTATGCGGACTCTATTTTACATGGAGATGATGTGTTCGTTGTATTTGTAGTTACTGTGCTACCTGTTACTGTTAGGTCGGTAATTTTTATTTCCTGAAATTTAAAGCTTTTGTCTATCTTCTCTGATTTAGTGAGTCCATCTTTTGTTGTCGTTATTCTATTTACAATATTTACTGTCAGTATATAGTTCCCTTTTGTTACTTTGAATTGTCCACTCGCTAAAGTATTATCATTCTTATAATTAGTATTCATAGCCGCAGAATTGGATATAAGCAAAGGTTTCGTCGTAGTCCCCTTGGTGTTATTATAGCCATATGTAGTAGAAGGGTTAGCTTTCAAATTAAGAGTTATGCCATATGTTACATCTTTATTATCTCCATTTACGGCTGTATTTGCAGCTCCGAAGTTTATAAAGGGTCCGTTGATTGTATAATTTACTTTTAGGTCCGGAACTGATGGTAATCCTGCAGTAGTAATTGTCTCAGCATTAGTTATGCTTGGGATAATATAGATTAAAGAAAGTAGGAATATAAGTATGTATCTAGAGAATTTTTTCATGTTATATTTTTAATTAAAATTATTAAAATTTTACTGATTCGCCTCTTGTGCAGCTAATTCATCCTTCGCTTTCTTGATAGAAAGTATCTGTGATGGGTCTGAAGTTATAATCTGGTCTTCGGTGTAGGAAGCGATTGTTTTCACAGCGACGTGCTTGAGCCCTGCGAAGAATATACCCTCTCCGACATTCGCTTCGAGGAGCAGATACTTCTCTTCGTCTGTCAGGTTGAATGTCTTCTGTAGTACATCTATGGTTGATGGGGATTGCTTCAATAGTATCTGGATAGAAGAGTTCGTGATTATCGGCACACCATATGGACTCTTCATGAAGTCGCCCACGTCTTGGGTAATAGTAGCAAGTCCTAGGTAGTATTTACGCCCACGCTTTGCGATAGAGTATAGGAATGAAGCAGTATCTTCAGACTTCATCATCCACCAAGCCTCATCGACTACAAGTAGTCGCTTCTTTATATTCTTGCGCACAGCATTCCATATCTGATGGATAACTATGTACATAGCGACTGGTTTGAGTTCATCTTCCATGTCGCGGACAGAGAACACCACGAATTTACGATTAATATCCACGTTCGTCGGCTGGTTTAGGAATGAAGACCATGAACCGTGGGTATACTTCGCTAGTCTTTGTATAAGGGATTCACTACCATCCATACCCGCTAGGACCATTTCGAAGTCCATCAGTAGTGGTGGCTCTATGTTTGCAAAGTTGGATTCTGCTGTTATGTCCTTCAGTGCATAAGTCTCTGTGATGGCTCGGTCGATAATAGAATCTTCCTCTGGAGTAAGTCCTCCGAGCATGATGCGGAAGAGCCCCACTAGGTGTATGGTATTAGCGCGTAGTACATCGGCTGGAGTCTCGTCGGATGTGGGTATAGGCAAGTCGAAAGGATTGATATGGTGATCAGAAGAAAGAGCGATATTGAAGTATCTACCCCCTACTGCTTCAGAGAGGTATTCGTACTCACGCTCTGGGTCGATGACGATGACTTCTGTGTCGAACATAAGTGTGCGAACAATCTCAAGCTTCGTTGCATAAGATTTACCAGCACCAGAAGTAGCGAATGTAATAGAGTTATAGTTCGGCAAGGAGAACCTATCAAAGATTATCAGACTAGAGTTGTGGCGGTTCACTCCATAGAGTATTCCTTTGTCAGAAGTAAGGTCGAAAGATACAAATGGGAACAGGCTAGATAGTGGCTCCGTATCAAGCTTCTGATTTATGTTTATGATGTCTGTCCCTGTAGGGATGACACTCTTGAAAGCTTCATCTTGCTGGAAGAGCGCTGGCTTCAGATAGATGAGTTTCGATTCAAGTAGTGACTTGATCTCACTCTCTACTTTGAATAAATCATTCTCATTATCGGCATAGATAGTAATATATAGACCCACATCGAACATTTTCGCTTGGGCCTGCATCAGGTTGTCGCGTAGGCCTTCGAGGTCGCGGTAGGCGGTGTCGAGCATCGGGTCGCGCACCAGGCCTTTCGACTCACGGATCGATATCTGACTTTGGACTTCAGCTACTTTCTTCTGGAAAGATTTCAATACTTCGCTTGTATCGATAGGGTGTATAAAAATAGAGACATCGAAAACTTTGTCCAAGTTGATAATCGGAGAGAACCAGTTGTCGGTAAGATAGCGGGGATAAGATATAACGAAGAAGGTACGGGCTATCTTGTCGCCTAGGTTTAGAACTTTCGGTGTAATCTGTAATGCTGATGGTGCGATAATATCCTGTAGTTCGAGAGTAGCCGCATGATATATTTCGGAAGGTATAACAGGCATCACCGTGCTCTTCGGCTTCGGATTGTTGTTGCTATTCCCTCCTCCAAATATTGATGAAAAAATTCCCATATTATTGTAATTTAATTCCTTGGCTTATATCACCAGGATTGAATGTTTTATAAAAAAGTTCTACAACTTCATCTGTTTTCAGTTGGGAGCTGCGCACACCAAGCCCTCCAAGGCCAGAGATGATCACGCCCACTCTCTCGTCGAGCTGGCTACGCTTCTCCTCGAAGTCGGCCATATCCATAGCCTTCTTCGTATTCTCTATCTGCTTCTTTGGTGCAGAGGATCCGAGCAACTTCTCTATAGCATCTCCGCTTGATTTTATAACATTAGAACTATAAGGCACAACAATGAAGAAAGTCTTTGTCATGATGTTCACTTCATCGGTGAACGACTTGATGAATTCTATATACTCTTTTGTTTGTATCTTCAGAAGCTTCTCTGTCTGCTCGCGTTCACGGGCCTCTAGAGTAAGTAAGTAAGGGCGGATATCTAGTCTACGAGACTGTACAACTATCTGTATAGAGAAGTCGAGTCCATTTAAGAAAGATTGGAATTGATTGATGATGGCCATCTGCTCATCGGAAGATTTAAGTGATAGGTTGATGGATGATGCTATGAGGACAGCACGAAGACCGCCATCTTTAAGTATGATGACTCCATTGCGGACTTCTTTTATTGGAACGAATTCTTGAGCAGCGCGTGCATTTATAGCCATAATATAATTACAAATTAGAATACATAATCATTATACTATATTCCATTAGTAATTCGTAATCCTGCCTACTGGTAGGTGGGTATTAATTACCTACATTATCGTCTTTCACATCTAGACTCCAGGATAAATCCTTCAAAGAATTTGCAGACGACATAGGAACGATAGAAGTCATACTGTTCGGTAGCTGATCAGGAGCGACTTCGCCTTGTTTGGGCTTTACTAGACGCTGCTTCCAGACATATAGCTTGCTCGACATTACATAGTTGAGGGCTGCTTGTAAGTAGTATATAAAAGGTTTTTCATTTATGCGGTAGAAAACAAGGAGTAGGGTGAGGCCTCCTATAAGTAATATAGGTAGAACAGCTACCCAGAATGGTAGCATACGGTATAGAACGAATATCATTCCTCCCCCACCGAGCATATATGCGAATTGCTTGAAGGTAAAAGGTCCAAATAACTTGTCCTCAACATCTATAAATTGTGGAACTTTGAATTGCATAGAAGGGTAATTACGAATTAAAATTACTAAATTGACTCATGATAAGGATCATGGATGACTTTACTTGTAGCTTGTGGAGGTGGAGTACTAATAGGAGCTTCTGCTTTAGGTGTAGGTGTAATTTTCGACATTGATTGGTCGGTGACAACATTCTTACTCATAACCATCTGATTTAATTTGTTGGCGAATATATCTACACTAGGGTTCGCAGATGATGCGCTACTTGTATTAATAGGCAGACTACTTCTACTCTCAGACATACTCGCACGCATATTTGGAGCAGGTGTTGTATTTATAGAGCTCTTTACTGCACTACGCAACTCTTCTATATAAGGTGGAAGTGGTACTTCATCATCCATAGAGCTAGGTGCGGATGGACCTTCATTCCCCCAGTTGGATTTCAATATTTCACGAATAGGAAGTAGAATTTTCTCATTCACGCTCTTTACTACCATGGCCACTTTGTCCGCCGTTATTGGTAGCTTGCCCTGTAGTTCTATCTCATATTTGTCGGGGTGGATAATACCAAGGAGGACTTTGTTCGTCACTTCTTCGAGGCTACCCATTTGCTCTATATTTAATTTATTCTCAGTTCCTATACTAAATAATACATTCTGATAGTCAGACTGCATTATAGCCACTTGCACTTCTTGGGGGAGCTTGGCAAATCGCTCGTCGAGCTTGCTTAGGTCTCCATACTTCTCTTCTACTAGGCTTGCGACATGTGTGTCATAAGCATCTGCAAGCAATGGCTTGATGTTATTAAATACAGTATTGTCTATCTCCTCCATCATCTTCGCTAGTATTGCGTCTTGCATACCGAGCTCTTTCTTCAAATTATCCTCATACTCTTCTGTGCGGATGATGCCGAGTAAAGCGAGAGTCGTCTCGGTAGCCAGGGTCTCAATTTGTGCATTATTTAGATTGTATTTGATACTAATAGTCTTGAGGGTCTCCATCCATATCATATTAGAAAATACTTGCTGCGCATCAGGCGGAAGCTTAGAGTAAGAGAGAGCTATTTGTTGTTGTAATTGTTCTGGATTCATTGTGATTTTATTTTTTCCTATTAATCCTTCCTAGCTCATTAGTAATTCGTAATTATAAATTCGTAATTGTTTAATGGTGTCCTCCCCCCCCTCCACCATGTCCTGCGTCCGCCTTCGCATGACCACCCCCTCCACCCGAACTCACTTCGATTTTCATACCTTTTAGGGTAGTTTCAAGTGTGTTTCCCAAATCCTTTAAGAAATCTTTTTGTGCAGTCCCTGTGTTTACCTTTAGTCCACTCTTGAGCCCCATACGCACCCCACCCGCAACTACAGCAGCTAAACCTACACCTACATTCGGTATAAATCCTTTTGATTTTACTTTTGTGTCTGGAAGATTTCTTAGATCATAACTTCCTTTTCTGAGAGCGTTAACAAATTCACTAACAGCTGTCGCTTTTTTTGTATCTCCGACCATATCTGTAGATGTATGAACATGCTCACCTCTAGTTGCTGCTATTTGTTTATTAGCTTCTGCGGCATCAGCCCACTCACCATTTGGATTAATTGGATTTCTATTGGTATCAATAACACCTCTTTGTGCTTGATCAAGTTTTTCGTAGGGCTTATTATATTGTTCTTTTGATACGATATCTCTATCAATTCTATCTCGAACAGTTTTTTGCTGATCTTCTCCGAGATCTTTATACTTCATTTCTTTATTACCTGTAACAGCTTGGGCCTTTTCATCTAGTACATGTTCTGAGTGCTCCTTAGCCCCCAACTTCTTGCTCTCTCTTTGGATCCAACTCGTTTCTTGCCCTGTGTGGGGATCTGCTTTTCTTCCTATTCTAGATATTCCATGTGCAACACCCGCCGCCGCCGCCTTACCTGTACCTTGTACAGCTTCTTTTGCTAATTTGGTGTAAGCAAGTGGATTTATAACATTCCAACCCTTTATTTTCTTAGCAGCTTCTTTGGTGTCTTTATAGTTAAGAGCATTTTCTCTGGCTCCATCGTTTTGTGCGTATTTAGATACTGAACCCATGGTCTGTCTTCCTAGTGCCGCCGCACCAAGAGCTGCACCACCGAGAGCAAGTCCACCCATAGCCATACCGACATTCGTGACTGTAGAGCCGATGGTACCAGCTAATTTGGAAGCGATAGATTTTGCTTGCCATAGAAGCACCATGATGAAAATGAAAGGCACTATGGTGGCGAGGATAAACGCCGCACCGTTCTCAGAGTTCACAGGCACTAGGCTTTCTAGGCTTACGAACTTGATTATCATATACATGAAGAACATGAATACTGGGGCGAGGAATGCCATCTTGATGGTTTCTGACCACCATTTCTTGTAGCCGACCATTTCCATGTCTGCCATGGCGGGTACTGTATAAGAGAAGAATGCAAAAGGTACGAGTATCATAGCGAGCCACAGTCCGATAACCCGAGCGACAAATAGTAGTCCGACAGTAAGGAACACTATGAACCCGATAACATTGATAGCTATAGCAAGAACAGTTACAAGTATGTATACACCAGCTCCGTCATTTGTTTCTGTTAATTGCTGTGTGGTCATTACAGTCGTCTCTGAGTTTGATTTATTTATCTTACCCACTTTGCCCAATCCCTCACTTATAAGCTTTTGAGGATTTACTTTTGATACTATAACCTCAGACATAGGTATAGGCTTACCAGAATCTGTGTCAACGGCTTTACCATCTTTAGTCACACTAATAGTCTGTGAGTTATAGAAGACTCGCGCCAAGATGTTCGAAGTGTCGATGATGATTTGTGTAGCAAATAAGCTGAAGTTTATCAACAGTCCTATGATGACTACCTTTACTATCATATCCTTCGGGCCTGAGCCATGCCCACCACCGACGCCGAGTATAGTAGTAAATGCCACATACAAGAGTACGAATATGAAGAACATATTCACTATGTCGCGCACTAATCCCCAACCCTCGAGTACAAAAGTAGAGCGATAAGAGTCATCATTAATAGAGTATGCGAACATATTATCGAAAAATATTCCAGCAAGACCGAACAAAGCAGATGTTAAGCTAAATAACATGTCGAATAATTGAGCAACACACCCCAAGAATGTTCCAGTGGCTCCTACCTTAAACATAGTAGCAAAAACACAATTCGGTACCACATCTACTTTTGGTTCTGATGCATTCACAGAAAGACCAGCCGCAGCACGAGCCTCTTGTAATACATTAAGTAAATTTTCTACTTGTATTCTAAGTGCAATTATTTCTTCGGCGGTATAAGAACTACCATCTGCCTTTGTTCCTCCCGCGAGGGCTTTATTATAGATATCGATTGCAGCATCATGCGCTTTCTTCGCATCATCTATCGCTTTCTGTTTCTCTTCAGGGGTTAGGTCTGCATTTACTATATTTGCGCGGACTTCTAATCCCCTCTCGATATTCCTTGCTACGCTAAAAGGCGCGAACAAGTTCACGAGTATGACTAATAAGAGGATTGTAGGGAGGAACTTTTTCATTACTAATTTACTTTACCAAATCTTGAACAGCTCTTCTAGTATCTCGTATGTAGGGACATAAGGTGTGATGCTATCTACTGCTGTGTTGTAGTAAGGATTAGACTTTATAGTCTTCGGTCCACTGTACCTGTAGTCGGCCTTCTGTGCTATACACTGAGTGTTCAGGGTCTCTGCTCGGGCTACTAGGTCAGTGTTCGTCTTCAAGTCACCTTGTAGTAACTCTATATCATCTTCTGTTTTTAGTAGATAAGATATAGCGTAGTAATCTTTAAGTAATGCTTCAAGCTCAGTCTTCTCGGCATCGGTGAATACAAGTGGGTCATCGCTCGGACAGTATGCTTCGACTATAGGTCGTGGCGTATTATCGACAGGTCGAATAGGGTCCCTGATAGGGTCACCTAGGCCACCTCCATTATTTCCTTCCCATCCGTCATCTTCATCAGGAACTGTAATAGGGTCAAGTGGCGGTGTAATACCAAATCCTCCACCACTACCCAAGCCCCCACCTGAGCCGAATTCGCCAGTACCAAACCCTCCGCCAGTATTACCTCCTGTACCACCGTTAGGATCTGTAGGGTCTACTGGTGTCTGTCCACCTGTACCAGGATTCACAGTTCCACCAGGTTCAGTGCCAGTATCTACCGGAGTAAGCTCCTTTGGCTTCTTGGTGCCGAATAATGATTCGAATATTTTGTTCGAGCCACCTTCCTCTGTACTCTTGGTCTCGGACTTCTTCATATTACGGAACAGGAAAAAGCCTATCAATAATAATATCAGTACTATTATGAATGTTATGAGGAACGCTTTGCTTTTTCTTGGGTTATGATCATCCATATAATTATTTTAATACACCATTATCATCTAAATACGTAATCTTCTCCACAGCTAGACATATAGCTTTCATCGCAGGCTTACCCTTGGCTACTCTTTCGGCTGTGCGTCTCTTCTGTGCTGCGTCTATTATCTTGTTTACTTTATCTTTGATTACATTGAGGCGTGTGATGCTTGTTGTCGTGTCTGCTACTGCTTGCTTGTATTCATCTTTTGCTTCCTTGATGGCTTCATCGTAAGAGGCTAAGTCTTTCGTAATATTTAATCCCTCCACAGACATTTTTAGATAGTTTGGATTGGTTAGTGACTGTGTCTGCATAGGGCTGTCAGGTCCGTATGTTTTACTCACTTCTAATTCGTAAGCATTTACAGTTTTTTGTATATCCTCTAGTTTTATTGGAGGGGGAACTAAAGAACCTTCCTCCGCTTTCTTAAGGGCATCAAGCAATTCTTGGGTAACTAGGTTTTCTCCCAATTCATTACCTTGATAGTAGAGATCGGCAATCATTTCCCTAAGCATTATTTTTTGCTTTTCATTTTCTGCATACAAACTAACTGTACCAGAATATTCATCTATAACATCTGTTGAATTAGTAAACCAATTTGGATTTGGTCCAGGGATACAATAGTCTAGTTTACCTATAGTGGGGACGACTTTATCGAGCACAACCTGAGCATCTTTTAGGAGCTTGATATAGTCATACTGTACTTGTAGTATACCCCTCTTCTCTATCACAAGCTTACCTTTTAATGATGCATCTGTATATTTATTCCCTATATCACTCGTTAGGCTGAAGTATCCTACATTTGTTGTAAATGCATTTCCGGTATTAGCAGTTAGACTGTTGCCGTCTGCATCAAATATCTGATTAATGCCGAACCCCCCACTTCCGCTACCAGAGAAGTCGTTGTCAGCCGAGCGCAAGCCATACAGTCCTTGCGTGGTGAACTTATTTAGAAGAACAGCGAACAGGCTATTTAGAGCATCGTCTATAGTCTTTACTAGTTCTATCTGGCGCTCAGGTGTATTTAAGTGTGTATCTACCTTTGTCTTTATATTACTACCTGGAGTCACTGTCTTCCATTGGAGGCATTTTGGTGATCCGTCTGGGTTCTGAGTATCGTCTTCTCCTGCCCACTCTGCACACTCTTTCTGGTCTAAGTAGCCTCCATTACGAGCTATCTCATCCGCAGTTTGCTGGACTGCTTCATTCCTCTTCCTACCTATGAGCTCTGTTGCCTTGATAGTGAATCCTAGCGGATTATTCTCCGGCTTTTGGGTGAAGGCGAACCATCCATCCCAGCCACCTTCGGAGAAGTCTTCAGAGAAGCTCTCGGGTGTAGCCCCTGGCTTTAGGTAGTCAGTTAAATCTTGCCGGAGAGCATTGTTTATATTACCTTTATATCTTTGAGCTAGTATTTGTGAACGAGCAAAGTCTCTGCCGTAAGGGTGGTCTATAGATCCTTCCTCACCAAGTTTTGCAAGCTCATTCTGAAGTATCTCCCCACTGACACTGTCTAGTAATGAAGTTACATTCGTCACATACATAGGGTCACCGTTGAATCCACTATTTACCCAGTTCATAGTCTGCTTTGTCATAAGGGTGAGCTGCCTCTTCGCTAGAGCTACAGCGATACCGTTGAAGCATTTTTCTTGCTGTTCTTTCAGTTCTTTCTTGTTATCATCCTCTACTTTTTGTTTTGCATCTCTTTCTAGTTCTGCTAATAATGAATCATCATATACTTCTTTAGGAGCTGCATCGGTTTCGAATTTATCAGCATTATCAATACCTGTTTGTATACCAGTAGCTATACCAGCTCCAACTCCTTGAGGTATCCATCCCACAGCTATTGCTGCTGTTGATAAGGCACTAGTGATTGTTTTTTTTATTTTTTCGATTTCGTCATTTATTGCTTTTGTTTTGTTTTTGCTTTTTAGTAGGTTTTTTAATTTATCTTCCAATTTGTTTGTTAAATTATTAAGTTTTTTCTTAAAAAGATCGTTTACTTGGAGAAGTTTACCTGCAAGCGTATTTGTAATACCCGTACAACTAAGTACAGATGTAAGTAGTTCGGGACTATCTTTTAGAGATTTCAATGATAATTGATAAGGATTTTTACCGTTCGCACCAGGATTATTGTAATTAAGTAAGTTATTATCAGCCAGAAGTTGCAAAGGCAGAATAACTTGCGAAGCAAGTATAGCCACTACGAGTATTATAGGAATTATTTTTTGACTTAGTAACTTACTCATATAATCAATAATAGTATATCACTTTTATTCTAATTTGGTTGATAATTTATCGATATCAAGAACCAATGCCTGGCTATATCTGTTGTAATTAATAATACCTTTCATGCCCACGATAGGGTTCGAGAATAGCTTGGTCAGGTCGTATATAGACTGTGCCACCTTTTCATAATTATTGGCCAGACTAACATGTGCATCAACCATATCGAGCGGAACTGATAATTTTATTAAATCTTTACTATAATTTCTATAAGAATCAGCAATTTTCGACACGAGAGCGAGTGCGGCCTTATCATTGTTGTTTAGTGCTGTTTCTACGAAGAATAATTCATCCCCAAGATTACTTTTTGAATATTTTATATTTAAATTAGTGTAATCGGTAAAATAAGTTATAATTTCAAATCCATCCTCGTCTGCTTCTGCTATTTTTACCATATCTCTACTGTACACATCTGCTATGGGTTCCGCGACAATCTTCTGCCCTATTGCTTCGTTGACCGCATTTAGAGTCCCTTCATTTAGGTTCCCAGTCTGTTGGAGTGACATAATAACAGCGAAGAATTCTTTCGATAAAGCCTCATTCTCTTTCGAATCAATACCTTCATCTGTGAATAGGGGCACACTAGTATCCTTTTCTAATGCTTCTCTTTTCGCCAAGATAAATGCTTTATTCTCTGGGCCGTTTAGGTATGGGTCTAGTCCCCAGAGGGATTCCTCCCAGTCTGGAATACCGTTCGTGTTGCTATCTTGGAGGACTAAGTCTTTGACTATGAGAGTATCTACTTCTCCTCTCTTGGTAGCTACCTTTTTCTTTATGAAGCGACTGATTTCTGTAATACCAAAAACAAGCCCAATGATAATGAGGATAATAAGGACGCGGGCTCTAAATTGTGTACTCGGTAGATACTTCTTATCTATAGTCATAAATTGATTTACGACTTTATTATACTATTTATTATTTAAATATACTAGATTATCTATGTAGAAACTCAGTGATGCGGAGCCATGTGGGGAAAGGTAGGTCCTCGGCGCGGGCTTTCGCGTCTATAGAGAGCTCTTTGAACATGTCCTCTATCATATCCGCGTCCGCTACATCCTCTAAATTCTTCCGTAGGACTTTCCTTTTGTGTGCAAATGAAGCACGGATCACTTCGAAGAATTTATCTTCAAGCTTTTTGTCGCCCTGGAAATTGCTTTTCGATATATTATTTATAGCTATTATTGCGGAATCCACTTTCGGGCTAGGGGTGAAGAACCTCTTCCCTACTTTCATTACATACTTAGGATCTCCGTATGCTTTCACTGATAGGGATAAGATGCTTTCTTTATTGTCGCGGGCGACTATGCGCATGGCGACTTCTTTCTGCACAAGAAGGACCATGGTTTTCGGTTGAATTGTTTCTGATAAGAATTTGCGAATGATAGAACCTGTTATATTGTAAGGGATGTTTGCGATTATTTTATACTCCCCCTCTTTCAATCCGTACTCTGCCCCATCGAATTCCAATATATCACCGTAGATTATTTTTAATTTATTACTCTCTACTTCATCTTTGAATCTGTCTTTCAGTATATCTAAGAGATCACGATCCTTTTCGATTGCTATCACTGTCGCACCTTGCGCAAGTAGTCTCTCGGTAAGGGCTCCTTTACCTGGGCCTATCTCTACTATAGTGTCTGTATTTAGCACATTCCCCGAAGAGATCATAGCACGCAAAGCCTCCTCACTCTTGAGGAAATTCTGACCTAAGGACTTTTTCGCTTTGTGAATCATAAATTTATATTAGCATGTATGTTCCATAAAAACATTCTCAGATTTGCTCAAACAAAAATATTCACGAGCGAACCCTTTCGCAGACTGTCGAGGCGAGAAGAGCAAAAATTGAGCACAATTTTATGCGTGGTGAGCCCGTGAGTATTTTTGTGGTGAGCAGCAAAAAGAAATAATAAAAACATTCTCAGATTCACCACGAATAATTTTCTGGTGAAAATTTTCTCTGCTCGGGTCGTCGCCCTGCGCAAGGGTTCGCTCACGAATACTTTTGCTCTGCTCTGTCTGGATAAAAAATAATACTTTTTTATTGAGCAGGTGTGGGCGCGCGCTCCGAGTATTCTCGGAGTAGGGATAAACGAAATAAAAAAGTATTATTTTTTAGTAAGACATTCTAAATGTATACTACTCTCTCCCCTCTACCACTCTCCCCTTGTTCGAATTCTACGAGATGCTCTGGTATGTCATTTATGAATTCACTTGGGTTATTGATCTGTCTATTACCATATATAGTACGAATAGATGCATAAGATAAATATAATTTATGCTCTGCTCGAGTGAGTGCCACATAGAACAGTCTGCGCTCCTCTTCATTATCTTCTTTCCCTCTGTTACCCATGCGTGCATGAGGGAACAGGTCTTGCTCAAGTCCCGCAATGAAAACGTATTTAAATTCAAGTCCTTTCGATGCATGGACTGTCATGAGTCTTACCCCACCCTTCTTCTCTTTGGGTTTATTCTCTTCGTGTATGAGTGTGTCTTGGTCAGATGCTAGGCTTGCATCTTCGAGCAATTTCTCCAATCCCTCGCCTTGTGGCATGGTGTCATACTTCGTAGCCAAAGTTACAAGCTCTTTCATGTTCTCTAGGCGCTCTATGTCATCTGTTGAGCCTTTTGCTAATTCTTCTTCAAGTCCGCTGTCGCTGATAACATACCGTATAGTTTCAGATGGAGTGTGGGTCTCTGCATAGACTTTTATATTATCGAGTAGTCTGTAGAATTTACTAATTTTCACTTGCATGCTTGCAGGCAAGTCACCATATTGATCTGCGAAAAGTTTAAGTAGTGTGACTTTGCCTATACCACGAGTCGGTGTATTTATAATTCTTTTAATATCTGACAAGCTCTCTCTGTTGAAAGAAGCCCTGATATATGAAAGCAAATCTTTAATTTCTTTTCTTTCGAAGAACTTCACTCCTAGCACTTGGTAAGGGATATTTTTACCGAGCAATGCTTCCTCTAGTACTCTTGACTGGAAGTTCGCACGGTATAGTACAGCTATGTCTTCTGTCCTCGTGCCACTATCAATGAGTGCTTCTATGGTTCGTGCGACGAATTCAGCTTCACGGACTTCATCGTAGGCTTCATGAATTGTTATCATCTCACCTGTTTTGTTCTCAGTGAACAAAGTTTTATCTACTCTGTATTGATTCTTCTTGATTACATTATTGGCAGCTTCGATAATATTTTTCGTCGATCGATAATTCTGTTCGAGCATTATGATCTTCGTATTCGGATAATCTTTCTCGAAGTGAAGCATATTCTTGATATTAGCTCCGCGCCAACTATATATATTCTGATCAGTGTCACCCACCACGCATATGTTCTCTATGCCATCCGCATTCTGTCCTACGAGCAACTTTACGAGTTCATACTGCACTTCATTCGTGTCCTGATACTCATCTATATGTATGTACTTCCATTTGGTCTGGTACTTATGTTTCACTTCCGGATACTTCTTCAATATTAAAACAGTCTCGAGCAATAAGTCATCGAAGTCGAGAGCTTTCTCCTTTTTCAATGTCCTTTCATAGTCGCGCCAGATGCGTGCGACTATACTTGTCATAGTACTACTAGCATCTTTGCTATAGGTATCGACTGTGATGAAGTCACCTTTGGCTTTCGATATTATGCTTTTGATTTTCCTTGGCTCGAATTGCTTGGGATCTATGTCCGCTGCTTTCATAGCGTCTTTGATAATAACCATCGTGTCATGGTCATCGAGTATGGTGAAGTGCTTCGTCAGGCCGATAAGATGAGCATTCTCTTTGATAATGTACACACCGAGTGAGTGGAATGTGGATACGAACGGCACACTACCCCAACTCTGGTCTTGTCCACTATTCTCTACATCATGTAGTAAGTTTATAACTCTCTCCCGCATCTCCTTTGCGGCTTTGTTTGTGAATGTGACAGCAAGTATAGACGACGGATTAACACCTTGGTGTATGAGGTGAATAATGCGGTGGGTTATAGTCTTCGTCTTCCCTGCACCAGCGCCAGCTACAATCAAAAGAGGCCCCTCTGTATAAAGTACGGCCTCTTTCTGTTTATCATTTAGTGAATCTAGGTATTTCATGAGTTCCTATTATATCACTTTTATTATTTTTATTTATTTTTCTATTTTAACCTATCTGGCTCATGATATTCTGCGCATCATCTGCGATCTTTTGAGCCTCTTCCTTCACAATAGTATCAAGCTCAGGCACCTTCTCGGCAAGGTAGCCGAACATTACTTCTGGAGTAGGGTTCGTCTCGAGTAATTTCTCGAATGCTTCACCTTCCTTGTCATCCATGATATCAAGCACACGAAGCATGACTTCCTGGTAAACTATAGAGCCCAACTTCTCCATAACTTCCTGTTGCTGTTCTACAGGAAGCTTATCTATACCTAATATTGTAACTACATTTTTATTTATTTCATCAAACATATTTTTGTCGCCAATGGCGTATTAATTATTAATTTCTAACGACGATACCAACCATAACCCCCTACTGGAACAGTCCACCTATTATTTGCAGCAATTACATCTACACCCCTAAGCGCTCTCCTAACTGTTTCTGGACTGTAGTCATACATAGGATTCTGGTAATTACTTTGTCTTACGCTGTAACTTTGTCTTTGCATTCCGCGAGATGTGCGATCACCTTCTCTAAATTCATTACGATCAAGAGCTGTCTCACTTATATCTGCATCTTTCTTGAGAGCGTAGAGTGTGTTGTCTTCTGTTCTGTGTATATCGCGTGTGATACGAGTTATATACTTCTCTAGTGGTTCATCCCCTATTGGCTTTGCATTTAGAGGGTCAATCTTCTCGTATAATTTCGACATTCTTACTAGCTCTTCTTCATTCTTGAATGAAAGGTCAGTTATGGCACCGGCAGAGTTTTGTGTACCTACTACTATGCCTTTATTGATAAGTGTCTGCATTTCTTCTGTAGAAACTTGGGCATTATTCATATCGAAGAAATCTTTCGCAGGAATCTTGTTCACAATCTTCCATTCTGGCTGTTCACGATAGTAGTCTAATGCTGTAGCTTCTACTACCTTATCTAGTTCTTTGTCGTACATATTACCTGTTTGTCCATTACCTAGAAGAGTCTGCATTGTCCTCTCTTTCTCGTATTCGTCATATGAAGCGAAATCTAGCTTCTTCTGTTCGAAAGTATTATCAACTGCATTGTTCCATTTATTATTCTCTACTCCATTTGTTTCGACATATGTCGGCTTATCTATAACTACATTGGAGCGACCGAATGTGTCGCGGACTTCTTTCGCATCTTCTAGGTGTCTTGCATCTGCCTCTATCTTATTCATAGAGACTTCTTTGTTGCCACCTACGTTCTCTATATTATTTTGCCCTGCATTTGCTGCAGCCTCATTTTCTCTAAGTGTTTCGAGCATTCTCTCGCGTGCTTCTATCTCTGCTTGGGCTACATTGGTCATAGGTATTGGACCTTTTGTGAAGCCATTACCTTGTATTTGAGACTGGCCACTGTCGCCTGCTCTATATATAGTCTCACCTCCACCAGTGGTATTGAATCCACCACTATTCGGAGATACCATTTCAGTGTTTGTGCCATTACTATTGTCCCACTTACCTTCAAGGGGAGCTATGTCTTCATTCCTACCTTGAGTTAAGTTTGACTTAAGACCATCATTTTCTCCTGGAGTTATAGCTTGCTCATCTACTTGTATATTTTGATTTATCTTTTCCGGAGCATCTCCTCCATTTAGTGGTTGCTCATCTACTTGTATATTTTGATTTATTCTCTCTGGTGCATCTCCTTCTAGTCCTGTCTGAGAATTACTTGCTTCAAATTCAGAAACTTTCTCTGGTGATACCATTCTACTACCAGATCGATCAGAGTCGAACATCTTACCATCATACTTACCTGAAGGTGCCTCCGCGTCTCCTTTTGCGAGCTCTATAGGAGTACCACCTTCACTCTGACTGTATGATACATTGCCACTCTCATCTACATTAAATCTTCCACCGAGCTGTAGCATTGCACTCTCTGCGTCTTTACTAGGATCGAACATGCCGTACTCTATAGCAAGCTTGTCTGCTTTCGTATCTAGGATATGTTGCACACTCGCAGGTCTGGTCGCTTCATCAGGATATTCTGCCTCCAACTTTTCTTGAAGTTCTTGTATTGTCTGTATTGCTCCATGACCTTTCGCAACTTCGACACTTACTGCTTCTGGTTTCTCTTCATTTTGTTCTTGCTCAGTTTCCTCTTCTTTTTCTTCAACCTTCTCTTCCTCTTCCTCATTTGCCTCTTCTTGTTCCTCTTCATTATTTTCACTTTCTTCCTTTTCTTCAGCTTCATTGTCTTCCTTCGACTCTTCTTCCTCTACAGTTCCGTTATCATTATTTCCAGCCTCTTCTACCTCAGGAGCTGGGCCAACTTCATCAGGACCTAGGCTTCTACCTGGATAATTATTAAAACCAAACAACCTTTTAAAGAATCCAGGTTTACTCTCTGCTTGATCTGCGACTTCTCCTGCTACTGGAGCAGCTACTTCTGGCTTCTCTATATTGTCTCCACCTAGGTTTATACCTAATTGTCCGGAAGCCAGTAACTCAGTTCCACCACCAAGTACAGCACTCATAGTTAGACCCACTGCCATTTTGGCGCGAGCTCTATTCCTTAATCTTTTCTTCTCGGCTTCATCGAGCTTCAGCATCTCCTCATCGTATTTCTTCAGATCGATACTATTGGCAGCGAACTGGTTGCCCAGGACTTCCATTTGAGCTTTCTGGTATTCTGCAAATGCCTCATCTTTCTTTTTATTTTTAAGATCTATGCCTTGGACAGCAAGAGCAGTTCCTTGACCTATTGTGTAGCTTCTTGCTAAACCTTTTGTAAATTTATAACCTGCATATGCTCCAGCACCTGCTGCTCCGACAATCCCAAAACTTACGGCACCTATCGTAAAAATACCAGTATTTAGAGCAATTCTTGCGGGCTTCGGTAGTTTTACATACCAGTTTAGAGCCTGCTTCCAGTAAGGCTTTACAGGTGAACCCTCTGTCTTTTGTTTAGCTAATTTCCTCTTTTCTTCTACATAGACTTTCCCGAGGACTTCTGTTGCTTTGTATTTTAGGAAAGCTTCTTGTACTTGTTGGTAAGAAAGACTAGGATCTCTGTCCAACTCTCGCATCTTTTCATGGCAAAGTTTACGTTCTAGTGCTTGCCTTGCTTGGTCGTAAGATTCCTTAGTATTTTTGTATTCTTGTGAAAAGTAGTCCTCTTCTGCGATTTTCTTTGATATCCCAAGGCTAGCTTTAACCTTATCAATATTTAATTTCAGTTTATGTTCCTTTTTATTCTTTTTGTATTGCTCTACATATTCTCCGCGAGCGATATGTAATGCGATCTCTTCGCCATCCATGCCAAGCTCACGTCTAAGCTCGTCTAGCACATATGGAGATGCGTTCTCTGCGACAGCTTCTTGATACAACTTTATTTTATCTTTCAAAAGCTTGTCCTTCTCGTCCTCTATAGTCGCCGCATTCTTAATAGCCAGCTTTTTGTCAGCTTCTATTTCCTTCGCAAGCTTTTTCGCATCGGCTGGGGTTGGAGGAACTATCGGAGCTATTGGGGGTACATCAACGTTTGTCATATTATTGTTTGTTAACTAAATTATTGAATTCTTCTTCGACCTGTTTTATATACTCATTTGTCCTTTCTATATAAATTTTCTTGGCTGCTTGATAGCCTTGTACCTCGTACATTATTCTACCATTCTGGTCTGCTATTTTATATATCTCATTGTTGTCGTTATTATCATCAACTTCAAAATGGTATCCACCGTAGTCACCCACATTCTTTGGGTTAGGTTCTGATATTCGAAGACTAAAGCCAGCTGTGTTGAAATCTACACAAAAATCTTCGTCACCATATATACTTGTCCTAGACTTGTTCTTATAAATAGCTTGTATGTATTCAACAGTTTCATCGAAAGATTTGTAAAAATAATAACCCGCATCTATTCCAGTTAAGCTGATATATTCCTCTCCTTCTTCTTTATGGTCACTACGATCACGTAGGTACCCATCAATAATTGGATCAGTTACCTTACGTGCTAGAAAGTAAGGTAATGGGAATGTTTTCTTCATGTTTAATTCTAGAGATTCTTTTAGGTCCTCAAGCTTAATGAATTTTTTTTGTCTTTCTAGAAGGAGTTTGTCTTCTTCTTCTTTTAATACTTTCTTCTGAGCATCGTTCGCTACCTTAATCTGTTCCCGCACAGCTTCTATTTGTTTGTATATCTCACTTCTTTGTGAAGTTATTTCATTAAAATCCCTTACACCCTTCTCGAAATTCTCCTTCGCTTCCTGTTTTCCTTTTGGGCTTACATTTATCCATCTATCCATATTCTCTTCTTCACGCTTTGTTCTTTCGATTGTTCTCTTGATTTCTTTTCTTCTGTCTCCATTTTTGAAATACTTCCATACCTTTGGGAATGTTTTTCCGAAAGAAAGTTCACCCAATTGTTCTTTTAGAATCTCAGTCTTATTGCTCGGACCTACATTTTTCTTCTGTGCATCTGGAGTAACACCAGGCGCGGTATTCACAGCTGCTGGTGCTGGGTTAACAGTCGCAGGTTCCACAGTCTTTTTAGTGTTCTCTCCTTTCTTCTGTTCTAGCCCACGCAAGATGAGCTCATTTGCTCTGATCTTCTCACGTAATGCATAATTACCTTTCTCTTCTTGTTCTAACCACTTTTCTTTATTCAATAAAGATTGCATCTTATCTCTGAATGCACCATCTACCTTCCCCTGCTGTTCAGGGGTTCTAGATTTAGGTTCTTTTGTTTCTTTCTTCTCATTGTCATTATCTAGATCAAGAGGCCCAAGCTCATCAGGCTCAGGAGCTGCCACCTTTGCTGGTTCAAGTTCGTTGTCTTTGTCATCCAAATTATGAGGTCTTAATTTATCATCTTCAGCTTCTTCTTCCACCCCAAATGCTTTCCTGGTTTGAGCCAGCTGGTCTGCGGTCAGAGTTTGGCCTGCTATGAATTCATTAAATTTTCTTAAAGCTTCTGCC
The DNA here is from genome assembly GCA_041737125.1 of Minisyncoccia bacterium. GTDB lineage: Bacteria > Patescibacteriota > Minisyncoccia > Phycocordibacterales > UBA9973 > UBA8515. Next base: position 54,083 of record JBGSSJ010000003.1, read on the forward strand.
CTTTGGTTTGATTTTTCTTCAGCTATTTTAGCCTCTATTGCATCGGCTTTTGCCTGCAGAGCTTGCTTCTCTTTTTCTATTTCCTCTTTAGTTTGTGTTGGGGGGTAATCTTTTGTCATTTTATTATTTGTTAGTTAATTTATTGAATTCTTTTTCGACCTTATTTATATATTTTTGTGTAGCTTCTTCGTATATAGCTAGAGCATTATTGTAATCGACTTGCTCTATAATTTTCTTTCCATCAGGATTCATAACTTCATATCTGGCTTTAGGGTCAGATAATTTAACCCGTTCATTCGCATCCTTACTCAATTCTTCAAGGTTAACTATCTTCATACTAAAGCCAGATAAATTATATTTAACAATATTGTCGAGTTCCTTTATGAAGCTCTCAAATGTAAGGGTAGTTATTTCTGAATGAGCCAACGGATTCTCTGCAAAATTTGAATAATAGATCTTGTTTCCTTTTAAAGATACATATTGCTCCCCACTTTGCGTCTCATTTGTTAAGAGATTTTTAATTAAAGGATTTTTAATTTTATCTACTAAGTAGTAGGCGAAAGGGTATTCTTTCTTTTTAATTTGCTCATATGATTTTTCAATTTCATCTTGCTCAGCAGTTAATAACCTCCTTTTTGTATATAAATTGTCCCATTCAACATCCTCTGGTTCATATTCTTCCATTTGTAAATGACACTCTTCAATTTTTTTGTCTATATCATTGTATTTAGATTTGAGCCCAAATAGCTTTTCTTGATTCTCTTTTGAAGCTTCTATTTTAGCCTCTTCTTGTTTTGCTTTTTCTATTTTCTTTTCTAATTGCCACTGTTTTATAGCATAGATAGTTCCTCTAAATACATTCCATCCAGGTGTATTCCTTATCTTTTCATTTATAGTGTCTAATTCTATTTGTAATTCTTCGCTCTCTTTTATTGGGATATTTTTTTCTTCTGTTAGTGTCACAGGAATAACCACAGGTTCATCTGTGTTATTTTCTATTTCTTCTGTTGGTTCTTTGTCTTCTGTCTCAGCATCCTCTCCTTCTGAGCTCTCTTCCCCTGCTATTGTTTCCCCCGTTTCTTTATCTTGTAGCCTCTTTATGTCTTCTGGTCCAGGATCTATTATCAAAGGTACGTCGTCTTCTGGTTTAGCTTCTATTTCTGGTATAGGATTCTCTCCTGTTGGCACCTTAGCTTCAGTTTCTGTTGAAGAAGATGGTGTAAAGATAAATTCTTTAGCTTTCTCTGCTTCAGCTTCTTTAGCGATTCTTTGTCGCTCCATTTCATCCTTCTCAAGCTCTTCTATGAATTTATTTTTCTCTTCTATTTCTTTCTTTATTACATCGAGCTCTTGTTGATAACCTGCTAGCCTTGCATTCCTTTCCTCTGTAGCTTGCTTCACGGAAGCTAGTAAACTTTGGAAAAAGTCATCATAGGCTTTTTGTTCGTCTTCTTTACTACTCTCGTCTACTGCATTTTGTGTGTTTTCTGGAGCTTGTGTGTTTGTTATTGAGTCACCCACTATTTTTACCCCCCTTAAATCTATATTTTTTAGGTTTGGGTTTTGGCTATCAAGATACATACTGATTTCTTCATCGGTCATAGTCTCGAAGCCGGGCTTCTTCTTCAGATCTGCTATTAACTTAGCTTTTTTTTCTCCTTTCTTTTTTGCTATTTCTTCTGTTGTTAGAGGTTTACTTTCAGGCATATTTATATATGTTTAATTAGTATGCAAATTATACCACAATTTAATAAAAAAGCAAGTATTTACACGAGTGAACATTTTACTCTTTTATTATACTATAGCTTTTCTTTTTTAGGTAATAAAAATGCTCGGAACTTGCGTTCCGAGCGGTTTTTTGTGTTTAGGTTTCTCATGATCCATTTTGGATCTAATTTACTGTGTGGGGGTGTGCCATGTTTGCAGCAGAAGCTGGGTTAGGTATCGTCACTGGCTGTGCAGCCAAAGCTTTTCTCTTGGCCCTGTGTGAGAGTAGCATCAAAGTAAGGATTCCAACTGTTGTTACTAAGAATAACAGCATCCCAACTTTGGATTTGATCTTTTGATCCTGTAACACAACAGCCTCCTTAAAAGTAGTTTTAGGTTCTGACACAATTTTACCTGCAGTGTCTTTAATGGGTTTCTGTGGGTATAGCTTTGCAGCTATTTCGTCCAGGCTTTGGAGTTGTTGTTTGCTTGTGGCGGCATTTTCTGCCACCAAGCTCAAAACTTCCTTCACCTTTCTTACGCTGTCGTCAACAAGATCTGCGTAATGCCAAGCATCATCTGCTCTGGTTTGTGCTGTGGATACCTGATTCTGCAGGTTCTGCTTGTCCTTTTTTTGGGCCTTTTCAAGCTCAGCTAACTTTTGGGTTAGTGCCTGAACTTGTTCATCTAGGCCTTGTGCCTGTGTGTCCAAGTTGAAGATAAACAGAATTGCGAGGGTGGCCACTATGGCCGATGTTACCTTTTTCATGGTTGTAAATTGATTTATACCCACCTTTTTATTTTAGGTGAGCTTGAGTGAATAGATAAATAGTACCACCTCAATTTCCAATAACTTGAAAAGCAAAGTGGTACTCTCAATATATCCACACAATATTTCAAAGAGCTAATACTGTGCATATACTAGCATATTTATACCCTTCTGTCAAGGGGTATTTTGTATATTACTCTTCGTTTTCTACAAATTTAACCTTCGGCTTTTTGATTATATCCCAAGAACCATCGCTGTTCTTCTTTGCCTCCCCTTCTTCTACAAGTTCCATTTTAGTTATACCTCTTACTGGGTTATTCATGAGCTCAAATCCGTCTATATAATTTTTCCAATCAGTTACACTTACATAATATTTCTGCGCAGATATATTACTGTTTAAAGATATTGTCGCAGTGCCATCACCATGATCTTTTAACTCAAAAACCTGTTCACCATTTTCAGTTTCACTAACCATGTCTTTCTTAAATATAAGATCACCGTCTATATTGGCTCCTTTAGGCCAAGCGAATTTCGCATAATAAGTTTTCACTACTTCTTTATTCTCTATCGGCATTGATTGTTCAGGGTTTGATTTATTAAATTCTTCCAGCAAGACTCTAATTACCTCCTCATCTGAAGAATTCCTGAATTTTATGTTCTCATCGAAATCTTTTATTTTAGGAAGGTGTTTTATGTATTCTTGATTAAAGAAAACTTTGTCTGTCTTCAACAAATTTTCATATTCTTCTATGTTGTTTGGAACCTCTATTCCTCTATTCTTATTCTCGTTTTCTTCTGCTTGCATTGCATTCATACTCGCTTCTACATTCTCTACACCTAGAAGATCCATCATATCTGCTGTAGCCGGAGAATTTTTTTTCAGTTCATCCATATCTATTTTTATCTCAGGTTCTTCTTCGGGTTGTAGTGCCGCTAATTCCGCATCGTATTTTGCGTTGATCTCTAAATAAGATTTCAGTGCTTTTTTGTGTTTGTCTATACTATCTACATAACCTTGATTATCTCCATTCAAATATTTCCCCTCCTCTCTACCCTTCAGTGTATATTCTCCTGTATCAATCCAGTCTTTTAAAATTTTATCAAAAATTTTAGTATTATCAGGTCGATAGTCTCTTTCATATCGGTATCCATCAACATTTTTAATTAAATCTTCCTCCCTTCTTTTTTCTATATCAGCTATTTTTTCTTCCAGTTCTTCTAGTTTCGCCATCTCTGCCCAGTATTGTGCTATTAATTCATCTACAGTCATTTCTGCTTCTTTATCCTCTACTAAAGATTCAGGAATATCTTCACCTACTTCCTTTGGTGCTTGCTCTATTTCTACTACAGGCTGTGGTTGCGTCTTCTGATAGGCTTCATATTCTTCAAGGAGTTTTTCTGCTCCTTCTTTTTCTATTTTTATACCCCTTAATTTGAATTCTCTAGGTAGCATTGCAACATTCACATATCCCAGTTCATTTGCAATATCAATAACCATCTGTAAGTTTTTAGGAAGTTCTGGTTTCTGTTCTGTATTTAATTCGGGTTTTACTGGCTCATCGTTCAGTTTAGGTTCTTTGTTGATATCTTCATTATATTTATTGAGCACAAAGTCTATTCCTGGAGCAAAAAGAAATAATTTCATCTGATCTGGTGTCATAGAACCCCTTGTTCCGTCTGTAAGGTTATCGAAAGGTATTTTATCTCCTTTTTTCTTCCCAATTTTATAAACTATGTTCCTTTTAACGCCAGTCCTTTTGACGATGACTATCGTACCCTCCTCTATAAGATTAAATTTTCTTTCCTTGTCACTTTCTTTTATTTCAGTATTTGTTTTTTCTTCTACTATAACTTTATCAAATTTAAGCGGTAAATTTCTTGCAATTGCTAACTCTAAATCTTTTAAATTTTTTTCATTTATTTGTATTTTTCTTCTTATCTCTCTTCTCTCTTCGTCAGTTTTTGCATTAGATAATTCTTCATTTCTCCTTCTGATACTGTTATTTATCGCTGTTTTTATCCATAAAACAGGACCTTGGTTGAAGTCTTTTAAATCCCTCTTGTTTCTTTCTTGAGCTTCTTTGCTCTGGGGTATCTCTATGAGTATACTTTTCCAGTAATTATATTGCCTCTCTACTATATCAGCTAATTCTCTGTCATCTAAGATCTTTTCTTTTTGAGCACCAGTGGGTTTTCCTCGCACTTCTTTAACATCTTCAAATGGTATAGTTTCACCAATCGTTTTCAAATTCCAACCCTTTTTAGGTTTATCTGGAATATTTGTTAATTTTAGATTTGGTCCTGGCATATCTTGTTCCTCAATTGTATCATAATTATCTGTCTCAATCTCAAATACTCCGTCCATAAGACTCCCCTTTTCGTTGGGATTTTCTCTTCTTTTGATTTGATCTGCTGATAAGTAGAACCCTACTTCATCATTATTTTTGTTTGACTCCGGCTTATAACTACCCATAAGCTGGTACCTAGTTTTCTTTTTTGCTTCCTCTTTAGGTGTTGCCTTGTTGTTGTTTTGTCCTTCTTCGAACTTGATAGCTTCTTCTTTTTTGAATTTCCATCCTTTCTTTTTATTCTTCGCATCTTTCTTCTTCTCGATTCCTGGGAATGTTCCTCCACCTAGGTCAGCTAGGTTTTTTGAATAGAATTTTTGTCCTTCAGGCATATGTGAAATTATACAACACTTATGCCAAAAGTGTCAAAATTTGGCTCCATACTTCATTTTTAAAGGTTTAAATGGACCTGTTCATAAGATGTGAATTACTCGGTTGACTAACTTTTCTATATGGGATACCCTTGTACTTGTAGGGTTGGTGACCAAATGCCCCATAACTCCCGAATAGAAGACTTGCTTTATATCATAGAGCTTTCCCGACCGTCCAAACCTCTTATGCAATTACAACAAACCCCAAAAGATTCTAGCGATCCATCTATTAAAATGGGTCAAAAGATGAAAATATCGTTATTTATCAAGCCTATTACTGTAAAGGCTTGTTTCTCTCTAGTCGTGTTTATGTATGTTTTCGCGCAATCAAGCCCTGCCTATGCTGGGTTTTTCTCTGATTTGGTAAGAAGTGTCATGGGTAATGAGACTCAAGCATCTGAAGTAGAGACTATAAAAGGTGAAGTCATTCATAACTCTCAGAACGTCCCTCTCCTTGAGTCCTCTATCAACCCAGATCTTAAGAATATAAAGAGAGATGAAGTAGTTATTCTAGAAGAAGAAGGCTTATTGTCTACTAATGGGGCACTTGATGTAGATTCTGAGCTTGAGAAATATGATCCAACGGTCAAAATTACGACTTATGTAGTGCAAAAAGGTGATACTATAGAAGGCATAGCAAAGAAGCTTGGTATTACGAAGGCAGCAATTATAGACTCAAATGCAGACTTGAAAGAGGACGATATGATAAAAGTAGGAGAATCCCTTGTAATTCTAGGACTTAAGGCTGAGAAAGCTAAAGAATTAGCAAATAAGGAAGATGTGAAGGTAGCTACTCCTACAAAGAAAGAGGAGCCAAAGAAGAAAGAAGAAGTAAAAATAGCAAAAGTCGCCCCAGAACCTAAAAAAGAAGCTCAAAAAACAGAAGTAAAGAAAGAGGTCATAGCGCAAGTTCAAGCTCCAGTCGTAAACACACCAGTAGTGGAAGTACAAGCAAGTAAAAAAGTAGAGCTAAAGAGTGAGGAAGCTCCTACTCCGACTGGCCAACCAGATGGTGATATAGATGGAGGCTACATCTGGCCATTCCCGAAAGGAGTCGGCCGAGTATCACAAGGCTTACATGCTGACCAAGCTTACGACTTCGCTGCACCGAAAGGCACACCTATATATGCAGTAAATAGTGGTACGGTGGTTGTAGCGAAACCAACTGGTTATAATGGAGGATATGGTTTGTATGTCGTTATAAACTTTGATGATGGTAGACAAGCAATATTCGGCCACATGAGTAAAGTACAGGCGAAAGCTGGTCAAGTAGTGAAGAAAGGTGAAGTTATAGGTTATGTAGGTACGACAGGCAAGTCTACAGGTAACCACTTACACCTCGGCTTCCGTGGCGCGCTTCGCAACCCTTATATAGGATTAAAAGTTAATGATAAAGATTTTATAAACCATGAATAAATTTATTTTATATTTAGTTATAGCTTCATTTTTAGTTGTGAGTCCTTCTGTAGTAAATGGAGAGCGATTAATAGCGGTACCTAGTATTATCACGCCAGAGACTGCCCCATACTCAGCGAAACCCAAAGCCAAAGCAAAAGCGAAGGTTGCTACAGTGAGGAACTTGAAGTTCGGCATGGTTGGGAATGACGTGACGGTATTACAGAACTTTTTAATAAAGAAGAATGTAGGTCCTGCAGCTCAAGCACTAGCGAAACACAAAGCTACTGGCCGCTATGGAGAGCTTACAAAAGCTGCCCTTATCGAATATCAGAAAGCCAAAGGTCTAACTGCCGATGGTATAGCTGGTCCGAAGATGAGAGCTGAATATAAAAAATAATTCATAAAATAAAATCCCTCGAGTGTACTCGAGGGATTTTATTTTATGAGACTTCTTGCTGATAGCAGGATTCACAATATATAATATCCGGTTTGTCTTTGCTGTAAGTTGTTTGAAATTTTTCGATACAATTATCTGTATGATTATTGTGATTACTCTTGTCACACATGCATGACCTCTCATGTAGAGTACGAGGGTTTCTCCTTCGTATTCTGTCTTGATGCCTGCATTCGAAATCTTTATGAGGTAGTGGCAAGTTCATCTTCTTATAGAAGGCAAGCTCAGCTTCCACAATTTTATAATTCTTATTACATTCTTCGCACACCAGAATTTCTTGTAGGATATTATCACTAACATTTTCTATTGTGTTTGGTGTATTACCTTTTGCTATTGTTTCTTTACTATATGTTCCAGTAACCTGCTCTTGCCATTTGTAACCTCGCTTCAGTGCTTCCTCTTTTGATAGTGGGAAGAAGTCACAAGCGAGTGTCTCATTATATCCGAATGGTGCAATGTGTGAAGGGAAGAATTGGTCAGCATCTTCTTCTTTCTTTATCTCTTCCAAAACTTTCTTTTTTAATTCTAGGTATTCTTCTTTTTCATATTCTTTATTGAGAATCATATGATTACCTTTTCTTATCGCGATACAACCTATAGCATCAGATAAGTGGTAGGAACTTTCGCAATACATAATGTCATTACAGTAGAAGACGAAAGCAGAATTGCGGAGTTTATTTCCCTCGAGTGCGCCCATAATATTGTACCCATAACTTGGTCTGTAGTAATAATTATTGCAATCCATGCTGTCTATAGGGCTCTCTGAATCAGTCATATAAGAACAATTCTTTGCATCATAAGTATCAAAAAGCATAACTCCGTCATGACAGTTGTGCAAATAGTTCCCTGTTACGTTGTGGCATTTTGTCTGTGAAGAATATTTCTTCACAGTTTCGTTCTTTAACTTCTCAAATTCTTTTTTCGCCTGTTCTATACTCTCATAACTTGCGAGTATTTCTTTCTTTTTATTTTCAAATTCTTCTTTACTATATTTAACATTGAGAATTGCATTTGATAAGTGTCTTCCGTTTGAGCATAGAATGCAATTCTGTGAATCACGTATGTTGTAGCAGAAGAGTAAATCACTAGACGATTGGCATTGCTCGGAATACATACACTTGAAGCATTGCCTACAATCTATGCATTCATAACAAAGTTCTGATTCATGTAAGAACGCGCAGTCCACACATTGCTTGTCCCTCTGAAGGAGTCTGCCATACATACAGTCTTCATTATAGTCAGCAGCAAATATTAGATAGCAGTCTTTATTCTCCGCAGATCCATTCGTGTAATCACTACGGACATTATTGAAAGCCATGAGCCCCAGCCTAGGCACTTCCATTTGTAATTCTTTGTATTGCTTAAAGAAAGATTTGTTGAAATCATATTCTCTGCCATAATCTTTCGGATTCCAATCATCGCTCCACCAGCAATCATGACAGTAAACTTTGTAAGGTGATGTCGGTGCATATACAGTAATGATATCTTTTTCGCAAAGGTCACAGGCCCTTTTGTAGAAAGTTCTTTCGTTTCGGAAAACCAATCTCCTTGCCATTCTACAATCTGGACAATATATAGGAGGAAGCACACTCATCTGCTCGTAGAAGACCATATCTTCGTCTTTAATAACGAACTCCTTTTCACATGTTTTACAGGTCTTGTTTAACATATTATGTTTGATGATTATATCAATAATATTATTCTGATGCTATGAATTCGTTCTTGGTCTGTACTGCAACGCTTCTAATACATGTGAAGAGGTTATGTCTTTACTCCCTTCAAGGTCGGCGATGGTGCGGGCGAGCTTGATGGTGCGATGGTATGCCCGAGCGGAGAGCGAAAGTCGCTCGGCACTTTGATTTAAGAGATTTTTTATTTCTGGTGTCAGTGGTGCGTATATGGCCAAATCTTTCACATTCATTTCACTATTGGTATTTATTTTCCTCGAAGCACCTTTAAATCTCCTGCTCTGTATATCACGAGCCCTCTCTACTCGCTCTTTGATTGTGTGAGTCTTCTCTCCACTTTGCTCAGTGCTTGATAGCTTGTCATAGTCCACTGCTCCAACTCCAACCCATATATCAATACGATCCATAATAGGGCCGGACAACTTCCTAGAATATTTATCCAGATCACTTGGTTTGCAAATGCAGGCTTTCTGCTTGTTGCCTTTGTTCCCACAAGGGCAAGGGTTCATTGCTGCTACAAGAATAAAATTCGATGGGAATATAGCAGAGCCCCGAGCACGTGATATCGATACTACATTGTCTTCAAGTGGTTGGCGGAGTGACTCGAGAACTTTCTTCTCGAACTCTGGGAATTCGTCGAGGAAGAGCACTCCTCTATGCGCTAGTGTTACTTCCCCTGGTTTGGGATTTGCTCCGCCTCCTATCATCGATACATAGCTTGCAGTATGGTGCGGTGCGCGGAATGGCGCATTGGTGATGAGTTCACCATCGAGTAATCCTACGACAGAGTGTATGCCAGTTATTTCTAATATTTCATCATTGCCCAAGTCCGGCAGTATATGCGAGAAGACCCGAGCAAGCATCGTCTTCCCTGTGCCTGGAGGTCCGGACATGGCTATATTGTGCCCACCTGCAGCTGCTATCTCGAGCCCTCTCTTGGCCCCTTCTTGTCCGCGAATATCCGAGAAGTCGATAGGGTTCTCTTTGCGAGTATTTTTTATCTCAGTTCTTGGTGTTGGTGTTATCTTCGGCCTCTCTTTCTCTATAGGGTTACCTTTCTTATCTAATCTTACTTTATAAACATGATCTATCACTTCGCGAAGTGTGCGTGCTCCGTAAACTACAATCCCATCTATAAGCGAAGCTTCCACAGCATTGTCTATCGGTAAAAATATCTCTTTGTAGCCGAGCTTCTTGGCTTCCTGAGTTAGTGGCAGTGCACCTTTTATAGGTTGGAGCTCACCGTTGAGCGAGAGCTCACCTAGGAATACTCTACCTGCTGGATCGAAATCTATCTCGCCCGCCGAGAGTAAGTATGCAAGTGCAATAGCCAAATCAAAATACGGACCCTCTTTTTTAAGGTCCGCAGGCGAAAGGGAGATAACTATTTTCTGGTTTTGATTCTTTGGAGAGTTGAAGCCGGAGTTCTTCAGGGCAGAAGACATTCTGTCCTTAGATTCATCGACAGCTTTGTCTGGTAATCCGACTAGGGTAAATGCATGTAAGGTGTTCTTTGTAATGTCTACTTCGACAGTTACAATTTTGCCTTTTAGTAAGTGTGTTTGCGCAGAATATATTCTAGCAAATGACATAGTATTGTTTACTCCTTATTAATACATTCCATACAAGTTCTCGCACTTGCATTCGCCTCTAGGCGTTCTTCTTCGATTGGTTTATTACAGAATTCACACATGCCGTAAGTTCCATCTGCAATCTTACCCAATGCTTTATCTATATCATCGAGTCTCTTGTTGAGCACATCTGTAGTGCTTGATCTCTCTTGATAATCCTCGGCGCGGTCAGCCATATCGTTCTCGTCTGATTCAGGAGAGCTTTGTTCCTCTGGAGTTGCTTCCCAGTCGCCTGTCTCTTTATCTTGTTTGCCCATTCCATTAAGTTCGTTTTCTACTAACTTTTTCTCCTCTTCTAATTTAGCTTTATAGATATCTGTTTTCATTTTATTATCATAACATTATTACAATATCAATGGCAATTTATACTATTATATAGGCTTCGTCTCTTTTGCTCGCAATCTCGCTGTCACTTCTTTGATGGCTTGTTTGCTATCTGTTATGAGCAAGGTGTCCTTACTTGTAAATATATAGAATAGTATGTCTTTACCATCCTTGTCGTAGAGTATGCGAGCGTCCTTATTATCAAGGATGATATCTTTCCAGGGTTTATCGAATAGTACACTCCTTTCTCCTGCGACATCTGTATCAAATAATACAAACATGTCGTTTAATAGCAGATCTTCCCAGGCAAGCATCGAAGCATAAGCTTGGTTATAATCTTTGATTTTGAATATTAAGAATGGGTGCGTCTCTGCGACTACTTGCTCCTCTCCTTCAGCGTTTGTTGTTGTGGTTGATTTGGCTACGTAGGATCCTATCATGTAGTCTGTATCGAAAGTACGAACAAGTGCTTGTGGAGCATCAAGATCAAATAATGTGAGGAACTTTTCTATAGATATTGGCGTCTCTACTTCGCCCACTTTTTCTTGCAAAAGAATTGATTTAATTTGACCCTTCGCGAGAGGCTTCTTTGTTTCTTCTTTTATCAAAGTCCCTAGTTCTATGTCTGTGTTTATGTTGCTAGTATCAAGAGCAACTTCTTCGTCATAAGATATGAGTGCTTCGGTTCTTATTTTTACTTCTGGTGCTATACTTGCACTTTTATTTTTCTGATAGAGGAAGTATCCTCCGACAAGAGAACCCGCGATGAAAATAATTCCTCCTAGTACCCAGAAGAATTTATTCACACCAGATCCACTTGCTTCCTGGTATATTTCTTCTCTTTCGCGCTTCTCTTTTTCGGCAAGAGCAATCTTGATAACTGACATCTCATTCTCACGAACAGCATCAGCCATATCTGATGTGTAAGTGTGAATAGTTTTCAAATTATTCTTTGTATTGTTTTGTATTTCTTTCTCGTCCATTTTTATTTTTTACTATGCTTTTGGTTTAAAGAAATTCTCATCCGCTTCTTTGATTGATAGGTTCAGACGTCCTTTCTCATCCACCTTTATTATCTTCACTGGCACCTTATCCCCTTCCTTAAGAATATCAGAAACTTTCTCTACACGGAACGGTGTAATTTCAGAAATGTGTACAAGTCCTTCTGTTCCATTTGATAGTTTCACAAACGCACCGAAATCCATGAGCTTCACAACTTCCGCATCACTAGTATCACCTACTTTGTATTCATGTGTCATGTCATCGATTATCTTCTTCGCTTTCTCTGCGCCCCCATTCTTACCTGTGATGAATACTGTTCCATCTTCTTCGATTGTGATCTCTGTGCCTGTCTCTTCACGAATTGCATTTATGTTCTTGCCTCCAGGTCCGATGATCATTCCGATCTTCTCTTTATCTATTTTAGTCACTACTATCTGTGGAGCATTTGGTGAGATATTTGCGCGTGGAGTTGGGATCTCTTTCGTGATGGCTTCTAGTATTTGAAGTCGAGCAGTTTTCGCACGAGTGAGTGCTTCCTTTAGTATGACGACTGGGATGCCATCTACTTTCACATCGAGTTGTATCGCTGTGATGCCATCTTTCGTTCCTGCAACTTTGAAGTCCATATCACCGTAGTGATCTTCTGGTCCTTGAATGTCAGTGAGTAGGACATATTTATTTTTATTTTTCTCATCTATCATTACTCCTACAGATATACCTGCGACTGGAGTCTTAATCGGCACGCCTCCGTCCATAAGTGCGACTGTGGATGCACAGATAGATGCTTGTGAAGTGGAACCATTCGATGCAACAGATTCAGATACTACTCGGATAGTGTAAGGGAAATTTATTTTCTCAGGTATGACTGGAGTGAGAGCTTTCTCTACGAGGAAGCCGTGGCCCATCTCTCTGCGGTTGAGTCCTCCGACGCGGCCCGTCTCACCTCCTGAGTATGGAGGGAAGTTGTAGTGATGCATGAAACGCTTCTTGAATGAGTTCTCCACTCCGTCTATCGCATGCATGTCCTCTGGTCCACCGAGAGTGAGCACAGAGAGCACGTGTGTTTCGCCACGATAGAAAATACCAGAACCGTGTAACACTGGTGAAATACCCCCAGCTTTTGCATAAAGACCTCGGACTTCATCGACAGCTCTGCCATCTGCGCGTTTGTTTTCAAGGAGGGATGCTGTGTGAAACATAGAGTCTAAGTAGTGATGTATGTAATCTTGTGCCACATACTTGTCTTCATCAGTGTAGTCAGGGTAAGTTTCTTTGATAAGAGTCTTCCATAAAGCTTCTGCTTCACTTGTGACTTCTTTACTCTTGGCACCGAATAGTCCTCCATCGATAATTGGCTTCACTTTGTTATTAAAAAGTTCTATGACGTCAGTCGGAGTCTCTTTCTTTGGGAAAGAAAGTTTAGCTTTACCAAATTCTGCTCGTAGCTTGTTCTGGAATTCTTCCCACTTTGTTATCTCTGCTACTGCCATATCGAAGCACTTACTCATCTCTTCTTCACTAAGCTCATATGCCATAGACTCGATCATGTTGATAGTCTGCTCTTTACCGCAAACTAGTAGATCAAGTGCGTAGACTGCTTCATCGGAATTCGGAATGTAATTATTTATTTTGATCTCAGTCTCACCATGGGCCTTACTTATGTGTACTGCTCCTACCGGACCGTTCCAAGGAATGTCGGACATTGATAGAGCGATAGATGAAGCATTGATTCCCAAAGTTTTCGGATCAGCACCACCGACTGCGATAACTGTGATGATTACTTGAACTGCGTTCTTGATATGGTGATCAAAGAGTGGGCGAATAGTTCGGTCTGTCATGCGGGCTGCAAGTATTGCTTGCTCAGAAGGTCTGCCTTCTCTCTTACTAAATTGTCCACCAAGAATTTTCCCTGCGGCATAATACTTCTCCAAGTACTCGACAGTCAGATTAAAGAATCCAGGATTATCTTCCCCACTTTTTGATATTACCGCTGTCGCCATAACAACTGTGCCGTCGCATTTGAGCATGACGGAACCATTCGCTTGATTTGCTAAGTCGCTAAAAACGGCCGTAATTTTCTTACCACCAATCTCTACTTCATATTCTTTACTTTGCATATTGTGTGTAGCTAATCCAGAGACCCTAGTTTTGAAATTTTGGCCCTTAGGCTATTTCAACGCTATCCGTCTTTGGATTAACGAATTTACTTATTAATACTAGAAGCATAGCAGAAAATGTGAGTTTTATGAAGAGCCAAATTATCCTTTGACTTAAAATTTTATCTAGTATAGAGTGTAGAAAAAAAGGAGTGTTTATATGAGAAACATAGAATTCTCTGGGTACGAAAATGTGTCCAGATTACAACTTGTAAATTTTTCCCCAGGATATTTGGGAATGCTTACTGATTTAAGGTTAAATATCCGTGAGAACCAGACAATGAATTTGTGTTTGGTGAGAATCACAGATGTTGGTGTGTCCGTAAGTCCACCAATAAATTTTAGCAATCTAAGTATGGAGGGTAATTTCATCAAAGGGACTTACTTCGATGATCATTACCAGACTGACGAAGGGCAAAAGATTCCCCAGACAAAGACCATCCGCTTAGACAATCCATTCGGTGAAGTTCCGATCATTCCGGGGTGGCAAGCTTCCAAGCTTTTTATTTTCGGTGAAGGGTTGGATGAATACCAATCATTCATTGAAGAAGCCAGGAATGGATTATTGACTGAGCTTGGGAAGCCGATTCAGCTGACCTACAAAAACGATGACGGAAGTTTTTCTGTTGTTGGAGGTTTGCTGAATATAGTGAATAGAGGGAATATTGATGTTCAGGACTACTATGAAATACTGGTAGTAGAGAACAAAACTGTTTCTGCAAATTCGCTTGACCGCAGGAAGAACCACCGGTTTATTTCTGAAAATGGTTTTCTGGTAATGGTTGGCCCTGCATTTGCAAAACCTAATTCTATGGACACCGGAGAAGTTTTCGGTATCGAGAAGTTCTGGAATTTCAAACCCCACAAAGGTTAAAGAAAATTTTAAAGTTATTAAAAAATAACAACAATGGCGTTGCTTGAATGCAACGCCATTTTTATTTTATATTTTTAATATATCAAATACTTTTTTGGGTTTACGGAGAGGTCGAGGAAGTCATCGGCTGTCTCTTTGAGCTTCATTGATGAGCTTTTGCCGAAAGATACGACTTCTATCTGGACACCATAAGTACTCTGCAAGTATTCTACCAAGGGCACGAAGTCCCCATCCCCTGCCACGAGCACTACTGCGTCGAGCTTCGGTGCCATCTTTACCGCGTCTATGGTGATACCGACATCCCAGTCGCCCTTCTTCGCCCCACCAGCGAATACTTGTAAATCTTTTGTCTTTGTTTCTATGCCAAGCTTAGTTAGTGCATCGAAGAAGTTCTTCTCATCACCTCCTTCACTAGTGATAACATATGCGACTGCACGCACTAGCTTCCTACCTGCAACTGCGTCGCGAAGTACTGCCCCGAAGTTCACCTTCCTTTTATATAGATTCTTCGCACTATGATATAGATTGGATGTATCTATGAACACCCCTACTCTCTGTTCTTTATGTTTGATTATGCTCATATATGTATTGTACCAAAACAAAACGTCCTCCGACAGGGGTCGGAGGGCATTTCGATTAAGCTTTTATTAATTTAGTCTGAGTCGCATGTCTTACCTTGTCTGTCTTCTCCAAGTATTTAAGGTGACCTCTACGATCAGCAACCATTTTTATCAATCCTCTGCGTGAATGGTTATCTTTCTTGTGTTCCTTTAGGTGGCTTGCAAGTTCATCGATTTTCTTACTCAATATAGCAATCTGTACTTCAGGACTTCCAGTATCTTTCGCGTGTAACTGGCTCTTTTTTATAATATTTTGTTTTTTCTTTGTTGTTAACATCGTGGCTCAATATTAGCACATATTATAAAAAATTGCAAGACCCACTGAATATACTGATTATTCACCCTCTTAGTAGTCATTATTGACGAAAAGCATTTAAAGTGGTAGTTTGGAATAAACTTATTAAATTAAAAAACTATGACAAAGAAGCTTCTTAGTATACTCCCCATTAATTGCGAGTATCGACACGGTGATGAATTAGTAGTAGGACTATCTTCTTTCTATTTAAATTTATTAAATAAAGGAGAAGAATTCGAGGACCAGCAGGTTTATTTTGAGGATGGTTTTGGTAAAGTTTGTAAACTGTTCTTCAAACATGAAACTAACTTAGCATGCCGGTTGCAAATGCTTGGTGAGAAACCTAGTGACCATGATTGTGATTTACGCATCAAGCCAGCGATTGTGAACAACTTCACTCTAATGGCTCAAAAACCCTTTCATTATGATGGAGACACATCAACAGGTTATATAAGCAACATAATGGTTACCACTGGGATTTCCATAAAGGAGATGCCCCTTCAATCTTCAGAATACCCGGATGCTTTTTTGATTACACAATTTGAGGAAAGGTGGAACAAAAAAGCCCATGCCTTGTACCCCTAATAAGTACAAAACCTACTTACCAGAACGTTCGACAAAACCCGAACGTTCTGGTATTTTTTATTATGTTATAATTATTGTGCGACCCTCCTTTTTACTATAGGGGGCACACTTGTCCCGTACTAAATTTTTGATTATTTATTTTAAAGATTTAGAAAGATAAGGAAAATTTATTTAGAGAAAGATAATTATTAATATTAAAATTTTAGTATGGGATGGCTACACAATTAGAACAACTTAAAAGAGAATTCCTTGAGCATATCGAGATAGAGAAAGGCAGAAGCCTGAAAACGGTAGAGAATTACGATCACTACATTACTCGCTACTTCGACTTCTCGAAAGTGAAGAATCCAGAGGATATAGACAGCACTTCTGTGCGTGAGTTCAGGCTTTGGCTTAATCGTCAGTCGATGGGTAACAATAGAGCCACAGGGAAAACAGTCTCGAGGAAGACTCAGAACTACTACATGATAGCTCTGCGGGTATTCCTGAAATATCTAACAAGGAAGAAGATTAAATCCATGTCCGCCGATGAGATAGACTTGGCGAAAGTCCCCGAGCGCCACCTCGACCTCATATCTACGAACGAGCTTGGCCGATTACTGAAGTCGTCCGAAGGTGGTGATATAAAGTCACTCCGTGATAAAGCGATACTCGAGCTACTATTCTCGACTGGGCTTCGTGTATCCGAGCTGTGTTCACTTACAAATGATATAGATTTCGAGACTGGGGAATTCTCTATCCGTGGTAAAGGTGGGAAGATAAGAGTCGTATTCATATCCGATGAAGCGCGCACGACACTGAAGAAGTACCTCGCTTTGCGGAAAGATATGTCCGATTCCCTATTCGTTCAGATAGGTAGCGAGAAGAAAGATGGCATGGATATAAAGCCACTAACTAGGCGCTCAGTAGAACGCATTGTGAAACAGTGCGCGGTTAAAGCCGGTATCTCGAAGAAGGTTACACCGCACGTCATCCGCCACTGCTTCGCCACTGATTTACTTTCAAATGGTGCAGACATACGCTCTGTCCAGACTATGCTCGGCCATGCCAACATAGCCACAACGCAGATATACACACACGTAACTGATGCACAGCTTCGCGAAGTCCATAAAAAGTTCCATGGGAAACGGGAATAGACCACCCCACAAAAATTAAAATAATCTCATTCCAGAGTCCGGAAATTTCTTACTAGAAATTTCCTCATTGTTCGCGCCGTCGCACTTACCAGCCTCTTCCATGAGGTTATTTTAATTTCTGTGTTCACTCGATAATACTTTTATTTCGTGATATATTTTCTATATGAAAATTATTTCTTGGAATACGAATGGTTTGCGAGCGACAGTGAAGCAAGGGAACTTCGATCCCCTCTTCTCTAAATACAAGCCCGACATAGTTTGCCTACAAGAGACGAAAGCAGAAGCTGAACAGCTTCCAGAAGATGTCCGTAATAAGAAAGGCTATTACTCGTACTTCTCGCATTCACGTAAGAGAAAGGGCTATAGCGGTGTAGCTATATACTCGAAGATAAAACCCGATAAAGTGACAGAGCTTGGTATCCCGCACTTCGATGATGAGGGTCGCACTTTGGTTGCTTACTATAATATAGACGGCGAAGAAGTCGTCCTCATTACATGCTACTTCCCGAATGGTGGTTCTGGTCCTGATAGGCTCGAATATAAACTAGAATTCTATGATGCATTCCTCAAGTTCATAAATAATTTGAGGAAGAAAGGAAGGAAAGTCATCTTCTGTGGGGATGTGAATACTGCGCATACGGCAGTCGATCTTGCCCGCCCGAAGGCCAATGAAGAGAACACAGGCTTCCTCCCTATCGAGCGTGCTTGGATAGATAAAGTCGTAAAGCATGATTACGTAGATACATTCCGCTACCTTAATCCCAACACGAAAGACATGTATACATACTGGGATCAGAAAACTGCCAGTAGGGATAGGAATGTGGGCTGGCGCATCGACTACTTCTTCGTATCGAAAGAATTAGAGAAGAAGGTGAAGAGGTCTACAATGCTCACTGACTATATGGGCTCTGACCACTGCCCTATCTTGCTTGAACTTAAATAACTTGCATGTTTCACTTTTTGTGTTATAATAGTTTCAAATATGAGTTTCAGAAAATTTTTATCAAAATATTCCGGAGGGATAATTTTGATAGTGATGTCTTTTATCGTTTTTTACGGTGGTGGCCCAATATTCGGGCTACTAACTACAAATGTAGTGAGTATCATAGGCTTCCTAGGAGGGTTCTGTGTTATTTTTTCTACTGAGTTAAAGAACAAGACTTCAGAATAGGATCCAGTTCCACGCTGTAAAGTGGTCGTCGCGTCACTCTTGTGTATGCGGCTTTTTTTATTTTTACACTATTCATGTATAATAGGAAAACATTATAAATTAATAAAATAAAAAATATGAAAACAATTATAACAATCCTTATTATTATCGCTGTTGGTGCTGGTATATGGTATGCCGTACAGACGAAGCCTGATGCAAATGTGCCTCAAGCAATAGTAAGTGATGTGAATACAAATACAACAGAAGAAGTGAAAGTAGAGAATACAACAACAGAGGCTGACTTTATTACAGGCAAGACGGTAGACAATACAAATGTAAAAATTGGGTTTAAAGGTTTCGGTCCAGGTAAAGAGCACATAGGTTCATTTGCTAAGATTGATTCTAAGCTCGCAGTAGATGGAGCAAGTATCAAAGGTACAGTAGTCGCAGATCTTAATTCTATCAGTACAGACACTGAGAAAGTTACAGCTCATTTGAAAACAGCAGACTTCTTCGACACTGCGAAGTACCCAAATGCTACATTTAATCTAACTTCAATTATAGATGGTAAAGCTATGGGTAAGCTCACTGTCCACGGTGTTACGAAAGATATATCATTCCCTGTCGTAGCAAGTGCTACAGAAGTGAAGGCGACATTCAACATAGATATGAAAGAATTTGGTATAAACCAGAAGTTCGCGAACGAAGTCATCGAGCTTACAGTCACAGTGCCCCTTAAATAGTATTTAAAATAAAACACCCCGACACAAGTCGGGGTGTTTTATTTTGTATTTATATGTGTGATAATAAATGCATGAACAAAATAATACTAAATAATGAGGATTATAAAGTTACGACTAGTAAACCTACCCTACTTGGTTATCTATGGCGAGAAGTCCGGAGGATCACATTTTACTATTACGCTTATGGTGGATCTATATAAGTCAGGGGACAAGATACTTTTCTTCACTGCTTTCCCTATGGCGAAAGATAATTTCTTGGAACAGATTGGAGGTGTGAATGGAGATGTTGCTTTTGTTAACTCGGTGGAAGATTTGGAAAACCACAAAGAAAGTAGAGCGATAATACTTGATAGTGGAAATGAAAGTTTATTTACTGATGCAGTAAGATTACTCCCAGATGTAAATGAAAGAATAATATTAGTGAAAAATATAGAAGCATTCAGTGCTCGTGTATTTGAGGCATGTTTACCTTTGGATAATATTGTTCTATCTGGTTATATAGATGCTTGTGTATCGAAAGACGAAATTATGGAGAAGAAATACAATAGTATGGTTGTGTTTACTAAACCAGAGATTACGCTTCCATTAGAAGTTCCCGAACTTCCTAAATGGACTGGATATTTATCAAGTGAAAATAAAAGTGGAATGATTAAGGTTCAAATAAATTAAATATATGGAAACAAAGCTCTGCCAAAATTGCAAAAAGGATTTCATTATAGACGAGCGGGATGCTCTTTATTATAAGAAGATAAATGTCCCTCACCCTACTTGGTGCCCCCTGTGTCGATTTGAACGTAGAATGTCTACGCATAATGTATGGAGTGTGTATTGGCGTAATTGCGATAAGTGTGAGAAGAAAGTGCTTTCAATGTACAACAAAGATAACTCTATTACCGTGTACTGTCCTTCGTGTTGGTGGGCAGATGATTGGGATGGCACAGAGTACGGTATGGATTATGATACAAGTAAGAATTTCTTTGATCAACTCTATGAACTTTCACGCAAGACTCCGTGGGTGGCACAGGAAACTGTCGCTCCAACTATGATTAATTCAGAGTATTGTAACGGTGCATCATACTTGCGTAATTGCTATCTGACGTTTTGGGCAGATTATTCTGAGAACATTACACATTCATCTATGATGTTGGAATTTAAAGATTCATCAGATTGTCTGAGGACTCAATACTCTGAACTGTGTTACGAGTCTATAGGTATAAATAAATGTTATCAAACATTCTTCTCTGAAGAGTGTGATGCTTGTACTGACGTATGGTTCTCTCGGAACTGTTATAACTGCACAAACTGTATAGGCTGTGCGAACTTGCGCGGTGAGTCATACTGTATCTTTAACCAGAAATATTCTAAAGAAGACTATGCTATTAAAATAAAAGAACTAGGTCTCGATTCTTGGGATAAATTACAAGATCTTCAAAAAACTTCTCGTTCTTTCTGGCTTACTCTACCTTATAGAGAGTACAGTGGTAACTCTTTGAACGTAAATGTGACCGGGGAGTATACCTATGAGTCAAAGAATTCTCTGGATATGTATATATGTAATAACGCTGAAGAGTGTCGTTACTGTCAGTTTATAACTGTACCTTCTTCTAAAGAGTGTTACGATTACTCGGGTTGGGGAGCGAATGTTGAGCTTATGTACGAATCTCATTCGAGTGGTGAGAACGCAAGTAATATTAAATTCTCATACTGTGCTTATACTAACTCGATGAATGTAGAATACTCTATGTGGACCATTGCAGGGAAAGATAACTTTGGTTGTGCGAATTTGAAACGCAAAAAGTATTGCATTCTGAATAAAGAATATACAAAAGAAGAATATGAAAAGCTCAAAGGACAGATTATAGAAGATATGAAGAAGAATCCATACATAGACGAGCAAGGTCGCGTGTGGAGCTACGGGGAAACTTTCCCTCTGAAAATGAGTCTCTTCAGCTACAATGAGACAAGTGGCGCAAAATTCATTTCAAAAACGAAAGAGCAAGCACTTAAAGAAGGATATACTTGGTATGAAGGAGAAACTCCTAGTCATGCCATCACGATGGAAAATACAGATATACCAGACACTCTGTCTATTACCAAAGATACGATTACGGATGAAGTCATAGAGTGTGGCGAGTGTAAGCGTGGATACAAGATTGGTCCTCTAGAATATACACTTCTAAATAAAATGAGTATACCTATCCCCCACTCTTGCCCTAAATGTAGAGAGAATGCTCGCTTCGCTCGCCTCAATCCCCCAAAGCTTTGGAATCGTGCCTGCACCAAATGTAGCAAAGATATAAATACAGCTTTCGCTCCGGATCGCGCGGAAATTATTTATTGTGAAAAGTGCTACCAACAAGAATTCGTATAGAAAATACCCACTTTTAGTATTTGCATTATTTCAATACATTAGCTATATTAAGTATATGAAAAATAATCAGTCAAAGTTTCTCATTCGTCTCATTCTCACACCATATTTGATGGCTGATTCTTGTGTTTAATCTCTCTCCTATAAAATGATTAAATCTAAAAATGAGCCATCAAATGGTTCATTTTTTGTTCTTTTTATTTTTTAACCCCGCTTGATTAAAAATTAAAAATTAATGATCAAGCAACAAAATTTTCTAATTATGGAAATTGATCTAAATTTTGGTTCGACTCGTTTTGTAACTCAAAAGTCCACAGGAAAGGTGCTTGCAAGGTGTCCTAGTTGTCGCGGTTATCATGAGACTGATAAAAATGGCGACATACCTTCACACGATTATCTTGTGCCAGAGTCGGACGTTAATGATCCTGTGCTAAATTTACCGAAGGTAACAACTCAACCACAATCATTTGTCATGGTAAGTTGAAATACATTTACCCCCTATCTTTTAACCCCCCAAGCATAATAATGCGAAAGGGGTTTTATTTTTTATTACACTTTATGTTTCTTATGTAGCTTATCTACCTCTTCTTGTTCAAGTCTGTCTTTCTCTTCTTTTGCTTTCTCACCTAGGTTTCTGAGTTCTTCATCGGATAACTTGTTGAGCTCTAGGGCCTCACCCTTCAGATACTCTATTGTATTCTTCTTCGGATCTTCTAGTACAACTTCAAGTAATGCATGGAGAATCCACCCCATTCTTCTCGATGGTTTCATGTGTAACTCTTTTATTAATACTTCGCCATCGATTGCAAGCTGACTGACGGATAGCGGATCACGAAGCACTTCATCTATCATTGCGTGATACTTGCGGAGTCTGTATGGAGCCTCTGCTTTCTTCATGCCTACCCTGTCGCATTCGCGTATCTCCATGAGCTCCCATATATGCTCCTTCCCTACTTTTTGTACGATACGGCGCACAGCTGAAAGGCTAATCTGCTCTGTGTCAGAGAAGAACATATGATTACGTACAAGGGATACTACTAGATCTATTGTTTTCCTTGGGTACTTTAACCTTTCCATTATTATCTTCACCATCCTTGCTCCTATAACTTCATGACCGTAGAAAGTATAAGCCTTTTTCGTGCCCGGCCTTCTACTGCGAGGCTTGCCTATGTCGTGGAATAGTGCGGCCAACCTTATCTCTGTGCTGTATCCTTTGTTTGTAGCATGGTCGAGTGCTCCTAGTAAATGCTCGAATACATCGTATATATGGGCACCACCTTGCTCGCAACCAATTCCCTCCTCTAACTCCGGAATTATGTATTTGAGTAAATTAAATTTCTGTAGGAAGATTATCCCTTGAGTGCTATTCTTACTTTCAATTATTTTGGTGAATTCATCACGAATTCTCTCCATCGAGATGTTCTTGATAAGTTCAGAGTTTTCCACAATTGCAGTCATTGTGTCACTAGATATAGCAAACCCTAGTTGTGAGGAGAATCTAATGGCACGGAGCATGCGCAAAGCATCTTCATTGAACCTATCACTTGGTTCACCCACAGCCCTCACTATTTTGTCCTTTATGTCCTTTATTCCCTCATACAGGTCTATAATTTGTCCTTTATGAGGATTATAGGCTAAAGCATTAACTGTGAAGTCTCGTCTCTTAAGATCATCTTCTATTTTGTCGCTAAACTTTACTTGGTCCGGATGTCTGAAATCACTATATTTAGCTTCAATTCTATAGGGCGTGACCTCAATTATCTCGTATTTTGTTACATGTGTAACACTCAAATCAGCGTTTTTAGCTGTTTCATGGGAAACATTAGGCATTTCAGCTTCTAGTTCTTCTGGAATCGGGATGCATACTCCCACTGTGCCAAAGTCATTTTCATATACAGTTTTCTCAAATAGAGGCATTATTTCTTCTGGTTTGGCGTTAGTCGTTACATCCCAGTCTTTAGGATCTCTACCCATAATCAGGTCTCGGACACAGCCACCCACAAGAAAAACCTCAAACCCTGCTTTCTCCAAGGTTTCTGTTACATGTGTAACACTTGATGGTATTTTTGAGTTTTCTATGTTTGGTTTCATGAGAAACGTTATTTTGTGGTCAGGCATAGTTTTCTGCAGAAAACTTGCACGACCCTGGCTCGGCCCGTCGGCCTCCGCCTTGCACAAAATGCTCAGCATTTTGTGCACCCAGAGGGAATTTCGATCATTACAGGATCTGTACACCTTTCGTATCGTACTTGCTTCGCTCCGTGCGATATACTCAAGGTTTTTCGAATCCCTCAAAAAACATGTCGTTTATTTTGTGGTCAGGCATAGTTTTCTGCAGAAAACTTGCACGACCCTGGCTCGGCCCGTCGGCCTCCGCCTTGCACAAAATGCTCAGCATTTTGTGCACCCAGAGGGATTCGAACCCCCAATGACAGTTCCGAAGACTGTAGTGATATCCATTTCACTATGGGTGCAATATTTATAATTTGAATATTTTACGACGTTTTAATTGTATACTAAATAAATGTATTAGTAAATAACATTATAAAATAAGACTAGAATTAATTATTGCATTTTTGTTCAAAAACCATTATACTTTATAAGTTATTTTAATTTTGCGGGATTGGTTTAGTGGTAGAACACGTCCTTGCCAAGGATGAGACAGGAGTTCGATTCTCCTATCCCGCACAAATTTTAAGTCCAATAAAAAACATCTCTGACTTTTATTCGTCTTTTATACACAAAAATAAACCTTTAAAATTAAGAATTTTGTGGATAACTATGTGTGCATTGTTGATAAAAGACAAATTGATTATTATTTAGCCTCATATTTTAACGGTCTAGTTTGGTAAATATGCTTGTTTTATAAGGTTACTATTGAAGGACAGAGTATTTTAGGTTTATCTGTGTCTTATAATGTGAAATTTAGTTTCACGTGAAACAATATGAAGAAATTTACTTCAGATTCACAAAAAATTGGTCAATTAGGGGAGGATATAGCATGTAAGTTTCTCATGAAACATGGTTTTGAAGTGCTAGAAAGAAATTATACTAAGAAATGGGGAGAGATAGATATAATTGCTCAGAAAGAAGACAAATTGTATTTTATAGAAGTTAAGTCTGTTTCCCGCCCATTAGAAAATGTTGGCGGACAGGCATGCTCCACAGATGGTAATGTTACACGAGAAACAAATCCGTTCACAAGTCGCCCAGAGGAAAATATGCATCCATGGAAGCTCAAAAGACTCTCAAGAACTATTCAGACTTATTTAATACATAAAAGAATAGGGAACACACCTTGGCAATTCGATCTATTGCTAGTTTATATAGATACGAAGAATAGGGTAGCAAGAGTAAGAAAAATAGAAAATATTATCTTATAAGTGTTATATGGCTTTAGTTTGTGCCCACGCTAGTTCAAATATAATCTTTCTATAAAAATGAGCAATATCCACATTCTCTATGACTGTGCATGTAAGCTTTCCTTCTGTGAAAGATTGAATAGCTAGACTATCATTCCAACTGAAGATGCCAGCCTTCCATTCCGCATCCTCTGGCATGAGGCGGACCTGGATTTTATACTCGCTCGACTTGGTATTTACTTTATTAGCAAAATCGCATGGCGGGAAAATAAGCCTTGTACGTATACCTTTTTGGGATCTACGCTCAAAATATCCTTCTAGGTATTCTGGATCAAGGAGTTCAGAAAATAATTTAACATAGGTAAATACTAAGACCTCGCCTTTGGCAGTCAGTGTTTCCTCCAGCATTTTTTTGAATCCATCTACCCCCTCATACAACTTTACTAAGGGGATACCCCCGTCACTTGGCTTGATAGTGTTCAGTAAATCTACTGCATAGTTGATATTACCTTTGAGTAACGCTAGATCGTTCTGCCGTAGTTGGAGGAGGCTATAGAGCACACTTGGATTTTCAGCCCCTATGTACCTTTTCTTATTTTTCCTAGTTTCATATAGTAATCCTTTCTTAAGAAGTTGCTCTACTTCAGAATATACAGTAGTCCTGTTGCGACCAATACCTTTTGCCAGTTTCTGTATAGTATCTATTCCTCTTCCTAGGCAGTATATATAGAGATTAGCTTCATTCTCACTACAATTGAAGTGCTTTAATTGAGTGATAATATGCTGTTTATCAATAGTTTTCATATAAATGTAGAATACACTTTGACACTTTTTTTGTCAATACTTTTTCATTCTAATGTTATAAAATAGAGATATTTTGACATATCTTCAATATCGTTCTCTAATTTTGTCAGAAATTCAACTACATAATATACTTATAGCAAGAAATCATCATTCACAATTAAAATCAGTAAAAATGAAAAGCAACACAGTTATGAGCCTCGTTCAAAATTACATTTACAGTGTAGATAACGGATGGAATTATATCCTACCAACTACACTTAAGTCTGAGCTCGAAGAAGGTAAGGAATACTTCCTTCTTGATTCACGTAAACCGCAGCATTACGACAGCGGACATATCGAAGGCGCTGTAAACATCTTCTGGTTGGATTTGTTTAAGCAAGAAAACCTTGCAAAACTACCAACCGATATGGAAATTATAATTTGTTGCTACGTTGGACATACGGCGTCGCAAATTATGGTACTTCTCCAGATGCTCGGATTTAGAGCCAGGGTGCTTAAATTCGGAATGGGGAAGGGTCCCGTAATCGGCGTTCCGGTTGCAGGTTGGGAGAACTATGGGTATCCTGTAGTTCAGGGTTAAAAAAATTTTAAAAATCAAAAAGCGTCTTACTTCGGTAAGATGTTTTTTTATTTGGTGCGGGATAAGAGAATATTATTTGTAATAATAAAAATTGTTTTTTACTTATAATGTGCTAATATAGAAAGGTTATTAAGTTTCGGGGTGTAGTACACCGGTAGTATACGCGGTTTGGGACCGTGAGAACAGGGTTCAATTCCCTGCACCCCGACAATAGAAAAGCCTGTATAGGTTTTTCTTAGAAGGATGAAGAAGCAATTCAATTGCTTCTGCCAGGGGATTGAAGACCTTGAGTATATCGCACGTAATGAAACGAGTATGATACGAAAGGTGTACAGATACTGTAAGGATCAATATGTGTAATCACGATCCCTACACAAATAATTTTGCGGGATTAGTTTAGTGGTAGAACTACAGTTTTCCAAACTGTTGGCAAGAGTTCGATTCTCTTATCCCGCACAAAAAAGAAAAACCCTAAAATTTGGGGTTTTTCTTTTTGTAATAGGAATAATTTTCTTTAGTCAGACAATTCGATGTTTTAAGTAAAATAAAAAATCCTCTTACTAGATTAGACGATCTCATATTGCATAAAAAAGCTTTGTAAAATAAGCATATTTTACAAAAATAAAAACCACTCGTAGATAGAATAGAGTGGTTTTTATGAATTCAAAAATTGAATTATTTAACTGCGTCTTTGAGAGCTTTTGCTGCTCTGAACTTTGGAACTTTTGTTGCGGCAACCTTTACAGCTTCGCCTGTCTTTGGATTGCGAGCCATACGAGCCGCACGTTGCTTAACAGAGAAGATACCGATACCTGCGATTGATACTTCACCGCCTTTTTTCAAAGTAGCAACGATAGCGTCAAACATACTGTTCACAACTTCTTCAGCTTGTACTTTTGTACCGCCGATTTTTTCGTGAACTAATTCTACTAATGCTTGTTTATTCATTATATTTACTTTCTCATATTTATTAAAAAATGAGAATGCTATTGAATAATATTTCGACCGTTTGCAAACGATCCCTTAAACAGGAATAATCTTATTATATACCAAGGGATTTTTCATGCAAGCTATTTTGATGATTGACAAATAACAGTTTTATGGCAGAGGTTTTTCTTTTGAAGCTTCCCAGAGGAGTTCGAAAAGTTCTTTTTGCACTGTAATCATACTTTTATTTTCTACAACGAGCGCAACCATGGGCTCAATGAGCTGGAATATTACCAGTTTGTAAGGTGTGATAACCATATCCACGTGTATATCTGCATCTTTGGATAGAAGCCTGATTTCTTCATTGTAATTACGCTCAAACTGCTTACGCTTCTGGGCTATATCAGAATCCACAAACAGGAGATTGATTTTCAAGCCCAAGTTCACACGCTTCTCTACGTGATTCTTCATAAAGTAATCGTCCCCAATGCCTTGCCACTCTCTAGTATTGGACACTGCATAGTAGAAGTCACCCGGCTTTACGTTTTTCAGTAGATCATCATATACATTCTTTATGGCATTGAAGCCTTCATAGTACTTGATAGAGCTCTCGGTGCCTTTCAGGTGGTATTTGCCTTCAAGTTCAGGGATTATGCGCGATAGCAGGGTACGTTTGGCTTCTAAAGTATTCTCTAGTCTTTCTGGATGCTCTGCAGAATATAAGGTCTTTAGACCGTGAACTTCCTTCTTCATCAAGCCTTTCTTCTCGAGTGAGGTTACAATCTCATATACTGTCGTTCGCTTCACTCCAGAATGCTTCGAAAGGCGCAGTATAGTTGTCGCACCAAGCGAAAGGGAAGCCAAGTATACACTAGCTTCATTCGCATGAAGACCGAATTCCATCAATGAATTGATTATTTTTTCATTTTTTATCATCCCAGTACTAAAATTTTAAGCTTTTACTAATAATCGTCACGTACTTTAATCAAAAATTTAGTACGGGACAGGTATTCTGTCAGTATCTCCGACAACATAAATTATATACAAAATAAAGCTTTTTGTCTAATTTTCTATACTTTGACGACAAATATGACAGAATAATAAATTCGTGTGATAATGTAAGCAAATAAAAATAAAATATATGGATACGATTCAGATTGCGGATTGGATATTTTCAATTCTTCTAATGGCAAGCTTTCTTACAGCTTCAATTCGCAAAGAAAGGTTTAATGATTCATTACAATTTAACCTAATACAAGTTTTTGTAAGCATAGGCTTTACAGTGATAGGTTTCACAATGGGATCATGGGGTTATGCACTGCGTTCTATTTTCTTTTTAATAGTCGCAGGCCTTAACTTATTTAGGAAGTATGAGAAAAAGAAAAAGAAAAAGGAAAACGGGCGAGCCTAATAGTAAAATCGCCCTCATTCTTTAGCCCATAAGCTGTCACTTGTGGATTAATTGTGAGATAATAAAAATATAAATTTTATGGAAACAAAAAATTGTGTAAGTTGTAATAAAGGTTTTAATATAGAAACAGAAGATATTGATTTCTATCAGAAGATGGGGGTGTCTAGTCCTACATTCTGTCCAGATTGTCGCCTGCAGAGACGACTAAGTTTTCGCAATGAGCGTTCACTTTACAAGCGCGCGTGTGAGCTTTGTGGCACCGATACAATTTCTCGCTTTGATCCAGAGAAGGGGATAGTGAATTACTGTGGTGAATGCTGGTGGAGTGATAAGTGGGACCCGATGTCATATGGTCAGGATTATGATTTCTCTCGACCATTCTTCGAACAATTCGAAGAACTAAAGAAGAAGGTACCACTCCAGAACTTGATAGTGATGTACAAGACCCTGGAGAATACTAACTTTACTAACATGAATCACTTCCTGAAGAATTGTTATTATATTTTCAATTCAGATTATGATGAGAGATGTATGTATGGCGAGGAGCTAGAGCATTGTACGGACTGCGTAGATATTACAATGGCCGAGACTACTGAGCTTGCTTATGATTCTGTGAATTGTACTAAATGTTATCAGATTTACTACTCTGTAGATTGCGAAAGCTCTCATGATATATATTTCTCGAAGAATCTTTCCGGTTGCTCGAATTGTTTTGGCTGTATCAACTTGCGAGGCCAGCAATACTGTATATTTAACGAAAAGTATAGTAAAGAAGACTATATAGAAAAGCTGAAAGATTTTAACCTTGGGCAGTATTCCGCAGTAAAAGAGATTAAAGAAAAAGTGCAACAGTTCTGGCTTAAGTTCCCCAACAAATACATGCATGGAGTGCAGAATCTAGAATCAGACGGTGACTACGTAAGTGGATCCAAATATGTGAAGAATTCGTTCATAGTCACTGGTGGTGAGTATTGCAAGTACTGCATGTGGCTTATAGTGAAGAATAATAAGGAGTGCTACGACTTTACTCAGTTCGGAGAGAATACAGAGCTTGTCTATGAGACTTTGTGTGCTGGTAGGAATATATACGATGTCATAGGAAGTATAAACGTAGTAGAAGGTAGGAATGCAAGGTACTCTACATATTGTTATGGTAATAATAGTAATATATTTGGTTGTATTAGTCTGAAAGGTAAGAAGTACTGCATTCTAAACAAAGAATATACAAAAGAAGAGTATGAGGAATTACTACCGAAGATTATACAGCACATGAAAGATATGCCGTATGTCGACAAGAATGGAAGGGCACATACTTATGGGGATTTCTTCCCGACAGAGCTTTCATACTTCGACTATAATGAGACTTCTGCGCAAGAATTCTTCCCACTTACAAAGGAAGAGGCTCTAAGTGCCGGCTTTTCTTGGAAAGAACCAAAAGAAAGAAATTATAAAGTAACCATACAATCAAAAGATCTACCTGATGATATCAAAGATGTGCCAGATAGTATTACTTCAGAGATCATAAGTTGTGAGCATGGAGGAGATTGTAAAGAGCAGTGTACTTTTGCTTTCAAGATTACGAAAGACGAACTTCAGTTCTACAAAGCACAGAATATACCACTACCTCACCTCTGCCCGAATTGTAGGCATTATCAGAGAGTACTGAAAAGAAATCCGAATAATTTTTGGCAACGAGAGTGTATGTGCGACAAGGATAATCATACACATGAAGGTAAATGTGGTGTTGAGTTCAAGACCTCATACGAGACGGGTAGGGAAGAGCTAGTCTACTGTGAAAAGTGCTATCAACAAGAAGTGATGTAGAGCATAATTTATGCTATTATTGAATTAGGTCCTATTATTAAATATAATTTTAATTTATTTATGACAGAAAAATGGAGTCCACAACAGCCACAAAACGAATCAGAAGAAAGACTTAAGAAGTATGAAGAAGACGGCATACAAGATCCTGAAGAAGAAAATGACCCTATGGGTTTGGGTGCCGATTATAAAGAACAAACAGGAGACGCAATATAGAAGAATAAATCTAAAAAACAAAATCCCCTCCGGCAACTGGTCGGAAGGGGATTTTGTTTTGTCATAAGTGTCATAAAATCATAACTGTCGATCATCACCTGCTATTACCATACGAACCTTTTCGTGTTAGAATCACTCTATGATGGAAATGAAGCCTCCAACCCCAATAAAACAACAAGATAAACCTAAAACAGAGGAACCCACAGTTGTAAAAGAAGGGGACAGTATTATAAATCCCGAAAATAAAAAACGAGCAACTCCCTAATTTATAAAAATAAATATATCCGAAGAAGATTTTTCTCTACCAACAAAAGTTTTTGCTGAGAAGTATAAAATAAACAATCCTACTTCTGTTCGTGATGCAAAGAAAAGGGGTTATGTAGTCGAATATGTTCCAGGATATGCTGGGATACATAAATCAAGAAGGATGAAAATAGAGAATGATGAGAGTAAATTCTTAGAATCTCTTCCTAAAACTCAATATGATTTCTTTGCCGGAAACTACTCATTTGAAAATTCAGCATTAGAAGGTCATCAAAGTAAGTGGCAGAAAGAATACAATATAGATGGATTAGAAGTAAGAACAGCAGAACTTCTTATCAATAAGAAGTTACACGAACTAAAAGCAAAAAGAAATACAAAGGGTAAGTTAGAAATCTACGATAAAGGAGCAAACAAGTATGTACCTTTTTCTACTCAGAGATTTGCTCAGTTGGCAGATATTGCTATATATTCTTTCCCAAAGATTAACAATAAGAAAAGTTTGATGGCATTTAGCCCTGTAATGGGAGGAGGTAGAGCCGCCGCTCAATATTTCTGTAAAAATCTTCTAGATAAAGGAATTCTTCGTCTAGACGACTTTCCAATTTTAGGAGATGCTACAAAGGGTGCAATCTTTGGTTCAAAAGAAAGACAATTTAAAAAAGGATTAAATGAATTTGTTATGACTGGTGAAGCTGGTGCTGCGATGTACTATATAGGTAGGGATAAAATAAAAGATACAGATGTTCAAATTAATCCCGAAACTATGTCCATTATTCAGCTTGATGTGAATACCTTTGCTATCGTAGAAAAAAGTGCTGTTGGAAAGAACGAAGAAGCAAAGAAAAATATCCTATATACATTTTCTGCGGTTACAAAAGAAGAAAGAGATGATTTAATAAAGAAAATATTAGTAGACAAAGGAACTAAATATAGAAATGAGAAAGATATTCCTGTTTACGATATTAGAGTACCCATGGAGGGAAGGATTCAAAAATATACAGACGAAAGCAATACAGATGTTAATTTTATTGTAAATACAGTCAGAAATCTGACTGCGGAGTACTCAATACCAATATTAAAATTATCTTGGGAGGAGCAAACACAGATAGCCTCGATGATTTCTACTCTTCCTCGCGACAGAAAAGATAAATTTGAATTATTTCTTAAGAATTTCAACTTAAGTGGCTTACGCACTTTCCTTTCACTTGCACATGGTGGTAAAGAAATGGGGATGGGGGATAAAATATTAAATTTAGGATTAGAAGAAAAAATTCCTAGAGAAGTATTAGATAGTATATTTAATAAATATAGTGATATAGTGAATATTGCACATGATGCAAACAAAGTACTAAAAGATATTCTACCTAAGGAAGTATTTGAGAATTCGAGTAATGAAATAGAAGAAATAAGAGAGTCGCTGTTGATACGTGCTCAGAAACTATTGCTAACTTTTCATGATAATAAAGATTTAAATAGTGAAGAATTACTAAAAAATTTGGAAAGATACAAAGCAGAGGTATTCTTATACGCAGATACATATAAGAAATTAAAACAATCGGGATCGGTCATAAGTCTCGAGACTATTAAAAATACTAAAATGAAGATCTTGTCTCAAGAAGAAAAGGAAGAGAGAGCAAGCAAACTCTGGGATATTACAAAAGCAAATAGACCTTTTATTGTGGATCAAGAAGAGATAGAGAAAAGGAAAAAAGTTTTCTATGACACAATAAATAACCCCGATTCTATCTTTTAT
Organism: Minisyncoccia bacterium; assembly: GCA_041737125.1. GTDB lineage: Bacteria > Patescibacteriota > Minisyncoccia > Phycocordibacterales > UBA9973 > UBA8515. The sequence goes on from JBGSSJ010000003.1 coordinate 86,840, forward strand.
GATTTAACATACAAACATAAAGACAATAAAGAAGATTCTGATATTGCGTTCTGTTCTGTTACTTCAGATGAAAATGGTGATTTATATGTAGAGTCCTTAAACATCGAGTCAGAAATAAAAGGTTCTCAAATTGGAAGCGAATTCTTCCCTATGGTGATAGAGGAATTGAAAAAGAAGGGTAAAAATATATATGGACATGTCCACCCAGGTAACAGTGGTACACTCCTTTATTACACACGCTTAGGGTTTACCATTTCACCAATAGAAGAAGATGGTAAATTAAAATACTACGAGATACGTATCAAAGCACGACAGGAAGAGCAAGAGCTTAAGATGGCTGCGTAGCATTAACCCACATATTTTCAAATATCATTTTCTGCATTTCATATACTGATTTGTCTTCGATGATCACACCTATAGCCTTATTCGGATCAAGAGTTATATAAGTAACTTTGTTATCATATATCTGCATAGCTGTCGCAAATTTATCCAATGAATGAATTAGCCTCCTTTCTGTTATCTCCTTATCATCATTTTTCAATAATTCGCGGATATATGGTGTATCTACAGATAAGATGCGCTTTTTAATACCACCTTTTTTTCTTAATGTGACATTTTCTTTATTTAAATCAGGGTAGTATTTATTCATTGCTTCATTGTCTGCGAATGTAAGTATTTCTGTAGTAGAAGATAAGCTGTCTCGCAGTACATGAGCAACCCCTTCTTTCCCTTCATAGAACTGCACGTTCGGCTTGCCGGAGAGGAGGTTGAACTTTGAGGCTAGGGAGCCTAGGGAATAGGTAAGTGTCTCCTTTGTCAGGAGGATAGACTTTGCACGAGCTTCGATCATATCGAGTAAGTGGCTCGGATGAAGAGGGGAGAATGAAGCGACTGTGCCTGTGCCACCCTTTTTCTCCACGAGATTCATATTCTCTAATTGCTCGAGGACTTTATAAACGAGCCCTCTTTTAATACCGAGCCACTTGGATAGTGCGCTTGCCCTTTGTGGTCCACGGTCTAGTAGGTGCCCATATACGAGCGCCTGTTCCTCAGATAGACCTGCTTCTATTAGTATCTTTTCATCTGTAACCATCCCATTAGAAAATTTAAATAATAATACTAAATCTTTGCTTCCCGTAAGTCGATTTTCTAACGGGACAGGTACCTCAACTATAGCATAGTCATAATTGTCATGCAAGTATGACAATACAACTATTTATAGTTCCTATATAAAATAAGGTTATTTTAGATTTATAATGTATTTTGTAACATGACTATTGACAATATGTCAAGTTTCTGCTATACTATCCACAAGAGTTAAGGAGGACAGATCAATAGAAGAGAAGTCATCCAAAACAGGAGAGAGTACATTACAAGGAGATATAGAAAGATTGATGCAAAGTTCTGAACCGGCGATAACTTCAAAGGGATGGCACCTAGGCCTGTAAGTTAGGAAAGAAGAGAATAATGCTAGATACAATCATTCATACATATCCGTTTGCAACCGTGAATCGTCACTTTAATTTCAGCCGCAAACCGAAACTAGAGAGACAATACATTCACAACCGTCTCGTAAAGAGATCGACAGACCATAAGGACCTAACCCATCTTTGTGATCTGAAATGTCTTTACGAACCCCATAGTGAAATTTTAAATCAAATGCATTTAAAATTTACTACGGGGCAAGGGAGAGAGACAATAAATTCTTTCTGCGAAGGAATTCTGGCGTAAAGCCGGAGAGGTCAATAACAAAGGAGAGATAGTGTATTGATGCAGGAAGTTGAATCTTTGACAACATAATAATTTTGATGAGCTACAGTCTAGGCAATTCTGTAGCTCAAGAAAATACGCTTAACTGTCTAGCACTAAATTTTGTTTTATTGCTTATTCAAAATGAGTAGTAAGAGAATTTAGTGCTGGACGGAGCGAGCGTAAAGAATAGAAATATTTATTTCTTTTGTATTCTTTACGCTCGTAAGAGCAAATTAGAGGGTGAGTGATAGCACCCTAAAAGATTCTTCGAGTTGAAATACTCGACTATATTATGACTGGCCGCTTATCTGCTCCGTCGCCCTGTGTATTACACATGTGGCTAAGTATAGAATCTTATCGTTCAAAAAATAAAATCCTTATGACTGAGTTATTGAATAACTCTCCCTCATAACGTAATTCAGAATATCGCTTGGCAGCAGAGGTTCTGACTCATAAGGTTGACTATTAGGAAAGACTGATTGACATCATGAAAGAATGAAAAAAGGAGCACACCTAAAACGAAATCCACTGTGCTGTGGTGTTGATTTTATGGCAAAACGTTATTTCAGCCACGAATTTTTGTCTTCAATCAATGGTTCCCACAAGCCTTCGGGCACGATGGGGAATCATTATTTAGAAGTTTCCTGTCTCGAAGACGGGAGCCTTCTCGTAGAGGGTTTCAACCCTCCAAACTTGTCAAAAAAAGAAAGACAAGATATTGAAATTAGTAGTGATAGGTATTCCTCATATCTTGCATTTTTGAAAACAGGAGGAGAATGGCTGGGTGAAATTCCCAGTAAACCGAAAAAAATGGCCACTGAGTCCATTTCCAAAGTCATCCTGCGTCCAGAGTGGACTCTTGGTTATGACTGCGGGGAATTATGGGTCATTATGCCAGCACACCTTGTCAAAGATCCCATTCATCGCATTCTCAGGGAGTGTAAGCTACCAAAAGATTTCGTAGAATGGGTGGATGATTATCAAGATCTAAACCTAGATGGTCTTGAGATTCTCCAGAGGGAAGGCTGTGTAGCATTTTATAATGGGGAAGTGATCCATTCCCAAACCAATTTTGGATGCCTCGTCAAGAAGTATCGCAAAGTTGGCCCTATAGACCAGAGGGTGAATTGGTCAAGAGGAATTTTTCTTAAAGGGACTGATCGCCAGATAGTGGCAGAGTTCCTTAGGGAAGGACTTCAAGGTGGTATCGGTGCCACCAACAAAATTGCCATGCTGTTTACGGCAACAAAGTTCACAAAAATCGGCTAGCCAAGCCAAAATCAAACCTAGGCACTTCCTCACGATGTAATATCAGTTGGGAAGAGAATGGTTTGTAAAAAACACCTGACCATGGGTATGGCAGGTGACGCGGGTTTAAAACAATTTAAAATTAAGCGGAAGATAAAACTTCCGCTTTCTTATTCAGTTTCTCATTTTCGGATGGGGGATTGATAGGGAATGATAGATATGTCTATGTCTATCACAGTTATAATCCTGGGGTGTCGGAACGGAACCAACGACCAGGTAGTAGCATTTCTTCAAAAAGAGGATGCCCAAGCGTATTACGATCAGTTGCCGATAAGCTCTGAAAGTAAGCACTTATGGGATCAGGAGAGTTCGTTTATATACGAAGATGTTCCACTACAGGGACACTCCTAAAAAGAAAGAAGGATGCTATGAAAAAGGAAGTTTCATTTTTCTTTCGCACATACGTGCACTCATGAATCATGAGAAAAAAAGTGTGAATTGGACACCGTATACCCATCAGCAAAAGGATTGCTGATAGAGGAAATGGTGTTCGAGCATGCAGGAAGTGTATGCATAAGGGGTTGGGTTAAACAACAAAAAAGTGCTGAGCCCTTAAAAAGTTCAGCATCCTTGTTGAGTTCACAAATTATTTTTAGCCATTTGATTTGTGGATTCATAGGGATTTCCCCCTAATTCTTCTTTATTAAAACAAAGAGGAGAGAGCAGGGTGGTAAATATTATTTACCACTTTTGCCGAGCGAATAAGTAATTATGCGTTCGGTAAAAGTATTTGTTCATTTAAAAAACCATACAAAATATGGAAAAAGTTTATAGTTTGGATTTGATAATGATCAGTCCAAGGATTTACGAAAGCTGGCTGGTGTATTGCCCGATAGCTGTTAGGGATATCGTAGCAAAACTTAAAGGTATTCCCTTTGATCCAACCCAGGACATTCCTGAGGAGCAATTTCGGGAATTGCCAGATGGTACTGGTGAAATCTTTATCAACATAAATAAAATTGATAAAGAAATCAAAATGAAGGTGCCAAAGGGAGAATGGGCTTTTGTAAGTAGTAATTAATTTTTAGCAAAGGGGAGATAACTTCAAACTTTTGCTTTTCACACTTGTACCAAAGAGAGTGTTTGCGATGGAGGTCTGAGAGGTGCTTGTATTTATTACCACTGGTATAAATATAGAATCTCTCTCCTTGGCACCGCTTATGCTTCTTTTGCTTCTATACAATCTCTTTGGTGCAAATGTGAGGAAAGGAAATACGCTCCGACCATGGTCGGAGCGTATTTCTGTTTCTATTTTTAATTATACTAGCGTGCATACTCAACTATTCTATTCTCTCTAATCATCGTTACTTTTATCTCACCTGGATATTTGAGTTCTTGTTCTATCTTCTTTGCTATGTCGCGGGCCATGTTCTTCGCTTCGACATCATTTACTTTCTCTGGAGTGACGAAGATGCGAATTTCACGTCCTGCAGCGAGAGCGTAGGACTTCTCGACTCCTTCGAATGTCTTTGTGATGGCTTCCAAGTCTTGTAAGCGCTTGATGTAGTTCTCTACAGAGTCACGTCTGGCACCTGGTCTACCACCTGATATATGGTCGGCTGTTTGCACTATGACTGCTTCGATAGTCTCGTGAGGGCAGTCATCGTGATGACTCTTCATAGAGGTGATAATACGTGGGTCTGCACCGAACTTCTGAAGTATGCGGATACCTATGTCGATGTGTGTACCTTGGACTTCATGATCAAGAGCTTTACCTATGTCGTGCACCAGTGCGCCGGCTTTTGCTACTTGGATATCTGCACCGAGTTCCTCGGCTAGCATTCCTGCAATGTGCGCCATCTCGATAGAGTGCTGAAGGACATTCTGTCCATAACTTGTACGGAAGTATAATCGTCCCACTATGGCTACTATACGAGGGTCTAGGTTGAATATGCCACATTCATAGACTGCTTGGTCACCTTTGTCTTTGATAATTTTATTGATATCTTCTTGGGCTTTTGCTATGACTTCCTCTATTTTTGCTGGCTGTATTCTACCATCGAGTATAAGGTTCTCGAGTGCAAGACGTGCTACTTGGCGACGAACTGGATCAAATGAAGATATGACTATCGCACCTGGAGTCTCGTCGATAATAAGTTCTACTCCTGAGGAACGCTCGAAGGCGCGGATATTGCGTCCTTCTTTACCGATAATCTTACCTTTGATTTCATCGTTCGGGATATTTACAGATGTTGTCATCATCTCACTTGCTGTAGATGAAGCAAGGCGATTGATAGAGGCAGCTAAGATGTCTTTCGCTCTTCTGTCTAGCTTCTCTGTATTTGTCGTCTCCATCTTCTGCATTCTTATGAGAAGATCTTCTTCATAACGCTCTTCTATATTGCGGAAAAGCTTTTCCCTGGCATCAGTAACAGAGAGCTGTGATATCTTCTCAAGCTCTGCTTCTTTCTCCTTCTCCATATTCTCAACACGGTCTTTGACCTTCTTCACTTCTTCGACTTTGAGTTTGATATTCTCGACTTCGCGATCAATCTCGACTTGGCGAGCATCTAGGAGCTCTTCTTTCTTTATAAATCTGTGCTCTGTTTCTTTCCACTCGACCTCTTTCTTTTTCGCTTCTGCTTGAGATTCTACAAGCTTGTCTTCTGCTTTCTTCTTCGCATCATCGAGCACTCTTTGTGCTTCTTCTTTTGCTCCTAGCATTATCTGCTTGATCTCGAGCTCCATGGAGCCCTTCTTACCAAGCGAAATGATAAGGCGCAAATAGTAACCTACACCGACTCCTATAATAAGAGCGGCAACTGAAATTATTATTGCTGTTAAACTCATAATGTGACAGTGTCACAGTGAAAATACTCGGGCCTATAGGCTTGTTATATGCTGGATATCTTTGCGCACGTTTATCAAAAGGAAACTTGTTTTCATAAATTTAAGTAGAATTACCAGATAGAACCGTATTTTAAAAGTGGACACTAACTAACTGTTAAAATTCGATATTTATATAATACCGTAGAAAAGTATTTTTGTCGAGTTTCTATCTAAGCTTTTCTTATAGGTAGCTTTATGGTGAATATGGCACCCTTGTCTTTGCCTTTCGAAGTAGCCTTGATCGTGCCGCTATGCCTACCGACGATAATCTTCGCCATGTATAAGCCCATGCCCATGCCATCTGTATTCATTTTCTTTGCTCTCTTACCTCGGTAGAATTTACTATAAAGATTGTTCCTATCTCTCCATGATAAACCTAGGCCCTCATCCTCAATTTTCAAAATCAATTCACTTTTTGTAGCTACGCAGTCGATGACAATAGTTCCACCAACTTTCGAGTACCAAATAGCGTTCTCCACGAGGACATCTACAACGAAAGATATCTTCTTCGTATCAACACTAAGTAGTGGTAGGTCTTTCAATGTCGGTATGGATAAATGAATTTTCTTCTCGGCGATTCGGTCGCTCGACTTCTTGAGAGATGATTCTATTATTTCACGCATGGATACAGCTTTCAGGTTGTAAGCTGATGAGCTGTGGATGTCTTTAATGCCTGTCAGGATGTCCACTATGTCGAGTAGTCTGTTCGTAGAGAGAGATAGCTTCCTCGATATCTCTATCTGCTCTTTGCGGGGAATTTCTTGGCTGAGCGTATCACTCATCCACTTAATACTTGTAAGTGGTGTACGAAAAGTATGATTGATTATAGAGATAAAAGATTTCTCATTGAGTCTTCTACTAACTTCTCTTTTAAGGAGAACAAGAAGAAGGAATAATGATATTATTAAAAGTATTCTTTCCATATAGATACTATATCACCTTTCTTATTCATAAAAAATCCCCTCCGACCTGGGCCGGAGAGGATTTTTGTCTTATTTCTTTGGTTTGGAAACTATGTCATCTACGATGCCGTACTTCTTCGCTTCATCTGATGTCATATAGTAGTCGCGGTCTGAATCTTTCTCTACTTGGGCGACACTCTTACCTGTATTTTTTGCAAGGATTTTGTTGAGAGTATCTTTGGTGCGGAGTATATGCTTCGCATTGATCTCTATGTCGGAAGCTTGTCCTTCTGCACCACCCATGACTTGGTGAATCATCACTTCAGAGTTCGGAAGTGTGAAACGCTTACCTTTCGCACCAGCGGATAATAGCAATGCCCCCATAGAAGCAGCAATACCTACACATATAGTAGATACATCGGCTTTCACGAAGTTCATCGTATCGAGTATGGCAAGACCAGCAGTTACGGAACCCCCTGGAGAGTTTATATATAGGTGTATATCCTTCTTCGAATCGCTGTGGTCTAGGTATAGAAGTTGCGCTATGATTAAGTTCGCTACGTGGTCATCGATAGGTCCACCTAGGAATATAATGCGCTCGTTTAGAAGCCTAGAATATATATCGTAAGCTCTTTCTCCAAATTGTGATTTCTCTATTACTGTAGGTATTAACATAAATTAATTATAGCACTTTATTGATTTTCTAAAAAAGTAAACACTTTCTCGTTCTCGAGCATGTTCTCTATGTATGCGCGTGCCCTACTTGGATCTGCGTCTTTGTACATAGCCATGATGTTGCCCACTTCTTTCGCAATCTCTTCCTCTGTCGGCTTCAAACTTTCCTTCTCAGAAATAGTATGGATGATGACTTGGAGTTTCGCGCGCTTGGTCGCATCTTCTTTCCATTCATTCCTTAAATCCTCTACTGTCTTCTTAATTTGAGCTAAATAATCTTCAAACTTAAGTCCGGCATTTATAATGTCCGCTTCTAGCCTGTAGAGTATCTTGTCTGTTTCACTGTCTATCAGTATCTGTGGGATATCACCTGAAGTTTCTTTTAATAGTTCTTCAACTATGAGTAAACGAAGCTTGTCTTTCTCTCCTGTCTCCTTTTCTATCTTCATATTCGCACGAATTTTATCTTTGAATGCTGATGCGTCCGCGAAGTCACCGAAAGATTTCGCAAATTCATCATCGAATGCTGGGTACTCACTCTCAGGTATTTCATGCGCTTTCTTGTGTTCTTCTTCTGTCATATTCTCGTGGCCTTCGTGACTTGCACCACGTGCTTGCTCTGCGCGCATTTTGCGAAGTTCGAGAATTGTCTTCTCGACATCTGCTTCAGCTACTTCTACATCCTTCATCGGGTTCTCTTTCTTCACTTTAGATGCCATCTTCTTGTAGTCGAGTAGATTCATTTCTGGTAATACTGCTGTGACTATTTTAAATTCAAGGTCTGAGCCACGAGCAATCTTTGTGATAGAAACCATAGGTCGTCCTATAGCATCTATCTTCTCCGCTTCAAGAATTTTCGGATAGGCATCTGCTATCGCAAGCTCAGCCATCTCTTCTAAGATCATCATGTCATTCACATTCTCCTTCACCATATTTACAGGCACTTTACCTTTACGGAAACCTGGAAGCTCGACTCTCTCTCCGATACGGGACAGAGCTTTCTCTTCATATTTCGCAAATTCTTCCTGTGGAAGCACATTTAATAATTCCACCTCACTTTTCTCGAGTTTTTTGACTGTCGTTTTCATATTATTTTTTACTTACTGAATTTGTTTTTATAAAGTTCTTGAGATCGCACGATAGCTTCTACTGCTTCTTTTTTCCCTTTATATCCTGAGACGATTACAGGATAATCTTTAGGATCTTTACCTTTTAATATTTTGTATGTTTCGAAGAAGTGAGTATATTCTCTTAGCATATGCTTATTTAGATCACCCAAATCTTTTATATCATCGAATCTTTTATCTCCAACTGGGACCGCTAGTATTTTGTAATCAGATTCACCAGAATCGTTTACATCAAGAACTGCCACAGGTCTAACAGCAACTAATACTCCTACGTTTAGTGGGTATGTTGTAAGTACTAGTACATCAAGTGCATCACCATCTTCCCAAAGAGTTTGTGGAATGAAAGCATAATCGAAAGGATAAGCAGTCGAATCGTAGTTTGCACGGTCAAGTGCTATTAAACCAGTTTCTTTGTCGATTTCGTATTTATTGTGGGAGCCTTTTGGAATTTCAATTATACAATTGAATTCTTCTGGAACATTTTTACCAATTGAAACATCATGCCATAAGTTCATATATTTTTATTTAATTAAATTAATAATTATTTACTATCAGTCCCATCATCTACTAGACCTTCGTCAAGAGAGATAGCACTGTCCGTTCCTTCATCTATTGTATCACTAGATACTACTTCACCTTCTACACCCTTAATATCGATTCTCCATCCAGTAAGCTTCGCAGCTAGGCGTACGTTCTGTCCACCTTTACCGATAGCAAGTGAAAGCTGATCACTCGCTACTTCTACGAGTGCCTTATGTTCATTCTCATGTATTTCTATATCAAGCACGCGTGCAGGTGATAGGGCGCTTGATATATATTCTGTCATATCTGTAGACCAAGGGATAATATCTATTTTCTCTCCACCGAGCTCACTCATGACTGTAGTTACACGGACACCCTTCTGTCCGACACATGATCCGACTGGGTCGATATGCTCATCATTTGAATATACTGCAATTTTACTGCGAGAGCCTGCTTCACGAGCGATAGCCTTGATCTCTACTACACCTGATGCTATCTCTGGAGCTTCCATTGCGAAGAGTCCTTCGATAAGCTGAGGATGAGTACGAGAGAGCTTCAGGTTTACTCCGCGTGGAGTCTCCTCGACTGAGTATAGGTAAGCACGGATACGTTCACCCCTTCGGTATGATTCACCTGGAATCTGCTCTTCCGGAAGAATTATTCCTGTCGCACGGTTAAAGTCGATGTATACAATGCCGCGCTCCACTTTCTGAACGAAGCCGTTCACTATCTCGCCTTCTTTACTACCGTACTCATCGATAATAGCGCCACGCTCTGCTTCGCGGATTTTCTGAATGATTACTTGCTTGGCAGTTTGTGCTGCGATGCGACCATAATCTTCTTGAGATTCAAGGGGGAATATGATTTCTTCTTCGAGTTTTGCATCACTTTTTATCTTTTTCGCATCTTCTATTAGAATATGATGCTCTTCATTGAAGCGGACACGGTCATCATCTTCGGCTATTTCCTCGTCTTCATCTTCTTCGGTCATACGGACTATAGAGTCGTCGACGACTATTTTCACTTGGTAGAATTCCATTTTCCCACTATCTACATCGATAGTAGCGCGTATTATCTGGCCTTTTTTACCGTAATCCTTCTTATAAGCGGCGGCTATGGCCTGCTCGATAGCGTCGATAATCTTCTCGCGTGGAATTTTCCTTTCTTGCTCGAGTTGCTCGAGCGCTGATTTCATTGTTTTGAGATCTAACATATATTAAATTTTACTAACTATTAAATTTTCCTTACCATACATAGCTTTTGTACCACTTCTGGTAAAAATAAAAGCCCGGTTCGAAACGGACTGATAATGTACTCATACTACTATATTTAGGCCATTATAGTCAATCTTCCCAAAGGAATTTCCTTTGGGAAGATTCGTTCTACTCTTTTTGTTTATAGGCAGTAAGCCACTCAATAATTTCATTTTCAAAAGCAGTATTACTGGAAAAATATATAGGAAAATCTTGAATATTCAAAATAGAACCCTCTTTTCTTTTTGTATTATTTTTATATTCTAAGTAGCTACTAAACTTATAATTATCAAGGTATTTTGTCGCCATGTTGGTATTCTTTATTCCCACATCTTTCCAATCTGATTGGATTAATTTAATGGGATTGAGGTGTATATATGAAAGTAAGTATTTCGCCTGCCTTTCATCTTTTATGTGGACCGATTTGAATTTATTTTCAAAAAGCGACCCAGACCTGCTGTATTTTTTATTGAAATACATCGTGTAGGAGGTGCAAAGCTTCTTCATAAAAGTAGAAATACCATTAATATCGTATTTTTCAACAGACTTTTCCTTCCCAAAGGAATTTCCTTTGGGGATAGTGGTGGTGCGGGGAATGGTGAGATATAGGTGGAAATGATTAGACATAAGCACCCAGGCTCCGATAGAGATAATCTCATTTTCTCTGTCGTAATCCCATGCATCTATTTTCTTATCGACTATGTCGTCTCTGAAATTAACTTTCCGTGTTGAATTACAAAGGTATAATAGCTTTATGAAGCGATCTCTGTCTTCATTATCCAGAAAGATGTCGTTCTTATTTACTCCACGATTGTAGATGTGGTAGTACTCTCCTTCGACAAATGAAACCTTTCTGATGCTCATAAGTTTATTATACCAAAGTCCCCATTTTCCCAAAGGAATTTCCTTTGGGAAAATGGGGATAAATTGTGGATAAGTGGCCTATTTTGGGCTTTAAAAACTTGACTAAATGTGTAATCTTCGATAAACTTGACATGAAGCTTGTTGTGGTGCATAAAGCAAATTATGAGCCACAATATACATTGAAAAAAGTTAGAAAATGATTGAAAAACAACATTCATCTTATCAAGACTAATAAGAAATTCTGTTGGTAATTAAGGATAAATAAGGTGGGCGATGTTTTTCAATTATTTTTTAACAATTAAAGGGGTCGTGAGACCCAAGGAGGTTCTATGAAAAATATGCTTCTGGCCGCCCTTGCGGCCACGATCATGATGGGTGCGTCGTGCGATAAGGGGAATGACCCTGTTGTACCACCCACTCCGCCGGTGGGACCGGCAAAACCAACAAATCTTACTTACAAGGCCGATACAGCCTTAAATGGTGAGAAAGCATTCATTACCTTTAAAAGTAATGATGCAAATACGTTGGTTATTAATGGGGTTGACTACCCCATGGTAGCTGGAACATATGCAGATTCCCTTGGTCCCTTCAAAAAGGACTCAACCCTCAATGTATTAGCGGTAAACGTCGATACCCACGGAAAAAGGAGTGATGTTTATACACCAACTAGCCCAATAACGGTCAAGGTTTGGAGTCTTAATTTGACCAGAATGCACAAGTACGGAACTGTGGTAAACACCGTCACCAGATCTTGTATAGAAGGGAAACAATCATCAACAAATCCAACGGACTGGATAAACTGGTCTTTGGATTGTAATCTGTATTGGTTCCATTCAAATGGAACTAGTACGGGGAAAATTGGTCCTTGCAACCCGAATGCTGGTACTTTAACCAGTGGTAAATGGGAGTTCAGTAATGTATCGGAAACCCAGATTAGGTTCTCGGGTTATGATATATGGAATATCGCATTTCTACCTGACGGATTTATAAGATTTAGGGTAGAAGATGGCAGATATCTCGAACAAAAATTTACAACTAAAAAAGAGTAAGCTCTAAAAAATTTATCAACAGCCTAATTTTTAATTAGATTAAAAATTAGGCTGTTTTTTATTTTGTGGATAACTTTTTCTACCTTATATTTTATATGGGTGGTATACTTATACTATAATATTAATTAAATAACTTTTTTATAAATATGAATCTATTTAAAATTTCTCTATTCGGACTTTTCTTATCTTTATCACTTGCTTTTTCTTCTTTCGCATTTGCAGTCGAAGAAGTACAGACTACAGTCGACGGTGTAGGGAGTGCGAACCTCGTCGCGACTGTGGATATCGTAGATGCAAGTATCATTAATCAAGTTGGCAACAAATTTCAGATCTACTTTGCTCTTGAGAATGAACAAGGCCTACAGACAGGAGTGAAGTATGGAGTACAACTGATACCAGAGAACGGCAGCTATATAGCCCATGAGCAAGTCTACGAGGAATCACTTACTCTATACGAGAACTCTGAACAAAGTAGAGAAATAGAGTACACTGCTCCAAGTTACCTAGGTGGTACATATATATTACAGCTAGTCAGTATGAATGAAAGCAGCTTCCCATTCGGCATAGCTAATTTAGGTAAAGTGAAGCTTACAGCTACAACCAAGACAGTAGAGATAGATACGAAGTCTTGCTACTTACAAGTAGTTGGTGACAAGTCCCAAACTAAATACCAATTAATGCAAAGCATAGACATCCAAGAAAGTGAAATGCTCACTTTGACATGTACTGCTACGAATAATACAGCGGGTGATGAGACCATGTATCCAGTTTTCGAGACTAGGTATATGAGTGCTTTCGGGGGTCTTGCTCCATCCCAAGGTGGTGATGATAAGGCAATAACATTTAAAAAGGGCGAGAAGAAAGCTTTCACTATAGATTTACCAAAGGGGGATATATCTCAATTCTACAACCTATCACTATTCCTGAAAGGTTCTGTATCTTCGAATTTCCTAACAATCCGCTACATCGTTAGTGGTATTAGTGGATCTATAGATAAAATATCCCTCGACAAAGATTACTATGATAGAGGAGTACAAGGTACTATGACTCTAGGATGGCAAGCAAGAGCTGGCCAATACGCTAGGAGCACGAGTGGAGCTGCATCATTGCCAACTGTGACTTTCGAAGCTACGATAAAGAATGATAAAGGCAGTGAATGTGCAAACCCTATAAAGCAAGAATTGAAGTGGGATGTGAATGAATCAAACACTAAGATACCTTTTGAAATAAGTTCAAAGTGTATGAATCCAACAGTAAGTGCAACTATGAAAGACAAAGACGGTAATATACTAGATCAGAAAGAATTCGAATTCAAGAGTAACCCTATGAATGATAATGGTACTAAACTACCTATGAAGTCTATCGTTATCGGCGTAGTTGCAATTATACTAGTAATAGCACTCAGTATGTATATGAAGAGGAAGAATAATAATGGGCAAATTGCTTAATATAAAACTATGAAAAAATACATAACATTCATCTTCATACTCGCAATATTCTCTATAGCGCATAATGCTTCAGCAGATACATACGAACACTTTTGTGGTAATGGAGGTAAGGTAACTTCTAACGTCAGAATAACCCCAGAAGGTCCATTCTCTACTACTCCAAAACAGTTTTATGCAGAAGGGTATCTTGCTTCTACTTGTGCTACAAGACAAGTGAAAATGGTAGTTTCTCATGATGGTGGTCCTGAAGTTGTTTTAATTCCAGAGGTTTTACTTGGTCCAACAGCGCAATTTCCAATACCAAGTGCTACGAAAGAATTTTCGTCAAAAACGATAGCAAAAAAAGGTTACAAAGTTAGTTTTAAGACTTCAGTAGATGAGACTAGTCCTCTTTTGGGTAGTACAAACGGGTGGAGTGAAGATATGATAGCTTGTCTAAATGGAGGTTTCACTACTGCCTATAACGCAGAGGATTATGCAAGAATTATGTGTAAAGGAATTACGAATACCACTTCCACTCAAAGAAGTTGTGTTTTTGATGGTGAAAGTATTGTTTTCGGTCCAGGAGGAACTCAGGGTCCTAAATTGGCTTCCGCTAGGCCTTATTATACAAATTATCCTACAAAAACTTTTCCTTCCGAAGGAGATATAATTTCCGACCAGACTAATACATTATTAAATGGTAAGGACCATTGGTGGCTCATGACTTATGACACTACAAAAAGATATGCAGTGAAGATAAACAGCGTAGGTAAAATTGAAAACCGTAGATCAGTACCTGCCGGGACAGGGTATGCTTTTAACTGCACTTCATTATAATTAATTATTAAATTTATTTTAACCATGATAAAGTATATAATAACATTCACCTTCATACTCGCAATATTCTCTATAGCGCATAATGCTTCAGCTTCTGTAAAAACTTACGAGCATAGGTGTAATGATGGGGGAATAGTTTATTCTAATGTAAGCATCACTCCAGAAGGTCCATTCTACACTGCTTCACAAGTGTTTAATGCAGAAGGATATTTTAGTTCGACTTGTTCCCCTAGAAAAATGAAAATGGTAGTTTACCATGATGATGGAGCTGAAGTCGCTTTAATTCCGGGACCACAAACTACCGAAACTACCGTTAAAGTAGGACTAACAACACAATTTCCAATGCCAAGTGCTCGGAAAGAGTTTACATCCAAAACAACCCCTAAATCTAATCCGGGTTACAAGGTTAGCTTTAAGACTTTAGTAGAGGAGCCTGACCCATATCCATATATTACGAATTTAGTGAACTATGTACCACCATGTTCTTTCACTAATGAATTAAAGGTGAATGAGAATGATGGATTCATAAAAGCTTCTAGAAGTGAAGAAGTAAGACAAGATGCCCTGAATAGAGGAGTAACTCGTTCTGATGTTACATATTACTTTACGACTAGAACAGGTACAGGTGCAGTTACCAAGACATCAACATTAACTGGTGCATTTTTCCCAAATGATCTACAGATTAATTTGAGGTTAGTTGGCGGGGATATAAGAAATGGCATAGATCATAGTGATAAGGGAGCATGTCAAGGTACAGGAAGTATTTCTGATGGTATGAGTGAGCCAATTATTATAGATTATTATTAATTATTAATTTAACATGAATAAATTTATAAACACAATTAAATACCCCGTCTTCGCTCTAGTCATCGTTTTTATTTTTAGTGTATTTGCTAATCATGCTAATGCTGCATGGAGAGAAACTAGTGGGGATGTATTCTACGATGTTGTTTCAGTAGAAGTTAATGCTGGTCCAGACAAGAATTATAGCTTGGCAGCGGGTGCAACGACAAAGCCATCGGTCACCCTGACAACGAATGACACAGTAGGTGTCTACGTGAAAGATGATCAGAATATTGTTGTGTCTACAGCATGGACGAAAGTCTCAGGTCCTACTATCCCAGCCGTCACTATAACAAATGGAACTACCCTGACTCCTACATTCGGTAATTTGAGTGATAGCACAGCAGGTTATACTCAGAATCGGTATGTATTCAAGCTTACTGCTTTTGATAAAGATGGAGTCGTTGTAGGTGAGGATACAATGACTGTTTCTATGCGAAGAGAAAGTCCAAAAGCTCTAGCTGAAGAAGATAAGCAGATAGTTCTAGGGGAAGATGTTACACTTTACGGTACTAGATCTAAAGACATGGATGCAGTCGGAGGAGGTATTGCCACCTATGAATGGACTCGTGTTTCAGGTGGGGGAACTATAGTATCTCCAAATACTGCAACTACAATAGTACGTGATTTACCAGTGGGCAGGAATGTATTTAGATTGAGAGTTGTAGACTTGGATGGATTGGCTGACTCCACAAGTCCTACTGTAGAAGGCGCTGATGCAGACTCTCCATTTACAGACGATATTACAATTACAGTTGTGAGTGAGGACCTTAGTGTTTGGCTAGATATCCTTCCAGATTCATGTGAAATATCAGCAGGTCAGACAAGTTGTATGCTCGATTCTATTGCAAGTTGGGGTGCAAGAGGAGCTACAACTGCAAGATTCTTTAGAGAGTCAGACAATCAGACTCTATCCACAGCCCTCAATAGTTCTAACTTCAGAATTAATGAATATGTTGATTATCCTTCAAAATCATTCAAGATAGTGGCCAATGATACTGATGTTAATACAGCAGAAGTATCTGCAACTGAGAGTGTATATGCTCGATGCGGAACTGGTTATGTATGGGGTGGGACGACTTCTGGTTGTATAGTAGACCCATCTAGAGTAAATGGAGTATGTAACAATTCTGTCCAGAACGGATGTTCTGCTGGAGACTTATTGGTAGGTACAGGATCTACATGGATTTGTGAAGGGAGAAACGGAGGAACTGATTCACCTACATGTTCATATACTGGTGGTGGTTCAGGTATATATGAATGTAATGATAATATAGATAATAGTGACCCAGATACTCTAATTGATGAAGATGATCCAAGTTGTCACTCAAACTGTAATGCAAATGATGCTAGCAGTTACGTCCCTACAGATGATGAAAACAAGATTTGTTTGAAGCCGATATATAAGCAGTTCTAAGGGATAATTGAAAAAGCACCTCGTATACCTACGGTAGACGAGGTGCTTTTCTTTTTGTATTTCTATGTCAAAACCCTTTTACTTGACTTTATTTTTAAAATTGCTAGTATTAGCAAATCGTATATTTTGTCCCCAAAAGGGACCTCTCGAAAGGGAGACGTTTTAATTTATTATTAATTTATGTTGGTAGTTTTTTAACTAATTACAATTAGATTAGATCACTTTCAACCAATAAACTATATGGCAGAAGAATTTAACAGAGACAAGCCACACGTAAATGTGGGAACTATTGGTCACGTTGACCACGGTAAAACAACATTAACAGCGGCTATTCTCCAAATCCTATCACGTCAAGGTGCAGGATATGGTGCTAAAATTAAAGGCGTCGATCAAATAGACTCAGCTCCAGAAGAAAAAGCTCGTGGTATCACGATCGCTCTTTCTCACAACGAGTATTGGACACCAGAGCGTCACTATGCTCACATCGATGCTCCAGGACACGCTGACTACATAAAGAACATGATTACAGGTGCTGCCCAAATGGACGGTGCTGTTCTTGTCGTAGCTGCTACTGATGGTGCAATGCCACAGACTCGTGAACACGTTCTTCTTGCAAAACAAGTTGGTGTTCCAAAAATTATCGTTTTCCTAAACAAGTGCGACATGGTTGATGACAAAGACATGATCGACCTAGTGGAAGAAGAAATCCGTGAACTCCTTACAAAACAAGGATTTGATGGTGCAAATGCTCCAGTTATCCGTGGTTCAGGTCTTAAGGCTCTAGAATCAGCAGATAATACAGATGAATGGGCAGGTAAAGTTCTTGAACTAGTTGCTGCTCTTGATTCATACATCCCAGTTCCAGAGCGTGATGTTACAAAGCCATTCCTAATGCCTATCGAAGATATATTCTCTATCGAAGGTCGTGGAACAGTGGTTACAGGTAAAATCGAACGCGGAGTTATCAATGTTGGTGAAGATGTAGAAATCGTTGGTATCAAGGATACAGCAAAGACTACAGTTACTGGTATTGAAATGTTTAACAAGAACCTAAAGCAAGGTATGGCAGGAGACAACGCTGGAATCCTTGTTCGTGGTATCAAGAAAGAAGACATTACTCGCGGTCAGGTTCTATGTAAGCCAGGTACAACTACTCCTCACTCAGAATTCGAATGTGAAGTGTACATATTAAAGAAAGAGGAAGGTGGTCGCCACACTCCATTCTTCACTGGTTACA
Source organism: Minisyncoccia bacterium (assembly GCA_041737125.1). Lineage (GTDB taxonomy): Bacteria > Patescibacteriota > Minisyncoccia > Phycocordibacterales > UBA9973 > UBA8515. The sequence continues at coordinate 104,885 of JBGSSJ010000003.1, forward strand.
AGCCACAATTCTACATCCGTACTACAGACGTTACAGGTGAATCTTCTTTGCCTGCAGGTGTAGAAATGGTTATGCCAGGTGACACAGTAAAGCTATCAGTCAAACTAGTTACTCCAGTTGCTCTTGAAGAACAGCAACACTTTGCAATCCGTGAAGGTGGTAAGACAGTTGGTGCTGGTGTTGTAACGAAAGTGATTAAGTAATAGCTAATGGCAATTAGCAGCAATGCTAATTGCCCATGCTACCCTATTATGTCTACAGAATTAAAAACAAAAAAGAAGGTCGCAAAGAAAGTGAAAGATGACCCAACTAGTGTTCAGCTTCGTATACGAGTACGTGCTTATGAGAATAAAATTCTCGATACATCAGTGAAACAAATCATTGATACAGCATTACGTTATGATGCGAAAATAGTTGGTCCTATTCCTCTTCCTACAGAAATCAAAAAGTACACAGTAAATAGAGCATCATTCGTGTTCAAAAACGCTCGTGAACAATTTGAAATTAGAATCCATAAACGTGTTATCGATATTTTAAATCCTAATCCGAAAACTATCGAAGCACTCACAAACTTATCTTTACCGTCCGGTGTAGATATCGATGTGAAGATGATGTAAAAACGAGTTGAAAGTTTTTAAAGTAGAAAGTTCTTAAAGCAAAATGCATTTGAATTCACTTTATAACTTGATAGACTTTATAACTTTATGAACTAATATATATGAAATTTATTCTTGGTAAAAAACAGCATATGATGCAGTGCTTTGATCTTGATGGCACAGTGATACCAGCGACTGTCATACAGGCGGGGCCACTTGTAGTTACTCAGGTTAAGAACCCTGATGTCGATGGATACACTGCAGTGCAGGTAGCCTACGATGAGCAGAAGAAAAGCCGTGCGACAAAGCCTCACCTAGGTCACATACTACCTTCAGTGAAGAAAGGTGAAGATGGAGAAGCGACAAGTGCGAGTGCTTTCAAGCACTTGCGTGAATTTAGAGACATAGAAGAGATAGCCGTTGGTGACCTTATCACAGTAGACGTATTCGCAAAGGGCGATATTGTTACAGTATCTGGTTTATCTAAAGGTAAAGGTTTCCAAGGTGTCGTGAAGCGTCATGGATTCCACGGAGGACCACGCAGTCACGGTCAGAAGCACTCTGAGCGTGAGCCAGGTTCTATCGGTGGAGGACTTCGTAACAAAGTACCGAAAGGTATGCGCATGGGAGGCCGAACTGGAGGCGACCGCATAACCGTACGTAATCTTGAAATTGTCGGTGTCGACAAAGAGAACAACCAATTACTAGTAAAGGGGGCTATTCCAGGACGACGCGGAACCCTTGTTGAAATAATTGGACTATAATATATGGAAACACAAATATACAATCAAAAAGGTAAGTCCGTAGGGAAGCTCGATCTTCCAGAGAGTGTATTCGGTCTACCTTGGAATGGTGACTTAGTTCACCAAGTAGTTACTGCCATGCAAGCGAACGCTCGCACACCAGTCGCTCATACCAAGGGTCGTGGAGAAGTCCGCGGTGGAGGTAAAAAGCCATGGAGACAAAAGGGTACAGGACGTGCTCGTCACGGTTCATCTCGTTCTCCTATCTGGAAAGGTGGAGGAATCACACACGGTCCTCGTAATGAAAAGAGTTACGAACAGAAAATCAACAAGAAGATGAGAATCAAGGCTCTATACACAGTGCTTTCTGAGAAGTTCAAGAAAGGCCAAATCCTTTTCCTAGAAGAAGTTACACTAAAGACTATCAAGACAAAGGATGCGAGCGTTATACTCTCTGACCTAAGTAAGCTCGGTGGATTCGAGAAAATGTTCGGTACAAAGAAGAAGAATGTCTACATGACTATCCCAGCGAAGAGTGATACTTTGAAGAAAAGCTTTGCTAATCTTCCAAACATTGAACTTGATGAAGTTCGTAATATAAACCCAGTTGATCTTCTTTCTCACAAATACGTCGTAATGGTACAGCCTACAGAGAGTATCTCTTTCTTGTTAGGTAAATCAGAGAAGAAAGTTGAAAAGTCCCGATCATAATCGGGATCCCGACATCAGGTCGGGGAAATAGTCAAAATATATGGAAAAAAATAAATCAAAATCAAAAAAAGAAGTGAAGAAGGATGTGAAAACAAGTCCTCTTATACTTTCGCCTCGTGTAACTGAGAAGTCAGCTATCGGTTCTGATCGCGGAATGTATACTTTCAATGTTCTTCCTACGGCGAACAAAACAGAGATTAAGAAAGCTATAAAATTAATTTATGGAGTTACCCCAGTACGCGTATCTATCACACAGATCACATCAAAGGTTGTTATGCGTAGAGGAGTAATAGGACAGAAGAGTAGTGGTAAGAAAGCGGTCGTATATTTAAAAAAGGGAGATAAGATAGCATTTGCTTAATATGAAAACATACAGACCAACAACACCATCTAAGCGTCACCAAACTACTGTCTCATACCGTAATGTTTTGAGTAAGACAGCCCCTACGAAATCTTTGACAAAAGGATTCAAGAGGTCAGTCGGACGCAATAACCAAGGACGCATAACTACTCGCCACAAAGGTGGTGGGCACAAGAGACTATATCGTGATGTCGACTTCATGTACAACAAGCGCGATATCCCAGCTACTATCAAGTCTATAGAATACGATCCAAACAGAAATGCATTCATAGGACTTGCAGTCTATGCAGATGGAGAGAAGCGCTATGTTATAGTTCCAAAGTCAGTAAAAGTAGGTGACAAGTTCATCGTAGGTGAGAAAGTGCCTCTAACTGTCGCTAACCGCTTACCACTCAAACTTATCCCTGTCGGTACATTCGTTTACAATGTTGAAATCAAAGCCGGAAACGGAGCAAAGCTTGCTCGTTCTGCAGGAGTGTTCGCACAAGTTGTAGCGAATGATAATGGTTATACAAATATCAAAATGCCATCTACTGAAGTCCGCAAAGTTTCTGAGAATGCTTATGCATGTATTGGTGAAGTATCAAATGCAGAGTACAAACTTCAGAACTTCGGAAAAGCAGGACGCTCACGCTGGAAAGGTATCCGCCCTACAGTTCGTGGTACTGCCATGAACCCAGTAGACCACCCACACGGTGGAGGTGAAGGACGCCAAGGACGGGGCTTGCGCCGTGCGAAGAGCATGTGGGGTAAACCAACAGGAAAAGGACAGAAGACCCGCACGCCGAAGAAGTATTCAAACATGTGGATCGTTAGTCGTAGAAAAGTTGGTAAAACAAAAACTAAGTAATATAAATATCTATCAAACAAAACACCCAGACATACAGTCGGGGTGTTTTGTTGTATAAATGGCAATAAAGAGTATAATTAAATCGTCTATGGCAAATCTAGAACTTGTTAAATATATTGAGGCAGTTAGCAGTCAAGGATTTTCTGAATCTAATATTCGTGAAGTACTTGCAAAGAAGGGTTGGCAAGCATCCGAAATAGATGAAGCCTTTTCTCATATTAAAATTATGAAGAGTGATATGGCCTCTCAAGCACCTATGGCACCAGGAGCTATCGAACACATTCCCAATACAGCATCATCAAAACCTGCCCCAAGTCAGAAGAAAGTAGTCGAGTATAACTCACCATTCTCTATTGGTCTTACTGTACTCTTGTTCATCTCACTAATGATACTTATAAATAAATTTATAAATGATTTCGAGCAGTATACTAACACAATAAATTCTGAGCTACTTTTTAGTGCACTCATCGTATTACCTTTCTTGCTTACCGCATTCCTATTACATGAGGCATTCGTTGGTACAGGGAAGAGGTATTTAATAATATCGCAGACCTACTTCGTAGTTAGTGCCTTTCTACTTGTGAGGTTACTTTGGGATACTAGTAAGTATATCTTGAATGCGAATGCATCTTACGGAGTTTATATAGTCCTTTTTATGATTATTATTGTCCTTACTGGGTCGGTGCTATTCGTCCAGAAATATATTAAAGAATAAATTATGTCACTTATAATAGAACAAAATAATAATGTTTTCAAAACAAAGTTTACTGACACTGGGACTTTTATTGTGATATTACTAGGTCTAGCTATCTTAGCTCTGTTTGAGCGCGTGTTATACGATGCTGCTCGACTCATGGTTCCTCTACCACTGGATTACTTTACAAACCTAGGGATTATCATTGTTCATGGATTTATAATAATATTCTTCTTGGCAATCGCTTTGATTTCAAACTTATTCATAGGTCCGAAGAAAGAAAGCTATGCTATAGCATTAGTGCCTTACTATGCAGTCAGTATCTTCCTAGGCTTACAACTCTTACTTCAAGTTAGCGTCTACTTCTATCATAATCACACTAATTTCCAATTCTATGTAGTTATGATTGCTCTAGTTCTAATGTGTACATATGGTATATATGCTGTGCAGAAAAGGCACGTAATAGCTGAATAATACTATTTCAATGAAAAAATTATCTGAAGAAGATCGATTCTCTATAGTATCTCGCATAAAGAGCACGACGAATGCTTGGCGAGGGATTGGTGTGTTCATACGCAGTACTCATAATGCTTGGGTGCATATATTCTTCTCCGCACTTGCTATATACATGGGCTTTACTTTAAATATTTCTTCACTTGAGTGGATTGCAGTAATATTCGCTATTGGATTCGTAATCCTCGCTGAAACCATAAACACAGCGATAGAGATAGACATAGACCTGACAAGCCCAAACTACCACCCATACGCTCGGGACACAAAGGACGTCGCCGCAGGCGCCGTACTCATCACTGTCGCCATGGCGGGCATCATAGGGCTTATAATATTCTTACCGAAAATTCTCCCATTGCTTTAAATCTCTTTTTTTGCTAGAAATAACAAAAATGTCCACTGGGGGTGCTTGTATGGCATCTCTATTAAAATTTAAAGCCATGATAGTTAGAAGCATTTTCTCATTTAGAGAGCGCCTTGCAGTGCGCCAACGTAAAACTAGATCTTTACTGTGTGTTGGGTTAGATCCCAAAATTTCTAAAATGCCCAAACATTTAAAAACGGTTTTATCTGAACCAGATGATGGCTTGCAAATAGCACTCGATGTTGTGTTTTGGATGAAATGTATTGTTGATTCCACAGCACCTTTCGCCTCTATGTTTAAGCCTCAAATTGCCCACTTTGAAGCACTTGGTAAGTACGGACACCATGCCCTTAAATTGGTAATTCAATATATTAAGGAAAACCACCCAGACATTCCAATATTTTTGGATTGCAAAAGGGGTGATATTGGTCCCACTCAGCAAATGTATCGCACTGCCCAATTTGATTTTTGTGGGGCAGAGGGTGTGAATTTTAATCCTTACATGGGTATAGATTGTATGGAGGCTTTAGTTGACAAAGATCATCCTGAAAGAGCATTGGTTGGTTTGGCTTACACTAGTAATAAGAGAGCCAGGCAGACCCAAGATGTACTATTGCAAAATGGTAGGCCATATTGGGAATTTATTGCCGAGTGCACTTTAGGTTGGGCAGAGGAATTAGGTGTTGTGGAGAACGCCGGATTGGTTATGGCAGCCGCTTATGAAAACAATTCTGGTGAAATTTACAACAAACATTTAATTCGTTGCCGGGAAATAGTTGGTAGTAAGCTATGGTATCTTATTCCAGGTGTAGGTACACAGGGTGGAGCGGTAGAGCAGACTGTTACAGCTTCTTTTGTTGGTTGGGGTTCTATTGGCATAAATTCTTCTTCGGAAATAATTTTTGCCAGTGAAGGCGAAGACTTCGCTTATGCTGCGGGCAAAAAAGCGGAAGAATCTTATGCCTTGATGGATACAGCCTTAAAAACCTTACCAGCCGAAAGGTTTGTATGAAAAAGGAAAAAACCGGAGATATGCTAGGGATAGCATGCTCCGGTTTTTTAATTAATTATCACCAACTCCAGAAGATTTTCCTACAAGTTTTTTCTTCCATGTTCATAACAACTCCCTCAGCATACTCTACCGAGTGCTTGAAGAAATCCAACATGGGAGGAAAATCGTGCACGTATTCAAGATGAGAAACTATTATTAAATTTTCCATTTTGAATTTGTCGATTTCATTGTGAAGCCATATAAAGTCAGGCGGTTTATCAACTCCTTGACTCCATAATTTTTCTTTAATAATTACCGGGGAGGTTATCGCTCGTCCAATAATTTCTGCAGTTTGACATGCTCTCTGGGCAGTTGATGTCCAAATTTCCACATCTTCATCTACCAACTGCATTATCTTTCGAGCAAGTTTACAGGCCTGCTCAATTCCATTTTTTGATAAGTCAGGGTCGGGATTTGTTCCCCTAACATATTCTGCATGTCTTAGTAAAAAAATGTTTTTAACTACCATATCTCCTCCTTTTTTAATTTAAAGTAATTATCCATTTACGTGCTTGGTTGTCAAGTTTTATTTTAATACAAAAATACGCTGGCCTTGCTAGAGGTCAGCGTATATTAATTGTTTCGATTGTTATATCACCCCAATTTTTTATAAATACGGTGGTATATAAAGTTTGTTCCTCAGGTAATATGGTGCAAACTTGCATATCGGGGAACTGGTATGCAAATCTCATTACAAATTTTCTCGTTGAATCATTGTAATGATTTTTGTCTACTTGGGTTTTATTCCTTCCACCTCTAACTACAAGTAGGTAAGGCTCTGAAAGATACATTTCATCGAGAAGAGTTCGGATAACTCTCTTAGCTTCAACGGTTATAGAATTTTTTTCTAAAAAAGTTGGAAGGTGTAATGCTGTCACACTACACATGGAATGATGTTTCCAACTTTTTGGTTTCCAAAATATTGTTACTCCTAGACATCTTGCGAGGCTTGGAATAACCATATCTTGCATTTCTTGTCCCCTATAGTGTTGTGTACACCAAGGGATAGCTCCTGACTTGGGCAGGCTGACGACTATCTTTTCCATGGTGTTTTATTTTGGTTTATTTGAATCTAACACACCAGAGCTTTTTATCAAACTATAGCTAGTTATTGTAATCGAGTAAGTAACTCGATTTGACTTTAAAATACCTATTTGCTAGTATGGACGGACGAGCTCAAGAGAGCTTATTTATATTGTAATCACATGACAAGATCACTAAAGAAAGGTCCATACGTTGACGAAAGGCTACTTGCAAAGATAGCCGGTAAAAAGCCTATTGAAACAGGTATGATAAAGACATGGTCACGTCCATGCGTTATCTCCCCTGAAATGGTAGGATTTGTGTTTGGAGTCCATAATGGCAAAACACACGTAGAAGTCCTAGTCAGTGAAGACATGGTGGGGCATAGACTTGGTGAATTCTCTCCTACGAAGAAGTTCGTCCGACACGGAGGTAAGATGCAGAAGGAATTAGAAGAGAAGAAGAAAGAAGCAGAAATCTCAGCATCGAAAGCAGCCAAAGCATCTACTGATACAAAGAAAAAGTAAAATTAGGTTCTTAGTAACAAGGTTCTAGTTTAAAGAAAACTAAAAACTAGCTACTAGCCACTAAAAACTAACCATTATGAAAGCATTTTTAAAAAACTACAGACAGTCACCACGCAAGGTTCGCCTTGTAGCGGAACTCATCAAAGGCAAAAGGGTTGCCGACGCTTTTGTTCATTTGAACGCTCTTCCAAAGCGTGCGACTTTGCCAATAACAAAGCTATTATCATCTGCTATTGCTAATGCAAAGCAGGCTGGTGTAGATGAAGAGAACCTAATGATCGAGAACGTTACAGTAAACAAAGGTTTAGTTATGAAGCGCTCTATGCCTCGTGCTCGTGGAAGTGCATCACGCATCAACAAGCGCACAAGTCATGTAGCTCTTACTTTAAAAGAAATTTCAACTGATAAGAAGGCAAAGCCTGCAAAGAAAGAGAAAACGTCGAAAGTTAAGAAAGCTCCGACCAAAGTCGGAGTCCCGACAAAGGTCGGGAAAGATAAATAATATATATGTCAAAAGTAGTACACCCATATGCACATAGACTAGTAACACTCCGTGATTGGAAATCACGCTGGTTTGCTGACAAGAAATACAAGACATTACTTGCTAGTGATGTAGTTATCCGTGAGTTCCTTATGAAGAAGCTTCGTGGATTCTACGTTTCAAGAATTGAAATAGAACGCAATGTAAAAGCAACTAAAGTCATGATCCACACTTCACGCCCAGGTATGATAATCGGCCGTGGTGGTGACGGTGCTACAAAGCTTAAGACTGATTTGGTAAAAGTTATGAGTAAGAAAGGTGTACTTATACCAGAAGATTTCAAATTAGACATAGTAGAAGTTACCAATCCAGATGCAGACGCAGCCATAGTAGGATGCATGATTGCTGAAGGTTTAGAGAAGCGTCTACCTTACCGCCGCGTTATGAAGCAAGCAATGGAAAAGATAATGGCTGCTCGTGGAGTAAAAGGTGCACGTATCTATGTAGGAG
>JBGSSJ010000001.1:0-18305 GCA_041737125.1 Minisyncoccia bacterium
AAAAAACCACACGAAAGTGCGGTTTTTTATATTGCTCCCCGGAGAAAGCCAACTATTTGGCTTTCGTGCAGGAAGCGAAAACCTTTTCCGTATGAGCAAAGCGAGATGGAAAAGGTCTACTGTTCTCGTAGAGAAAGATTCCCTGTCCAGTGCGGTAATATTTTAAACTATATTTCACAGGGTGATTTTTTGTACCTTCTTAAAACCTATGGTAAAATGTTTTTATGGGTGAACAAATAATTTCTAAAGCAAATACAAACGAAAGGAGATTTTTACCTGCGACTGAATCATCTGCCAAAGCGAGATTGGATCATTTTAGAAATGGAATAAAGAGTTTTCAAAAAGAGCATCCTGAAGTTTTAGGAGCTACTGTTTATGGTTCAATGATAAAAGGAGAGCAAGCCAAAGAAAGTAGTGATGTTGATGCTTTTTTATATATAGATAAAGAAACTCTTCCGATAGAAAATAACAATAAAAATGATGAAGTTATTGAGTCAGAATATCGTGAGAACTTTTTAAAATCACTAAATGTTACAGCAGAAGAGTCATCTAGATACTATGGTGATTTAAGATCAAAATTATTAGATAATCAAGTTCTAGATAACGATATAAATACTAGGATTGAATACGATAATAAAATGAAAGCATATAAAAAAAAGATGGAAGAAAAATATACCTATGAAACTCCAGAAGAAGAAAAGAATAAACTATTATCACAAGAACCACGATTTACTAGCGATTTCGCTATTTCTGGAATGTTTCATGCTCGTGTAGGGAGTGGGATAGAAAAATATCGTCGTTTGTTTCTTGAAAAAGTTAGAGCACTACCAGATAACGAAATGACTGAAAAGATATGGAAAGATGTGTATTTTGACTTAAAAACATATGAACAAAGAGCTGACCCAAATAAAAAAATTGATATACCAGAAACTTTTAATGAAGCATTGCGTGTTTACCATCCAGATTTATATAAAAATCTAATGAAAGAGAAAGATAATGAAAAAATAAGTGAGTTAAAAAATAATATATTTAAACAATTTAAAGGAGAAGAAAAAGACACTAAAATAAAAGAGGGAGTAGATTTTGTATTTGAACAGAATCCTGAATTATCGAATATTGGTACACCCGAAGAATATTCAAATTACTTAGACACCATATTCCCAAATAGCAAGATTAAAGATATAGTCTATCACTACACCTCATCTGGAGAAAAAATAATGAGGGATGGTTTTAAATCTATTTCAGAATTAGGAGGTGAACCGACAGGGACTGGCGACATAGACGCTATATTTTTAACCAAATCACCTATTTCTTATTGGGCCGGAGAAAAATCTACATTTGATAAAATCGCTTCTGTTGTTGAATCAAAAAATGCGATAGACCTATCTCATTTGAGCCAAGAAATGAAAGATGAAAATAAATTATCAGAAGAGGATTTAATTACATATAAAAAATATAAGGATATTTTCAACTTAGGGTATGATAATGCTTGGGTAAAATATAAAAATCCTACAATGATTCAAATAGCTGAGGAGAGGAAGAATGAATTCGTAAAGCAAGGCTACGATTCAATACTTCACCCAGAACTATATGAGATTGTTGTTTTAGATAAAAAACAAACACATGTTTTAGGCTCTGAGCAAGATATTAAAAAATTCAAAGAATTTGTTTCTAAATCGAAACAAACAACAACTTTATAATATCCCCCAACGACACACTCGGATATGGAAACACCTCTTCCCACCTAATTGTTCGTAAGTTATCTCTCCAAGCGAGCCTTGAAAAATCACTCTAGAAATAAGGTGATTTTTTGTTGCCTTAATAAAAATTCGAACCTGTGATATTATTTAGTCATGGAAAACTACTCGCGTCCTAAAGTTGGTTTAGGAGTAATCATTGTTAATGAAGAAGGTAATATTTTAGTTGGTAAAAGGAAAGGAGGTTTGGCCCAAAAATATTCAATTCCAGGAGGTAACTTAGAGATGGGAGAGTCTTTTGAAGGTGGTGCAATTCGAGAGGTAAAAGAAGAAACTAATTTAGATATTACTGAAATAAAAGTAATTGCAGTTACTAATAATCTTGAAACATATAAAGAAGAAGGCCAACATTATATTTCAATTATGTTACTGGCAACAAAATATTCTGGGAAATTAAAAAATACAGAACCACAAAAAATCGAAAGCTGGAATTGGGTTGACCCGAAAAAACTTCCTGAGCCACATTTTGATGCAAGTCGTCTAGGTGTTAAATGTTACTTGAAAGATTCTTTCTATGAAGGACTTAGTAATACTGTTTCAAGCTAGTACTTGTTTTACCTATTATACTCAGTCAAACACCCTCCCCTATTTGGAGTCAATAGAAAATACCATAATCTAATAAATGATATGAACAAAAAACAAATAGCTTTAATAGTGCTTGATGGTTGGGGCCATAGAATAGAAAATAAAGATAATTCTATTATGGAAGCCCACACCCCCTTTTTTGATAGACTTTGCGATGAATATCCTAATGCAAAGCTTGATGCATCTGGAGAAAGCATAGGTTTACCTAAAGGGCAAATAGGAAATAGCGAAGTAGGTCATATGACCATAGGAGCAGGACGGGTAATCGGGACGGATTTCGTTCGTATTACAAATGCTATGAATGCTGGGCACTTTTTAACTAATAGTGCGATGAAGACACTTTTTGATCATGTAATAAAACACGGATCAACTCTGCACTTAATGGGGTTGTTATCTTCTGGAGGTATCCATAGTCACGAAATGCATTTATACGAAATATTGAGAGTTGCAAAACAAGCAGGAATTAAAAATGTTTATATTCATGCTTTTATTGATGGTCGTGATGTAGCACCACAAAGCGCAAGTAATTCCCTAAAGGAACTCGAAGGTCTTTGCTCCGAAATTGGTATTGGGTGTATTGCTACTGTTTCCGGTAGACTTTATGCTATGGATAGAGATAAAAATTGGGATAGGATAGAAAAAGTTAAACAAGCAATATTTAACGGAGAAGGAAATCTACATATAGATAAAAAAGCGTCAGAAATTATGGAAGAGGCATATCTATCTGGAATTTTCGATGAACACATGGAACCTGTTGTTCTACAAGACGAGGATGGTCAAATACCGAAACTCTCGACGAATGATGGAGTGCTTTTTTTCAATTTCCGTTCTGACCGAGCACGTCAACTTTCAAAATTAGTATCTAATATTAAAAAAGAAAAGAATATTTGTTTTGTGACCTTAACCGAATATGATAAAAATTTAGACGCATTGGTAGCCTTCGGCCCAGAAAGCATTGACACAACTCTTGCTTCTTTAATAGCAGAGTCGGGACTAACCCAGGTCCATATAGCCGAAACTGAAAAGTATCCTCATGCTACTTACTTTCTAAATGGAGGGCATGAGGAACCTCACCTAGGAGAAAAACATATATTAATTGAAAGTAGAAAAGATGTATTAACCCATGACTTAGCCCCAGAAATGCGAGCACATGAAATAGCAGATGAAGCAATTCTACAAATACGAAATGGAGTTGATTTTATTTTTATAAATTTTGCTAATGCTGACATGGTAGGACATACAGCGAACAAGCCTGCCATAATAAAAGCTATCGAGGTAGTTGATTATGAACTTTCACGAGTAATAGGAGCATTGGAAGATCGCGGTGGTGTAGCTTTTATTACGTCAGATCATGGTAATGCAGAAGTGAATATTGATCCTGATACTGGAGCAAAGCACACAGCGCATACACTAAATACCGTCCCAGCTATACTCACCCAAAAAGGTTATACACTTTCTAATGGGACACTGGCTGATGTTGCCCCGACAGTTCTCACACTTTTAGGTCTTGAGGTACCGATAACTATGACAGGGAAAAATCTTCTGAAATAGCATTCCATTACGAAAGGTCTACTGTTATCGTATAAAAAGATTCTCTACTCAAAGAGTATACTGTAAAGCAAAGTAATATATCTTTATTTTATATATTTTGATATAATTTTCTTATGAAATTTTTCAAGAATGTAATTATACTACTAATCATATCTTTTGTAGTATCTACACCCAATAAATCTTTTGCAGCGACGACCATTTTTTCTGATAATTTCGGCAGTAGTTATACTACACTTGCAAGCCATGTTCCATCAACCACTGGAACTGGATATACACTTTTAATAAACAACGGTGTTCTGATAACAGTTCAATCGTATAATAACCATGCGACTGTAACAGCAAATACTTCTAATGCTGGTTCATTTTATACAGCAGAAGGCACATATCCAGACGCTGATTACGAAATTTCATCGAGTGTTAATTTCGCCGGGGGTGATTCAAATTATACTCGCTCAATGGGGCTTCGTGTTCAAGATGCAAACAATATGTATCTCCTGCGTTATGGCGGTTCTACAATGATAATGTATAAACGTGTTTCTGGAACTTGGTCTACCATAGGAACAGCATCAGGTGTTAGTTTGGTAGGTAACACTAGTTCTTCTCCGTATATTGGTGAGACTGTCAGCTTTAGTGCAGTTGGTACAACCCTAACAGCAAAGGTTAATGGTGTTACCAAATTAACAGTCACAGATAGTAGTATTACTGCAACTGGTAAAGCAGGTATTGGCTTAGGTTATGTAAACATATCAACCGATGACGTAGGAACCGGTGTGGGTATTGATAACGTTGTCGTTCAAACGGCAAGTGCTGATTCAACTGCACCAACTGTCACAAATATATCATCTGACAAAGCTAACGGTTCATACAAAGCAGGAGAGGTCATTGATATTGATGTGACATTTTCTGAAACGGTTACTTCTACTGGGAATGTGACAGTCACACTAGAGACTGGTGCAACAGACAGAGCGTGCACATTTACAGTGACAAATGCATCAACAGGAACATGTAACTATATCGTTCAAGCAGATGATACAACTAGTGATTTAACAGTGAACACAGTCTCAGGAACAATTGCTGATCAAGCTAGTAATGCAATGAGCGATTTTGTGCCAGTAACAAATTTAGCAGCCAATAAAGCAATTATAATTGATACCACTGCCCCAGTAATTAGTGAAGTCACTCCAGTTGCAACCCCATCAAGTGATGCAACCCCAGATTATACATTTACAACAGATGAAGCCGGTACTATATCATATGATGGATCATGTACAAGTGAGACGACAGTAGCATTATCTGGATCGAATACTATTACTTTCTCTTCGCTTGCAAATGGTATTTATTCAGACTGTACAATAACTGTTACTGATACAGCAACCAATGAATCCAACATCATAACGGCAACATCATTTGTAATTGATTCTGATGCTCCAATATTGTCATCTATTTCATCAAGTGTAACTACAACCACAGCCACAATAACATGGACTACCGATGAGAACTCATCAAGTAGTGTGTCATATGGCCTAACTGACTCATACGGTACAACTACATCTGAAACAGATACAGCACCTCGTATAACATCACACAGTGTATCCATTAGTGGACTTACTTGTGGCACTACTTATAATTATATAGTTATCTCAAAAGACTCATCTAATAATACATCATCTGGTACAAATCAGACATTTACTACAAGCTCTTGCCCGTCAAATAGAACAAGTAGTACATCTGCATATTTAAGAGTACAAAATCTTATCAATATGGGTAATCTACAAAAAGCCGAAGAGGTCAAACAGCAATTCCCTTCTCAATTTACAAACATGCAATCTCAGTCCCCACTTAAATCTACAGCAATAAATCAGTCCTCATTCTCACGAAATCTTAAATTTACTATGGTTGGTAAAGATGTGAATCAATTACAAATTTTACTAGTTTCTCAAAATAAAGGCCCTGCTGCTCTTGCCCTTAAAAACCATGGTACAACTAACTACTTCGGCGTACTTACTCGAGCAGCACTCATTGAATTCCAGCAATATGCAAATATTACTCCAGCAGTTGGATTCTTTGGACCTATTACAAGAGAGTACGTTGCAAATTTGGAGCTATAGATTATTTGAAAACTATAAATTTATGACATATTGTCTTTTTATGTAATAAAAGACATCATGAAATCCAAAGTTTAACTTTATCTCCCTATATGTTATTATTCGAGCATGATATTAATTGACGTAAGAACAAAAGAAGAATATGAAGCAGGTCATATAAATGGGGCTATCCTTCATGATATTATGGATATGATGCAAGGAGTTCTTCCTAACGTAGATAAGAATGAAGAAATTACGCTTTATTGTGAATCCGGGAATAGATCCATGATGGCGAAAGCAATGCTCGAGAAAGAAGGGTTCACCCACATTACTGACGCCGGGGCAATGGCAAACTTACAATAATAATTCATCTAATTACTAAAATGGATAATAAATTTATAACACGAGGATATGAGAATATAGATAATAAAGACACCAAACCTCATATAAATAATCCTGAATTGAAGAAAAAATTTGAGGGCCTACTAGAACAATCAGAAATGCACGAGCATCAGCTTGATTTGAATTTGATAAATACCAGACTCTGGATAGATAAATTAAATAAAAAATATAACAGAACCATAACCATAGATACTATTCCCGACAGCGAATGGGAAGAACTTTTCAAAATATACGACATGTTTTGGTTTATGGGTATATATACTCCAAGCGAAGCTAGCAGAGAAAACGCAAAAAAATAC
This sequence comes from Minisyncoccia bacterium, assembly GCA_041737125.1. GTDB lineage: Bacteria > Patescibacteriota > Minisyncoccia > Phycocordibacterales > UBA9973 > UBA8515. Next base: position 6,679 of record JBGSSJ010000001.1, read on the forward strand.
ACATCTGAATATAAAGATGCATTGCCAGATATCGATAAGGATACTGATGTAGTGGCCTCACCTTTTGCAATACCAGAATACAAGCCGAACCCACAAATAGCGAATAGCTGGGAGGATTGGGATAAAGTAAAGAATAAGCTAAATGAAAAAGGTAAAAAGATTATTTTAGATTTCGTCCCCAATCACACTGCACTCGATCACCCTTGGACGAAAGAGCATCCTGAATATTATATAAATGGAACAAAAGAAATATATGAATGGAACAGAGATTCCTTTTATAAAGTCACAGCAAATGACGGCAACGATTACTTCCTAGCTCATGGCAAAGATCCGAATTTCCCTTCTTGGTCTGATACTTTGCAATTAAATTATGCTCGTGAAGATGTCCAACAAGAAATGAAAAGCGTTCTGCTTGATTTGGTAGATCATGCAAATGGAGTGCGTTGCGACATGGCAATGCTTCTTAACGCTGGTACCTTTATTAAAACTTGGGGTGAGCTTTTGTCATATGAGGAGAAGAATTATATAATTCAAAATAACTTCTGGGAGAAAACAATCCCTATTATCAAAGAAAAAGCTCAACAGAAAGAATCTAGTGATTTTATTTTTATGGCAGAAGCATACTGGGACAAAGAAGAGCTAGGTCAAAATTTTGATTATATTTACAGGAAAGACTTTTATGATCACTTAAAAAAAGTTAGGAATGGAGAAGCAAAACCAGAAAGCTTAACGAAGCATATTCAGTATTTAATCGAAAGAGCTAATAATGAAAAACACTACAAAGATGTACTATTTATTGAAAACCACGATGAAGAACGGGCTAGAAAAGAGTTCGGCACAGAAGCATCAGAAGCGGCGGCGGTTTTGGCTGGGTTAATACCAGATTCAATATTTTTGGTTAATCAAGGCCAACCAGAAGGCAGTAGGATAAGACCACCAATGCAGATAGGGCGCTTGCCAGTAGAGAATGAAACAAAAGAGACAAGAAGCATGAAAACTCAATATGAAAAATTACTTTTAATAAAACACACTAATTTATTTGAGAATGGAAAGTGGAGTACTATTGAAGCAAATACTCTTCCATCCGATATGCATATTATTAAAGTAGAAGCAGCACAAGATAAATCAAAATCTAGTATAGAGGATTACTCTCTAGGTGCTGTTGTAATGGTTAATTTCAGTCCTGACGAAAAGGCAGGTATTATACCTCAGATAAATTCAAATCACACTGTAGAAGTTCAAAGTCTTTCCAAGGGACTAATTGCAAATCCAGATAACAATAGGCAAAACGGTATGTATATAAAACTAAAACCATGGGAAACTCAGATAATCTTCTATTCATCTATAAAATAGAAAACAACAAGAGTATTGTTTTTATAACAGATGTTATATAATACTATACATGAATACAATCTATATATTATATGTGTTTAGTTTTATTGGTGTTCTAGATACCTTATATCTTATCTATCACAAACTAAGAGGAACCGATGTTGCTTGCCCATTTTTCCCGAAAGAATGGTGCTACAAAGTACAACATTCTCCTCAGAGTAAGACATTTGGTGTGCCAAATTCTTATCTAGGTTTTATTATGTATGTTTTGATACTTGTCATGACATACATGTATGCAATTGGTGCATTAGTATTCTGGCCAATACAAGCTATAGTCACTTTCGGTTTCTTATTCTCAATGTATTTTATTTATATTCAGGCTTTCGTATTAAAAGCATTCTGCACATGGTGTGTTGTATCAGCTATCAATTTTACAATTATGATGTTAGCTGTATATCTTATTTAATTAAACTCGAGAGAAACTAAACAAATAGAAAGCACCGTGAATGCGTAATTTTCTGAATTAAATTACAAATAACTATCGAAATATATCGCATGGCAGGTGTATCCGCCAGGATTCTTAACCAGATAATCCTGATGATAATCTTCCGCCAGGTAGAATACTCCGAGTGGCTCAAGCGTAGTCACCACAGGATCACCCCAGTGTTTAGACTTGTTCACTATATCGATAAAGTTTTCGGCTTCTTTCCTTTCCTCTTCATTGCCGTAGAATATAGCGGACCTGTATGAAGTGCCCTTATCATTCCCCTGCCTATTTAGCGTAGTTGGGTTATGAATTTGGAAGAAGAAATCTAGCAACTTTCTGTAAGATGTTTTACTGTCGTCATACTCTATCTCTACAGCCTCCGCATGACCTTCGTGATTCTCATAAGTAGGGTTGGCTATGTCACCACCTGTATAGCCCACTTTCGTATCTATTACTCCTGTTTGCTTCCTTATCAGATCCTCTAGCCCCCAGAAGCAGCCACCTGCTAATACTATTTTCTTGGACATATATTATTTCACTTCTACTAGCACTTCATTACGCATCATCCATGGTGGAGTTCCTGGTGCATTATATCCAGCATATGAAGTCGTACCCTCCGCCACCACACCATCGCGTGCAAGTAGTGCAAGCAGTTGATCTTGCTTATTCTTCACTCGCGCATCTGACCTGTAGCCAGAGAATGTGATAACCGCATACTTCTTCGTAGGGATAGTCACAATTTTTACTCGAGGGTCAGTCGGTGTAGGAAGTGACTCGAGAGTATGAGAGCGAGGCATGCCGAAAGATATAGTCTGTGCTTCACTTCCTTTTGTCACCATCACTGGTGCAGTCATGGCTATGCTTTCTGACACTTTCCCTGATGATTTACTTACATTCTCGGCTACTACTGGCGCAGTCATGGCAATACTCTCCTTCTTCGTATTCTTGCCGAATATGTAGCCAGCCACAATACTAAAGCCACTATTCATTGAAGCTCCATAAGATCCTGTGACTGTCGTTTGCGCGACAATATGAGCCGGGTATTCGCGTACTTCATAGCCATTCCGACTTTCTACTACACTATATTCCGCTTGCTCTACACGAGAAGCGAAGAACCCCCAGAGAGTCCACAACACAAGGACGACAACTAGCACGATAATTATATTTATCATTTTTTTATGCATTTATATTTGCGATAGTTAATAATAGATCGATAGCCTTCTTTATATTTTCAAACCTTGCTCTTTCGCCAAGGTAGTAATTTGCTGAATTGCTTGTTTCCTTTCTTCAGCTTTTGCGAGATCACTAATATGGAATCTTAGTGCTGGGCGTATAGAACCCACTGTCTGTCCTTCACCGTAGAAGCCAAGGAAGTTACCACTAATGCTAAATCGTAGATTGGGTAGACTCTTGGATAGGCTACCTTTCAAAGTTAGAGCTGTCTCTTTGAAAAGTTTATTTAGCTCTTCTTTCTCCTTTTCACCTAAAGACGGATTAATACGAGAAGTAATAGTGCATTCCACACCATCTTCGCCACTATTTGAGAATTCGAGGCCCATATTGCACATTTCTACACCTTTCAAAACTTCCGGCTTTGGATCTGATGCTTCCGGAGCACTTGCACTATTTATAGTCATTTGTTCTTTGTTCATATGAGTCCATTATATCAATATTTGAAAAAAGTTACTATCACAAGCTTTACCCCAGCAATGACTTGGGTGGGGCTATTATTTATATCTCAGGGTACTGTGTTACAATTAAAACATATGAGTGAAATCCTTGGATACCTTTCTGGAATTTTAATTATACTTTCATGTATTCCTTACATTAGAGATATCCTATTATTAAAAACGAAGCCCCAGCGTGCAACTTGGTTCATCTGGATGGTGCTACTTACCATAGCTTTCTTCGCTCAACTTTCTAAAGGTGGGACATGGTCGCTGATAGCTACCGGAGTCGACTGGCTGGGTGTATTCATAATATTTATTCTCTCTATCAAGTATGGCATTGGAGGTACAAGCAAACTCGACAAAATGGCTCTAGTAGGAGCAGGAATTGGATTGATTATATGGTATTTCACGAAGGAGCCTTTATTTGCTCTGATTATTACTATTTTTATTGATTTTATTGCTGCAATGCTTACAGTTATAAAAACTTACAGACAGCCCGAAACAGAAACATTTATTGCATACATGATTTGCGGAACAGGAGGCCTTTTGGGTGCCTTTGCTGTGGGAGAATTTAATTTATCATTACTCTTGTTCCCAATCTGGATTTGCATATGCAACTACGGTATAGGAATGACCATTATTCTAGGTAGAAAACGAATCGCGTCCAAATTAGCGAGATAAAATTTTAAAAATATACTAACTTCTCTTTTATTCTTCCTTGTTTATTAGGTATAACACACCACCCACGACGGTAGGAGAGATGACGATGACAGCTGCGATTAAAAAGTTTTCCATTAAGATTTAAATTATATTTTGAATTAAAAAATTCCCGATTAAGGAAAGTAAAGCCGAACTCATGTATTATATCATAAAATCTTCAAATTACACTTTTATCAACGCGAGCTTCTCTGCCCTTTTCATTTTCTTTATCCTCATTTCTTCTTTGGACGCAGTGGACCTATCTATAAACTTCTTCGAGTAGACCAGGCGAACAGGCCTCCTAGCATGAGTATACTTTGCCCCAAGTTTACTAGTATTATGCTCGACTAACCTCCTATCTAGATCTGTAGTTATACCAGTGTATAGAGTCTTATCTTTGCATTTGAGTATATAGAGGTAGTATTTTGTTTTTGCCATTTAATATAAATCTTAAATATTATAAATAATTATTTAAGCATTTGTGTGACCAATGCTGTCATTTGATCTTTTTTGCTTGGATTGCTTTCAGCAATTAGTAGTGTCAATGCAGTCAAACTTGCTGAATTTATATTTTTAAAATTTTTTGCTTTAGCTTTACGTAGGAACCATACAAAGGCAAATGCTCCCGAACGCTTGTTGCCATCTACAAATGGATGGTTCTTTACCATGAAGTAAATTAAGTGTGCGGCCTTCTCCTCGACGCTTCCATACACATCATTGCCACCAAACGATTGCATTACATTACCCACGATACCGGTGATACTGCCAGCATTTCTTTCTTGAGCAAAAATATCAGTTGCCTCGCCTTTTCGCAAAAGCTCGTTTTTAAAATCTACAATTGCGCTAGTCAATTCATCACCGGTTAGCTTAATAGACTTTTTAGTTGTACCGATACTTGTCAGCTTTTCTTTATCATAAGCATCGAGTGACACCCATGTAGATGAGAATTCTTTCACCAATTCCAAAATCGCCTTGGGATCAAGGTTTATATGTTCGGGTAGTAAATTTTGAATATCAGCCACAGACTTCATAAAAGCCTCATAATTTTTACCGATTTGTTTGCGATTTATGGTATAGCCTTTAGTAATATGTTCCTTAAGAGTTTTAGTAGCCCAAATACGAAATTGTGTACCAACCACAGAATTAATTCGATATCCAGTAGCTATGATTAAATCTAGATTATAGAGTTTTACCTTTCTTTTTATTACTCTATTCCCTTCAATTTGAACTTGTAAGTAATCCTTACAAGTTGCCTTACTACTCAATTCTCTATCTTTATAAATATTGTTTATGTGTAAAGTTATATTTTGTGGAGTAACATTAAACATTTTAGCTATCTGTGCTTGAGTAGCCCAAAGTGTCTCGTGCTTCAAATCTCCACGAAGCTCGAGTGCCCCATTCTTTGCCTGATAGATTACCAATTCTTTATTTTTTATAACCTTTTTCATATAAATATTATACCAAACATTCGCACATTCTCAAGAATGTAGGAATGTTTTTATGAACTTTGTAATTTGTTTTCCGTATGGCGAAAGAGAGTGTGCTACTTGCCTTCCTTTGTAATTCTTGTTTAGCAAGCCTGCTTGGACTAGCCGGCGAGTGTGCTCAGAAACAGTTTTGAAATTTGCTTTCAAATGTATTGCGATTTCATCAACAGTTATACCCTCCTCTTTTTCGACGATGAGAAGTATATCTATTCGGCGATGATTTGCGATGCCCTTGAAATGTCTTTCGATTTGTTTACTTGTTTTAATCTTTTCCATATTTTCATTATACCAAACATTCGCACATTCTCAAGAATGTCGGAATGATTTGTGGGGGTTATTTGATTAGAACATCTCTTGGTTCTGCACCCTTGCTTGGACCAATAACTCCATTATCTTCTAACGCATCCATAACATAACTAGCTCTGGAATAACCAAACCAGAACTTTCTCTGTATATATGAGGTAGATACTTCCCCCCTCTCCATTATATCTTTTACAACTTCATCATAAATTTCTTGGTCCACACGAGTATCAATCTTCTCTGGTAGTGGAATTCGCTTTTCTAATTTGGTGATTTTACTAAGTAGCTCTTTATTCTCTTTTTTCAAACCCTTAACCTCACTAGTAAGTTTATTCAATTGTTGTTTAATTTTATCCATATGCTCATTATACTACTTTTTTATATCAAGCAATGGTCTCCCATTAGTAACAAGAACTATTCTTACTATATTATGTATGAGTACTTGAATGGGTTTATTTTAAGACACTCGCAAGGACGATCCTTGCGAAACAATAATTAATTTCCTAAAAAAAACATATTAAACCTTGAAATATAAAGAAATTTAACTTTTTTGATTTATTTATTATAACCCTGTCCACTCCTTTTCACACTCAGCACAACGATTATTTCCTGTATGTTCGAATAAATCGGTAAATTGATTAGGTACATATATTCTATATTTTTCGTCCCAAATGAATTCATCATCTATAAGTGTTTCGACTAACTTTCGCTCACTGCCACAAAGCTGACATGCGTGCTTAGGATATTTTTTTACTATATTCTTCATATATCTGATCTTTGATCAAATATAAAACAAAGTCAATAACTGAAACTTACTTTAATGTGTATAACCCATTACCTTTAAATTGAAGATATCCTTTGTCACGAAGAAACTGCAATTGCTGACGAATTTTAGCCTTAATATTTTTGTTTTCTGGGTGAATTTTTTGTAACTCTTGTTCAAAAGTATACACGTCAGAAAGTGTAAATTCTTTTTTATTGAGAGAATCCACGCAATTCATAATATCTAAAATCCATCCTTTTGCTTCTGCTTTTTTAATTTGTTTTAAGAATACTGTTTTTTGCCATTTTTCTAAAACATCTTTTTTAGAAACTTCCTTACCATTTTCTACGTAAAAAATTTGTCCCGCTTTTGGAATCTTTGAAAACAAAATATTTGAACCAACCCATCCTGCACGTCTCGCTGTATCTGAAAGTGGTTTTCTTTTTTCAATAATTTCAGCAATAAAAAAATGTTTTGGTATAACAAAGAAATCATTTACTGAGAAACTTTCTAGATAGCCCATGAAAAAGAAGTTTGGTTTTGTTGTAGAGTTTATTCTTTCAATCATTTTAGAATAGGCTCCTGCTGGTATTGTTTTACTAATTTTCCCTTGCTTTGATTTTAACTCGAAATCTTCAACACATTTTTTACAATAGAAATCTGCAACTGGTTTATTGTTTACATAGTCAGTTATAATACCACCACAACTAGGACAGTATATCTGATTGAGAACCCAATCTTCACTAATTACTCTAATTTGTTGAGTTTTGTTTAAATAATTATTTCCTAGTTTTTTGTCTAAAATTAAATTCATGTTTATTTTATACCCCCATCATCCCACATTTCCCCTTCTTTTTCAAACCCTCAACAAAAAACTAGCTAGGACTGTCCTAGCTAGCAACCAAAGAAGCAAGTTATATGATAACTTGCTTCTTTGGTTCCGCAATCTTTTGGGGCATTTAGCTTTTTTGGAGCAGATAAACTCCTGCCACAATAATAGCTATGCTGGCAATCTTCTGAGCGTTTACCTGCTCTCCCAAGATCATCCAGGCAAATAAAGTGGTACCTACGGGCATCAGGCAACTTATCATTACTACGTACTTGGATATATCGAATCCGGAGGTTGAAGATAACAGCGAGCCGTAAGTAACCATGCCTATTCCGTTTAAAACACCTGCCAACATAATCAGCATCACTCCTTTGGTGGTTGCACCATTGGATAACTGAATATCATTTCTTAGATACATATATATTAAAGCATTTGATGCGCTAATAACACATACAAAGAAAGTGATGGATGAGGGAGGCAATTTGCTTGCCTTGGCAAGAGATGGCCATAGTGACCATACAGTCACACAGGTCAGTGTCAAACTAGTCGGATTCATGTTTTATAATTTATGAAGTGAAAGAAGAAAAAATTAGTTTTAATCTATATTCTTTCGCATACTTTGTCAAACTAAGTAAGACTAGCTAGGACTGTCCTAGCTAAGTAAAGTATACTATCAAGAAAATAAAGACTTATGTGTTGATCTTACTATTGAAACATTTACCATCGATTATGATAAGGTGGGCTTTCTAACAGTCATGGAAGCATTGGAAAGAGATGTGAGTTCATATATTCTAGGTTTAAAAGAATATATAAGTGAATAAGCTCCAAAGTAAAGAGACTAGCTAGAACTGTCCTAGCTAGTTTATCCATATTCTAATTTGCCTTTTCTTTAAACTCGGCGTCGCGGACGTGGGGTACGGGCTTCTTCGGAATTATAAATATACATATTAGGTAAGCTAAAAGTCCTGGAACGAGTCCGGTGATGAACATTACGAATACGAAACCTGCGCGCAGTAATACTGGGTCTATATTGTAATACTCGCCTAGGCCCCCTAGGATTCCGGCAAATATTTTGTTGTCGTTACTTCTGTATAAATTCTTCATATGTTGATTATACTACAAAAAGAGAGATTTTTCAGGGTGAGTTTGGGAGGACTGTCTTGGGTAGATAGTCTATTGCCAATATTCCGTATATTGTGATATAATCTGCCTATCACGACGAAAGGGGTTCCAAAAGGTTAATTACCTGAGGAGCCCTTTTCATTTGGATTAAAAAGAATGGTTCTGGTTAATGAATTATTATGAATATTGCACATATTACGTAATATATGGTATAATCCTCGTAGGTGCTTGTGAGGGTTTCGACTCTCTCGCGGTTAAAATAAACTGCAGCCAAGTACCATCAAAGTACATCGCGAGAGCGGTGTTTTTTGATATCTAATCAATCTCAGGATTACCACTATGTAAGATCCTATCCCCACTAGATTTACTTACTCCCCAAAATGGGATTATGCTCAAAAAGAATTTTTCTCCACCTTCTATCTGCTTTACTATAACCTTTACTCGAACTTTCGATCCATGAGATTCCAGAACTGCTATGAATTCAAAATATGTAATTAGTTTTAGAATTTTCTGCCAACCATCTTTCTTCTTTACTCTTTCTAATTTTTGAGTAGTCCATATGCCTTGTAAAGTCTTTGACTGTTTAATAATCTCGGGGGCTAGCTTCAAATGACGGAACCTGGAGTACTGATCTGAAATAGTGCGAGTCTTATTCCATTCTTTAAATATCAAATGCTCGAAACCTTTTGAATTAAAGTGAATCTTCTCTCCGAAATAAGGACAGTAAACCTCTCCTTGTGAGTTATAAAATTGCTCGGCTTCGGCTTTTACTAGATTGAATTTTTCAATAGAAAATTCCATACAAATATTTTATCACAAAAAATAATCGATTAGTATAGCACTAGCTAGGACAGTCCTAGCTAGTACTGAACAGTTGCATATTTTGCAAGAGTTGCCTTTTTATTTCTTAAAAGCAAGCCTGCCGATAGAAAATAGGAACAGCATGATATAGGCGATGGTGGTGGCGATAACAGTCGGATACTGGCCATCGAATCCTGTAGGCGACATGTGCTTGAATAATATCCATGAGTAAGCCCAGATGAGGACGAGGCCGTAAGGGATATTCTTGTCCTTGTGCATGCGGATGATGCCTATTGTGGCACCTACTAGCAAGATAATGCTCATCAAGATACTCTCCGAAATACCGAATCCATCCCAGCCGATACTTACCAGGAACACAGTGACGTTCGCAATAGTTGCGACAGTAATCCACCCGAAGTAGATACTGAAAGGCGCGCGGATGATGAACCTCCCTACTTGGCTAAACTGCTCAACACGGAGGATGTCCGCGATCTTGATAAGGAGGATGAGCAGCGTCGTCATGATAAGGACAGAGAGCCCGATGTAATCATAATGCCATGCGAGTATCCATGAAATATTGGCAACTGATGTGGCGATGAAGAGTGGATTAATCTGAGCAAGCACGGCATCCACTCTGTTATCCTTATTCACAAACTGATAGATGACATAAATACCAAGCAAAAGATAAATCAAACCCCAGATAGAGAAAGCAGGCCCTGCGGGAGCAAAGATATTCGGATAGCTGTCTGATATAGCACCAGTGGAGCGATTATTGATGGGCAAACTATTCGCCAAGAAATTCATGACGACCATGCCGATGTATGTGACTGTGGCTACGACTTTGGTAAATGTAATTTTCATAAATGATTTTCAAATTATTTTAAACTATATAAAGTATACCACTTGGAGCTTGGTATATGAAGTCGTGCAAATAATGTTATTTTGTTATAATCAAAATTATGATTAATACTTTTATGATTCTGCTTCCGGTATTCGGTATCATTGCGCTCGGGTATGTGCTACATCGACTAGACATCTTCAAAAAGAAGTTCGTACATGGACTCAACTTGTTCATATACTATGTGTCATTGCCGGCGCTTATCATAAGCTTGTTCTGGAATATAGAATTCACGAGGAGCACGCTTGGCTTCTTCGGCTTTCATGCGGGGCTCATCGTCGTGCTTTGCTTGATACTCGTGCTAGTACTGTCCCTCTTTAAAATAAATAGCAAGACGAAAGTCGCATTGGTGCTCGGAGTCATGGTCGGGAATACTGTGTACATGGGCTACCCGATACTCGGTGCTGCATATCCCTACTTCCCTATTGAAGTGGGCATTGGTGCGGGGGCTATACAGCTCGTCACTGGGCTACTAATAGCAGTGTTCCTCGTGGAATACATGGTGCTCCGAACGAAGAAAGTGTCTACATATATGCTCGACTTGGCGAAGAATCCGCTCGTCATCGCCGTAATAGTGGGAGTGGCTCTCAGCTTGGTGCCACACAGTGAGGCTATGAATGCAGGATCGAAAGTTATATCGGTCATAGGGCAGACGGCAAGTCCGCTTGCTTTGCTTACGCTTGGGTTCTTCATGAATAGGAATATATCGAAAGAGAGCATGATGCTCGGAGGTGTGGCAGTGCTTGCGAAGCTCTTGGTGCTGCCTATCGTGGTGTTAGTCATATCCATAATGCTAGGCTATAGCAGGGAATTCGTAGAAGTATCAGTGCTGATATCGGCAATGCCTACGGCGGTGACGAGCTTCATCCTCGCGGAAAAGTATAAACTCGACGAGAATCTGTCCGCGGACATAATACTTGCAACTACAATACTCTCGATCATAACTATACCTGTCGTGGTGTGGATGCTGGGGTAAAAAACATTCCGACATTCCCTGCCTGCCGGCAGGCAGGTTGAGAATTAGAAATGTTTCTTAAATAATTACGAAAAATAATACGCCTGCGGACTTGTGATATAATTTAAAATATGAAATATGAAACCTTCCTAAAAACTGTAGATGAATGTCCTTTTTGTATGGGGAGTGTAATTAGTCGAAGAATATTAATTGAAAACGATTCAGCATATCTGACTTACTCTCTAGCTCCCTATCATAAATATCACTTACTTGTTATCTCCAAG
>JBGSSJ010000008.1:0-6502 GCA_041737125.1 Minisyncoccia bacterium
GGTATTACTGGTGTAGTCGGTACTGTCGGTGTACTCGGTCTTGGTGTTACCGTTACTCTAGGTCTTGCACCAGGAGTTGCAACTTTAGTTATTACTCCCCTGTTAATATACTGAGAGGTCCTTTCTGTTATGTTGCTTAAACTAAAATCATTCAAGTTATTAAGATCAGTAAGATTCTCACCTACTGACTTTTCTGGTGTCTTAAGTGAATTATATATATCAGAGTTATTATTCTCTAGTGTAATAGACCTTTTAGGTAAGATTTTATCTTCTATGAAAGTGACTATTTTAGAATCAGAGAAGGAAGATAGATCTACTGTTAGTAGATCAAGAGATACGAATTGAGAGAAGAACTCTTTGTATTTATTAGTATTCCCTGATTCCGAAAGAACCTCTGTATTTTGAGCAAGTGATGGGTCTAATGGGTGTTTGTATTTACCTGTATTTATCTGGTAAGAGAAGTAGCCATATGAACCGACGAGTATTATGATGAGTGGGATTAGGAGCTTTTTGAAGATTCCAAGCATGTGTATATTTTAGTATGGTTGTTATAGAGAAGCAATAGTAGAAGGTGGATATCTTTTTTATAAATATAATCTATGAACAACCATTTATTTATTTAAATAACAATAAAACCTATAATTATAAGCCCCATTATGATTCTATACCAACCAAATATTGTAAAAGAATGATTTTTAATATAATTGATAAGCCACTTAACAACTAACAATGCAACAATAAATGACACGATAAAACCGAGACCCATAGTCCCCCACTCTACACGTGTAAAAGAAAACCCTGATTTCAGTAAATCATAGGCAGTTGCTGCGAGCATTGTAGGTATCGCAAGAAGAAAAGAAAATTCAGTTATAAGTGATGCATTAAGCCCAAGCAATCGGCCACCTATTATGACAGCTCCTGAGCGGGACACACCAGGGATAACAGCTAGTGACTGTATAGAACCTAGTGTGAGGAGCTCACGAACTGACAGCGCTTCAATAGTTTTATGATCATTATCTGTTCCTTTTTCTTTATTTAATCCTTCAAAAATTAAAATCACAATTCCTCCTAGGAGCAACATTACTCCTATTAATAATAAATTCCCAAGAAGAAATGATTTAATAATTTTATATAGAGCAAAGCCGATAATACCAGTCGGAATGAAAGCAATACATATATTTAGAAAATATTTTGAAGAAGAGAATATTTTCTTATAAAAGAGAACCACTACTGCAAGGATAGCCCCTAACTGGATTACAATTTCGAAGCTTTTGATAAATTCAGTCGTAGGAATTTTTAATAAATTATGAGTTATTACCAAATGTGCAGTTGAAGATATAGGGAGAAATTCTGTTACTCCTTCTACAACACCTAGTATAATGGTATCTATTATATTCATATTTTCTTATAAATCTGAGTAAATATTAAACCTATAATTAATCCAACAAGGAAACCACCGAATACGTCTACAGGGTAATGAACCCCTATAACCATACGAGAAAGACCAATAAGAATGGCAAAGAATAAAAAGAGGAAACCGGCTTTCTTATTTATCAGGAACATGGCTACTGCGATACTAGTAAAAATAGCTGCGTGACTAGATGGAAAAGAGAAGCCAGGACTATGATAAAGTGGTGTGATCTGCTCTGTGATGAAAGGTCTATCTATTTTCAAAATATTCTTTATAGCGTCAGACATTAGCCAAGAGAAAAATCCTGAAAGGAAAAGTAGTGAAGAATTATACATTTTCCTTTCACTGAAAAAAATTGCCCATACAACTACAAAGACTATCAGTCCGTATGAAAAAGAATAAGATAGAAACAATGCAAGCTTTGCAATAAATGGATCTGTTGATAAATTGAAAAATAAATTAAATAAATTATTGTTCATAAATTATTTCATCTTTTTTGCTACTTTTAATACATTCGATAGTAGGATAGCCACTGTTACTGGACCTACTCCACCAGGCGTCGGTGATAAATATGACGCTTTCCCAGTGATAGATACAGTGTCAACATCTCCAACAACAGAACCATTATCCTCAGAAGTTCCAGCATCAATAATAACCACTCCTTCTTTTACTTTTTCGCCTGTTATGAATTTACCACTACCAATACCAGAGATAATTATATCGGCATTCTTCATGAGCTCCTCTGTATTCTCTGTCTTACTGTGAACCACATCTACTTTTAGCCCGCGTGTTTCGAGTAGATGGGCAACTGGCTTACCGACAAGCGTACCTCTACCCAAAACTACAATATTCTTGTCAGTTGTATCTATTGCTATAGAATCAAGTATCTTCATACAGGCAAGTGCTGTAGGAAAACCGATATCATTAGCATTCACATAGAATTTATCACTAGATACTGTGCCTAAACAATCAACATCCAGATGGTGATCTATAGCATCTATAACTGTTTGCTTGTCTATGTGTGATGGTAGTGGTAGCTGAACTATAATTCCACACATGTGAGGAACTCTATTTAAATTCTCTATCTGAAATACAAGCTCTTCTGTAGTAATTGATGATGGGAAAGTAGCATTACGAAACTTAATACCTACAGATTCCGCTGTACGAGCCTTCATCTCCACATATTGTAACGACACAGGATCCCCTTCTATAAGAATGTCACAGAAAACTGGAACAAATGGGAGTTTGCTTACTTCCTCTTTTACTTCAGCTAATATACCATCTCTAATTTTCCTACCATTTATTATTTGTGTTTGCATTTGTAATTTTATTCTTAATTAAATACCTAGAAACTCATTGCGCATGTCATCCCTATGAGCCACTCTTCTATATTTATTCATGCCCATTAGAATACCCAGTCCTATAAACTCAGTTATAAGATGGGAACCTCCATAACTCATGAACGGTAGAGTGATGCCCGTTACAGGCATAACCCCTATATTCATCCCTATGTTAATAATAAAGTGACTCATTAGATAAATAGCAAACCCTACACCAAAAAGCATTTCAAAATTCGTCGCCCCGAGTAATGCTATGTGTAATATTCTCCATATAATTAAGCCAAGTAATATGAATAATATAATTACTCCTACGAAGCCCCACTCTTCTGCAAATGCAGCAAATATAAAATCAGTCTGATACTCTGGCAAGAACTTGAGGCGTGATTGAGTACCGAAACCGACACCTTTCCCCACTAATTGTCCACTACCTACTGCAATAGTTGATTGATAGACATTATACCCCGAACCATGAATATCCGAGAGGGGCTGGAAGAAATTCACTATGCGAGCTTTCTGATATGGCACAAAAACAAAAGACCAAAGAAGAGCGAAAGCCACCGCCCCAAAGCCTAGAACCACTAATAAATATTTACGAGATATACCAGAGATAAGAGTCATCCCGAACCATATAAGGAATATAATAATAGCTCCACCGAAATCCGGTTGTAAGAAAACAAGAAGGAATGGTATTAGAGCATATAACCCTGAGATAAAAATATGTTTGAAGTTATCAATCTCTACATGCCTACGAGAAAAGTATTTCGCAAGCATCAGTATCACTACGAGCTTCATCATATCCGATGGCTGGAAAGAGAACCCTCCGAAAGAGAACCAAGACTGAGCTCCATTGGCAGTGTGTCCTGCGATAAATAGCAATAATAGTAGGAGTGAAAAAAATAAAAAGATACTTACTAGCACTTCCGTACGCTTTAAAAATCTAAAATCTATCTGGGATAATATAAAAAACACAATAAAAGAAATTGAAATCCAGATTAGCTGATGAGAAAAATAAGGAGTCGCCTCGGTAAAAGACTTCATTGTTATGAGCCCTGCACCAAGCACAGGCAAGATGAAGAGGAATAATAGCCAGTCTATCTGTAAAAAGCGTGCTTTCATAATTAGAAAGAAGTAATAAAAGGATTAACAAGAATCAGGATTTCATTCTTTACCACCTTATTATTGAATGGATTCGGCCAAGTAAATAATAATGATGTGTCTTTATTACTATCAAGTCCTTCTTTGTGCGTTTTCGAAGCATTCACTGCATTACCATCACTGCCATAGAGTATAGCGATGGCATCAAATTCTGGTAAGTTATAAATAGAGTCATTATTCAAACGAGCAGAGAGAATCGGACTATTCTCGTCTTCCCCTAAAAATATGTTATCCACATATATATCTTGTGCTTGTATTGTTGGCTTCTTCTTCAGCCAAACAAATGGTGAAGTGAAAGAGAAATCCACACTCTTGATCTCTTGCTGACCAGAATTAAAACGTGATTCAAATACTGCGAACTGCTGATTCGGAGGAATGAAAGTTTTACCTTCCCTTCTACCTATCAAGATATTCTTATCATTATAAATTCTGAATTCATAAGATACTTCATATATGCCGGCTTCTTTGTTTCTATTCTCTACTAATGCAACTAAGTTATAAATACTTCCAGTCACCGGAAAGGCTCGCTTCCAGAGAATTTGTGGCTCTGTAGTTTCTGCTGTACATATTCTCTGACAACTTCCGCCACAGTCTACCCCACTCTCGCCACCATTCTGCCTACCGTCAGTACAAGTCGGCTCCTTCGAAATATACGGCCATATAATTATAAAAGCGACGATACCTATAAAAGTAAATACATAAGAGAGATATTGGAATTGTCTACGTGATGCCCATGACATATAGTCATACTATAGCAAAAATCCGCTTCAATATGAAGCGGATTTTAGTACTTTTTATTTAAATAAGATTACTTACCATAGGCAAGACAACTAAAACTATGTTTAATATAGCGAAAATAATACATATAACTGGCCATTTTTTCCTTTTTACACCCCCTTTTTCTAAATATTCTTTTACTTTAGTACCCAAGGATGAAATTAGACCATAGGAAAAAGAAAGGCTTAAGATTCCTATGTAAACACTATTATGAAAGGCCTCCTTTGTTAGTAAGAAAAAAATTGCTGGGAGAAACATAAAAAATAAACCTGAAATAATACCAATTATTTTAATCTTTCTGGCTTTTTTAAACTCACCAAGTTCTTTTAAATTCTCACTCACTAGCCAACCTGTAACGAAAGGTCCCCCAAACAATAGAGCAAAAATCAAACTCCCCTGATACACACCTTTTTTCTCAATTATATTTTCCATAGTTTAAATTATATCAGATACATAAAAACTGTAAATAAAAAACATTGCAATCAATTGCAATGTTTTTTATTTTTTTAAATTCTTTGTTCTGGTGTGAAGTCGGGGCAGGACCCCCGACTGCAAGGCCGGAAGCCGACGGGCTGAGGCGGGGTCGCGGAAATTTCGAGCACGAAATTATCCGTGTAAACCTGCTTGTTAACCTCTCACGGTTGTCTGCCAGAAATAAGATTTATGGCTAAAGTAAAAACCACTAGGATAGTCCTAGTGGTTTTTACTTTATTAAATTCTTTGTTCTGGCGACAACCTACTTTCCCCCAAAAAGAGTATCATCGGCGTAGATGGGCTTAACTTCCGAGTTCGGAATGTAATCGGGTGTGACCCCAGTACCAAATCACCAGAACAAAAAATTCAACTTATTTAGCTTTCAAGTATTTACGTCGAGACGTATCTCGGCACATGATACCTGAAAACTGAATGCTGTAAACGAAATAATAATGAATGATTTCCGAATTTCCTAATAGGAATCGAACGATTAGTACACCTTGGCTAAAGACATTACTGTCTGTACACCTAGTGCCTATCGACCTGATCATCTCTCAGGTTTCTCAAACGATTCCTAATCTTGAAGCTGGCTTCCCTCTTAGATGCTTTCAGAGGTTATCCATTCCCGACATAGCTACTGGGCAGTCCACTTGGCAGTAGAGCCCACACACCAGAGGTCAGTTCACTCCGGTCCTCTCGTACTAGGAGCAAATCTTCTCAAGAATCAACGCCTGCAGTAGATAGGAGACCAACCTGTCTCACGCATCTATGTTTTACTTCCAGAATTTCGAGCGTGCGAAACTCTAGAACCACAATTACTTGTGGGATCGGACTATAAATTTATCTAAATTGCTTTAGACAGTTCACGTTTAGTCTCTACGGGCGTAAAACAATTACTAATGACGAATTACTAATTAAGAATTGGATGCAAATGCATTTCATTCGTAATTTGTAATTATTAATTCGTAATTACTCTTCTTCCCTCGGTATTGTCCTTTCTTTCGAAATAGGATTTCACCGAAATAAGTGAACTTCACATATTATATTTCTATAATACACCGCCGTGATATACATACTGTATATTATGGACTTGATCTCAGATTAAAACAGTTGCGAAGAAATTTCTTTCTTCGACTTTTCCTCAATTGGTTCAAACTGTCAAAAATTCAATTCGTAATTACTAATTAGTAATTCGTAATTAACTTCTTAACGGTTTGAACCCAGCTCGCGTACCTTTTTAATTAGCGAACAGCTAAACCCTTGGCAGCTTCTCCACCACCAGGATAAGGTGAGCCGACATCGAGGTGCCGAACTCCGCCGTCGATATGAACTCTTAGGCGGAACT